>JBGCEK010000010.1:0-113248 GCA_045106275.1 Pseudohongiellaceae bacterium | reverse complement strand
CCACCTTCTCAATCGCCCTAGTGGAATGCCCGGCAAAGACGATTTCGCTATTGTGGATGTGGATTTACCACCACTGGCAGATGGTCAAGTACTGATTCGAAATCATTACATGTCGGTGGACCCCTATATGCGCGGCCGGATGCGAGCAGAGGGGGTATACGCAGAACCCTATAAGCTCAATGCAGCCATGTGGGGTGGCGCGATTGGCGAAGTCGTTGATTCAAAAAACAGCAATTTTTCAGCCGGCGACACAGTACTCAATGGTGGCGCTTGGCAAAACCTTCACATCGCCGCTGGTGAAACTCTCAGCAAAGTAGACCCCTTTGACAGAGAACAACTTTCTCTTTATTTGGGAACGTTAGGCATGCCCGGTCTAACCGCCTACGTCGGCTTATTCAAATACGGTGAGCCAAAAGCCGGTGAAACCGTTTTTGTTTCTGCGGCCTCTGGAGCTGTTGGTGCAAACGTGTGTCAAATCGCAAAATTGAAAGGCTGCAGAGTTATTGGCAGCGCTGGCTCAGACGAAAAAGTGCAATGGCTGCTTGATGAATGCGGTGTTGATGCAGCAATTAACTATAAGACATGCGGCGATCTCACCGCAGCTCTAGCTCATGCTGCTCCTGAGGGTATTGATGTGTATTTTGAAAATGTCGGTGGCGATCATCTTCAGGCTGCGCTTGCTGTGATGAATCCTTTCGGTCGAATCGCTGCATGCGGCATGATCGCCAGCTACAACGATGCAACCCCAGTGGCTGGTCCAAATAACCTGATGTTGATAGTGGGCAAAAAAATTCGGATCAATGGCTTCATCGTTTCCGATCACGGAGATATGCGGGATGAATTTTTAGCGGAAATGGTGCCATGGATAATGGATGGAAAGATTAAAAGCCGTGAAACCGTAATTGATGGTCTGGACAACGCGGTAGATGCTTTCCTCGGACTATTTAGCGGCCAAAATTTCGGCAAAATGGTGGTCAAACTCTAATGCACTGAAAAGACCAATAGGGAAGCAATATGCCAGTAAACAAAATCATCGAATCTGACGCACCGGTAAATGAGTTTTTAGCCCGCTTAGACAGCGAGCAACAGCGAGACGATTGTGAATTTTTGGTCGAGATGATGAGCAGGGTCGTTGGCAGCCCTGCTAAAATGTGGGGTGACAGCCTAATAGGTTTTGGAAGTTACCATTACAAATATGACAGCGGCCGCGAGGGGGATTTTTTCCTTACCGGCTTTGCGCCCCGCAAAGGAAAACTCTCTATTCATGTGGTTGCGGGTTTCAAAAACTACGCCAAAGAATTAGCTCAGCTAGGAAAACACAAAACAACAGTCTCCTGTCTCTATATCAAATCCCTCGCCGGTATTGACACATGTGTTCTAGAATCGATGGTAGCAAGTTCGGTTCGCGAAATACGTCGAATCTATTGCTAATTCTCAGCATTGGCAAAACCCTCGCTTTCCAAAGCGAAGGGTTTTAACTCTCCAAGCTACTTAAATTGCCCCAACTCAGTATCAAAGCTATTGGCTTGTAGCGGATCGGAGTGTAGTTCTGATTCAATTCCAGACCACATGGAAGAGCCAGTGGCGGGCTCTCTATTTTGCAATTGAGCTTTAAGAAATCGGTTTTCTTCGGTTAGCTGATCATTCGCTCCAATCAACGATTTAATCGACGCCTGAGTTTCAAGAATAATCTGCTGGGATTGTACCGTGGTCTGCTGAAACTGTTTTACTGTTGAATTGTACTCGGCAGTATTGTCACCGTATTCTTTAATCGTTTCTGCTGCTTCAGCTAGCTGCACTTCGTTCTCGCGAAGGGTTTTCAGGGTAGTTGTATGTAGATCTTGATACTTTTTTTCTGCTTCAAGAGCACCTAAGTATTTTTTCTCTGCCGACTTCAAGCGATCCTGATAGTGTTTATTGAGTTTAAATGAAGACTCCAGTTCTTCAGTGAGCTTCTCCGTTGTTTTCTTAGCATCCAATGTGGTTGCCACGGATTCTTTGTTCAGCCGAATACATTCTTTTTGAATGAGCGTTGAATTGTTGATATTCGTTCGCATGGAATCAAGACTGTCATTTGCATCACTGTGAATATGCTTACTCGTCTTGATAAGCTCTTTCAATTCATCTTTAGTCTCACACATGCTGTCCATATATTCATTCAGACGGCTAATACTGTTCTGAGAATCATTATTCACTTCTACAGAGGTTTCTAACAAAGCCGCCGATTTATCACGCACACTTCTACAGTCTTTTGCCAATCCCAGCAGCTCATCGCGTGTTTCGGTGCTGTGGGCAAGCACACTTTTCAACTCAGTATTGAGTAAGGAATTTTCTTGCTGAGAAGAGGTCGCCGATTCACTCAAACCTGTCATGCGTTCAATCAGCTGCTTGCTTTCACAATTGTTATCAAACACCTCTTTCAGAATATTTTCGGCTTGCATTTGATTCTGTTTACTTTCCGCTATAGATACACTGAGACGTTCAAGTGAATCCTTAACACTGGCATCATTGCGAGTTTGCGATTCCTGAGAAAGGTCTCTTATTTCTCGGCACTCGCTGGTAAGGACCGTCAGTTCCTCCCGCTGCTGTTGATTTCTTTGCAAGCTGTTTTGTAGCTCAAGATTGAGATTTCGATTTTTTTTCTGTTTCTCAATTCCTTCACTGAGCAAGGCGGTCATCTTCTCTAGCATCACCTTGCTGTCGGCGTTCTGAGTTATTACATCGCCAAGCACGCTGTCAGTTTCTTGCTTCCCTTCAACTATTTCATTGGTGATCTGCTTAACTTTAGCGAGCACTTGATTGCTAATATCAAGTTGCTGAGTTTGCTGATCGAGTTTGTCTTGAACCTGCTGTTTCAATACACCCAAAGAGTTATGTAAATTCTCAGATTCACTATTAGTCTGCTTACTGATTTCGGTCACTTGATGAATAATCGTGGCCTGCTCGGAAATTTCAGAACGGCAGGTTGTAACGTCATCTAACAACTGTCTAGATTTTTGATAAACCGCGTGAGTTCGATCAGTCGCCGCATCCATCTTCTGGCGCGACAGACAGGATTCTTCGATATCCTGACCTAGCTTCTCCGCCAAGGATTCACATTGATCGTTAAGCTCCCCTGCACGGTCTAGGTGCTGGTTAAGGCTTTTTTGCAGTTTGTCATTTTGGTCAATAACATGCTGGGCGCCATAGGTTATTTCATAGCATTTGTTAGTCGCATTTTCACTGACTATGTTAAGGCCTTGAATTTCTTGTTGAATTTGCTCGCTTTGCTGATTCAGCTCAACAGCTCGCTCAACCAAGGTTTTCAACTGTCTAGTAGCAGCATCGCTTTCGGTTTGCTTTTCAAGCAACGCAGCCAATTGCTGTTGTTGCTCAATACTCAGATAGCTAAGTCCACCTTTGGCTTTTTGGCGTGCAAGCTTATGCTCCAGAGACTGGATATGTTGCTGCAGTTGGTCGCGATCAAAATCGGGCAACTTGAGAGAGTCACCAGAAGCATCCGTTGCTTCAAATCCCCTGTCTGAACGCACTTCTTCCAATCTTCCTGATTCGTTTTGAGCTATGAGCTCATCGGTATCTTCATTGATCGGTTGTTCGTTGTGAGTCTCGCTGGTCATTTGCTTAGTCCCCTTGCAGCCCAGTGATAGCAAAATCCGCCATACGCCCATTCGGCGCCTAATTTGCGGCCTGTCCTTAAGGTTTAGACTGTTTTGAGGTTTTACGCCATTAAATAAACGGCTAGTTTAGCAATTGGCGTTAAAAAAATGACAGGGCGTAAAATAGCAAAATTGATTGCTGACTCGTGGCAGCTGGCCCAAGTCATTTAGGAAGGCATGGACTTTGCGTCAGATTGCTTTTTCAACGCCTCAACTGCTTGATTTTGACTCAAAAAGCAGCGTCCTGATAATGTATTAAAGAACTCTGTGCGATCCAATCTGTCTCTAATGGGTCCTTTAACTTCTGACAAATGAAGAGTGATATTGACCTCTGCGAGAGACTTATTGATCTTCGACAATGTATCCAAGGCACTCAAATCAACGGCATTTACGGCTGTAAACATAAGAATGACGTGCTCTACTTTAGGCCGGCTCGCCACCAGTTTGGAAATCAATTCTTCCAAATAGCGAGTATTGGCGAAATACAAACTCTCATCGATACGAATAGACAATAAATTTTCGAAGGTTTCTACGTCATAGCGTTTCACATTTCTAAAGTGTTCTGTTCCTGCCACTCTTCCCACCACCGCTACATGGGGTTTGGAGGTTTTGTAAAGGTGCAGTAGAACCGATGCAAGAACCCCAGCGGCAATGCCAAACTCAATGCCTACCAGAAGGGTCAGTGTGAGGGTCAAAAACACCGCGGAAAAATCGGCTTTAGAATAGGCCCAAGACTTGGACAACATAGAAAAATCCACCAGCGGCGCCACTGCCACTAGAATGATCGCGGCCAAGCTCACTTTTGGCAGCCAAAAAAGCAGCGGCGTGAAATAAAGAGCAACCACTGCAACTAGAATAGCTGTGATTAGCCCTGCTGCTGGAGTGGCTGCTCCTGCCTCGAAGTTAACCACGGTACGAGAGAATCCGCCGCTAACGGGGAAGCCATTAAAGAAAGAAGTCACAATATTTGCCCCACCCAAACCAACTAATTCTTGGTCTAGATCAAGCTGTTCTTGACGATTTGCAGCGAACGTCTGGGCGACAGAAATGGACTCAACAAAGCCAATTATTGATATTAAAAAAGCCGAGCCGATCAACGTATCAAACAAATCCTTCTCTATTGAAGGCCATTGAAAACGGGGCATACCACTGGGTATTTTACCAAGTAACTGGACCTCCAATTGCCAAAAATAAGCCGCTAGACTTGAGCCGACAACTACAAAAACAGGGCCGGTACGGGAAAGCACTCGAGCAACATAAGAAGGCATATTAAGCCTAACCAGCAGGTTTTCCAATTTAGTCTTGCACCCATAAATAACCCCAATGGAAATAAGCCCCATAGTCAGTGCAATATAGTTAGTATCTGGGAGCCCACTTAGAATCGACAACCCTAAGTCCATGAAATTATGACCCAGAGTTTGAATACCCAATAAGTGCTTAAGCTGACTAAGACCGATAATTAATGCAGATGCTGTAATGAAGGCGCTGATCACGGGATGCGATAGGAAGTTGGCCATGAACCCAAGCCGAAAAAGCCCAAGTAAAGACAAAATCAAGCCAGACAGAAGTGCAAGAATCAGTGCCGCATTGGCAATGTCCTCAGGAGAAGCAGGCTGTAGCTTAGCTAATGCCGCAGCAGTCATCAGGGATATCACTGCGACTGGGGCCACCGACAAAGTATTGCTCGTTCCAAAAAGCGCATACACGGACAAACCAAAAATGCTCGCATAAAGACCCGTAGCTGGAGGCAGCCCTGCCACTAAAGCCAGCCCTAGTGATTGAGGTATGAGCATAATCGAGACTATAACAGCGGCCACGGTATCGTCTGCCAGCTTGGCTCGAGTGTAGAGGGGAGCCCACTGCGTAATGGGAACGTAACGCGCAAGAAGTGTCTTTTTAGCCAAGGAGCTGCCCGCCCAGATCAGCGTGCAGGGGCTGAACTTTAATCATTGTATTCTAGCCCTCGACCTAAGATTAGTCGTTAGGATCAACCTCTTTCTAGTAACCGCCGCAAGTCTATTATCGCTGCGTTGGCTCTAGAGATGTAATTGGCCATGGTTAGTGAGTGATTCGCGAACGCGCCAAAGCCGGAGCCGTTTAATATGACTGGAAAATAAAGCGGTCGCTGGCTTTCCTCCAACTCTCTTATTATTTGACGAAGACTAGCCGTTGCATTTTTGTCAGCTAACACTTGCTGAAAATCAATTTCAGCCGCTTTTAAGAAATGCATTAATGCCCAAGTCGATCCGCGGGCCTCATAAAACACATCGTCAATTTCTAACCATGGCGTTTTAACACTTCGCTCTTCTGGTACAGGCGTGGATTGAACCGCCCCCGTTTCACCTGACATATTGGTATCGAAACGTTGCTGGCCAACACTGGCACTCAAGGTTTGAGAAAGACTTCCCAATCTAAGCTCTACATAAAGTAACCAATCCGCCAAATTATCTGCGCGCGCATAAAACTGCGCGTCAACGTTATTACTGTCGGAAATCCTGGACAAATACGAGTAAAAGCTACCGATAGCCAATCGATATTCAGATTCTGCTGCAGGAAACAACCAACTGGTATTGTCTACACTGAAGTGGGGGGAAGCAGCTAACAAATCTGGGTCTTCAGTTGATTGGGACTGTGATCGGCTGAACCCATCTCTAAATGAGCGGGATAAATCGCGCACCTGCCAGAGAACCCCTAATTCCCAATTGGGAATATTGTCTAAATAGAGACCCGGCGGCATGACATCATTGCTCAAATAGCCACCTGGTTTATCCAGCAATGTTTCAGACACTCTTATTAACGTCGCCGCCATGGCTGTGCCGGTTACCACATTGCTGCTCGACACTCCCAACTTTTCAGATACATTGTCTGCCACAGAAAAAGAGGCCGGTTCACGGCTCCAATAGAGCCCAAGCAAAATGACCCAAAGTAAAATAAAAGCAAGCAGCAAAAGAGCAATGCGCCGCCAACTGCTGCCGCTTGGGCGCAGTCTTTCTTTAAAATTTTGCCATCGGCTAGGAGTGGGTTGGTCAATTATCATTTACTGGTCCCCCTCTGAGGGCATCCGAAGTCGGACGCTGGTGCGGCTCGCTATCTCTATATTGCCACGCAATCTATAACCGGTCACTGATGCACGCATTATGCCAAACATCCATCGACCAAGCGCATCAGTGGGCGCAGTAATTAGAAAAAAGGCATTCGCTTGCTGAGCCTGCTTGGCTATGTCTCTTAGTTGGTCCTTCACGTCTTCCGTTTGCTTAGCTACCTCGGCTGCGTCCAAGGTAAAGAACAAATCGCCAGATTGACGTTCTGCCGCAAGGGCCTCTTCCATATTTGGAATGCCCTGGTGACCAGCGTCGACAAAGCGCGCTCTATCAAGCATGAGTTCAGCTTCTTCAAACAAGCCTCGGCGTATGGATTCATCGGCCAATGCGAGATAGCGATGCACTATACTCTGAATCCCTTCCAATGCTATTTGGTTAGTGGGATTAGTCGCTAACACGCGCCTAAATTTCCCATGAGCGCTGTCATCAACTGGTGTAAGTAACCTGTCTGCGTCCAAATCCTGCAACGCCTCGTAAAGTAAATCCGGTGTAGAAAGAGCTCTATTGCGACTGCCAGCAATAATTTCTGCTTCAGAAATGACGCGAATTTGCGGGTCTTTCACTCGTTGTCGAGACAGTGTCTCGGTGCTTGATGTGGGAGTGGAAACCAGATTACTGCAGCCATTGAGTACAACTGTAGCAAAGATCAAAAGCAAACGGGCATAGTGAATCATCAAGCCATCACCCTTAGTTTACCAGCTCAGAAAAAGGAATATATTGTAAAGGAGCACCTATTTTTACTTCAGTTTCAGGAGGCACCACTGCCAATCCATCTGCGTAGCTGAGTGAAGCATTCACACCTGAACTCTGATTAACGAAAGGTTGCAATACCGTGTCAGAAGAATTTGCTTCCAGCGAGACTCGCAAATATTCCTGTCTCGGACCTGATCGCCCGGCACTAAAACCAGATTTAATATAATAGGATTGATACGCCGTCTTCTTACTTCCTAGCAAAGCCAGCAGGGATGGCCGCACTAAAAGAACAAATGTTACAAAAGCAGAAACAGGATTTCCCGGTAGTCCAAAAAATTGGGTATCCGCAATTTTACCACTAGCAAATGGCTTACCCGGTTTAATGGCCAGCTTCCAGAGTTCTAGTTTACCAATGCTTTCAACGGCTGCTTTCACATGATCTTCTTCGCCGACAGAAACGCCTCCAGTGGTAACAATACAATCTACGTTGTCCGCAAGTTCAAGCAACTTGGCCTTGGTAGAACTCAGGCTATCTTTAACTATCCCGCTATTTATCACCTCTATTTGCAGCGAAGCCAGCAGTGACGACAAGGTAAAATAATTGGAATTATAAATTTGGCCTGGCAATAACTTTTGGCCCGGCAACACGATCTCGTCACCAGTCGTCAGCAGCGCCACTTTGAGCTTGCGTCGCACACTCACTTTATCCAGCCCCACCGAGCCCATAACCCCTAGATCCTGCGATTTTAATTGGTGTCCTTGCTCAAACAGCAATGTGCCGGTCAATATATCCTCGCCCGCGCTGCGGCAATTTTCGCCTTCAGCCACCGCTTGGACTACTGTCAAAGTCTGGTTTTCAATCTCACAGTTTTCCTGCATCACCACAGCATTTGCACCCGGAGGTAGCGGCGCACCGGTAAAAATTCTGGCGGCCTGCCCTTGGCTCAGGGTTGAACCTACTTGCCCGGCGGCGATACGTTGCGTCACAGCCAACGGCTGCTGCATAACTTCAGTGTCTGAAGCGATAACTGCATAGCCGTCCATCGCACTGCAAGCATGGGGAGGCACACTCATTGTTGACAAACAGTCTTCCGCAAGCACTCTGCCACGAGCTTCGGCTACTGGTATTTCTTCAACCTCAGAAATCGGATTGAGAGAGTTGAGCAGATGCTCCAATGCGCTATCTATGGGGGTGAGAGTTGAGTTCATCATTGCCGTTAAACCTAGAGGACCTTATGAAGACTTGTCTATAGGGTCGGGGATAGGGTTCACCGCTGGACGTTTGCCACTAGCGTAAGTAAGTTTTACTGTATCTTGGAGATTTCCATGCCACGACTTTTGTTTGATTCCAAAGGTGTCACATATCTTTTTACTCGATAGAGTGGCACTGGCTATTTCAGGTTTGCGCACGTCTCTCTCTGTAATTCTTTTGTTATCCAGTAATTGATAAATTTGCTCGTCGTGATTAGCTGCATACTTCAGCGTTTGCTCTGCAAATTCTAATTCGGTCTTCGTCTCTAAACCACTGTAGTGATAAGTACCCCACACATTGGCATCGCAGTCCACTTGCTGACAAATAGCTAAGATTGCTGCCGCCAGATCTCCAGTATGAGTGGGACTGAATCGGCGTCTCGCCACTGTCAACTGACCTGCATTCTTTATGGAAGAACGAATCCAAGATTTTATGAGGCCCTTTTTGTATCTGCCGAACAACCAACCGGATCTGACTATGACGTGAGCAGCATGCTGGCGGACAGCAAGCTCCCCTTCCAATGACGCGATACCGTAGATTCCGAGTGGATTTGGCTCATCGTTTTCGTTGTAACCTAGCCTTTTCTCACCATCAAAAACATAGGGGTTAGAAAGATGAAGCATCGGGATATTGAGGTGATTGCAGATCTCCGCCAGCGCTGACGGTAGCTGAGTATTAATTTGGAAGCAGCGATCATGGACAGATTCAGCCCGTCGCAGAGCGCTGTGATTACCCGAAATAAAATCCGCCAAGTTAATTAACTGGTCTGGCCCATACTCGGTGATCATCTTGGCAATAGCCACTTCATTGCCAATTTCGAAGTGCTTATCTGGTGGTGCCAGAAAACGAACCTTGCGCCGACGCAAAATTTCTACGAGTTCTTTCCCAGTAGGGCTGTTCACGCCGACCAGAAACAGCTTCACAAACAATTCCTATTTATCTAAGCAGATTAACAACATAGGCGATCTATGGAGAACCATTAACTTCGGTCAATCGGAGGTGTAAGTCAAGCATTCAACGCGCGAAGAGTGAGACTAATTAACGCCGAACCTTAGATGGGCTGTGGCGGCGCCAAAACGACGCTGCCCAGAAAAGAAATGAAATCTCTTTAAAAAGGAATATCGTCATCGAAGTTATCAAAATTTGACGGCGCAGCTTGAGAAGGCGCTGCCTTTGGAGCACTTTGAGGTGCCTGTTGTGGCTGAGATTGACCAAAGCCGCCACCGCCGCCCTGATCCATTCCGCCGCCATTTCTTGAGTCCAGCATCTGCATCTCATTAGCAACTACTTCGGTGGTGTAGCGCTTGACGCCATCCTGTTCCCACTGGCGAGTTTGCAAACGCCCCTCTAAGTAGAGCTTGCTGCCCTTTTTCACATATTGTTCTACAATTTCCGCAAGACGGTTAAAAAAGACAACCCGGTGCCATTCGGTTTTTTCCTGCTGATCACCAGTGCCTTTATCTTTCCACGTTTCGCTAGTTGCAATTGAAACGTTGGCGACAGCGTTGCCATTAGGCATATATCTGACCTCTGGCTCATTGCCGACGTTGCCTACCAAAATTACTTTATTTACGCCTCTACTCGCCACAGTCTATTCCTCAAATTTATTTATTTAACAATGCTCTTAGTCTAACGCATGGTTGCCGGCTTTAAAAATTTTCGGCGAAATTAAGTCAATCTAGAATTTCCAACCCAAGGTCTTTGCTCTAAGGCGCTTAATTGAAGATAATGGTCGGTTCCCTTCATCCGAACCGAGATCTACATGGATAAGATTGTTGTACGCGGGGCCCGCACCCATAATCTGAAAAACATAAACGTGACCATCCCTCGAGACAAACTCGTTGTGATTACTGGCCTTTCCGGTTCGGGGAAGTCCTCACTCGCATTTGATACGCTTTATGCAGAGGGCCAACGACGCTACGTTGAATCTTTGTCCACCTACGCCCGTCAGTTTCTCTCAATGATGGAAAAGCCAGATATTGACCATATTGAAGGTCTATCACCGGCAATATCTATCGAACAGAAGTCAACGTCTCACAACCCCCGCTCCACTGTCGGCACAATTACTGAAATTTACGATTACTTAAGACTACTTTTTGCACGAGTTGGCGACCCCCATTGTCCTGACCACAACGTGAAGCTCGAAGCACAGACTGTAAGTCAAATGGTAGACAAGGCCATGGCCCTGCCAGAGGGATCTCGCATCATGGTGCTAGCCCCCATCATCAGAGAACGAAAGGGAGAACACCTCCATGTGTTCAATGAACTTCGCAGCAGCGGTTTTATTCGCGCCCGGGTTGACGGACTTGTCTGTGAAATCGAATACCCGCCGGAACTTGAGAAGAACAAGAAACATTCCATTGAGGTGGTCATCGACCGCTTAAAAGTAAAGCCTGGTTTAGAGCAACGTTTGGCTGAGAGTTTTGAGACCGCGATTCAACTGGCCGATGGCTTAGCTGTAGTCAGCCTGATGAATGAGGACGACAAGTCAGAGGACATGGTTTTTTCTTCATTGTTCGCCTGCCCTGAGTGTGGTCACAGTATTTCTGAACTTGAACCTCGGCTGTTCTCTTTTAACAACCCCGCCGGGGCTTGCTCTGGTTGTGATGGTTTGGGCTTAAAGCAATATTTTGATGAGCAGCGAATTGTTGTGGATTACGCTCTTGCCCTTTCCGAAGGTGCAATCCGCGGCTGGGATCGACGGAATTTCTACTATTTTCAGATGCTCACTTCACTGGCAAACCACTACGGCTTTAGTGTGGACACGCCATTTGAAAAGCTCTCAAAGAAACACCGCAACCTCATACTTCGAGGCAGCGGCAAAGAGGTTATCGACTTTCATTACGTGAATGACCGAGGCGACACTGTGACTCGAAGCTACCCCTTCGAAGGAATATTACCCAACATGGAACGGCGCTATCGGGAAACTGAATCGAATATGGTGAGGGAGGAACTGTCAAAATACTTAAGCTCCCAGTCTTGTCCAGATTGTGCAGGAACTCGCTTAAAGCGAGATGCCCGCTTTGTTCTCTTGAAAGGTTTGAATCTGCCAAACATCACCGAGATGACCGTGGCCCAGTCTTCAGAGTATTTCAAGAGTCTTAAACTAACCGGAACCAAAGCCAAAATCGCAGAGAAAATACTTAAAGAGCTGCAAGACCGACTCACTTTTCTCGTGGACGTTGGACTCAACTATCTAACTCTAAGCCGCAGTGCGGACACGCTCTCTGGCGGCGAAGCTCAAAGAATAAGGCTCGCGAGCCAAATAGGCGCAGGCTTAGTAGGGGTTATGTATATTCTCGACGAGCCTTCAATCGGCCTTCATCAGCGGGACAATGACCGACTTTTAAACACCCTGTTTCACCTCAGAGATCTGGGTAACACCGTCATCGTGGTTGAGCATGATGAAGAAGCCATTATCAATGCCGACCACGTTATCGATATAGGTCCAGGTGCTGGGGTTCACGGTGGCGAAATCGTTGCTGAAGGGTCGGTTGAGCAAATCATGAAATCTAAACGCTCGCTCACTGGAAAATACCTTTCGGGCAAGGAATGCATCGAAATTCCGCCGACTCGAACCCCCAATGAAAGCGGTTTATTTCTTGAGCTTTTAGGTGCTACCGGCAACAACCTTCAAAACGTTGATCTAAAACTGCCAATTGGACTATTTACCTGCATTACAGGAGTTTCGGGGTCCGGTAAATCGACACTAATAAACAGCACGCTTTACCCCATTGCTGCGACAACACTGAACAATGCAACGACCTTGAATCCCTCTGCTTATGAGGAAATCAGAGGCATTGAAGCATTGGATAAAGTGGTGGATATTGATCAAAGCCCAATCGGGCGCACTCCTCGCTCTAATCCTGCAACCTACACAGGTATCTTTACACCAGTGCGTGAGCTTTTTGCTGGCACGCAAGAAGCGCGAACTCGGGGATACAAACCAGGTAGATTCAGCTTCAATGTGAAGGGAGGTCGATGCGAGGCCTGCCAAGGAGATGGCGTTGTAAAAGTAGAAATGCATTTCCTACCCGATGTTTATGTCGCCTGCGACGTGTGTCGCGGCAAGCGTTACAACCGTGAAACTCTCGAGGTGCGCTATAAAGGGAAGAACATCAACGAAGTTTTAGAAATGACCATTGAAGATGCCCGTGAGTTTTTTGACCCAGTTCCTGCAATTGCTCGAAAACTGCAAACTCTCATGGATGTCGGCCTTTCCTATATATGCTTGGGACAGGCTGCAACCACGCTTTCTGGCGGTGAAGCTCAGAGGGTCAAGCTTTCTCGAGAACTGTCCAAAAGAGACACCGGCAAGACACTTTATATTCTTGATGAGCCAACTACCGGCCTTCACTTCCACGACATTAAACAGCTTTTAGCTGTGCTGCATCATCTGCGCGACCAGGGAAACACCATCGTGGTCATTGAGCATAATTTGGATGTCATAAAAACCGCAGATTGGATTGTGGACCTAGGGCCTGAAGGCGGCAGTGGCGGTGGCGAAATTATCGCGGAAGGCACGCCAGAAGACATCGCTAATTCTAAGAAATCCCATACCGGCACTTACATTAAAAAGCTCTTGGCTGACAAGAAATAAGAAGAGAAAAATGCCTCATAAAAGGTCACAGCTGATGGAGCGTGACGAGACTAATTTACTCACTCAAATAAGAGGTAAAATAACTCTGTTTTTAATATTACAGAATTATTTCAGCGTTTTCAGATGCTTGGCTTCAAAATGAGGAAAATCAGGGTGCACAGAGGGATTTTAATCATCAAATAGAAATATCTTTGTCACATTTCTCGATGATAATGTTCGTTTTTACCGTCAACTGGAGTTAGACAATGCAAAGCGCATTTTTATCCCCACATTCTGCAAAGAATGTATTTGCCTCTCTCGGCAAAGCAGTGTTGGCAGTTTTAGTACTGCTAACCTTACCTGTGGCAATTAATGCACAGGAAATCACCGGTTCCGTTAGGGGAACTGTAACCGATCCATCCGGTAACCCAGAGGCAGGCGCAACAGTGCTTGTAACGGATACTCGTACTGGATCAAACCGCAGTGTTTCCACTAATGACAGTGGTAGCTTTAATGTCAGAAACCTCACAGTTGGCGGCCCGTACACTATAAGAGTGTCATCAGGCAGCTACCAAACCACAACGATCACAGACGTTTTCACTACCCTTTCCGGTGCAGTGAACTTCAACGTTGCGCTTGAATCTCCCTCTGCGGGAATCGAAGAGATCGTGGTTGTAGCATCGGCAGTTAGAACTGCTGATTTGGCAATTGGGCCGAGCAGCTCGTTTGACCTTGGTCAAATAAGTGCACTTCCAACCATTAGCAGACAGGTTCGTGACATCATCCGTCTTGACCCTCGCGTTGGTGTTGGCCGTGCAGCCGGCGGCAACGGCTTTGGCGTTTCTTGCCTTGGTGGCAGCAACCGTTCTAACTCCTTCACCATTGATGGCATCGCCAGCGCTGATGGCTTCGGTTTAAACGCATCTGGCAACTCCGCTCGAAACACGTTCCCGATTCCTTTTGACAGTATGGCGAATGCCTCTGTTGAATTTGCTCCTATCGATGTTCAATATGGCCGGTTCACCGGTTGTAACGTCAACGTGGTGACTAAATCAGGCACTAACGAATGGCAAGGTTCAACTTTCTACTTGTTTAATGACGACAGCAGCACCGGCGACACGATCAACGGCAACACTGTCATCACTGAACCGTTTGAAGATTTAAACTGGGGTGCTGAAATCGGCGGCCCTATCATTAAAGATAAATTGTTCTTTTATGGTTCTTATGAAGAGACAGACGAAGGCGCCGCGCAAAACAATGGCCCTATCGGTGGCGGCTTTGCCAATGAGCAGTTTATCAACGTTGCTGACGCCAATCAGATTCGCGACATCCTTATCAATCAGTATGGTCGTGACCCAGGCAGCATTGTTCGCAACTTGCCCCAGTCATCTGAACGCTACTTTGCTCGTTTAGACTGGAACATTAACGATTCACACCGCGCGGAATTTACCTATACCGACCTCGTTGAATCAAATGTTGAAGCAGACGACTTTGGCTTTAACGGCTTCACTTTCAGCGATAACTTCGAAGCGGAAGGCACAGAGCAAGAAGCCATGTCTTTCCGTTTGTTCTCAGACTGGACTGACAACTTCTCTACCGAGTTCCGCTACTCGCAGCTAGAAGTCCAAGACATCCAAGGCCCTTTAGGCGGCGGTGAAGCACAGGACGGCAATATCCCACGTATCGAAGTTTTTGACGGCGCAGGTAGCGTTGTATTAACTTCAGGTCCAGGCACATTCCGCTCAGCTAACGACCTTCAATACGACCTAGACCAACTTAAATTAGCCGGTCACTATCAGTGGAACGACCACCGCTTCACTGTTGGTTACGAGCTAGATTCATTAGATGTATTTAACCTGTTTGTCGCTAACGGCACCGGCACAATCGAGTTTGCTGATATCGCGGCTCTCCAAGCGGGTACTGCACAAGCAATCGACGGTAATGGCTCGTTTACTGGCAACATTAACGATGCTGCCGCTGCGTTCCAAAGAGACATCCACTCTTTCTACGTACAAGACACATGGCAGCCAACTGACGCTCTGCAAGTTGTTGCAGGTCTTCGTTATGACACTTACTCATCAGACGACAGACCAATCAACAACCCTGTCTATGAACAGCGTTATGGTTTCCGTAATGACACTTCATTCGACGGTCTTGATCTATTAATGCCGCGCTTAGGTTTAACTTACGACCTGCCGTTTGATCGATTCGGTCCAGTCCAAATGTCCGCAGGCTTTGGCTTGTTCTCAGGTGGTGACCCGACTGTTCACTTTGCCAACGCGTTTCAAAACTTTGGCGGAGCCATTGGCTTTGGTGACGAAAGAAGCTGTAACGCAGCAGACCTTCAAGTTCTTAATGGCGGTACCTTCACTGGTATTCCGGCCTGTATCGGCAATGCTCAAAGAGCTCAAGCGGGTTTAAACACAGGCCGTGCCGACGCAGTTGATCCAAGCTTTGATCTTCCTCACCAGCAGCGTTGGAACTTAGGCTTCAACTGGTTTGTTGAGTCAGACAATGACTTCCTAAACGGATGGCAGGTTCAAGCAGACTACATCTACAGCGACGCACAAGACGCTGCAGAATTTCTTGACCTCACTTTGACTCAACGAGTTGATGACGGTGGCAATCTGCAGTTCTTGCCAGATGCACGCCCTCAGTTCTTTGCTGTTGACCCGCTCCTACCTGGTTGTAATGCTCAGTTTGCAGGACCTGGCCAAGGGTTTAACAACGTCACAACCGCTTGTAATGCAGGCCGTGATGATCAAGATATTTTGTTAACCAACGGCGTTAGCGGTGAGACTCACTCTTTCTCATTGCAGATGAATCGTTCATTCGATTTCTCAACCAAAACTGCACTGGACGTTCGATTTGGTTATGCCTACACCGATGCAACTATCGGCAACGCAATCACTAGCTCAACAGCGACTTCAGGCTTTGAAGAAGTTGCCACTGCTGTGATCAACCAGAACACATTGGCTCCGGCCCAGTACGCAAACGAGCACAACTTTGTTCTTTCATTGAACTTCGAACACTACTGGACTGAAGGTTCACCATTACAGGTTGGCATGTTCTTGCGCCGCCGTTCTGGCCGCCCTTTCAGCTATGCGTACGACAACAATACGCCAACTACAGTGTTCGGAGATTCAGACAACGAAGAGCGTAACTTGTTCTACGTACCTACTGGGTTAAACGACCCATTAGTTGACTTGAGCCCTCTTGTTGCCTCTGGTCAGGCTGATGATTTCTTCGCATTCTTAGAAGAATCAGGTTTGAATAGCTACGCAGGCGGAATCGCTGGCCGTAACGCGTTTGAACAAGATTGGAGTACTGATATGGATATCCGTATCCAGCAAGACTTCGACTTACCAGGCAACCTGAACCACCGTTTGAAGCTATTCTTTGACATCGAAAACGTGCTTAACCTTTTTGATGACGGCGAGAACCTTCAGCGTTTTATCGACAACGGTGACGTAGCAGAAGCTGTGCCAGTTTTGGATGCAGCTATTAGCCCTGATCGTACTCAGTTTATCTACTCAAACTTCAACCCAGGCAACGGCCGCAACACTGGCATCCCGTTCACAGTTGATGTTGATGACACTGTTTGGAGAATCCAAGCAGGTGTTAGATATGAGTTTGGTGGCTTCTAAAAAGGCAAACCACTAGAACAAAAAAGGGAGGCCAATGGCCTCCCTTTTTTTTGCTCTATTATTTGTGCGCAAACAATCTTCGGCGTCTAAAGTAGTTGGATTTTAATAAGTGTATATCTGCTTACAAAAAGGAACTGCTCTCAAGGAAGGACTTTAAAAACTGGATACTCTAGAGTTTCCTGAACGTCCAAACCTCCTTCTAAATAACCGTCAAAGAAATTCCAATACACTAAACCGTCGTCGGCCTGGGGCTCTAGCAAATAAAAGGCGAGATTCGCTAGCCTTTGGTCCATCGGAATATAGAAATCCCCTGCCCCAAATTCTCTTTGCTTAACGGTAAACTCCCCTTCTAAAAGTGAATTGCGATGCCCATTCTGCACAAAGTTTTGTTTAGTAACTGCGCTCACAACAAATGCTTCCCCGTTAAAAACTTGATTATTACTAATCACCTCCACCGTTATGCCATGCTCTTTCAATTTTTCTGCAACCTGCGGAAATCGTCCGGGTAAAACATAAGCCTCGGGCCGCCGGGAAACAACTTTGGCATCAAAGCGATTGTAGTTCAGCACTCCCGGAGTGACGATCAGTTCAGAGCTGCGAACAAAGTCAGTTTCGCCTGCATCTGTTTCAAAAGGGATATACTTATAACTAAGCAAATCCAGTTTTTCTTCCAAAGGCGCCATCTCGAAAACCACACCTTTAAGTTGCCCAGCTTCTGCATTCACAACCCGCTCATCTGCAGCTCTATTGATGCGCCGAATATCGTGACCATTGATGGCAGTAAATTCCAGAATCTCCTCAATGAATACATTGGCCGCATGGACTCTTTTATAGAATCGATCATGAGAGAAGGTTTCACTGAGTATCGCCATCCGGTTTCTCAAACCCATCTGATTGGTCAGGTAGCGAGGTGCATGGTGATAGGTTCGAAGTTCTTTTGGTGGCCAATCTCGATAATCGAAACCACCGTACCAATTAAACTCTAAATCGAACTTTTCTTTCACCTTATCCTTTATAGACGGCAGCATGACATTGGCAGTGAATGTCGAGGTTTCTGGCTCACCTGCGGTATTGTATGAGGGAGCGTAAGTCAGGGAATAGCCATGCCACGTTCCATTGGTGGTGTGCAGATCTACCAACAAGTCCGGGTCCCAGCGAAGGATCACGTTTTTCATCAAGGCAGCACTTTCTGGTGCCTCTAACGCCATTCCATCTCGGTTGAGGTCGTAGCCGTGCGCATGGCGTTGGCCTGCAAGCAACGGACTCATCTCCTGATTCGGTCGAGACTCGGCATCCATAGCATCATTGCCATCGGCGTTGTAAATAGGAACAAACACTAAAATCTGATTGTTTAAGAGGTGCTGCTTATCTCCAAACAAAACATCTCGCATCAAGATCAGTGAGGCCTCTTTTCCTTCCACTTCTCCTCCGTGAATATTGCCCTGCAGATAAATCACCGGCTTGCCACTCAGCTGCGCCTGCTCTGGTGAACTTATTGGAGGATTCGCCAGAACGACAATAGGCACTGACTTTCCCTCTTGGGTTACCAGCAAAGTCTCTCGATGCATCAACTCCGTCGCTGCACCCAACGCATCAATCACCGATACCACCTCAGCAAAAGTTGAAGTGCGTTCGAAATTGGATTTTTCGGCAGCAGTGATCATTGACTCGGTGAAAATTGGTGCTTGGGCCCCGGCGAATGAAGCAAATACAAAACTAATGAAATATACCAAGGCAATGCGCATAAGAACTCCGATACTCTATTTCATGAAAAAAAATGCCATCGCTCAATGAAAGTGAGGCAAGAAGATGGGGAAGCTAATCCACGCTCCTGCAATTATCAAGTCACTGGCCCGCCCGAAGCCGCTTTGCCTCGCCTGCACTGGCCCGAGCTTCGCTGTAATGAGAACAACTCGTGACAGTGTGTGACATCGACAACTCATTTACTATAAACCTTTATTTTATATAGTTATTTTCTGAAGGAGGGGAATCAAGGCCGGTTGATTTTTCAATCAAAAACAACTAGCCTCAGAGGTAGATTTAACGGCTGTAATGACAGGTGCACGTATTCCTATTTCGGGTGCATCCAATAATCATATTCCCAATATAAAAACGGAGCAAAGTCAGTGGATTCTAAACTTACTCGCCGACGTTTTATCAAGGGGGTTATTTTCTCAGGTGCCGCAGCAACAACAGGCACCGGATTTTACCTCGCAGCAAACGCCCAACCAGGGCAAACTGCCGCCGAACGCTTGATAACACTCAATGTTAATGGACGTAATCGACCCGTCGATGTCCTGCCTTCTGAAACTCTCGCCTATACCCTGCGCTACAAGCTGGATTTAACCGGCACTAAAATAGGTTGTAACCGGGGCGAATGCGGCGCTTGCACAGTGTTACTTGACGGCGTTCCAAACTACGCTTGCTCTGTTCTTACACACAATGTGAAAGGCAAAGCAGTCACCTCCATAGAAGGAGTGAAAGCGGCTGATGGCACACTGCACGCTGTTCAGCAGGCCTTCATTGCAGAAAATGCACCACAGTGCGGATTTTGCACGCCGGGTCAGGTTATGTCCGCTGTAGCTCTGCTTAACAGCAATCCAAGACCCACAAAGGAAGAAGCTAGGCAGGCATTGTCGGGTAATTTATGCCGCTGCGGCGCTTATGAACATTATCTAAATGGCGTCCTGCGCGCCTCGGGGCAATTAGCATGAGTACTCATATAGGTTTCGATTTCACTCCGCCAGATGTACCCGGAAAAGTCACTGGTGAGATCAAATATGCTGAAGACTATAAGAAAGAAGGCATGGTCTTTGCCCGTTTGCTAACGAGCCCTATGCCAAGCGGCAGAGTGGTGAGCATAGACACTCGCGAAGCTTTGCGAATGGACGGTGTAGTGGGCATCTTCACGGCTGACGACTTGCCGCCAGTCCCACCCCCAGCAAATCCAGCGCTAGCATCGGAGTATATTACCTATGTGGGGCAGCCAATTTTAGCGGTTGCAGCCACATCAGAAGAAATCGCCGAATCAGCACTAGACAAGATTAAAATTCAATATGAACGTCGAGAGTTCTGCGTAGATCCACTTGAGAGTCTTGCACCCGGTGGACCCAACGCTTACCCAGAGGGCAATACCTTGGTCCGAACCCGAGAAGAAGGGCCGGAAGGGACTCCCATCGTTGGTGCTCAGATTAAAGACATTAAATGGCCTCAATCAGCAATTGATGCGTTTAAAGCAGGCAAGGAACCTGTCGGCGCAGAATTCACTCGCGAGTGGGAGTTCGGCGATTTGGAAGCGGGCTTTGCGGAGGCTGCCGAAATCATCGAAGAACCCTTTGTGACCATGGGTTATCCTCATCACTCATTGGAAGCGAGAACTGGCATGGCCTACTGGGAAAACGGCAAATGCTATTTCCACGGTTCGTCACAAAGCCAAAGCGCCAACAATAACGGTTTGGCTAGAATGCTCAATATCGATCCCGGTGATTTAGTTTTCATCAATGAAGCGACCGGTGGCGGTTTTGGGTCCAAAATTGGCCCTTACCCTTATATGGCTATCACAGGCAATTTTGCCAAGGTTTTGAACCGACCAGTTCAGCTTCGCATAACCCGAGAACAAGAATTTTATATCGGCTCTGCTCGATCAGGAATGCAAGGCTGGATGAAGATGGGGGTAAAAGCCGACGGCAAGGTGTCGGCTGTTGACCTCATTATTGTGAATGACGGTGGCATGACTGGCGGCGGTAGTGGCAACTCATCAGCCCAGCATGTGACAGTGGCCTACCAACCAGAATCAATGCGGTTCAGACATATTTCTGTGTATACCAACACAACGCCTCGCGGCGCTCAGCGCGGCCCCGGCCAAAATGAAATGGCGTCTGTTTTAGCCCCGATGGCTGACAAAGCCGCCAAAGCCATTGGCATGGATAGAGTAGCTTTCAGAAAAGTGAATGCTATAAACAGCGATGGTTTCCAAGGTGGTAGCCAAGGCCCTGTGACCAGCGCATTTGTTAAAGAAGCTCTGACGCAAGGTGAGAGAATGTTTGGCTGGGAAGAAAAACTCGCCAAACCAAAGCGCAACGGCAGCAAAGTGCGCGGTGTTGGCGTGGGAATTGGCTATCACGGTGCTGGAGGTCGCGGCTACGATGGCCTAGTGCGAATAGGGACCGATGGCAAACTATACATCCACAGTGGCGTTGGCAATCTAGGTACTTATTCTTATGCAGGTACCTGCCGTGCGGCAGCTGAAGCGTTACAAGTTCCTTGGGAACGATGCGAGATTCTGAATGGTCGCACCGACAATCATCTTCCACACAGCTCAGGCCAAGGCGGATCCAACACGATTTTCACGCACACACGCACCAACTGGGTCGCGGCGCAAGATGCTATTACCAAGCTGAAGGAAATCGCTGCTAATGACTTAGGAGGGTCTCCAGATGACTACGTCATTGGCGATGAGCGCGTTTACTTAAGCGCGAACCCTAACCAAGGATTGACCTACGCAGAAGCGGCCCAAAGGGCGATTGACCTAGGCGGAAAGTTTAGCGGCCAAGAATACCCAGAAGATATTAACCCTATTACTCAGCGGGCAGTTCAAGGTTTGGCTGGCACAGGGTTGATTGGCGTATCAAAAGACAAGATACCTGGCCAAGGACAGCCACCGGGCATTTTGGTAGGTTTCTGTGAAGTTGAAGTGGACACTGGCACCGGCAAAATCGAGATCTTAGACTATGCTGCGGTCGCCGACTGTGGCACTGTGGTTCACCCTAAAAACTTCGACAACGCTATGCGTGGCGGCATGGTTTGGGGCATAGGACTTACCGCATTAGAACGCCATGTTTATGATCCACAGAATGGTCTACCTGCTAACACGGGCTTATATCAAAGCAAGCCACCCACGAATATGGATGTGCCAGTTAATACCAAAATGGGCGCAGTTAATATTCCAGATCCACAAAACCCAACAGGTGGACGTGGTATCGGCGAGCCTACTCAGGGAGCAGCGGCGGCAGCACTTGCTAGCGCGATTTCTGATGCGTTAGACGGGCACCTATTCAATACAGCCCCGACAACCACTGACATGATTATTAATCACTTGGCCGGCAACTCATACAGCTCCAAGTCTCTTAAAACCAATACTTTCTGAGGTTAGTTTAAATGCCATCACATGACGTTATGCCTAATATGGAACTGTACCAACCGGTACAGGTAGAAGACGCTCTGGCCATTGCTGACCGACTCGCAGGACGAGGCTGGTTAGTAGGTGGAGGGCAAGATACTTACGGTTGGTTGAAAGACCGAGCTAAAGCAGCTGATGCTTTAATCGATTTGAGCGCGATCGAATCGATGCGCGGAATTCGAGACACCGGCGACGGAATCGAAATCGGCGCCCTTTCTACCTTAACCGAGATTTCAGAGAACGCCCTTATTAAAGAGCGTTATTCTGTTCTTGCAGATGCAGCCTCGGTCGTAGCCAGTCCGCAGATAAGGAACATTGGCACTCTGGGAGGCAATATTTCTCAAGATGTTCGCTGCTGGTACTATCGCCGCGGTCTTTCCTGCTACCGAGCAGGCGGCAACCTTTGCTATGCCGATACTCCCGAAGGAATGAATCGGGAGCACTCCTTGTTTGAGGCTAGCAGATGCGTAGCCGCGTCTGCTTCTGACACGGCACCTGCCCTAGTGGCGCTCGATGCGACGATGATAATACGTAGCATAGACGGCGAACGTGAAGTCTCAGCAGAAGACTATTTTGTTGGTCCGGCTATCGATATCGAAAACACGACGGTTCTGCGAGATGGAGAGATTCTCACGTCCGTTAGAATTCCGACAACGTGGGCAAACGCTCGCTTTTACTTTGAAAAAGTCGCTGACAGGAATGTGTGGGATTTCTCATTGGTGAACGTGGCGGCTGCATTTAAAGTCAACGGCGACACGATCGAGGATTCCCGAATCGTTTGCGGTGCAGTTCAATGCACGCCTAGACGGGTAAGCAATGTTGAAAATGCGATTCGAGGCCAGGCCAAAAATGAGGCGACAGCGGAAGCGGTTGGCTCGATGGCGACAGAAGGAGCTCGAGAACTCGCCCACAATGGGTTCAAAGTACCATTGATGCAAAACTTAGTTAAGCGAGCCATTAGCGCGTAGCCTGAGTGTAAGCGATGCGTTAAGTCACATCGCTTATCAATGTAAAAGACCAATAAAAAAAGGAGGCTTTGAGCCTCCTTTTTTTATTAACAGCTTTTCTGAAAAGCTCGACCTAGCATTGGATGGTTCAAACCCTGACTAGCCGACAAAACGGCCCCTAGCTTGCCAGGCAATGGGCCGAAATTTCAAACGATCCGAGCTAGATATAGACTTAAAATAGATAGTTTCCAATAAAGTAGGAGCCGCTAACTATGCAAACGTAGCACAGAAAAATCGTAGCAACGACAGGCAGTAGTTTTGCGTCTCTCTCCAATTGGGGTTGATCTTCTTCAAAATGAATAGCCATGGCCGAACTCCTTTTTAGATTTTAGATACGCAATCTAAGATAGCTGGGCTAGGGGAAAGAACTTTGATTTAGATCATACTTGCTGCCAATTCTAGAAAACTCCTGCAGTAGGCTGCAGCCTATAAATACCAGCCACTGCATGGAGTAGGGCTAGGATAAGGCTGCTAAATGTTTAGTTGAAATGTCATACACAGAACGAAACCACACCGGATCATCATTAAGGTTAGGAACTAGCTGAAAAACTTCACCTCCTGCTTCTTTGAATTCCTCATTATATTCGATGCCAATTTCATGAATAGTTTCAAGGCAATCAGAGATAAAAGAAGGAGTAACAACTGCAACCTTCTTAACACCTTTTTCCACTAACTCAATCAAATGCTCATCTAAATAGGGTTGAATCCACGGCTGATTGCCAAACCTAGATTGAAACGCAATGGAGTATTGGTCTTCTCGCCAACCTAGAGATTCGGTGATTCCCTTGGTTGTGTGAACACACTGAGCTCTGTAGCAAAGCTTATTTTTATCAGTAATCGTTTTGCAACACTCCCCAAATTTGCAATAGTCCTGTGGGTCAAATTTCTTAATCGTTTTTTCGGGCAGACCGTGATAACTGAATATCACGTGATCATATTTTGAAATTTCCAAGTGTTTGGTAATTAACATCGACCAAGCTCGAATGAATGCTGGCTCACTGTATAAATCATCAACGAAATGAATGGCCGGGGGTGTTTCCCATTTTTTAGCCTGCTCTTTCACTTCATGAAACACGGAGGCGGTCGTAGCAGTTGAAAACTGGGGAAACATGGGAAGCGCGAGAATTTCCGTAATCCCTTTTTCTTTGATTTCTGCCATCGCATCCCACACAAAGGGCTTGCTGTAAGCCATCCCGTTGAATACTAAAACATCCTCACCAGCTTCGTCGTACATCTCTTGGAGACTGCTTTGCAACCGGTCAGCATAGACTTTTAATGGCGAGCCCCCTTCCATCCAAATCTCTGCGTAGTCTTTTGCGGTTTTCGGGGCTCTAAAAGGAATAATAATCAAATTGCGGAGCAACCATCGCCCAATGGGATTGAAATCAAAGACGAAAGGGTCTGAAAAAAAGTATTTATAGAAGTTACGAAGGCCCTTGGCTGTTGGCTCCGAAGGAGTACCAAGATTGAGAAGTATTACTGCTTTAGTCATTTTATTGATGCCGGTCGTCTGTATTCAGAAATTGAGTGCCAACGTGTATTGCTTTTTAATGCCAGTGACAGAGGCGAGTCATGGGGTATACCGTATAATTATACGCTACTCAGATGAAATTAAGATCACTTCGGCTTAATAGAGCCCATTCATTGACCAATGGGCTTGGATAAAACTAGTAACACGCCAACCCAAAAACTCAGCTCGTGTCTTTTTCAAACAAATCTTGAAGTTCTTGCCTGCCCGCGCGCGCCATGCGATGAAGCTGATCCAGATCGTCAACGTGCTCAACAGACTGACTCAACATTTTCTCATCATGCAGGCGAAACGTTTCCATCACTTCCAACGCCCGACCCTCTGGATAGCCTAGTTGTTCGAGAGTGCGAGTCGCCGCTTCTAAGCTACTAGCAAAAGTATCTCGGATGACTGATTCGATGCCTACCGCCATTAAACGCCTAGCATGAGAGCGATCAATTGCTCTGGCGATTATCCTTATGCGAGGATTTTGTTCTTTAACCAGAGCGACGATTTCCAATGACTCATCAATGTCATCCACAGCTACGACCATGATCTTGGCGTGTTTAATTCCAGCTGAACGCATTAAATCTAAACGAGTCATGTTGCCAAAAAAGATTCGATTACCAAACTGCTTCACGAACTCCACATGACTTGGACTCTTATCCATCGCTGTAAAAGGGATATGTCTTGCAGCCAACATTCTTCCTATAATTTGACCAAATCGTCCAAAACCCGCAATGATCACTTCAGGCTCATGAGTATCCCAATGAGCATTCTGCTCGGGTTGCCGCTCACTTCGTGCTCGCCAGATTTTTCGATGCATAACAACTAACGGTGACGTTAACGCCATAGACAGGCCTACGACCAAGGTTATCTGCTCTGACAACTGTGCATTAAGAAGACTAAGCTGAGATGCTTCTGAAAGAATCACAAACGCAAACTCGCCACCCTGAGAAAGCATTAAACCCAACTGAAAACTTTCCTTAAATGACACATGATTCAATCGCAAGACTGCGACAATAACTAGTGTTTTTATCCCAACTAAAAGGATAGCCGCCCCCAGCATTAATAGGGGACTAGCCAGAAAAAGATCTAAATTTAAGGTCATGCCCACGGCAATAAAAAACAGACCAAGCAAGATTCCCTTAAAGGGCTCGATATCAGACTCCAACTGGTGCCGATAGTCTGAGTTAGCAAGCATTATGCCTGCAATAAAAGCACCAAGCCCCATAGACAATGACACCGCGTCCATGAGAACCGCCACACTAATAACGATCAATAAACTTGCTGCGGTCATTACTTCACGGTTATTAGTTTGGGCAACCATACCCAAAACTTGGTTGAGACCGAAACGACCAAAAACCAACACCCCTATCACCGCTGCAATCGAATAATACCAAGGCACAGTAGGCTCACCTGCTGCGTCGTTTTGGGCAATGACTCCCACCAAGAGAAGAATTGGAATAACAGCTAAATCTTGCAGCAAGAGAATCGAAAAACCCTTTCGACCCAGCGGCGATGCTAACACCCTTTCTTCACTCATTAGTTGGACAGCGAAAGCCGTCGAAGACAGACCTAAAGCTAACCCCAACACCAAGGATTGCTGAATGCTTAAAGCCGCAATACTAAACAGCCCCATTAACACAGCAGCTGATAGCAACAACTGGCCGCCACCAATAACAGCAATCTGCCCTCGCATGGTCCACAGTTTTTGCGGTGCAAGCTCTAAACCGATAACAAATAGAAGTAAGATGACTCCGTACTCGGCAAAATGAAGCACTTCCTCTGGGTCGCTAATCAGAGCCAAAACATGAGGGCCAAGAACAATACCCGCGCAAAGGTAGCCAAGGATGGAACCTAGCCCTATTTTTTTAAAAAGAGGTACTGCGATTACAGCTGCAAGCAGGTAGTACAGCGCATCAATTAGCAGGTTTTCTTCGTGCATATTTCCCTCAGCTTTGAGCGTTGATTATGGCTGTAAAGCTATCACGGAAGTGAAAGATCTAATACAGTTGCCGCCTAAACTCAGTACTCTGGTTTACCTACTCATCACCCCCCAGCTAAAGCCATCAGAACCTCGTAAAAAACACACCTAACAGCCCTATCCCGCAATTGGTCCCAATCAGCGACTAGGTAACTAGGCAGCAGCACCCAATTGGCCGATGGAATGTGTTGCTGGTCTATTGAAACACCGCATATTCACTGGCCTCCAGCACCTTTGAGTAATTTAGTAACAAAAACCACAAAAAAGAGCTGATTTCTAGGCAGATTTGGGTACACTTAAAGGTGATTATAAAATTTATGTCACAAAATTTTGGGGAGACTCTTGTGAAATCAACTTTACGAATAGCTTTATCAGCATTGCTTGCTGTTTCTGCTGGTTCAATGCAAGCCGGTGAACGGGTTGGGGACTTTGCACTTATCGATCACCAAGGCGCCTTTCAACACATGGCGTGGTATGACGACCATACAGCAGCGGTCATCGCTCCATACACGTTAAATACTGATCTCAGCAAACTCACTGATCTCCAAAAGAACTACGCAGAGCAGAACATTGCGTTCTTTTTGATGAACCCTGGGTTAGAGTCCGACAGAAGCACTATCCAAAGTGCTCTAGATGCTGCCGGCGTTGAAATACCGGTGTTGATGGATGACGCTCAACTCGTTACAGAGATGCTTGGTATCAACCAGCTAGACCAAGCGGTTGTGTATGACCCCCGCAGCTTCGAGCTGCTCTATCGAGGCCCTATCGGCGCTGAGATGGAGATTACTATCGATGCTGCCCTGGCGGGTAAGTCTTCTGACTTGGTTGAAGTGGCCGCATCGGGCCCTGTTATTGAGTTCAGCAACGTCGCTGAACACGCAAACCTTTCTTATGTGCAAGATATCGCACCTATCATTGCGGATAATTGCGCTGAATGTCATCGAGAAGGCGGCATTGCTCCTTTTGCCATGGACAGCAATCTAGCGGTCCAAGGCTGGTCCCCTATGATTCGCGAAGTGGTGATGACCAAGCGTATGCCTCCTGGTCAAATCGACAATAAAGTCGGTCATAAAATGAAAAATGAAATGAACCTTAGCGACGAAGAAATGCAAAAGCTCGTCCGCTGGGTGAATGCAGGTTCTGTGGTCGATGGTGATGAAGACCCCCTAGCCTCACTAGTTTGGCCTGACACGAAATGGTCTCTAGGAGAACCAGATTTGATCGTTAAAGTGCCAGCTCAAACAATTCCCGCCACAGGTGTTGTTGATTATATGGATATTCCCATTGACCTAGGGTTGGAAAAAGACGTTTGGGTTCGCGGTAGCGAGGTATCTCCCGGTTCACCAGAGGTATTGCACCACATTATCACCACAGTCATTCCTCCAGGGGGTGCCACTAACCCTCAAGAAGCCCTTTTCGCAGCCATCAATAGCCTACCGGAAGAGAGAGCGGCGGCTATTCGTGCTGAACTGTTTGCCTCTGTAGCCGGTGGTGGGCGCCCAGACATCGATAAACTGTTTCGGGAGAACCCTGAAATCGATGTAAGCACACTATTAGGTGGCGGAGATGCAGATCAAGGCTCAGTAGCAGGTTATGCGCCAGGAAATGCTGTGCAACTTAATCCGGAAGGCGTTGGCGGCTTACTTAAGGCAGGTACCAAGCTGAACTTGCAGATGCACTACACAACCGCCGGTAAAGAAATGGTTGATGCAACTGAAATCGGCATCTATTTCTACGAAGACGGCGTGGTTCCAGAAAAGCGTATGTCTGGCGGTGTTGGCAACGCATTTAGTATCTCCATCCCTCCTCAAGCGAAAGATCATGAGATGGAATTGGTTACCTATGTTAAAGATGAGGCTGAAATTCGCAGCCTAATGCCTCACATGCATTTCCGAGGCAAGCGCATGAGTTTCGTGGCGCAATATCCTGACGGAAGTGAGGAAATGTTGCTTTCGGTTCCAGCCTACTCATTCAACTGGCAGTTAGCTCATGAGCTAGAAACACCAGTTCGAGTGCCTGCAGGTACCAAGATCGTCGCGACTGGAGCGTTTGATAACTCCTCTCAGAACCCTTTTAATCCAGACCCTAATAGCGAAATCAATTGGGGCGAGCAAAGCTGGGAAGAGATGTTCATGGGGTTTTATACTTGGCAGAATGTGGAACAAGGCGGTTCAGAGTAAGTTAACCTAAACCAGCTTCACTAAAAAAGGCGAGTTCAATGAAATGAACTCGCCTTTTTTATTTCTGTGTCTTATGAGCCTTTGACCAACTACTTCTATCTCGGACTTATTGGCCTCTAGGAGGAGGCGGCGTCCAATCACAGCCTTCGCAATCTGGTGATATATCATTTTGAGCTAGGACTTCAAAGATGAAATCTCGCCACACCTCATTGGGTTGCCAAACTGTATTCATATCTGCCTTTGCTACATCCACAGGCACGTCTTCAAACACTACTCGATATAAAAAGCTGAAAGCCGTAGCTCGAGCATTCACCTGACAATGAAGCAAGGTCTTCTTATCAGTATTTCTTTGCATAGAATCGGCAAATGCGTAGAAATCATCAGGTAGAGGGTTATCAAAAGTGACCGGAACATGCATGTACTCCATTCCTAATTCTTTCACTACCTGATCTGCATCTGGCAGTGCGTTTGGATTATTTGAAAATGCAATGTAAACCACCCTTTCAAAGCCTTGCTCTGCAATAGCACTGAATTGCTCAGCAGTGGGCTGACCCGAGCTGGCAAAACTGTCGCTGTATTGGCGAAAGTTAATAATTTCCTCTAGGGCAGGGTCAACGTCCTCAACAGCCAATGCACTATTCGCCAACAAGGCCGCCGCGGCCAGGCCCATAATCATATTCTTCATATCGGTTTCCTTTAAAATATACATAGTTACGTATGGGCCTAACTATAGCAGACCCGTCGGCAGGATTCCCATGCCCTACTCCTGCGGCAAATTGTCACCTTGATGGGTGTTTAGGACGCCTTTCCCTTAAATTCTCTTAGCAACTCCAAGGCCAACTCCGCTTTCGATTCAGGGACAAAAATATGGTCATGATAGAAAGCCGCCACAACATTGGCGCTAATATCGTGCTGAGACAGTTTCTCCGCTACCGCCGCAGTGAGCCCTACTGCCTCAAGGCTAGAATGTACACTCAAAGTAATGCATTTGAAGATACCTAAAATGTTAATCCCAAGCTGTTCTGCAGCAGCCTTAGTCAACACTAGACTAAGCCCCTCTGACTCCTGAAAAAGAGCAATTGGATTAAGAGCTGCAGCGCATTGCAGACTCAAATCGTTGCTAGAGTGAAATACGTAGGTTTCTGGTAACAAATTTGGCTCTAGAGATTCGAGAAGTGTTGCCAAATTTTTTTCTCCACTCATGTCAAAAACTCCTGCAAAGCGTTTTACGTGAAAAATTATTTTCATGTACAGAAACTAAAAAAGAGTTCATTTCACTCCCTCAATTTCTTAACTAGACATTTTGATAGTTCGATTAATAGCAAAGCTGCAAGCACAGCAAAAGTTAACAGAGCATATACCGCAGCGCTTAGCCCAATTAATGCCAAGTAAGGATTTAACGGCGCCCCACTGTCAAGGGTCAGGTCAGCCACAATATTGCCGCTAAAAATCATGACTGCAGCGATTACTGTCAGCAATGTAATAATAAAAAATAGCCACTTGAGGATTTTGCGACTGCCAACCTGAACCTGACGCAGAAATTTAAGAAGAACTGTCACCGTATCTTCTTTCATTCTCTCAACCAAGCCATGGGAATATCGTTATCAAAAGAGCCATCGGCATTGCGTATGCGATTGCGAAGGCGACCTTCCGAATTGAACCCCAGCGATGAATACAGCGAAATGGCTCTGGTATTGGATTCACGAGCAATCAGCTCGATGCGCTTGATCTCTGGCTTACTTTGCAGAACACGGTTAATCAGTGATTCAAACAGATTTCGTCCTAAACCTTTGCCTTGTGATTGAGGGAGGATAGCCACCGTCAACTCAGAGAGAACATGAGAGAAACACCTAGGTGCTGTGGTGTAAGCATGGATTTCCCCACAAACAATTCCATTTTCTTCCGCCACTAATGAAACTCCATGTTCCAATGACTTTCGAACAAACGAGTCGACATAGTCCACTGTGATTTCATGTTCGTGACGAGCCAAGCCCCCCGGTACTTTAGCCACACAGAGGTAAAGCTCGAATATCCTTGAAATATCGTCCAAAGAACTATTTCTTATCAAGAAACTGGATGATGGCGACATAGAAAACTACTTAAATTTCTTCGTTAAACAATCGATGATACATCAAGCCAAATCTGCGGGCCCAATCTATTCAAACGCTGATTGTCGTCCATAGTAGAAGAAAAAAGAAGGGAGCAGAGAATTAGGCAACGCCGATAGGCTGATGGCTTTAAAAATTCCAGCGATCAAACACTTGTTCAAGTCCTGCCAAGCTAATCGGCTTAGGCATGTAATCATCCATCCCAGAATCGAGGCACCGTTTTCGATCTCCTTCCATCGCGTTTGCTGTCAAGGCAACAATAACAGTGGGAGGGAGGTTGCCCTCCTTTTCAAGCTTGCGAATCGCTTGAGTTGTTTGAAAACCATCCATGCCAGGCATTTGGCAATCCATAAAAATTAAATCGTACTTCTGCGATGAAAATTTATCTAAGGCCTCTTGCCCGCTGGCCGCAATTTCAGCACTAATATCCAGTTTTTTAATCATAGCGGCTGCGACTTTTTGGTTAATCACGTTGTCTTCTACTAAGAGAACCCTACAATTGGAAAAAGTTTTAGCGGCTGTGCTCGGGTTAGCTTCAAGCGGCTCAGGCTCTCGATCACTCAACTGCAGAGCAAGGGCCTGCAGGGTAAAAGGAAACTTCAGCACCCTACTAGGATTGCCATCACTTACACCACTCGATCTCATTTCATTGTCTCTATCTTGCAGAAAAATCATAGGAAGCCCACCGCAATCTATCGACGGCATGTCGGTAATCGCGATATCAGCTTCATCCAGCCGACAGATCCTACAGTCCAGCCTTTTGAGCATTAACCTGACTGACCTGCTGTAGTGCTCAGACTCAACCACATAAAAGACATTCTTAAGAACCTTAACACTGTTAGCAAAAGTGCTTGCTGGAGAACAAAGCTCAACAGGTAGGTCCAAGGTAAACTCAGAGCCTTGAGAAAACCGGCTTTCTACATTTATGCTTCCCTGCATCAATTCAGTCAACTGCTTTGAAATACTCAACCCTAAGCCAGTCCCGCCAAATTCTCTGGATGAGGAATTGTCCACTTGGCTAAATGTTTCAAACAATTTTTGTTGCTGCTGCTCAAGAATACCTATACCTGTATCCTTGATTTTAATCACTAGCCTACCGTTCTGAACTGAGCTGCTAATTTTGACTTCGCCACGGTCGGTAAACTTAAGAGCATTGCCCATCAGATTTAGAATAATCTGCCGCAACCTAGTTCGATCAATCAAATATAAATCATAGGTTTCTGGATCTAGTTCACTGACTAAGGGAAGCCCTTTCTCATGAAACTGAGGAGCAAGCAAACTGGCAACTTCTTCGATCACAACTGCAGGAGCTGCCGGCTTTTTGTTCAGCTCCATTTTTCCCGCTTCTATTTTAGACAAATCCAGAACATCATTAATGACGTCCAGTAAGCCCTCTGCTGAGTTAAATGCTGTGGTAATTTTTTCTTTTTGATCATTGTTCAAGTCAGAATCACGAAGCAGGTCCAACATACCCAAAACGCCATTCATAGGAGTGCGAATTTCGTGACTCATGTTAGCTAAGAAATCAGTTTTCGCCTTAGCCGCCAAAAGTGCTTGCTGAGTGCGGAGGTTAACTCTTTCTTCTAAGTCGTTTTGATTCCGCTCCAGTTCCAAGCCACGCTGCTTTAAAGAAGCGCTGAGGTAAAAATCTCTTCGCGCAAAAAACTCCGAACTATAAGCGACAAACATTCCCAGCAAGCAGGTTGAAGATGAAAAGAACGCACGCATAAATTGCTCTTCCAGCCCCGTCTTTCCAACCAACGAATCCATCAGTACGAAATTGCAAAAAATCATCCAACCAGCCACGTTTGCCCAGATAAAGCGCAAACTCAAAAAAGCGTAGGCGAAGAAAATAACAAGCATATTGCCGGCAAAATAAAGGGGCGACACATCAATTGGAGCGAGCATCACAATAACGGACAGACCTAGGCCTGAAAAAATGACCATGACAGTCATTGCGAATTGAGAATGCTGACTAAAATGCGTTGTTTTTGTGTAAAAAAGAAAGCAAAGCGTGGCAGGGACTAAAATGCCGAAGCGAACCGCCACAATTATTTCTACCGACCCACTAAGGATTACGAGATCCAATAAACCAAAAACAGAAGTCATAATCACGCCTATCACTACTGCTAAACGCTGTAGGGGCAAAGATCTTTCTCGGTAGTTCTCCAAAAATGGGGACTCTAGGTCAGAATTTTCCTCCTCAAATCGTAAGGTCAAGCCATTCAGTTTCATTCCTGAATGCTGATCTTTAGGTGTGGAGAGGTGCTCGTAAGGAAGCTTTGTGAACATCATGTGTTTGCATTACGGTCAAATGGCAGCTTAAGAATAGTCTCTAAATTTAAACTACGCCATTGCAAATTCGCTGTGACGGATTTAGTAGCCTGTTCCCCATTTGTTGTGGCTTTAAAAATGTAAGCATTTGGCTACCGCGAATTGAACAGTGCGGCTCACAGGAGTAAGCTTGCTGGTAGTCAACAAAACCGAATCTATCGGTTTTAACATCGCTAAAGCACACCCAAGGAGTGCATCATGTGTTTCCCCAATAAAGCTAGAAAATTGCTTCTTTTAACCCTATTAGCGGGAGCTCTCTCTAACTGCTCAATGCCGCTGCCGGGTTTTTCGCTCTTACAGACTGGATCAAGCGGCACCCCCTTAGCCTCTGGCGAAACATCGAATGTACACTTTTTCACTAAAGAAACCCTGCACAATACCGGTATCGCCTTGCAATCAGGGCAAGACTATTCTTTGGCAGTGAGAATTTTGAGCAATTGGGTCGACCTTGATATAGCAGAAAATGAAAACGGTGAGGCACTGAATGAACGAGGGTTTGATAACAGTCTCATGCCTATCGAAATGCTAGAACTAACCAAACGAGCCCGAAGTAATAATTGGTTCGAGTTAATGCTAGTTCAGCAGAGTTGCAGTGGTCAGAGCTTAGCAGGAGTTACAGACCTAACATTCGATGAAGAGAGTAATAGCTATCGCTATACTGCTAGTTGTGATGGAGCCCTGAGCCTTTTTGTTAACGATACTCTTGGATTTTATGGCAACAATATTGGCTATGCCAACATCGCTATATCAAGACTCGATTAGCTCTTGCCTTAGATCATAGGTGCCCCCATCATTCGCGACAAATCTCAGCCTTCTATTCAAGCATTTAGGGCGCTCATCGGAGACATGACTAACGTAAATTAGCTGTGTCTTCGAGCTTGAGGCAATGACATCAAGGATAGAAAGTATTTTATTTCTGTAGCTATCATCAAGCCCTACACAGGGTTCATCCAGAATCAGAATTTTAGGTTTTTTAACCATCGCACGGGCCAAAAGTGTAAGTCTCTGCTGCCCAAATGATAATTCTTGGTAGTAACTGCTTTCTTCTTTTTCTAACCCCATTAAGGCCAGCCACCTGCTCGCCAGTTCAATTTGAGCTACCTCACCTGAGTCGTAAAGACCTAACGAGTCGAAAAATCCTGACACTACTACGTCTAACAGCTTCCACCCATTTGTATATTTATTGTGCAATTCATTAGACACAATTCCAAAATAAGATTTCACTTCCCATATTGTTTCGCCGCTGCCACGGCGCTTGCCAAAAAGCGATACAGCTTGACCATAGGCTTTATGATTTTCACCAGAGATCAAACCAAGCAAGGTAGATTTACCACAGCCGTTTGGCCCTTCGATAAGAAGGTGATCCCCCCGATGCATTTTCCAGGTAAACGAATCAAGAATTTTGAGCTCACCATACCCCGCATTCACGTTGTCCATACAGATTAGTGGGTCGGGCACCTGCTCCGCAGCATCGTTCCCCTTTAACAGCGCACCTAGACCCTCATGAGCTTCCTCTGCACCCTCCACAGCCCCTTTTAGAGTGTCAATAGACCCATCGCCAAAAGGCCCTTGCTGAACCAATTCTAAGGAGTTCATCAATCCCAAATGAGTGGTGCTGGGAAAAATGTCCTGCTTACGCCGACATAGCTGGATGACACAGCTGTTAGCATGGTGAAACTGTTCAATGGATTTTAGAATTTGGCTTTTAGAATTTACATCCACGGTTTCCAAAATATCATCCAAAATAAGTAGCTGTGGGATGTTTTGCCGACCAGCGTACAATGCTTTGGCTATTAAGCTCTTTCGAACTTGGCCCGATGACAGAAAGCGAATCCCTTGCTGAAGAACGCTCCCCAGATCGAGCATCTCCACTAGGCCGGTGAATACTTTATCACCAGTATCTTTTAACTTTCGCGAGGACCTAATCAGCTCTTCAACCGTAGTTCCTTGATCTTGAGCATCCGCGCTGTATTCACTCATGTCCAGCCGATTATCGCGCGCCCAAAGCCGCTGCTGCTCCTCAAACGAAACACTGTGAATATCAATCCTTGGATTAAAACCTGGGGCATAACTAACATAGCTTGCAGATTCACGACGATGGCCTGCTAGTAGCTGTGCTAACAATGATTTGCCAGAGCCATTGCCGCCAAAAATACACCAACGCTGACCGGGGAATAACTCAATAAAATCTACTAACAAGATTTTATTCCGACCTATTCGACAGTGCGCACTCTTTATTTTGGCAATTGCTTGGACCATAACTTTCGTGAAACCAGGAAACGTAGAAGGAGGCAAAAATTTCGGCTAGGGTCTATTACCAAGTGCCCGATGCATCACTTCCCGCTGCACCGATAACATATGCCCTATCGAGCGCCGCCAGTATTCGGAGTTGTGCTTGCCTTGCGTTTGCATGTAATTAAATGGCACATCATTGACTAGTAGAATTTGCATCAATTCCCGTGCTTCATTGATAAGTCCGTCCTCAGTGCCAGAGTCCAAATAAATATGGGGCATTTGACTTCGAGGTACGTTGTAAATTATCGCAAATGGGTCATAGGCATCAGCCTGCTCCGCCGTTTCAAAGTCCATTCCCTTGGGAGCCCTCTCAACCTGAGTACTAAACCCTGGGATTGCGATGATTTGAGAAATTAATTCATCAGCCTCAGCTATTCTTGCTGCGCGTTCTGGATTTTGCTGCTGCGCCTGCCGGTCGATACCCGACCTAATAGCCTGAGAGGCTGACCGTGCATAGCTCAATGCACCGCTGGTGCTGCCGATAGACACAAACATATGCGGTCTTCTAAGCCCTATAGCAAAAGCTCCAAACCCTCCCATGGAAAGACCAGATAATGCCCTGCCTTCTCTGCGCGCTTCGGTTCTATAGTGCTCATCCACGTAGGACACAACATCTTGAACGATATGATCTTCCCAATTATTAGTCTGACCTGCATCGCTGCGGGCATAATTTACATACCAACTGTTGCCACCATCAGGTAAGACTAAAATCACGTCTCCTAAAAGGCGAGAGTAATACGCCGCAGCAAGATTACGTCCCCACACCGTATAATTCTGCATAAACCCATGCAGCAGATAAAGGACTGGATAGCGATCTTGCCCATTCTCGTAATCCTCGGGCAAAACAATATCGAACTTCATGTTTCGATCTACCGCAGGACTATAAAACTCAACTGTTGAAAGCCCTGCTGGAATAGGAGCGGAAATAGAATCAAGAGTTAATTCCGTTTGGGAGAAACTAGCTACGCTACCCAATAAAAGCACAGCAATGAAAGCGAATTTGTAGGGGGGTAAAAACTTAGTCATAAAAAATTTAGTCTGTATTTTAGAGAATTGAAACTCAGGCTTTGTGAAGACGCCCTTCTTAAATAAAAATGGAGAACTAGTAGCGTTTGGAATCGAGGGTAAACCCTGCAAATGAACCTCCCCACCACCTTAAAACCGAGATCGTGAAAGCATCAGCTTAGTCGACTTCTGGAGCGCGGCAACGACTTCAACTACGCAAGTAAGAAGCACCATTGACGTCGACTATAGTCCCGGTAGAAAATTCAGCACCTTCCGAGGCTAGAAACAGTGCTGCGTAAGCCACTTCCTCTGGCTCCGCCACTCGGTTAAAAGGGCTTTGAGCTTTTATTTCTATGCCCTCGGGACTTGCCAATCTGTCGGCTGTGAGTTCGGTATTGACAAAGCCTGGAGCCACTGCAGCAACAAAGATTTTGTGTTTAGCCAAAGCCACTGCTAAAGACTGAGTTAATGAATTAAGCGCTGCCTTGCTTGCACCATAGGCGGGCTTTATAGGCTCACCACGGAAAGCACCTCGAGAACTGATATTGATAATTCGGCCCCCGCCAGAAGCAATCATTTTGTCAGCCACACAGTAGCAAAGATTAGCCGGGCCTATTAAATTGGTTGCCAGTGTTTTTTGCCATGCGAGTTGCCAATCCTCATAGCTGCTGCTATCTATCTCGTGATAATCGCCGATACCTGCATTATTAACCAGAACGTCTATTCCACCTAATGCTAACGCAGCCTGCTCAATGGTGGCTTGCACTTGCTCTGGATCAGAAACATCGCATTGCAATGCGATATGTTGTGCACTCGGCAGCTCTGCCAATGTCGATTCAGCGGCGACAGCATCTGAGTGATATAAAATCACCACCCGCGCTCCGCGTTTGGCAAACTCCATGGAAATTGCCTTTCCAATTCCGCGACTACCGCCGGTGACAACTACTCGTTTATCCTTAAAATCCATTATGTGCTCTCTTATAGCAGGCAGCAATTAGCTTGACGACATTCCATCCATTTTTGCAAGGCGACCGATCAACTCTTCCACTCGCGTGCTATAGCCCCACTCATTGTCGTACCAGCTCACCACCTTAACCATCGTTTCATCCATCACTTGGGTCAGCAATGAATCAAAAATGCTTGAATGGGAATCCCCTATAATGTCTGAACTAACAATGGCTTCTTCTGAATAAGCCAAAATATTTTTTAGTTCACCAACGGCAGCTTTAGCAAAAGCCATGTTTACCTGTTCAACATCAACCGCTTGCTCAAGTTCAACTGTCAGATCAACAAGACTACCATCCGGCACAGGCACCCGCATGGCCAAGCCATCCAGTCGGCCTGCAAGTTCGGGCAAAACCAGCCCGATAGCTCTCGCTGCACCTGTTGAAGTAGGGACAATATTGGTGGCCGCATTGCGAGAACGCCTTTTGTCTTTATGAGGGGAGTCGATTAACCGTTGGTCAGACGTGTAGGCATGGACTGTCGTTAGCAGCCCTCTCTTGAGCCCAAAATTTTCATGCAACACTTTGGCTAAAGGCGCCGCACAATTTGTCGTGCAACTTGCATTACTAATTATTGATGTAGACTCATTCACTACCTGATCGTTGACACCGGTGACTAGAGTGGCGTCCAACGGGTCTTTGCACGGGACTGTCAAAACCACTCTTCTAGCCCCGGCATCAATGTGTTTATTGAGATCAACAAGAGTACGAAATACCCCTGAGCTCTCCACGACGTAGTCAACTCCCATTTCCTTCCATGGAAGCTTAGCAGGATCTTTTTCTGACAAAACTCTAAAAGGATCACCTTCTATTGTCATCTGATCATTGTGCACATCTACATCGCCTTGATACACACCATGAATGCTGTCGTATTTGAATGCGTAAGCAAGCTGTTCGGGGCTCGCTAAATCATTCACTGCGACAACATCATAGTGCCCGCGCATTTTGGCAATCCGCATTATAGTTCTGCCGATACGGCCAAAGCCGTTTATCGCTATTTTAGGTACTGCCATTGTCTTCTCCTCGGAGCCTAAATTTGTAGTGTTTACTCTTTTCTAAGTAATGCTGCATTGAGAATGAAAGAAGCGTTTCTGGTTAAGCCTTAAGCATTCTTTCGGTGATATCCCACAACCTATCCGCGCCTTCATCACTGGCCGCCCAATCTGCCACATCGAAAAAGCGCGGGGATTCCTCCGTTGCCAAATTGGACACATCACAATCTTCACAGTACACACCACCGATGTTTTCGAGTAGCTTGCTTGTTGCCGCCCACAAGGTTGTACTGCAGCCTTGGGTTGTACTTTTAAACATTGCTGCAGCTTGCTCTGACAAATTTCCGTCAGCATCGGTCCAGCCTAATGCCTGCATTTCTTCATTGCCGAGATGACGCTGCAATGGAGTTAAGATACCGCCTGGGTGCACTGACAGCGCTTTAAGTCCTTGCGCCGAATACTTTAAGTCTAAACCGCGGGCAAACAGTGCATTAGCAGTTTTGGCCTGCGCGTAAGCCGTCCATTTTTCATAAGCTGTAGATTCAAAATTAATATCGTCCCACAACACATCAGAACGTCGATGAGCAATAGATGATAAACAAACTACGCGCGCCGCATCTGCTTCTAACAAGCTTGGCAATAGCTCAGTTGTTAGCACAAAATGGCCAAGATGATTTACCGCAAACTGCGCTTCCCAGCCATTGCCGACTCGGGTTTCAGGGCAAGCCATAATGCCTGCATTGTTGATGAGAAGATTAACTTTAGATTCTCTTTGACTAACAGATTGTCCATAGCGTTTGACGGACTCTAAGTCTGCTAAATCCATAGCATCTACTATCACTCCCTCAACCTCGGCCAATGCTTCTTTTGCTTTGTCGGGTGTGCGCACTGGCACATAGACTTTAGCACCCGCTCCGCTCAGCGCTTTTGTGGTCTCTAGACCAATCCCAGAATATCCTCCAGTAACAATAGCAACTTGTCCCGACAAATCTGCCCCAGCCAGAATTTCCGAAGCTTCAGTTTTCAAGCCAAATCCAGATTCAAGTTTTTTCTGATCGCGAATTGTCATAACTGTCCTATTAAGTGTTTAACATTAGTGTCAATGAGGTGTAAATAAATTCTGGCCATTTGTGGTACTAACGGAACCGGTTTTTTCGAGCTGTTCTTCTGCCATAAATCGCTTAAGGAACCCCTCGTCGCTGGGAGTGTTGGCCAGAAATCGTCGACCATCGGCTAACCTTCCCACCACTATACCTTTTCTTGGACCCTGTCGATCACAGGCAACTGTATAGGTTTCAATTTTTCCCCAACCTGAAGGCTGTAAGGCAAGGTCTGGGCTAGGCTCTCGAAGTATTTCAGCTTGATAGTCGGCGGGGTTTTCACGTTGCCACGAACCTAAAGTGGGAGTGGCAGAGTAAATCCCCGTGGCGTGTTTTGTAAGTCTACCTCCATTGGCCGTAATAAGCCCAAACTTGTCCGGCTCTTTCCGCAGCAGCGGCACCATCGTTGCAATTCCATGCATTGAATAATTGTTTCCCGGCCCACCAAAAAACGGTAGCCCGCCAGTAACAGTAAGCCCCCTATTGTCATTGAACTGCAAGCCCAGTGCCTCACAAGCAACTTCGACGGCAGAGGGAAAGCAAGAATAGATATCCATAAAACTCATATCTTCAATAGTTTTACCTGCCATTTGAAAGGCTTTTTTTGAGTTGAGTTTTAAAGCAGGAGAAGAATGATAGTTCACACGATCGGTAACCATTATTTTGTCATTGGCCTCACCACAGCCGTGGAGAAACACCCATTTGGTAGGATCGATATCCAGCGCACGAGCCTTAGCAACTGATGTCATAATAACGGCAGCGCCCTGATTAACGCTATCCCTTGAGTTCATCCATTTTGGGTATGGAAAGCTGATCATACGATTTTCTGCGGTCACTTCAGCGAGTTCTTGAGCCGAACGCCGCTGGCCGTAAAATGAAAATGGGTTGTTAGCAGCAACGTGTGTAAATACTTCAAAAAGCTTCCCCATCGATAGCATATGTTCACTTATGCTATGCCCAAGCTGCCCTCGTATGGCATTCTCAAATAACGGGTAGGCATAGGTCGGCGCAGTGATTCCATGGGCACGTTCATGCTCTGTAGACATTGCTTCACCCATGCCTCTGTCATCGAGAGAGCCTTCATCACTTTCTTGCCATTGCAGATCAATTCCTCCCCGAATAGCAGATTGAGCCGTGTTGATGGCCTCTGAACCCGTGAGCAATGCCAGTTCTATTTCATTTCTACTGATGCGTTCTGCGAATTCATTCACTGTTTTCTGCGGAGTGTTGCCGCCAATGGTTCCGTAAATTGCTCGCTCAGGATTTGCCCCTAACCGCCTCGCGACAGCTCTTGGGGGGTTCTCTGCCCGACCGAAAGGGTTTGGCACTCTTGGATTCAGATAAGAATCCGGAAATATACGAGTGACTGAAATAGTATCGATCTGTGAGACTAGCTGCTGGCATCCAGTATCTATAACCGCAGACTTTGCAGCTTGCGCAGCAATATCCATTGGCGACATAGCCAATTCAGGGGCCACATCTTTCTCAGTAAATTGCCCTACCCCCACTAAAATGGGCGTATTAGGCTCTGGCTTTCTGCGCATACTGGGTCTTCCTATTAGCTCTTATGAGCCAATCTCTTTGGGCTTACAGGCATTCTTATTGGTGGCTTTTTATAACACAGTGACCTCTAGACTTGAGCTAATCAACTCGATTCTAAGCGCTTTACTCTAGCAATGAGAATCGTCGAATTGCAACTCAATTCAGCCACCACCTTAAAGCCTTCTTGGGCGAGAAAGTTCTACTTCTCAGAAATGCCGACCCAACTTATGATTAAGCTTAAAGTGTTTAATCTAAATCAAATTCTATTCACTGATACGGCTTTCGACGTTGACTCAAGAAGCCGCGGGTGAGAATTTAGGGCTACAGGATAAATCGTAGACGACTGGCTTTAGGGTTGTTGCCAGAATTTCTAGGATGCGCGCCCTATATCGAATACAAGAGAGTTATCGATGACATTAAATACAAGTAACACCACCCCTAAATTGCCCACCTTGATACTGCTGTCTGTGAGCAGCCTGTTAAGCAATTCCCTCTGGGCAAACTGCGATTACCCTCCTGAATCCGCCGACATAATTCGCGGCAGTGTTTACGAGGAAACCAATAACAACAATCGCCGAGACAGAGTTGAAGCCGGAATAGCAGCGGTCAGCGTAAGTAATGGCTGCGACGTAGTCCAAACAGATGCAGGCGGGAACTACCGAATTCCTATCCATCCCACTCAGATTCTCTTTATTTCCAAACCTGCAGGATTTGATGTGCCCGTCGACGAGCACCAGGTGCCGCAATTTTTTTACCGCCATTACCCAGAAGGCACACCTACTGAAATCGCCGGCACCTCCGTCTCTTGGCAGTGGCCAGTCATTGCTCCAACCGGCCCGCTACCCAGCTTTGTTAATTTTGGCCTGCTCAAGCGCGAAGGAACAGATACCACTTTTACTGCACATGGATTTGCAGACACCCAGGCTCGCTATGAATTGGGCCAAGATATGCTCAGAGAAGACCTGATAAACCCATTGATCGGCAATCCCTACCAAGTGGACTTTGGCATCACAGTAGGTGACGTGGTTTACGATACGTTGTCACTCTATCAGCGGCACAAAGAAATGATGTCATTGATGGCGGTGCCCCAATGGTATCTCCCCGGAAATCATGACATTAATTTTGCCTCACCAGATTCAGTCTTCGCCAATGAGACTTTCAAAAGCCATTTTGGTCCAACTTACTACTCCTTCAACCATGGCAACGTGCATTTTGTTGCGCTTAACAACGTAGAATACGCAGGCAAAGATCAGCAGTTCGGTAACTCAACCTACCGAGGTTACATTCCTGAAGACCAGCTAGAGTGGCTTGCTCAAGATCTCGCCTCTGTTCCTCCTGAAAAGCTAATAGTCATTGCAACGCACATCCCATTGGTCACCGAAGCTCAAGATGGAATATCAGAGCCTCACTCAGGCCCTGGCACTGAAAACTTCTCTCGCCTACTCGACATATTGGCTCCCTTTTCCAATATCTACGGAATCGCGGGCCATGACACCAGCAACAGTTGGAAAGTAGAAGTTAATCATACCCATAGCTGGCAAGGCGCCCCCTGGATTGCACATACCTTAGCTGAGGTTAGAGGGAGCGGCTGGTCTCGAGGGCTTGAAGATGCACGGGGAGTTAAAGACTCAATCATGGCAGATGGTAATCCTAATGGGTTTTATTTGCTCCAATTTGACGACACAAGGTTAATTCCTGAGTTCATTCCTTTGCCCTTTGGTGCGGATTCCAATCAACGAATGCGTCTCACGTTAGATCCTGCTCTCTTGCACAAGGGTGGAATTAGTATTAACCGCGGCGCCCTGCAAGAAAACACGAAACTTGTAGTGAATCTCTTTGATGGAGGTGCTAGGGATCAAGTCTGGGGAACACTCGATAATGGCGAAAGACAATCACTCACTTATACTGTTAGAACAGACCCCTTCATAGAGAACTTAAGCCGTTTCGATGACACTGAATATCAGTATAGTGCCCCTGCTCGTTCTTCTCACATATGGACGCTCGCGCTTCCTAATGACTTAAGCACGGGACTCCACTCTGTAACCGTTGATAGCTTGGATGAATTTGGACAGATTCATCGCTCAACCCTAACCTTTGAAATTACGGACTAACGGTTATGATTTTTTATTACGCGCCCAAATCAGTTGCTCTAGCAGCCCATATTGCCCTGGAAGAATCTGGTCTGACTTACGAGGCACGAATGGTGAATTTCGCAGACCAAGAACAACGCTCAAATGAGTATCTTAGTATTAACCCTAAAGGGCGAGTGCCAGCACTCGAAACAGACGATGGAATCATCACCGAAACACCAGCAATTCTAAGTTATATAGCGCAAATCTCCCCCGCCACAAACCTTGCGCCTTTCGATACTCCCTATCAATTTGCCAAGTGTCAGGAATTTAATTTATACCTTTGCTCCACTGTGCATGTGGCCCACGCACATAGAGTTCGAGGAACACGATGGGCAGACGACCCCAATGCGATCTCCTCTATGCAAGAAAAAGTTGCCAATAACATGACCGACTGCTTCGAATTAATTGAAACTACTATGTTTAAAGGCCCTTGGGTGCTGGGAGAGCATTACTCTATTTGCGATACTTATCTTTTCACCCTTTGCCAGTGGCTCAACGGCGATGGTGTTGATCTTAGAAATTTCCCTAAAATATCAGCCTTCGAAGCAGAAATGCGGACCAGGGCTGCTGTTAATTCACTTTCCACTATTTATGGATTTTAGATCACAGATTCTTAAATTAGTCTCCCGTAAATTTTGAGGCATGTCTTTGGTATCAAATACCCTGCACAGCCGAACTCCTCGTGAGATCACTCAACACACCACCCCAAAAGAACAGTCAGCGCAATAAAGTCTAGCGTGTTCATCCTAGTGTGCCATACTAGGGCTAGGCGGATTCGACTTGAGTCTCCAGCCCCCACGTATTAGTCACCAATCCTATGAATTTAAAAGCGCAAGAAATATGAGCTTACTCGAAGATGCTATTGAATCCTGCGATTCTGCGATTCTCATTGTTGATAGTGAGGGGTATTTGGTCGAATTCACAGACACCACCGACGCGATGTTTGGCTACACCAAAGAAGAATTAATTGGTAGTTCTATCGACAAGCTGATTGCGGTTGATTTGCACCAAAAACATCGCGCTTATGTGAGTAACTATTTCAACAACCCAACAACAAGGATAATGGGAAGTGGTCGAGTAGTTGAAGGCATTCGCAAAGACGGTAGCCAGTTCAGCGCCGATATCAGGATCAGCAGTTTCACTCGGGAAGAAGCCGTTTACGGTGTTGCAAATATAATCGATTTGAGTGCTTCTACAACAATGAACCGTCTATTGACAACAACGCAAGCGGTCGCACGAATCGGGAGTTGGCGAGTAGATTTGAGCAGTAACCAAGCGATCTGGTCAAAAATGGTCTATGAAATTCATGAAGTCGATGAAAATGTTCAAATTAGTGTCGACGAGGGCATTAATTTCTATGTGGAAGAACATAGGCCAATCATTAGTGCCTGCGTCGAGAATTGCATTGAAAAACGTGAACCGTGGGACATAGAGCTCAAGATCCTCACTTCTTCCGGCAGAGAAAACTGGGTTCACGCGATCGGAGTCCCAGTAATAAACAGCGAGAATATAGTAGTTGGTTTAGAAGGGACTTTTAGAGATATCCACGAGGAAAAACTCACCCGAATCGAGCGCGAAACTGCGTTAAAGAAACTGAAACGCACTGAACAGCTTTCAAAAATGGGCCACTGGGAATGGAGGATAGAACCGGAGAAAGTTGAGTGGTCAGAAGGACTTTATGAATTATGGGAACTAGATTCTAACTGCCCTCCTCCTTCTATCGAAGAGCATGGCAAGTACATACATCCGGAGGATCAAGAGCAATTTTTTTCGACCTTAGAAGAATCTATCGCCAATGGTGAGCCCTACAGTGTTGATTTTCGTTTAGAAACCAGCAAAGGGACCAAATATGTTCACGTCGAGGGTAGCCCTCAATTTGACCATGAAGGCAATCTCGTCGCTTTTTTTGGCACAGCACAAGACGTAAGCGATACCCGGAAAACGCAACTTTTAGCTGACTCTTTTAATACCCGCTTAACACTAGCCTTGAATGCCGCGAAAACCGGCGTTTGGGAGTTAGACTTAATCAGCGATGAGCTCACTTGGGATGAGCAGATGTTCACTCTGTACGGAATCGGGGAAGATAGTTTTAGCGGCGCCTACGATGCTTGGGTGAATGGCCTGCACCCAGAAGACATACCAAGAACTACTCAGGAGATTGAAGACGCAAAATCTGGCAAGGCCGCGTTCAATACCAGGTTTAGAGTTTTATGGCCCAATGGCAATATTCGACACATCCGCGCTCTAGCTCAGGTTGTGAGAGAGCCCAGCGGATTGCCAGTCAGCATGGTAGGTGTGAATTGGGACATCACAGAAGAAATCGAACGGGATGAATTACTCAAGCAAAGCAACGAAGGCTATGCGTTGATGACCCAAGGTGCAAGCGTTGGCATTTGGGATTGGCCAAACGTCCATAAGAATAAAGAGAACTGGAGCGATAAGTTTTATGAACTCTTGGGGTACAAGCGTTCAGAATTAGAGGCTTCTCGCGAAAATTTTGGAAAGCTTCTACACCCCGAGGATTCTGAAAGAACCTTTGCTGCAATGGACGAACACTTTGGGGGAGACGCGCCTTTTGATCTAGATTACCGGCTGAAAACTAAAACTGGAGAATACAGATGGTTCAGAGGTACCGGTCAAGTTTCTAGAGATGAAAATGGCAAGCCTGCAAGAATGGTGGGCAGCATCCAAGATATTCACGATCGCGTTATTGCAGCCGCAAATCTGAGCAAGTTAAATGAAGAACTCATCCAGTTTTCTTACCGGACCTCACACGATCTGCGAGCCCCCCTCACCACCTCAAAACGTCTCGCCGAATACATTGCCCAAGACATAAAGAATGGGGATCATGATGAAGCGGTCGCAAATGCTGAGAAAATAGTCAAACAAATGACACGGCTAGAGTCGCTTGTTGGGGATATCTTAGAACTTGCGAAGGCGGAATTGAGATCCGATGACGATACAGTTATAGACTTCACTAAACTAGAACGAGAAGTAGCAGATCGACTCAGCTGGATGCTTGAAGAATCCCAGTGCGAATTGGTTTTTGATATAGACACAAAGATGGTGGTGCTTGGTCAGCACTCTCGATATTCTCAAATTGTAGAGAACCTCATCTCCAACGGAATAAAGTATCGAAACCAAAAAACCGAGCACATGTATGTTAAAGTTAGAATGTTTAGTGATTCTGACAATGTGAGGATCGACATACAAGACAATGGAATTGGCATTCCTCAGCGCAACCAAAAGGATTTATTCAAAATGTTTAAAAGATTTCACCCCAAAGTGAGCAATGGATCTGGCCTAGGCCTGTCTATCGTGAAAAAACATCTCGATATAATGGGTGGAAACATCGAAGTTGAGAGTTCAGAAAAAGGCACTAATTTTAGTATCACTGTTCCTAAAACCGAAGGGGAAGTTTATGAATAATATTGCCGCTCTTATCGTTGATGACAGTGAAGAAGATCGATACCTGCTCTCCCGCCAGCTTTCAGAAACGAAGCTTGTGTCAGAGGTGATCGAAAAAGAGAATGGTCAGCAGGCATTGCTGTTCTTTAGGGAGCATGAAAAAAATCGAATGTTGTACCCGGACGCCTTTCCCCCATTACTCGTATTCCTAGACATTAATATGCCTTTGATAAACGGCTATGAGTTTCTCAAGGAATTTGAACCCTTAAGAAAAGAAATTCAGGCAGAATCAAGCGTGGTCCTTATGTTCACCTCATCCGAAAAAAATGAGGAGGAAGCCCAAGCCATGGCATACGATTTTGTAAAAGACTATTTGGTGAAAGGTAAATTCAGCTCACAGCAGCTGCGAGAGAAAATACAAAAGCTACTGTAGCTGCTACCTTAAAGCCAGCTTGATAGACCTGAGCTCATAGTGATAGTGACTTCACTTTTTAACCGCTTGCTCTTTTTATTGAACAGGAACAGTCACTGGCTCCCCTACTGTTTTCAACATGTGCACAACAAATTTAGCCGAACGGGTAGAGCTTGCATTGCGCGAAACTTCATGAATATCGGCAGGTGTTTCAAAGAACATTTCTCCGGGTCCCAATAGAGTCAAAGGCCCGCCCCTCACCTGCATTTCAATATTACCTTCTAGCACCGTTACGTACACATAGGCGTTATGCCGATGAGGCTGAGAAGCCTGTCCTGGCTCAAGATTAATTGTCAAAATCAACATTTCTTGATTCTCCAGCATTGCTGGCAATTGCCGCGGTGCACTAGATGCTGACTCTGCGGCATTGGCATTAACTCCCATCAAAAGCATCGTCATAACTGCCAGTGCAGTAAGTTTCAAGACGCTCATATAATCTGAGTAAACTATTTTCATATCATTCTCCTTTGTCCCAGTGCTGTTAATGCTTGAGATACAAATAACAGACATAGATAACTCAAAAGTTTGCCTGTTTGTGGGATTTAGCACCCATTACCCCTAGTAAACAAACAGGGACGGCTACATTTGGGCACAACAAAGTGATTGCAAACTTTGAAGCGAATAGGCAATCTGAGCCAAAAGATAGAACATTTCCGAATAATAAGCATGGTTATAGGGTGCTACTCGCACTCATTTAAACATCGAAGCGAAACTCTATGAGCAAACAGATGGACAAAATCGCGAACAACGGTCTAATTAATCGGCGCCATTTGCTTGGCTTAGGTCTAGGTGGCGTTGGGGGCCTAGTTTCCACCCAAGTTTTTTCAGCCGAGAGCAAACCCATCTTGCAAATCCCTGCATGGTCTAAACAGCCTGGGCCCGGCACCAGCGCCCTTGGTGGTCGTTCACCATTCACAAGCCATGTTAAGAGGATGGCGGGAGCCGCTAACCCGATCTATCCTGGCGGAGGCGCATCTCGTTCTCCTCTCGAGCACTTACAGGGAAGTATCACTCCAAACAGTCTGCATTTCGAACGTCATCATGCGGGAGTTCCTGCCATTGATCCTGAACACCACAACCTTGTCATCAATGGCTTAGTGAAGCAGCCGTTGAAATTCTCTTATGAGGATTTGCTGCAATATCCCATGATTAGCAAAGTCTACTTTTTGGAATGCTCGGGAAACAGTGGAAGCCTTTTTGGTAACAGCCCTAGCGATGGTACAGCTCAAAGCATTCACGGCTTAGTATCCTGCGCTGAATGGACTGGAATCCCACTATCCACTTTGCTCGACGAAGCTGGCGTGGAACCGAGGGCAAAATGGGTCGCCGCAGTTGGTGGCGATGGCGCCAGTATGGGCCGTTCCATCCCAATAACCAAAGCCCTTGATGATGTAATGATTGCTTTGTTCCAAAACGGTGAACCCGTGCGTCCAGAGCAAGGGTATCCCATGAGACTTTTTGTGCCTGGCTGGGAGGGCAACATCAGCGTCAAATGGCTAACACAGCTTAAACTGACCGAACAGCCTAGCCAATTTAGAGATGAAACCAGCAAGTATACCGACACAATGGAAGATCGCCGCAGCCTTCAATTCACCTACCCAATGGGAACCAAGTCGATTATTACTTCCCCTTCTGGACAGATGCAACTTAACCGAACAGGTGTGTACAAAATTTCTGGGATTGCTTGGTCCGGAGCAGGCAGCATCAGCCGAGTCGAAGTGAGCGCAGACGGCGGCCAATCCTGGGGCGACGCTCTGATTGAATCTCAGCAATCCGAAAAGGCTATGACTCGATTTAGCATTCCCTGGGAATGGAGTGGCAATTCGGCGGTTTTGCAAAGCCGCGCAACGGACAGTGCAGGCAATGTGCAACCCAGTCGATCTGCGCTGTTAGCAGAAAGGGGCGGCATCAGCTTTTACCATTACCACGGTATTCAAAGTTGGGGAGTTTCCAGCGCGGGGGAAATCAACAATGTATACGCCTAAAATTGCTCGACAGTTACGTTGCGTCGCTTTCTTAGCAGTAGTAATAAGCCCTGCTAGCAATGCCCAAACAGTTCAGCTGGGGGAGCCAATCAGCGAAGCCGAGCTATCGGAATTCGACCTTATAGTAAGTCCTGACGGCTCTGGGCTTCCAGCTGGCAATGGCTCAGTGAAGGACGGTCAAGTCGTATTTGAAACCAAATGCGCAGCTTGTCATGGTTTAAGCGGCGAAGGTGTTTCGGGCAACACCGTGTTGGTCGGTGGAGACATGCATTCAGCGGAAAACCCATTGAAGACTGTGGGTAGCTATTGGCCATATGCCACCACAGTGTTTGATTTTATTCGTCGGGCCATGCCAGCCAATGCGCCGAAATCTCTGAGCAATGATGAAGTCTATCAAGTCACTGCCTATGTTTTATATCTAAACGGTATTATTTCAGAGTCTACGGCGCTCGATAAAGCCAGCCTGTCTCAGATAAAAATGCCCAATAAGGACGGGTTTATCGATCTTAGCCATCTCCACTAAGCCGGTGCTAGTCAGCGATTGACCAACACAAAGATCAACATTCATCTAGCTCAATCACCATCCCATGGCGGCGGCTCGCTGACCATTATCGTAAAGCCATCAAAACGATATTCTCGATCGCCATCGCTTAAGCGAAACTCAGCATTTGGTGCTTGAATTGCATTAAATGCATCGCGCATAGCTATAAGATAATAGCCTGCGACTAAAGGTTCATTATGGGCTGGAAGCAAGTAGTCCACGGCGTCCGCGAGGGCCGCCAGTTTTTCAGCTGACTCTACATATTGGAAGAAATCTGCATCGCCCATATGCGCATAGAGGGACGCAGGATAAAACGTATCTCCCATAAACATGAGACGATTACCACGGTCCAGCAGCACTAATGCATCCGGAGTATGTCCAGGCACCAGGACAACTTCTAAAACTCTGCCGCCTAAATCAATCTGCTGGCCATCTGTTACATAGCTGGTTATCTGGAACGGCTCACTACTGTAATTGGCTTGGGTCGTCTGGTCTGGCAGCGGTTTCCACACCCAACCAGGACCGACAAATTCGCGAATTTCATCGTTGGGCCGACCCTCTGCGTGGTCGGCCGTATAAGCCGAGTCGACTCCATAGATTTTGTCAAAGAAACGGTTGCCGCCAACATGGTCATAATGGGTATGAGAATTTAGAACAGCTATTGGCAAATCAGTCAGTTGAGCAACGACAGCCGAAATATCACCAACCCCTATTCCCGTATCAAATAGTAAAGCCTGTTCAGCTCCAGTGATTAAATAGGAAATGACTTCCTCAAATTGCCCATCTTCGTAGATCGCAAAAACGCCGTCTCTAATCCGATAAACTTGGAACCAATCATTGCTCTGCTCCACCTGTATTTTTTCAAACGGAGACCATGCGGCTCTCGGCAAAGAATCCCACCAGTTGTCTTTGCCTTCGCCTCGGCCTTGCACGAATTCATTATCGCTGGTCATCGAAGTGCCATCGTCTGGCGCACAGTGATTTAAAAACACCGCTACAAAAACTACTAGCGATAGTAGAGATAACTTCCTCATGATTTAGGTTCCCTCGTTTAAATAGTTTTCTGCTTAGTGTCAGCACTCAGTCCAGCAAATGATAAGCACTCGATCGAAATCAAATACAGGCTTAATTCATCCATGATCATCTTTTCTTTAAATTCACTTTCACCATATCTTTAAGGTAATAGAAATACCAGTGATGAACAGAAACATCGTCGGAAATAGTGTAATTCATCGTGGAGATATCAAGAGTGGGCCTTCAACGATTTCATTTTTTAGAAGCGTCGAGTGCAAAGGATCGTTGCTGGTTATTCAACGCCTAAATGCTAAGCCTTGCCTGCATGTCAGATAGCCATGACAAGCTGATAACCACAACGGCTTGCCATTAAGATGGGATAGCGTTTTTATCTCACCCCTCCGCCTCAATGAGCCAGCGGATTCGGAAACTAAACTACAGTTAGCATGGTAAAAACCGTCGCGATTGGGCAAAATGCACCTATGCAATCATTAATCGAAAAAGCTCAGCAAGCCATCGCAAACAGCTACTCTCCCTATAGCAAATTCCCAGTGGCCGCTGCCATCATGGATGAAGCAGGAAATATCCACGTGGGTGTCAATGTGGAGAACGTCTCATTTGGACTCACTCAGTGTGCCGAGAGAAGCGCCATTGGCGCAGCCATTTCAAACGGTGCTAAGTCGATTCGAGCCGTTGTGGTCTATACCCCCACAGATAAGCCAACCCCACCTTGCGGGGTATGTCGCCAAGTTATCCGAGAATTTACTGCCGATGCAACTGTGCTCTGTGTTTGTGATTCATCGATCAAAATCGAAGCGACCATCGCTGATTTACTTCCCCATTCCTTTACTCAAGAGCAACACCTCAACACATGAAGCCTGAAGCCATAAAAAATTTGAGTCTCTTAGATCTCGAATCAGACCGAGACCTTTTCACCCAAGAGCTTTTCGCTGGATTAAAAAAATATGGCTTTGTGGTGATCCGTGATCATGGCATTTCCTCAGAAGAAATGAAAAAAGCTTACGGACTAGTAGAGCGGCTTTTTGAGCTTCCTCTCGAAACTAAATTACAGTACGACAGCGGTAGCGGTGGCGCTCGGGGGTATACCGCGTTTGGGCGGGAGAATGCTGCCGGCAATCCCCATGCAGATTTGAAAGAATTCTGGCATGTGGGTCAGACCTTAGCAGCAAGCAGCCAATACCAAGGTATCTATCCTGCCAACGTTTGGCCCCAAGAGTTGCCTGAGTTCGAAGCGACCTTAGGCGGTATGTATCGTAAATTAGAAAATTTAGGCAAGACTTTGTTAGAAGTGGTAGGAGATGCCCTTCAGTTGGAGAAGTCGTTTTTCAACAACATGGTGAGCGAAGGGAATTCCATTTATCGCCTGCTGCACTACCCTCAAGTGGAAGGGTTAGATACTGGTCGCTCCATGCGGGCAGCACCTCACGCCGACATAAATCTGCTGACACTGTTGTTAGGCGCCACTGATTCTGGTTTGGAACTGTTAGACAATGATGGCAATTGGCTGGCGGTAGAAAGCGGCCCTGATGAGATAGTGTTAGACACCGGAGACATGATGTCTCGGCTGACAAATGATGTCTTACCCTCTACGGTCCATAGAGTGGTCAACCCTCACAAACAAGATAAATCACGCTATTCCATGCCTTTTTTTCTTCACCCACACAGCAAAGCTGATTTAAGCTGTCTGCCTCAATGCTTGGGCGAGTCAGGCGCCAAATACCCCCCCATAACCGCGGGAGAGTTTTTACAACAGAGATTGGAAGAAATAGGCCTAGTCGAAGAAGAATAGCGCAAAGCTAACCCTCTCACGCTTTGTCTCTATGAGTTCATTCAGACTAATGAGATAAAAAATCCAGCAATCGCTGCACTCATTAAATTAGCGAGAAAGCCACCAAAAACAGCTCTCAGTCCTAGCGAGGCGATATCACTCCGGCGATTTGGTGCCATTACACCGATTCCGCCAAGCATTATGCCTATTGAAGAGAAGTTTGCGAATCCACAAAGTGCAAAAGTGACCACTGCACGAGTATGCTCACTCAACACTTCCATTTGGTCAGTAAACGCTACGAAGGCAACAAACTCATTGAACACCAGTTTCTGCCCAATAAGGCTTCCTGCCGTTAATGTTTCATTCCAAGGGACCCCAAGTAAAAAGGCCAGAGGACGAAAGCAATAGCCAAGCACTAATTGCAGCGAAAGCTCATCAAAACCAACCAACCCTCCTGCCCACGCTAACATGGCATTAAGCAGGGCAATCAAGCCAACGAATGCAAGAATCATTGCGCCCACATTTAATGCTAAGGTCATGCCATTGCTGGCGCCAGCTGCGGCAGCATCAATCACATTAACGTGTTCTTCAAACTCTAACTCAAACTCTTCACCTTCATTAGTGATCTTTTGAGTCTCAGGCACCATCAATTTCGCCATTAGAAAACCGCCGGGGGCAGCCATGAAACTTGCGGCGATCAAAAACCGAATCTCCACCCCAAGCAACACATAGCCTGCCAACACAGACCCAGCGACGGTAGCCATGCCACCCACCATAATCGCAAATAACTCCGACTGGGTCATGGTAGCGATATAAGGTCTTACCACCAAAGGTGCTTCAGTTTGACCCACAAAAATATTCGCTGTTGCGGACATTGATTCGGCTTTACTGGTCTTTAACAGCCCTTGCAGCGCCCCACCAATAATTTTAATCAACCACCCCATAATGCCTAAGTGATAGAGGACAGCTACCAAAGAAGAGAAAAACACGATGACTGGAAGAACATGAAACGCAAAGATAAACCCAAACTCTTGAGAGCCTATTGTCCCAAAAACAAACTCAATGCCATCTTGGGCATTGGTTAATACCCCTGATATTCCGGTCGAAATCGCCTGTAACGCAACAACCCCAATTGGCAAATAAAGAGCAATTCCACCCAGCAAAAACTGCAGCAACAACGCTAAGCTGACGGTCCGCCAATTCACATCTGCACGACTAATAGAACTGGCATAGGCAATGGCAAAAATAACGGCAATGCCAACTAAACAAACGAGCGCGCTCATGGTGAAACCTCTTAAAGAGTTGCAGCTGTCGAAGAAAACTGAGCGATTATAGAGTTTAAATGGCCAAATAGCTCTTCCATCATAGCCTCTTGCTGTTGTTCGCCGCTGACTAAAAACTGGGCATGCCGTTTGTTCGGCTGAATAAATTTATGGTACATGGGCTTTACTGTCTCTTCGAACTGCTCGACCACAGATTGCTCTGTCCGCCCCCTTTCCACTGTATCTCTGGCCAAGCGCCGAGCAAAACAGACCTCAAGGGGGGTTTCCACAAACAGGGTGGCATCAAACTGTTTTCTAAGTTCCGGATTGCTAAGTAAAAGAATACCTTCTACTAGAACTAAGCGCCCAGTTGGAACCAGGCTGGTCTCTGGCTTCCGATTGTGAACCGTGTAATCGTATTCTGGCACATCCACCGACTGACCTGCTTTCAAGAGTCGCAAGTGTTCAGCGAGCAGCTCATGCTCAAGACTATCAGGGTGATCATAGTTAGTTGTGAGTCGCGCACTCATTGGTAAGTCTGTTTGGTCGCGATAATAGGAATCCTCGCGGATCACTGACAGCTCAGTACCACGGCGATTGAGTGCTTCGTGCAGCGCATCTGTAAGATAAGTTTTACCGGACCCAGAGGCACCAGTGATAGCGATAATACATGCAGCCAAGAGTCTTCCTGTGGGCTATAGTGTGGGCGTTTCGATTGAGAGTTAGACAGCGGTAATTATTTAGTGTTTTAGGGGCTTTAGTCAAAGGTTAATCTTGCTAGCTATTTCTCCCGGCTCGGGAAAGCGAAAACACTCAAATTTAGAAAACTGTAACTGCTCACCGACGTACACATCGAAAACACCCCCGCTCCCTGCTTCCAAGTTAATTTGAGCAGGACCTAGCCTTTGGATTTCAGCAGCCACACGGTCCGCCTCAGGTTTGTAATTTCACTCAGAGCAATAAATAATTCGGACCAACATATCTTCACCTCTTCGGCCATTCAGCCAGTGTATTTGGCATTCTACCTTAACATGCAATGGGTCACCTGCTCTTAAAAACCTACCACCAATGTGTTTGTCATTGGGCTACAGTCAGCAAACTCATGGCTCCCTCTCGTTTATTTTCATGTAAACTATGATTCTTGTTATTGTCTTTTTAGCCGCCAATTGAGTGCCCCATAATGAAACTCCAGACTAAGCAACTTACTAACAGTGTAATCCTCGGCCTTTTGGCATTCGCTCCTGCCTGTAGCCTTTCTATAGCAGACCCACAAGAAACACCCGAGTCTTGGTATCAACAAGGGCAAGCGGTCGTTCAGCGTAATCTTGCTATGCGCAATCAAGTGCCGGTGGATGCTGTCGCAAAAAACGTCATTCTGTTTGTAGGAGACGGCATGGGGATCTCCACTCTCACTGCGGCGCGGATACTCGAAGGCCAATTACGCGGGGATACCGGCGAGGAAAATGAACTTTATTTTGAACGTTTCCCTAATGTAGCACTTTCAAAAACCTATAACACTAATGCCCAGGTACCGGATTCTGCTGGCACTATGTCGGCAATGACAACGGGTATTAAAACAGATGCCGGGCTTATAAGTGTCAATCAAAACGTAACGCGAGGAGATTGTGATTCGGCTCTCGATAATCATACCCTTACGTTTCTTGAGCGCGCTGAAACTAAAGGACTCGCCACTGGCGTGGTTTCAACAGCTCGAATAACCCATGCTACCCCCGCCGCCAACTACGCCCATTCGATGGATAGAAATTTCGAAGACGACGGCGATGCCAGCAATCTTTCCAATGCGGGAGACTGTCCAGACATAGCACGCCAGCTAATTGAATTTCCAAACAATAATGAAAGCTCCGATGGTATTGAGGTTGCACTTGGTGGCGGCCGCCACAGTTTTTTGCCTAACGAAAATGGAATTGATCCGGAGACAGGCGGTTCGGGACAAAGACTCGACGGAAGAAATCTAAGTCAGGAGTGGCTAGAAAACTATGACAATTCAGCTTATGTCTGGAACCGACAGCAATTCAACGATATTGATCCAAGCAGCACCGATCATCTGCTTGGGCTTTTCAACCCCTCTCACATGGAATACAGCATTGACCGAGAAGACGATGTTAATAATGAGCCGAACCTTAGTGAAATGACGACAAAGGCAATAGAAATATTAAGCAAAAATCCTAAGGGTTACTATTTAAATGTTGAGGCCGGACGCATCGACCATGCCCACCATGCAACTAACCCTAGAAGAGCGTTGATGGATACCATAGAACTCGCCGCTGCCGTTCAAGCCGCGGTTGAAATGGTTGATTTAAGTGAAACCCTTATCATAGTAACCGCAGACCATAGCCATGTGTTCACTATCGCTGGCTACCCAGTCCGAGGTAATCCAATCCTAGGCAAAGTTGTAGGATTAAATGCAGAGGGTGATACAGCGGCTGACTTCAGCCTCTCCGCCGATGGTTTACCTTACACTACCCTTGGCTACAATAACGGGCCAGGTTACCACCTCATTGAGGACAGCCGTTCAGCAGATGATGTCTACGCTGAGGATCTGCACTTAAGCGGCAGAGTGGACCTTACAAATATCGACACGGAAGAAAATGGCTTCTATCCGGAATCTGGAATTCCCATGTGGAACGAAACTCACGCTGGAGAGGACGTTGCTATATTTGCAATCGGCGCAGGGTCAGATTTAGTCAGGGGTGTGATGGAGCAAAATGTAATATTCCATGTGATGATGGAAGCGAGCCAGCTAGAATCTCGATAGCCTAGGTGGCCGCAAAATAACATGGAAATCGAAATTACAGTTGCTATGTTTGGCAATCCCTCGTCGGAATTTTTCATCGCTGACCAAGAACTGGAAAGTATGCTAAAGGACACTTTAAACGGAGAACCGAGTTACTGGCCTTTCCGTTTAGATTCCTTAGATAATTTTTGTGAAAAAATTGAAAGGCTTTTCGTCGTGTCCAACGGAGGGTTCACTTTTCAAGCTACATGGCAAGGGAATCCAACGACTGAAACTGTCAGTCTTTCTATTGCTGACTTTCTACAAACTATTCGGCGAAACCAACTTAAGCCAACGACCAAGTACGTCGTTATTGGCACTCTTTAAAATTCAAGCGCTCAAAATTCCGCTTACAAACTCTTCTTATGCAGACAAGCAACTTTTACTTTCTCGAAGAGCGCTGCAATCACTGTTGAAACTCATAGATAGATCCTAGTCGCAATAGCCCGGTGAGTTCATCCAGCGCCTGCCGAGATTCTTCTAAAAGACTAGGATCAGCAAGATCTCTCGGATGAAGCTGGTCTCGGTAGTTTTTATTGATCCAATGTTCAAGATCGACTAACAGAGATTCATCAAGAAAAACCCTAGCGTTCATTGCCTGGATTTGCTCATAACTCATGACCACTCGCAGTCTTAGACAGGCGGGACCACCGCCATTACTCATGCTTTGTCCCAAGTCATAATAAACCACTTTATCAACACCCTGCTGGCTCGCCTCCAATTCTTCTAGATACTTCCGCACAGAAACATTAGTTTGGCACTCAAAAGGAACTACCATTATCGTCTCGTTTTTGCCCGGCAGCGATAGCAACTGCGAGTTGAAAAGATAGGAAGCAACAGCGTCGTCGAGGCTTACTTTTGTTGTAGGAACTTCAATGTAACGCATTTCCACCGAAGCCATGGCGTCGTCTAAATCCCGCTTAACCTTTGCGGTGTCCAAAAAAGCCTGCTCATGAAAGAACAGCAAATTTCTATTGCCTACAGCAATCACATCATTGTGAAAGACTCCTCCGTCTATGGCTGCTGGATTTTGCTGAGCGAATACGGTTCTATTTGGCTCCAACTTATGGCTTCTTGTGATCGCCTCAAATGCTTCTCGGGTTTGGCGCGCAGGGAATTTCACAGGCTTCGGAGATCCGCTCTTTGACGAACTTCCGTAAACAAAAAATTCGACCCCAGATTCACCATAATCATTGCAGAACCGAGTATGGTTGGCCGCGCCCTCATCTGAAAAAACAGCGGTCGCCGGCAAGGGATCGTGATGCTCATAATCATCACCCGAAAAAATAGACTTGAGTATCGCTGACGTAATTTCTGGCTCGAGGGATCTGTGAGGCATGCTGATTAGATTTGCCGGCGTGAAATGAGTCTTCCCATCAGCCGAATCTGAAAAAGGTGAAACCGTGGCTGCGTTGGCAACCCACATGCATGAGGCCGAAGACGCCGTAGCCAGTAAATTAGGCGCACGTTTAGCCGCTTGCGCCAACACCTCAGCATCGTTGCCACCTTGAAATCCCATCCTTTTCAAACTTGGAATATGCGGTCGCTCATGGGGCGGTAAGACTGCTTGGCGCATCCCCATATCATGAAGCGCCTTCATTTTTTTCAAACCCTGTAACGCGGCCTGTTTAGGGGAAGACACCCTCCCGCCGTGACTACTACTGGCAACATTACCAAATGATAAGCCTGCAAAATTATGAGTAGGCCCAACTAGGCCATCAAAATTAACCTCAACGCTCTGTGACTGAATATGCTCACTCACAGTGAAATTCCCGGGCTCAGAGAAGCGGGCAATTCTGTTTTTTCACTAGACATACTGGCTATAGGATAAGCACAGTAATCTGCAGCATAGTAAGCACCCGGCTTAAAGTTCCCACTTGCACCGGTGCCTCCGAAAGGCGCGGCGCCACTTGCGCCGGTTAACGGACGATTGAAATTTACGATACCCGCATTGATTCGAGGATAGAAATAGTCCCAAGCAGACTTGTCATCGCTCAGCAATCCTGCTGACAATCCATATTGAGTTGAATTTGCAACATCAACGGCCTGAGCTAAGTCGTCTACCCATAGCAGCTGTAATAGCGGACCAAAGCATTCTTCATCGGCCACATTGCTTGCACTAGTCACATCGATGATCCCGGGGCGGACGAAGGGCCGGTCTGCTATGTCACGGACTAAAGGCAATAATGGCTCTGCGCCACTCTCAGCAAGCGCCGCTTCGAAAGCCATTGCACCGTCGGCAGCGGCATTGGAAATAAGCGGACCAATAAAACAGTCGTCATCAGAGCCAACTTTAATTTTCTCGCTTGCTTCAAGCAGTCCAGCCACTAACTTTCTATTTTCCTCACTGTCCACAACCACTAATCGACGTGCACAGGTACAACGTTGACCCGCGGACACAAACGCGGACTGAATGATGGTATAAATTGCTGCACTTATGTCTGCAACTTGATCGACAATTAAAGGATTGTTGCCGCCCATTTCTAGGGCCAGCATTTTGTCAGGTTGACCTCCAAGGGACTTATGTATGGCATGGCCAGTTTTAGAACTTCCTGTAAATAACACGCCATCGATGGCATCCGCACCGACTAACGCTTCGCCAGTCTCCCTGCCTCCTTGTACTAGGTTTATAACTCCAGCAGGGATTCCCGCTTTCTCCCAGCACGCTATCATGAGCTCTCCAAATCTAGGTGTTAGCTCTGAGGGTTTAAATACAATGGTATTCCCGGCCAGCAACGCAGGAATAATATGACCGTTTGGCAGATGGCCGGGGAAGTTGTAAGGGCCCAATACTGCAAACACACCGATCGGTCGGTGGGCCAAACGAATGCTAATCCCGTTGTTCTCGCTGGCCTTCTCACCGGTTCTCTCATCATAGGCAGTTTTCGAAATACCCGCCTTACCAATCATGGTGGCAATTTCTGTTTTGCTTTCCCAAAGAGGTTTGCCTGTTTCCTCATGAATCGCCAACGCTAGTTCTTCTTGTTGCTCTTTCAAACAATCAATAAACTTATCTACGAAGTGCTCTCTTTCTCCAAAAGGGAGTAAACGCCACTGTGCAAATGCGTCTTTCGCTGCTGTGACCGCAAGTTCTACATCTACGCTCTGAGCGCTAGCCGCTTCCCACATCACAGCACCAGTAGCCGGATTTTCTGATTGTAAAAGCTTACCGTTGGATTCTTGCCAATCGCCGTTAATAAAGTTGGCTTGTTTTTCACTTAACATAGTTAACTAACCTTTTTCTTTTTCACTTCTAGTTTTAACTTCTATTGCTCACTTCTACTTGAAGTCTAACGAGCAAGCATTCAATTAATCCAAGCATCAATCACAACAAGGGTTGTCAGCACAGCAACGCCTGAAGGCCGTGGCTTAGCGAATTTGGAGCAACTTAACGTCAGAACCCACATCAACCCCTAGAGCGTCTGCATCTTTCACATTCATAACCAATTCTCCAGTTTCGGTAAATTCACAGGCACCTAAAACCAGTCGGTAGTCCGTGAGCCGGCCATTGCTCACCATGCATATGGGACTTTCATCTTCCTTCGTTAAATTTGAGTCTAGCCGCGCTACTTTTAGAGACTTGGTATTGCGAATCGATTCTATATTCGATCGCTCGCACTGGAGAACTGGGCCCGCATCAAAAATATCTATCGTGCGTTGATATCGAAAACCTTCTCGCTCCAGCAGTTTTATTGCAGGCACAGAATCATTATGTGGCTTACCAATCACCGCTACCGCTTCATCTGGCAGAAGCTCCAAATAGACTGGAAATCTTGGCATTAAATCTGAGATAAATTGAGAACCATTCACGGCACTTATGAAGTCAGCTTTCGCGAAAGGAATATTGAAAAACTTAGACCCTAGGTGCTGCCAGAAAGGAGATTTTTCGCTTTCATCCAACCAACCTCGAATCTCGGCAAACACTGTGTCACTGAATCGCTCTGGGAAATCGCTCATGAACACGTAGCGGCAGCGGGACAGAAATTGGCCTGCATATTTAATTCTATGTTCGGGCATGAGAAACAGGGAGATCATTTCAGTTTCGCCAGTGAAATCATTCACTAGATTCAACAAATTGCTAGTCACTCGAATATCTAACTCACCTGAGAGCTTTACATCTTTAGATAATTTGTAATTGTAGAACGGGTGAGTCAAACCAACGCCGGCGACAATGCCAGCAGTTCCAATGATCGCCCCTGTATCAGGCTCTTCTAACACGAGCAAATAAACCGATTCTTGATCAGTTCGCACGTCACCTTGAGTACTTTCGAGAACTAGCTGAAGCTTCTTCTCCCACGTGTGCTTATCAAAAGGCATTGATGTCATACCCGGAGGTAACATCGCTGATAGTTTCAGCAAGGCATCCAAATCACTGGGTCTAGCAAGACGAATTAACATTTTATGATTCCTTACTTTTTACAGCGATCATTTGCTCGCCCTGGCGGGATAATTTATCCAAAAGTAAATAACTCAGCTCAGTACGCTCAACCAAACTTTTAGTTAACATGTATTCCTGATCGGTGTGTATGTGGGCACCCAGTACGCCCAAAGTGTCTACATTAGCCAGACCTGCGTCAGCGAGGTTGTTGCCATCACAGCAACCTCCTGTATTTTTGAATGTAACATCCACATCAATGGCACGCCCACACTCTACCACCCAATCCATTAGCAGCTTATTGGCGCCGGTAATCACTTTTGGTGGTCTAGAAAATGACCCAGAGAGCTCAACTGAAAAACCGTCTCTGCCATTCAATTCATTAACTATCTGAGCAAGGCTAGCAGCGAGTGATTTTTGGTCATCGACGGTGTCACAGCGTATATTGAATTGGCAAACTGCTTGATCCGGCACTACATTAAACACGGTGCCCCCACTCACTCGCGCTACATTTACTGTGATCCCGCGATCAACGTTGGACAACTTCGCCAACGTTTGGGCCGCCTCCGCCATAAGAACTATAGCGTTTCTACCTTTACTAAATTCTCGACCTGCGTGTGCCGCTAGTCCTTTTGCCACTAGGGTAAAGTTTCCTGAACCTTTTCTGGCCCCTGCTAGTGTGCCATCAGCCAATGCCGGCTCATAAATTAAACCCGCATGGGCATTCTTGGCAGCGCTGTGTAGTAGCTCCGCAGAGCCATGGGAGCCGGTCTCTTCATCAGCATTCAAAATCACTCGCCAACCTAGTTGATTGGTAGTTTGCGAATTTTCAAAGGCCCTCAGCGCATTGAGCATCACCAAGATTCCGCCTTTCATATCAGCAACCCCCGGCCCGTGGATCATATTCTCATCAACGATAGTGGGAGTTTGAAAATGATGGTCTTTAGGAAAAACAGTATCCATATGACCAACCAACAAAACTTGAAAAGGGGCGTTGGGGCGTTTGACACAGCTGATGATATCGCCGTATTCCTCTGAGAAAGATTGGCCTAAGTGATTAACACGTTGCAGAGGCTTTGATTTCAACACTTCAATTGAGTCAGCCAATTCTGCAAATGGCGCATGGTATTCATTACAAACCTTCGCTAAACCGCCAAGGTTACCGGTACCAGAATTAATTGCCGACAAATGAAGTAGCCGCTCAACCATTTCAGATTCATTGGATGCAATCCACGCTCTTACGTCAGCAGCACTCGAAGAAACGCCCATAACTTAATCCTTGAGCCCAATAATAGCTGCTTCGATAATTTCAATGCCCTTGGCCAAGTGCTCATCTGACATATTCACTGGAGGCAAGAGACGAATCATATTGCTCCCCGATTTTCCGACAATCATATGCAACTCGCGGAGCTTCACTAATAAATCCGTATTGGGAATTACGCACTTAAGTCCAATCATCAAACCCAGTCCATGCACAGACTCAATGACATCTGGATATTTCTCGGTGAGACGAGTCAGTTCACTTTGAAGGTATTCTCCTTTGCGGGCCACGTCGTCAAGAAGCCCCGGTTCGAGAAGTAAATCCATCACGGCATTTCCAACTGCCATTGCAAGAGGGTTACCCCCAAAAGTGCTCCCATGAGATCCGAATACCATGGCCTCAGCTACTTTGCCCGTAGTTAAGCAGGCGCCAATGGGAAAACCGCCTCCCAGCCCTTTAGCTAATGCCATTACATCAGGTGTCACATTATAGTGCTCATAGGCAAACAGCTTGCCGGTCCGGCCTATGCCGCACTGAACCTCATCGAACATCAGCACTAAGTCCAGCTCATCACAAAGAGCCCTAACCTGGCTTACATAGTCTTGAGTTACAGGTCGAATACCTCCTTCACCTTGCACAGTTTCTAAGGCAATTCCTGCAGTTTCATCGGTGATCGCGCTCTTCAGAGCATCGATATCTCCCCATTGAACTTGGTCAAAACCATAGTCTGTAGGAATGAACCCTTTCATCTGTGCCTGATTACCAGCGGCTGCTAGAGCAGCGAGAGTACGGCCATGAAAAGCCTCTGTGAGACCAATTATCCGGGTTCTTTTGGGATTACCCTTAACCGCTTGATAACCTCTGATCGCCTTAATACTGGCTTCCGCCGCTTCGGTGCCCGAGTTTGCAAAAAACACCTTATCCGCAAAGCTATTTTCCACCAACCTTCTTGCCAACAGCTCCCCCTCGGGAATGCGGAATACATTTGAAAGATGCCACAGCTTCTCACTTTGATCTTTTAAGGCTTTAACTAAATGGGGATGAGCATGACCAAAACTGGTAACCGCTATGCCAGACAAAAAATCTAAGTAAGCATTACCCTTGTCATCAAACACTTCACTGCCAACCCCATGAGTAAAAACCAATTCCTTAGGGGGGTTGTAATTCGGCCACAGAGCTTCTCTTGGGTTACTTTCCAGGTCGGCTTTAAGATTTGCTTGTTCAGCGTTTGCAGTCATGGATATCTCCAACGAATAATATTTAGTAATATAGCTTAGCAAGAAAGTGGCAAAAGGACTTATTAATCTTTTTGTTGCTGATAAATAACATTTTTTTGATCACCAGTTATTCCGAATATTATTCGTTTTGATAGAAATTTATTCTCTAAAACCCCATTTTGAACAAGCAAATAGCCTCTATGAACAATATAAAGCTCGACAAAATTGACCTGAAAATCCTCGATACTTTGCAGCAAGATGGGCGGATCACCAATCAGAATCTCGCGGAGAAAGTATGCCTTTCACCCAGTTCTTGCCTGCAAAGAGTACGGCGCTTGGAAAGCCAGAACGTGATCAGGTCATACCATGCGAGAATAGATCTGGCCACTGTCGCTCGCCATATCATGTGCATTGCAACCGTCTCTTTAAAAAATCACACCCATGAAGAATTCAAAGCATTTGAAACCTTGGTAGGGTCGATTCCTGAAGTCGTCGAGTGCTACACGGTAAGCGGAGAGTCAGACTTTATAATCAGAATTATCTGTGCCGATATGAATCGCTACCTAGATATCAACAACCATCTTGTAAGTTCGAGCACCTATCAAGTGAATATCAACTCCTACGTAGTCATGAAGGAAAATAAGGCGTTTGAGAAAGTAGAATTGAGAACCCTGAAAGGCGCGGAGTCACCTGCACCGGAATAACCAAAGAACAGCCATCTGGCACTCTTAGCCAATGCTCGGCCCTTCGACTCTGGTAAGAGCAAAAAAAATGCTCACGTAGATTAGCTACGCAAGCATTAATGTCCAACTACATCTATATCTGGTGTAGTACGCAAGCTCAATGAAAAAGGGAGAGTTCTTTTCACTAGCCTGAGAAAGATCGTTTGTTGGTATCATTTGTTAATGCACAAGACATGCCAGTTATTTCTCAGCTGACTTTCCAGCTACCTTTCCGGTTGATTTTCAGCGGGAGAAGCCGGCTTAGAATCAGTGAGCTTGCACAGGCAATCTCCGTTTAAGGAAAGTAACTTAACCATCTCCTTCTGCCTTGCTACCGATCTCGCGATACTCACGAAAAGCCTAGAAGCACCTAAAAGACAAGGAAACAATCGACTATAAAGGACCCTCAATGGGGTAGATCTAATCAAATAATAGTCGCTGCCTTTTCAAGCAAGTTAAGTTGCTCTTTCCATTGGGGGAGCTAGGAAGGCTGATTGCCAGATTTTCGTCATTTTTTAGAAACTAATTTTTCTTGTAAATATTGCGCCACATCAAGCCCAAAACGCACCAAAATAGTGTAGTCTTCTGCCTTGTGCACTGTTTTAGTCTCGTGGCGTATACACTCTCTGTTGTCATTTTCTAAATTTAGAGTGGTAACAATCTGTAACTTCCCCAACTGACTGGTTTTGCTAGAATCTCAACGATGCTGGCATGACTAATGCTTTGCTAAATATCAAAATTTTCGTTCTATTCTTGCGTTTTATAGGTGAGTAATGAAAAAGTTCGTATCTCGGCGTGAATTATTGGGTTTAATAGGAAAAACAGGTGCAAGTGCAGCTGTTCTTAAGGCCAGCTCTGCTCTTGGTCTGGTGCCAGAAACCCACGCCCAAGTCCCAGACATTCCTAGCGTCAATCCCGCTAACCGGCCTACTGTTGTCATCCTCGGCGCAGGCATCTCCGGCCTAACGGTTGCATACGAATTGGACAAGGCCGGTTACAACTGCGTGATCTTAGAAGCAGCTCCCAAAGCCGGCGGACGGTGCATGACGGTCCGCTCTGGGGATTTAATCGATGAAGTTGGAAATCCTCAAATATGTGAATTCGATGATGAGCCGCACATGTACTTCAATGCAGGCCCGGCCAGAATTCCAAGCACTCACAGAAACCTATTAAAATACTGCCGCGATCTCGGGGTTGAGCTCGAAGTCTTTATTAACGAAAACAAAGAAGCCTACATTCAAGATGATGCCATGATGAATGGCAAGCCGATCAAGAACGGCGCTTTTACCACTAATGCTCGCGGCTTCATGGCAGAAATTATGGCCAAGAATTTTACAGGCCATGAATTAGACCAGCCCCTTGATCAATATGAAGCAGAAAGCCTACTAGGCACTATCCGCTCGTTTGGCGATCTCACCGAAGATCACCTTTATAAAGGAAGCACCAGAGGCGGCTACGCACACGGTGGTTTCATCGAGCATGGCGTTCAGAAAGATGTGCTGCAGTTTTCAGAACTGTTGAAAACAAACTTTATGCGCATGATCTTGACTGCCAATGAAGGCGAGACTGGCCCTGTGCTATTTCAACCGGTAGGTGGAATGGACAAAATCGTGCAGGGATTCACGAACAAATTAAATGACAAAATTTACTACGACGTTATGGTTTCCAGCGTCAACTTAAACAATGGAAATGGCGTCGATGTAACCTACGAGCACAATGGCTTAAATTATAAAATTGAAGCTGATTACTGCTTCAACTGTATCCCAACCCACTTAATGACGGGCATTCAGAACAATTTCGAAAACGACTACATCGAAGCCATGAGATACGTGCGCCGCGGCGAGGCCTACAAGTCGGCATTCCAAGCCAAATCTAGATTTTGGGAAAAAGACGATATTTACGGTGGAATTTCTTGGACCAACCAGCCAATTCAACAAATCTGGTACCCACCTCATGGCGTGTTCAAAAAGAAAGGCATAGTCTTATCTGCATACGACTTTGGTGGAGGCATGCATTTTACTAAGCTCACCCAAGAACAGCGGATTGAAACAGCTCTCAAGCAAGGTGAAAAAGTACACCCAGACTACCGAGAGAACGTTGAAAAAGGCATCACTATTGCCTGGCATCGAATGAATCACATGCTAGGCTGTGCAGCGAGATGGCAGCGGGACAGAAGCGGCATGACTGCCGAAGAAGAACGTTTGTATCACACGATCCAGCAACCTGCAGGCGGTCGACACTACATGATAGGTGATCAAATTTCGGTACATTCCGCTTGGCAGGAAAGCGCGATTCTTTCTGCTCACTGGGCGATCAACGATATGGTCAAAAAGCAATCAGGTTTGACCACGATGCCTGGCCAAAAAATTTCTTGAACTCATTAAACTAATACGCAGGATTCAATGAAAAAAATTATTGGTAGTTTCTCGCTCGCCCTTGTTTTGTTAGCGCCAAGCCAACAAAGCTCGTTGGCCCAGCAGTACGACAAACTTGATTTAGACAACCAGCCCCTTAGCAATAAAGTCTGCGCGACTTGTCATGGCGGCTATGGCGTAGGCAACCCTATTGTAGGCGGGCCTAGTTTAGCAGGCCTTGAACCGTGGTATCTGCAACGTCAGCTTGAAGGATTCAGAGCTGGCTATCGAGGTAATGAAACTGACTATGTACCTGGCAACGAAATGAAGGCGTCAGTTGTACGCCTTTCAGATGCCGAAATTGAAAACCTAGTTTCCTTTATTTCAACTTGGGAGCCTGTAGTTCCTGAACAGCACATTGAAGGAGATGCCAACAATGGTTCCGCTCTGTATGCTAGCTGCGCGGCCTGTCACGGCATCAATGGCGAAGGCAATGAATTACTCGGGGCCCCTGCACTCGTTGGGCGCGACGACTGGTACATGGCAAGACAATTAAAGCTGTTCATGTCAGGGAATCGCGGAGGCAATCCGGACGATGTATACGGACAGCAAATGCGAGCCGGTGTTCAAGCACTGAACTCTGAGCAAGATATCAATGATGTATTGGCGTACATCAATACAATGAACTAGCAATCACGTCTAAAAAAATAGGCTAGCAAATAACAAATTAACTAAATCGAGTTGTCTCTAGATTGGCAACTCTTCCACCGCACTGGGGACCTTGGCATGGCAAAAAGTAAAGAAGAAGTAATGGAACAAACCGAAGAAGTTGAAACAGTGGAAGAGTCATCAATGCCTCAGATTAGCAATTTTAATATGATCCTAATTACCGGCTTTGGTATGGCCATCGTCATCATCATCGTCATGTTAGCAAGCGGCGGACCTGCGCCAGAAGTCGCCAGTGCTGGCTCTACCCCTGCAGCGATTGAGTCAACAACCAACGGCGAATCTAGCAGTGCTGCCTCAACCCCAGCCTCAGCACCCGCAGCGGTTTCATCTGGAGATGTGAATGTGGGCGGCATCGAACGCAAAGGTGAGGGTCGCCATTTCTACACCACCATCAAAATCCCTGCTAATGCTGAAACGCTCTACTTGAGTGGATCCGGTGCTAGCCGTAACGAAGATGGCACTTGGGGAGACATGGAAGCACAGGTTGTAGATACCTTTAGTAGCTTTCAGGAAACGTTAGAAGCAGAAGGCTGGTCTTTATCAGATATCGTACAGGTTCGTGCGTTTGCCGTATCAGATGAGTATGGCCTGCTAGATTTTGATGGCTTCAATCGCGGCTATCGACAATTTTTCGGCACCGAAGAAAATCCAATGAAACCTGTACGCTCCTTTGTCGAGATTGCGGGTTTGGTTGTTCCGGGATGGTTAGTTGAGATTGAGATTCGTGCAGCACGGGCACCTCAGTAAGCATTCCTGTTTGCGTTAATTTAAAAGGCGGTACCGGAGAAGCGGCACCGCCTTTTTTTCGACCTGCTTTGCCCCTAAACAGTGAATTTCCAATTATTGTGGATAGGGTTAAGCTGCAGAAAACAGAAGCGTTGCTTTCATCACTCGAATCGACGCGAGCATGCGCACCACAAAAGATCTATAAGCACCAACTAAGTGCAAATATCCTGGAGGGTTACTCAGGATAATTGAGCATTTAGTCCTAGGCAGTAATCAAAGTGTATCGACGCTAACAACAGTCCCTGTCGCTACACCCCAGCTCTCCTGTTTAGATTTTTCAAAGAGTGTTGCCTCAACCCTCAGTAACTCAGCAAACACTCCACCTACGCACTTTTAATCAAAGTTCTTTGTTAAAAGCATTTTCTAAAAAATGCCATCAAAAACAGTCGATTACAGGATGAAATCGCGTCAGACGCACCCCCCTGTTCTTTTTCGACTAATATATCTCCTTACTAACTCACCCCATACATTTGCCAAATACTCAGACGTCCTATGGCGGTTGCGCACCTAAATTACGCTAGCTTTATGATTACGCACCTAAAGTAAGCCAACTTTACGATTACGCACCTAAATTAAGCGATTTTGGTACCGAAGTTGCATCATAGCGCACGGTGACGAATAATGTTGGCCATAGCCGTGAGCCTAATACGCGGTTTTCCAATAAAAACATACTATCAACGAGGATCCACATGAAAACTAAAACCCTACGACACCATATAAATGGTGGCGCTGTAGCCCTGTTGGCGGCAACCACGTTGCCTCTCTCAGGGTTCGTCGTTGCCCAAAGCGACGACCTCATAGAAGAAGTTGTTGTGACAGGTTCAAGAATCGCCCGAGATGCGAATCTAACCGGCACAAACCCTGTTCAATCGGTAAGCGCGGAAGATATCCGTTCATCTGGTGAGTTCTCTCTCACTGATGTAGTTAATGATATCCCTTCTCTCCTACAATCAATGTCATCTGAGCAGTCCATTGACTCCGGCGCTCAATTTAGTGACGGCGCTAACGTCCTAAACCTGCGAGGCCTTGGTGTTGAAAGAACCCTTGTACTCGTTGATGGCCGTCGTCATGTTGGCGGTGTTCAAGGATCAGCATCAGTTGATATCGGCTCAATCCCCCAGGGGTTAGTAGAGCGGGTAGAAGTGCTCACTGGCGGCGCATCCGCAGTTTACGGCGCAGATGCGGTAACCGGCGTTGTGAATTTCGTACTCAAAGATGATTTTGAAGGCTTGGAATTTGGTGCCAACTTCGGCATGTCGGAGTATGGCGATGGTGAACAAAGTGCTATGTCAGTATTGTTTGGCCGCAATTTCGCCGACGGACGAGGTAACTTCACCGCCGCTATCGATGTTCGCAATGATGAAGGCCTCAAAGTTTCAGAAAGATCCGACGGTGCCCGAATCGGGTCCGGCGGCAACTGGGTCAATCCAGATCTAAGATTTCAACAAGGCGATATCACTGGCAGCACACCAAACTTTCAGCGTTATTACGATTATGCTGCAACCGGGTTGACCAATTTCGGGCTCCCAATACCAACTGCTGCTGACTTTGCGACAGATTTTGCTGGTGCATTCAATGGCGATGTTCCAAATTTTACTGCTGAAGAAAACGCGCTTATCAACAGAGCCGCGAATGCACCTCAGCGCGCTGTGGCCCCATACCGTACTTTTCCATTCACATCAGGTTATGGCTATATAATCCCAGGCAACCCTTTTACGTTTAACGGATTCGACCCTGATACGCCAATTGACCTAGACAACAATGGTACGCCAGATTGCCAAGACTCTTTTACTGGTTATAACTCTGTTTTTGGCGCGCAGTCTTTTGGAGTGGTGGGAGGTTGCTGGAACATTAGTGAAGACGGCAGCTATGCTCCCGTCCAAGATGGTTTAGTATCCGGTAACTTCCAAGGTTTTGGTGGTGATTCATTCAACACAATTACTAACCGTCGATCAGACATTTTGCTGCCAGACCAAAAAGCGACAATCAACTTGTTAGGTCACTATGACTTAAGCGATCAAATGACTGCTTTTGGTGAAGTTAAATACGTAACTCAAAAGACTGAAACTGACGCAAGACCAGGATCTTTCTGGGATTTAGTTTTTGGCGCACCGGACAACCCATTCCTTCCAGCCTTCATCCAAGACGTGGCGAATGCAACTGGCGGTGTAGCAAATACCATCGACCCCCTACTGTTTGGTTCAACACGTTCAACAGAGCGCGATACTTATCGCATAGTCGCGGGTTTAGAGGGTGAATTCGATAACGGTTGGACCTACGAGGTCAGTGTTAACTACGGCAATTTCCAACAGGATGTTAGCCGAACAGGTAGTGTCATTAATGACCGCTTTTTCGCGGCGACTGATGCTGTAACAGATGCATCAGGACAGGCTGCTTGCCGCTCAAGTGTAGACCCTGCCGCCGCCGCATTGAATACACCGTTCCAGATCCCTGCCTATGAAGAAGGTTACTTCTCTTTCACACCAGGCGATGGTTCATGTGTGCCCTTGAATATTTGGGCGGGCCAAGGTGGAGTCACTCAAGAAGCAATCAATTTTGTGACTACAGACACTTGGGACAGACTTGAGATCGAGCAAACTGTCTTTCTTGCAACACTAGCGGGCGACTCTTCAGATTTCTTTGAACTGCCTGGTGGACCGGTTGGTTTTGCAACCGGAATTGAATACAGAGAAGAACAATCCACGGCGACATTTGATGCCTTCCAACTTGGTCTGCTTCCAACGGGTTCACCATTCCCTGCTGGAACGTCTATTGGGGACGTGTCGGCTAACACAAACCTTGTTTTTCGCCCTCAGCTATCTAACCAGAACGAATCGGGTAAATACGATACAACAGATGTATTCGTTGAAGCGTCATTACCCATCTTGAATGGAGTAACAGGTTTTCAAGAGCTGACCATGAACCTTGCTGGGCGAGCGTCTGATTACTCAACGATTGGGGATGCTGCGGCATGGGAAGTTCGGTTGATCTGGTCACCTATCGAAGATTTGTCTCTTAGAGGCGGAATTTCTGAAGCGGTTCGCGCTCCAAATATCACAGAGCTTTTTGGTCCACAGATCGGGCAAAACTATCGTCCAGTGGACCCTTGTGATGCAGCGCAAATCAATGCAATAGCTGCGGATAACCCAACACTTGCTGCGAATACTCAAGCCAACTGTGTTGCCACGTTCCAAGCCTTTGGATTAGATCCTTTTGACGCTAGTGGAGCTTACAGCTTTGCTGATCCGCTCTCTGCTTCTTTTGGAGGTACAGCAGGAGGTAACCCAAATCTGACTGAAGAAACTGCTGATACAATAACCTACGGTTTCGTATACCAACCGTCCTTTCTTGATGGCTTTAGCTTAACAGTTGACTACTGGGATATTGAAATCGAAGATGCGATCGAATCAGTCACGTCACAAAACATCGTGGATGGCTGCTATCAAGGGGCGACACTTAATCAGTCTTTCTGTAGCTCGTTTACGCGAAACTCTGATCCCAATTCAGCTCAGTTCGGTGGCTTCAATTTCTTAGCCACTAGTGACATCAACTTCGCAAAAATACAGACCGATGGTTATGATCTAACCGCAAACTACACGTTTGATATTAGTGATCATAATTTCGAAGTCTCAGTCACAGGAACCAAAGTGAATAGCATTGACTTCTTCACGAATCCTGCCGATTTAAATGATGTCAATCCAGAGCTTGAAGAAATAAACCGACCAGAACTTGCCGGTAATATCTTCCTTGGCTGGAACTGGGGCAATCTCAGCGTAGGATGGCAGTCACAGTACCTTGGAGAGATGCTCGAATCGGAGCTAGAAGTTGAAACGGCGAATTCTCTTTATGGCTCTTCAGTGCTTAACGATGAAGTGTGGATTCATGACTTGAACGCTAACTATATCTGGAGCGATCAGCTCACGATATTCGGTGGCATCAATAATGTGACACAGGAAACGCCGTTCATCACTACGAACGCATTCCCCGCAAGCCCTCGTGGACGAATGATGTTCCTCGGTGCTAACTATAATCTATAAGCTAGCATGAAAATAAAAAAGCCCGCATATGCGGGCTTTTTTTTGGTCTGAGTTATGTGACGAGGATGAATATCCGGCAGCTTAAATCGCCGTAAAACATCTATTTAGACTGACTTACCAAGCAGCCTAAACAGGAAAAATGCATTCAACTCCGAAAGCACTCAGTGGCTCATTTACCCAAGCTGGTTGCTCAAACCGTATCATGCAAACTGGACTTGTAGGTTTCTGTTAGCATAACAACCGACAACAAAGACAAAGCTGAAGCACCGGCAATATAGACCGACACCCATACAATGTCATATTCAAGCCACAATAGAGTCGCTATTGTGGGCGCAAAGGCACCCCCCAGAATCGCCCCAATTTGATAGCCTAAAGAAGCTCCAGAGTACCTAACCTCTGTGCTGAACAGCTCAGTGAAAAAGGCTGCCTGTGGTCCATACATCATGCCAAGAAAAACCAGCCCACCGCCAATTCCGAGCACGATTAACCAGAAATTCCCTGTATCGATTAAAGGAAATAACGCAAAAGACCAAGCGCCAGTCAGAACAGCGCCCAACATAAAAATACCTTTTCTGCCGTTATTATCAGAATACGACGCGGCCCAGAACTGAGCAGGAATCTGCAGCGCGGATGCCACTAAAACTGCAAACAACATGCTGTCCCTGGACATAGCCGCACCGTTGGGATCAGAACCGTAAGCCAAGACAAAGCCGATCAAAATATAAAACGTCACTTGAATTGAAAGAAATGCGCCCGCAGCTAAGGCAATCCGCTTCGGGTACTTTATAAGTGCCTCTAATACTGGTGACCGTTGAATAGGCGCGCTTGTTGGAGCTTCTGCTTGTTTCTGTAATTTAATCGCTTCAAGCTCTTTAAAAGCATCCGTGTCTTCCATATGCAATTGCACATACATACTGATGCCAATTAGCGCAACGCTGGCTACAAAGGGAATTCGCCAACCCCACTCCATGAAAAATTCTTCGGATACGTTGCCACTGATAATTATAAAAGCTAGGTTAGCTAGAATCACACCTACCGGTGCACCGGCTTGCGCGAAAGCACCGTAGTACCCTCTTTTAGTTGGAGGAGCACTCTCAGTAACTAAAAGCATTGCGCCACCCCATTGACCGCCAATCGCTAAGCCTTGAGCAAACCGCAGAACGCTGAGTAAAATGGGGGCGGCTATACCAATGGTTGCATAGGTAGGGAGCAAACCAATAAGGGTGGAGGCAATACCCATCATCACCAAGGCAATCACTAAGGTTTTCTTGCGTCCGACTCGATCGCCCCAATGTCCGAAAATAATGCCGCCTAATGGCCGCGCAATAAATCCAAAAGCAAACGTCCCAAATGACAGAATTAGACCAATGGTCGGTGAACTGTCTGGAAAGAAAGCGGATGGAAACACCAATGCAGCCGCTGTGGCGTAAAGGAAAAAGTCGTACCACTCAATACTTGTGCCGGCTAGAGCCGTTAAGGCAACCTTCCTCATACTGGTGTTTAAGTGGGCATCATCTACCGGTGCGATTTCTTCTGAGCTCATGGACCCTCCGAACGGGTTTCTTCTAATTAGTCGCCGAGAATAGCAGCATTCTCAAGTACATCGCAGTAAATTAAGCTGAAGCGCCGTTTTTGCAGTATTATTCACCTCATGCTTTACACTTTGCTTCGTACTCTACATTTGTTCGGGATTGTCGCCCTCATAGGTGCGATCGTGATTGAAAACATTGGTATTAAACCCATCATCAATAGAGAAGATGCGGTCAACCTTGCCAAAGTAGATAAAATCGCCGGCCTTAGCGCCGTGATTACCTTGTTTCTCGGACTAGTACTTTGGTTTGCTGTGGGCAAGCCAGCTAGTTTCTATACCGACAATCCAGTGTTCCACGGGAAAGTTGGTTTATTCGGACTACTTTGTGTCATGGCTGTCTTTCCCGCACTGTTTTTTCTCAAACACGCTAACACCACATCAGACGCTATCTCCGTCCCTAAATTGCTTCGGTGGATTCTTAAATGCGAATTATTTGTGATTTTTACAATTCCAATCTTTGCCTTTCTGATGGCTCGCGGAATCGGCCTTTCTGGCTGAGTGCACTCTATCCAATTTTGAATAGGTGGATTATGAATAGACTATCGTGGCTATTAGTCGCGGTTCTAGGCATCTTGCCAGCACTTAGCACAGCGCAAAATTTTGACCCGAATAAACTCCGTCAAGCAATAGCAGGAGCTGATAGAGATTTAAACGATTTCGTACGCGATTCTGTCAGGCGGCCTGTGGAGGTTCTCGAGTTTTTAGGGTTAGAACCAGGCATGAAAGTGCTCGACCTCTACGCAGCAGGAGGCTACTACACGTTTATCCTTTCGAAAGCTGTTGGCGATGACGGTACTGTCTACGCGCAGAACACTTCCCGGGGGCGTCAATTCGTTGAAGACAAACAAGAAATCACCCAAGGGCAGGCGTTGGATTCAAAGATTGAACGGGGCAGACTGACCAATGTCGTCCAAATCATAGCGCCGCTAAAAGACCTTACCCTGCCGCCAAATTCCTTGGATGGAATCATTCTTGCGCAAACGCTTCACGACACCTATAACAACAATCCTGCGCGGGCTTTATCCATGCTAGTTAAATTGCGTAGCTTACTGAAACCCGGTGGTTTTATAGGGATAACCGACCACATAGGGCTAGACGGCAACAACAACTCAGCGCTTCACCGAATCACTCTGGCTCAGGCGAGAGGTATTTCAGCTGAAGCAGGGTTCGACGTTACCGAAAGCGACTTGCTTCGAGTCAGCACAGATGAATACAAACGGAGTATATTCGATCCTCGGCTCAACCGAACCACAGACCGCCTGTTATTAAAGCTCACTAAGCGTAGCAACTAACTCGCTTTAAACTGGGTTTTAGCGAACGCTGTGCTTGGACCTCATTGCCCATTTTTGATAGTCTGCCCAGTTCGTGCACTGCCCTCTTATCTCTAGTGGCAACGCGCCGCAAACCGAGAGGAATAAGTCGATGAAAAGTCGCAAGCCCCTGCAGCTAAACAAACTATATAGCACCAGCTCAATCGATGCTGACACAGTACTGTGGGGAAACAATCCCAAATTCAGCCGAAGAGGTTTTCTAAGTAAAGGCGCGGCCGCTGCCATGGGTGCAGCTCTTGGAATGAGCATTCCTTTTTCAAAAAATATGCCTAGCGGGCTCATTCCTGCCGCGTTTGGTGCTGCCAATGCCCCTAGCACGATCGAAGGTAAAGATGGCCTGATTGTTCTCAACGATCGACCGATCAATGCTGAAACCCCAGCCCACTTACTAGACGATGACATTACCCCCAACCACCGGATGTTTGTCCGCAACAATGGCATCCCACCTAGCAATATTGATGTTGGGTCTTGGCGCTTAGAAATTGGCGGTGAGTCATGTTCCAGACCCAAAGCATTTTCCATCGAGGAACTGCAACGCACCTTTGAGACTATTACGCTTCAACTCCAACTGGAATGCGGCGGCAATGGTCGCAGCGAATTTGTACCCGCGGCGAGTGGCAATCAATGGACCACTGGTGCCGTCGCTTGCCCACAGTTCACCGGTGTTCGTCTCCGAGATGTGTTGAATTACTGCGGGCTGAACTCCGATGCTGAGTATATAGGCTACTATGGTGCAGATACCCACCTAAGCGGAGACCCTGATCTAGATCCAATTTCTAGAGGTGTACCCATTGCTAAAGCGATGGAGCGAGAATCGTTAATTGCTTGGCAGATGAATGGAGAAGATATCCCTCTTCAAAATGGTTACCCCTTGCGTTTAGTGCTCGGTGGCTGGCCCGGCTCTGTGTCTGGAAAATGGCTGAACAAAATTGTAGTCAGAAATAAAGTCCACGATGGGGCCAAAATGGCTGCTCCTTCCTACTCGGTGCCTAAAGCTCCGGTTGCTCCCGGATCTAAAGTCCCCGACGGGGAAATGAAGATCATTGAGTCAATGCCGGTTAAATCTTTGATCAGCTTTCCAGAGTCTGGAATAACACACGATTTCAGGGAACGTTTGATTGTACGGGGCCATGCTTGGGCCGGCGATGATCAAGTCAGCGGCGTTTTTATCTCAATCGACTTCGGTGCTACGTGGTTGCCAACCGCATTGCAACCGGCTGCTAACCGACTGGCATGGCAGAATTTCCAAACGTGGGTACAATTACCTGAAACTGGATACTTCGAAGTATGGGCACGCGCCATGGACAGCGTTGGCAGATCTCAGCCTATGGTTGTTCCCGGATGGAACCCTCGGGGATACTTGAACAATGCCTGTCATCGCATCGCAGTGCAGGCGGTCTAGTAAAGAGGAAAGATCATCGTGGCATTACTCGTAACACTCAAACGTTCACTGGCATTAATCGCGCTCACTCTCTCAGCCGGTACTGCGACAGCTCAAACCATCGATAACGACACGGGACTTATTGAAGGTGCTGGTTGGCAGGTAGTCGCACAAAATTGCACTCAATGTCACTCAGCCCAAATGATAACCCAGAACTCCGGAACCCGAGCCGTTTGGAAAAGCAGAATATTATGGATGCAAGAGACACAGGGTCTTGAAGAGCTGTCGGAAAACACCGAAGAAGCAATTCTTGGCTACTTGGCCCAACACTATGGGCAAAAAGAGTACAGTCGACGGAGCGGTCTTGCCGCCCATCTCATGCCCACTAACCCGTTAGAGAGCGCAAACTAAATGGCTAACGATCAAATATCCATGTTTGGCGATGTCCCCGCTACTCCTGCTGTTACAGAAAAACCGGCGACCTTCAGCTTGAGCAAAACCTTCAACACAAACCCCCAAAAAGTTTTTGACCAATGGTTGATTCCTGTCTTCATTGGAAAATGGATGTTCAATAAAAACATTATCGGGGAGAAAATTGTCAGCTTAGACAACACTGTCCGTAAAGGTGGCGAGTTCACTTTCGTTGTAGAAAAAAAAGGAAAAACCGTTGCTTACAGCGGAGAATATCTCGAACTGAAAATCCCCAATCAATTAGTGTTCAGCTGGGTCAAAGATGGTCGTGAGGATCGCCGAAGTCAGATCAGTCTTCGGTTTGATGGCAGCGGCGAAAAAACTAAAATGAAATTTTCAATGAAACTAGACCCCAACCTCAACCATCAAAAAGACGCCATCAAAAACGTCTGGTCTGCTCGCTGCACTGCGCTAGCTGAATTGCTCACATAGTCGCAATTTTTAAGCTAAATCCCTGAGCGACCTATTTGAGAGTTTCTAGCCGCTTCAATTGTGTTTTTCGCCGCATCTGGAAGAATGAAACCATCCTCAAGGTTTTGCTCAACTACCTGTATCACCTTTTGCACATACAACTCATGGCTCGGGTATAAGGCATCAATAGTTTCTTCGTCGAAGGGAATGTGAGAACCGTACAGAAAGCAAAATCGATTTGCGCCGGTATTCATCCCCGTGTTTGTTGCCGTAGGCACGGCATGTTCCGCGAGTTGAATTCCCCCTAAAATATTGCCAAATTCATCACGAGAAAACGTGAGCTCAGGAAACATTCTGGCAACTTGCAGAGGCTCGGCAATAGGCGGTAATTTATCCGTTCTCACCCACTCAACCAAATGCTCAAACGCTGCGTTCATCACGTCACGAAAAGGCACAGTGCTGTAGGCTGGCAGCTCGCAACCTGAGTCACGAGGTTTCACTCCCGCTAAAGGCTGCCCCTCTCGCAGCCTACCTACTTTGCCGTATTCAATTTCAAAAGGCACATCAACGTGTGAAGAGCCGGCAACTTCCCACTGTCGAAATGTATCGGAGTTAGGCTGGGGTGCGGCTGCTCTTCTGCGCATATCAGTTTCAGCCATGATTTTAAAAATCTTTACATCCTGATCATCTCTGATACGGCCACCACCACCGTGCACCATTACACCATCATAAATAGGCTCAAGAGGATGAATGTTGTTTAAGTAAACCGCCAATCGAGAGGCCGACTGGGAATGGCCAGTGGCTAGAATCTGCTCGGCTCGCAATCCTGCTAAAATGTCCAGCGATCTGCTAGGCGACTGACCTACTCGAGTGATCGCCTTGCCTACCGCGGAAAAAACGTCATAAGAAAGTTCGTCTCGGACTGCCATACCATCATGGGTCATATCCAAACTGTCATAACGTTCTGGACTCCATTCTTTCATCGTATCAATACCCATTTGTTGAGCAGATACCGCCACATAGGCGTAACCATTTCGAACAAAGTGTTCACCGGATTGCCACCAATCAATATCTTTATCGGGGCCACCTGTCACATTAATCCACTCGACAACAACGATACCGTTAAAGTCAGAATTCGATTCAGGTCGGCGAACAATCAAGCGGGTCTTGTAACGATGTCCAGAATCTAAAATCGAGGCGTTTTCAAATTCCGGATTAGAGTATCGATTAGCGCGTCCTTCAATAAAGTATTCTTCTTCAATGTAATTGCGACTAGTCAATTCGATAGCAGAGGCGCTATAGATCATATTGAGTGAAGGATGACCGGCCGGGTCTACCGCGATTGGGCCTGAAATCGAGAATTCAGGCACCGCTGCGGCCGCCAGAGATCCTGCAAACATCAGCCAGCAAGAAAATGTAAATCTTCTAATCTGCAATGACTTTGCTCTCTCAATCATGACCAAATACCTCACCTGAACTATCCTAACTGTAAATACCCATAGACATTGCGGACTTGGCTGCACAGCACCGCTTTCGATATTCGACTACTGCCAGCTGCTAACCAACTCATCATAGTCGACGGTAATTGGAGCTGGTTTTTCATTGGCCAGTTTCTCTTTCGGTGCACCAGGCTGAGCAAACCAATATTCCCGGCTTTGCTTGTCATTAAGTTTAGGGCCACACTCACCCAGAACACCTGCACGCTCTAAACGCTGCATCAGTCTTTCCTGAGCAACAGCTAGCGATGTCATTGCCTCTTGCGGCGTTTTAGCGCCAGAAGCAGCGTCGCCGATGTTTTGCCACCATAGCTGAGCCAATCTCGGATAATCCGGAACATTAGTGCCGGTTGGAGTCCACTGTACTCGCGCAGGCGAGCGGTAGAATTCTACCAAACCACCAAGCTCAGCCGAACGCTCGGTAAAACTCTCGTGACGAATATCAGAATCTCGAATCACGGTTAAGCCCACGTGGCTTTTCTTGAGGGAGACTGTTTTGGAAGTAACGAACTGAGCATATAGCCAAGCCGCCTTTGCACGGTCCGTTGGCGTGGACTTCATTAACGTCCAAGAGCCGGTATCTTGATAGCCAAGCTTTTGCCCTTCTTCCCAATAAGCACCGTGCGGTGAAGGTGCCATACGCCACTTAGGCGTGCCATCTTCATTCATCACTGGTAACCCAGCCTGCACCATATCGGCGGTAAACGTGGTATACCAAAAAATTTGCTGTGCAATATTTCCCTGAGCAGGCACAGGACCTGCCTCACTGAAAACCATTCCTGCAGCTTCTGGCGGCGCATAGTTTTGCAACCAATCGATATATTTAGTCACCGAGTAAACCGCCGCGGGACCATCAGTTGCGCCCCCCCGCTCTACTGTGGAGCCCACAGGGCTGCAGCCTTCGACTCGAATCCCCCATTCGTCCACCGGTAGTCCATTAGGTATCCCTGCATCGCCGGCTCCAGCCATTGACAGCCATGCGTCAGTAAAACGCCATCCTAGCGAGGGATCTTTCTTACCATAATCCATGTGACCATAAACTTTTTGACCATCAATCTCGCCCACCTCGTTGGTGAAAAAATTCGCTATATCTTCATAAGCAGACCAGTTAACCGGCACACCTAGCTCATAGCCATAAGCGCTCTGGAATTGGGCCTTGATGTCCGGGTCAGTGAACCAGTCGTAGCGGAACCAATACAAATTAGCAAACTGCTGACTGGGCAATTGATAGACCTTACCATCAGGCCCAGTAGTGAATGAGAGGCCAATAAAATCATCAAGATCCAACGTTGGAGACGTCACGTCGGCCCCTTCGTCAGCCATCCAATCGGTAAGGTTTCTAACCTGCTGGTAGCGAAAGTGAGTCCCGATCAGATCCGAGTCATTAACATAAGCATCGTAAATGTTTTCGCCTGACTGCATTTGCGTTTGCAGCTTTTCAACCACATCGCCTTCACCAATCAAATCATGAACTACTTGAATACCTGTAATCTCGGTAAATGCTCTAGCCAGCGTCTGAGCTTCATATTCATGGGTGGTAATTGTTTCAGAGACTACCTTAATTTCCATTCCAGCAAAGGGCTTTGCCGCTTCCGCAAACCACGCCATCTCTTCTAACTGCTGGGCCTCAGTCAACGTAGATGGCTGAAACTCAGGGAGCCATTGTTCTGCATCCTCGACGTCAGCAACTGCGCTGATCGACGCTAGAGAAATTCCTATTGAAAGAGCTCCAAGTTGAAATGGGTATCGAACTGAACGAAATTTAAGCATGTAAACCTCAACGCACCTAAGCGTGAATAATTAGACGAACAAGAAAACCAACAAAGCGAACACTACACAAACTGCTAGAGCCCACCATAACGTGATTGCTACTAAGCCTAGCCAAGCAAGACAGATAAATGCGCTGCCCAACAAGCTAATAAAGAGCCTGTCTCCTCTGGTGGTTTCAAATCGCAGCACACCCACTCTCGGGGCTCCTCCGGGGCTAAAATATTCCCAAACTGACATTGTCAGGATAAGGCTCGCGATAACCAAAAAAAACGTGGTGGTGGGCTGGGTCCACGCCATCCATGATAAGTCCATTTTCTGCCTCTGACGGTAGCTTTTAACTACAAATTGGTCGATCAGCTTAGCAAAATTTTACACTGACCCCAATTGTTTATATGCTGTCAGCGCATGTCTGAAACAATTCACATTCCGCCGCCCCCTCCAAGCTTCCTGCAGTCTTTGCTTTGCTTCTGCACCATAGTAATCACCATTGCCGGAGGATTGTTTTGGCTGCAAATAAGCCTGCACAGCCTAATGTTCCTGTGCCTTGTTTGGGTAGGCTTGCATGCGTATTCCTTGGGCTACAGCTATTCGCAAATAAGAGATTTGATGAACGCAGCGTTACTGCGAGCAATGCCGGCGATGGCGATTTTTATATTGATCGGCATGGTTATTTCAAGTTTTATGCACAGCGGTACGATCGCCACCCTAATGTACTATGGTCTCAACTGGCTCAGCCCAGGCTTATTTCTTCCTGTAGGCCTATTACTTTGTGCCATGATGTCCGTCGCCACAGGCACGTCATGGGGAACAGTAGGAACACTAGGTGTGGTTTTAATTGGAATAGGGTCGGCAATTAATATCCCGCTACCCTTAGTCGCTGGCATGGTGGTTTGCGGTGCAACGTTTGGGGACAAAATGTCTCCAATTTCCGACACCACCAATCTTGCGGCCATGAGCGCTGAAACCGATCTCTATCGTCACATATACTCAATGCTATTCACGACCGTGCCCACGTTTGCTATCAGCTTTCTTATTTTTCTTTTTATTGGCCTAGGGTACTCAGATCAGGCCCTAGAGCTTGGCGAAATCATGATCATTCAAGATGCCTTACTGGAAGTGTACAGATTATCACCACTGATCACCTTGCTACCTATTGCCTTACTCGCAACGTTGAGTATCCGCAAAGTGGCCGCGGAAGTAACCATGACCTGCAGTATTCTTCTGGCAGTGTTAATTGGGATTTTTTATCAAGGGGAAAACCCTATTTCTGTACTCAATGCTCTGTGGGCGAATTCGCCCCAAAATACCGGCATAGAAAGTCTAGATGGCCTTCTAGGCAGAGGGGGAATCAGCAGCATGAGCTGGACCCTCCTGCTCGCCTTAATGGCTATCGCGCTGGGGGGCATTCTGCATGGAGCAGGCTTCTTGACCTCTTTGTTGGCAGGTATAATTGCAAAAGTTAAGCGTACTGGCTCATTGATTGCCACCACAATTGCTGCCGGCTTTCTCGGCAACATTGCGATGGGTGAAGCCTATATTTCCATAATCTTGAATTGTCAGCTTTTCAAACCTAAGTATGAAGAGCAAGGGTTAGCCAATGCCGTGCTTTCTCGCACTGTCGAGGAAGGTTCCACAATGACGACTGGGCTGATTCCGTGGACCACCGCAGGCGCTTTTTATGCAGCAACTCTTGGAGTCGACGTGCTGGATTATGCTCCCTATGCTTTCTTCAATTACCTCAACGCCATTGTTGCTATCACTATGGCTACTGTAGGCATAGGCTTATTGGCCCCTCATCCACGAGCCAAGGCATAGGCACCCGCCCTAAATACTTTACGTGTATTAAGATCGCACTTGGCTACTGAGAAGTGAGTCCCTTCCGATAGACTTGTCTCGCCTCCTCAAATTGACCAAACACATGCGCCTGCTCGGCTTCTGAACGCCATCCCGGCCAGGCTTCCGCAAGCTCTTGCAAACGATCTATCCACCTAATCCCGTAACTGGCCGCCTCAGGATTTCGAATAGGTTCATCCCCGACTTGAAACCAAATGGGATTAGTAAACGCCTGTGTATAAGCCATATCCATTGGAAATCGATCCTCTGGATTTCCTTCCGCACGCAAATGACACCATCCACTCTTGTCCACAGAAATCTGAGTGCTAATATCAAGACTGTTCGACCTGCCCCGCACAGAAAAGCGTTCAATTTCCCGGCCGTCACACACCAGCAAGACCTCTTCTATGGGTGTCACAGAACGGAGCCGGCCAGTAATAGTTACTTCCCCGCCTTGAGCAGGAAAATTCAAGGTATCGCCAGGTAGCTGGCCGTCGACTTCCATTTCTAGGAGCGGCCCTGAACTGACAAAAGCTCTACCTTTCTTCAGAGAATCAAACCACGCTTCCATGGTCAGTCCTTGATTCCCTGTGTATACATAAGTTCGTAGAGAGCCAACCAACTTGCTGCTATGCAAAGAGCTAATCGAATCTTCTCCGCCGGTTGCGGTAATCTTCAAGCCATTATTCCAAACCGCGTAAAGGGGGAAAAAGCCTGCCCTATTAGCGTCGGACCACTCAAGAGCATCTGTCGTCTCAAGTGCTGCATCAACCATAAACCCTTTTCCTCCACCCAAATTTCCGAGCAGCGGATCAGCTTCGCCGCCAAAAGGGTGGACATAGCCAACTACGGCACCCTGCGCCTTAGCTTTCAAAAACATATCTGTATTGCTGGGATAGAGGCTTTCTATTGCCGTTCCCTCGTAACCGGTTACAAACGGTGAAATTAGGTGTTCCTTAAGCCCATACATGAATACGTGGCCGTAAAAAGGAGGGCGATACTCTTGCCCTACAACCACGACCAAATCAGGCTCCGACAGTGGGTGCGCTCCACCACCCGGAACAAAGTATTGATAGTCCAAGATCCGGTTGTCTTTATTGGCTACTTGTTCAAGAACTAAGTCCTGATCTTCAGCGCGGGACATCATCATCAAATTTTCCAGTGTGTTATGTAGATTGCCCCCGTAGTTGGAGTGAACATGAGTTGACGCGCTATACCACCCTTTAGCCCCCATATCCGTGAGTCGCTCCAACTCAACGTTCAATACTGTCACTTCTCCCTCAACGATAGTGACCTCCGCAGCTTGCGGGAAAAGTTCAAAACCTTTGACCACCGTAAGCTCCGCATCGCCAACAGGCAGAGATACTTGGAACTCGCCGGTATTGTGAAACATCGGATCTTTTTGCCCACTCACTCTCGCGTAAGCATCGTTAGGCGCATAAAACTTATTATCGCTGGCTTTTAGGTGCACTCGATTAGGTGTGGGAGTTGGCTTGCCTGATTCCGTCACTCTCACCTTCAGAGTGCCCATCGGTCTCTTGTAACGATGCTCCCTTACCGGCAACTTGATTTGCTTGCCCCCATATGTTTCCAGCAATACTAGCTGGGACAAGCCTTGTTCGTTAGACACGAATGCAATCCACTCGCCATCCGGCGACCAGCGGGGGTGAAATGCATCGTGCTCAAAAAACGTCATCTTATAAGGCTCGCCGCCTGCTGTTGGCTGCACATACAGGTTGTTATATTGATCTGCCGAACCACTGGTGGAGGTATAGATAAAGCGCTTGCCATCAATTGAAACATCCGGACGGGTTCGATAAAGGGTTTGTTCAGCCAAGACAGTCGTAGCTTGAGCGATTCCGTTTTCAACCGCCGGCACCCGGAGAACATTCCCCGAACCAAGAGGTACATCCCGATTTGAGACGATCAGTAGTTCGTCACCGCTTGGAAACCATGAAGGGGTGATGTGCATATCCCAATTGCCAAAGTAGAGTCGGCTGCGGCCATAGTCATTGTCGCTACTAATCGCGATAGGGTCACTCTTCCAGCGACCATTCTCGATCTCTCGCACATACAAATTGAAATAGCCGTTGGGCTGGGTCGACACGTAGGCAATCTTCTTGCCATCAGGAGAGAAAACCGGGTCCGTGTAGATCGCCTGGTCGTCGGTGAGCATAGTGCTGAGCCCTGTTTGTGTATCCAAAATTTCCAATTGAATACGCTGATGGTTGTAATCTGCAGTGTAAACAATCCAACGCCCATCCGGTGACCAGTCTGGTGAAGAATGGTAAGCGTCAGAATAAGTCAGCTCTTGAGCCAGGCCGGATTCCACTGAAATTTTCCATATAGAACCCTGCATCGCAGCTGCCAACCATTGACCATCGGGAGACCAATCAGGTGCCCAGGGGGTAGAGCTAGGTGAAGGTGGGAAATAGAAATTATGCATATAATTCCCGCCGCTCTTAGCGGCGGGATATACTGCGCTTTGAGCCATAGTCATTGGCGTGAAGAATAAAACCTGAACCAAAACGATAGCAGTACAAAGAAGACGTTGGCAAAATTTCATTGCAAAACTCCGAGTAAAAATCAATCGACTCACTTGAGTTGCTAACACTCTTGCGAGCAAGGATGAGTTAGCTACAGCTCAACGGAACTGTAGCAGTTTTCTAAACGCGGCCTAACGCAAACCCTTTAGCTATATGGTGTCGTACGAAATAGATCACCAGAGCGCCTGGAATAATAGTTAGGATACCTGCAGCAGCCAACACTCCCCAATCTAAACCAGATGCTGAAACCGTTCGGGTCATGACCGCGCTAATGGGCTTGGCATCCGTGACAGTCAAGGTTCGAGCTATCAATAGTTCTACCCAGGAAAACATAAAGCAGAAAAAAGCAGCAACGCCAATTCCTGAGGCAATCATGGGAGAAAATATTTTTACGAAAAAGCGAGAAAAGGAATAACCATCAATATAGGCAGTCTCGTCTATTTCTCGGGGCACTCCCGACATAAAGCCCTCCAGAATCCACACCGCCAACGGCACATTGAACAGACAATGGGCTAGAGCAACAGCTATGTGGGTGTCTATAAGTCCGAAGGCGGAATAGAGCTGAAAGAAAGGTAGAACAAAAACAGCTGGAGGGGCCATTCGGTTAGTTAGCAGCCAAAAGAATAGGTGCTTATCGCCTACAAATTTGTAGCGGGAAAAGGCATAGGCTGCCGGCAATGCAACACTTAGCGCGATTATCGTATTTAAAAATACATAGGTCATCGAATTTATATAGCCGTTGTACCAGCTTGGATCTGTGAAAATAGTGATGTAGTTATCTAAGGTGAAATCCGCAGGCCAAAGCGTAAACGAGGAGAGTATTTCCTGATTGGTTTTGAAACTCATGTTCAAAAGCCAGTAAATAGGCGCCATTAAGAAAAGGATATAGAGAGTCAATGTGACTTTTTTTGAGCGGCTTAGCGATTCACTCATATCAGTTTCCCTTTTGGCTCGAGGAGGCCTGAGCGTCAAAGCTTGTCATTATTGTATAAAAAACCCAACACATCAGCAGAATGATAAGAAAGTAAACAAGAGACATAGCAGCTGCTGGCCCCAAATCAAATTGCCCCACGGCCATTTGCACCAAGTCAATTGAAAGAAATGTTGTGGCATTGCCAGGCCCGCCCCCGGTCACTACAAATGGCTCTGTATAGATCATAAAAGAGTCCATAAATCTCAGTAAAACCGCGATCAACAAAACCCGTTTAATTTTTGGCAATTGGATGTAACGAAACACTGACCAACGTGATGCACCATCGATCCGTGCAGCTTGATAATAAACCTCGGGGATGGCAACTAACCCTGAATAGCACAGGAGAACGACCAAGCTTGTCCAGTGCCAAACATCCATCACAATAAGCGTCACCCACGCATCAAAAACATCTTGCGTGTAGTTATAGTCAACCCCTAAATTCGCTAGCCCATAGCCAAGCAGTCCTATATCTACTCTGCCAAACACCTGCCATATTGTGCCAACCACGTTCCAAGGGATAAGCAACGGCAGCGCCATAAGCACCAAACAAATAGAAACACCAATACCTCTTTTCGGCATGGCCAGCGCGATAAATATTCCTAGCGGAATTTCAATTGCTAGAATTAGGGTTGAAAAAAGAAGGGTTCTTTTAAGCGCATTTAAGAAGCGCTCCGAATTCAATACTTCTTGAAACCATTCAGTCCCGACCCAAAAAAACTCGTTGTTGCCGAAAGAATCTTGAACCGAATAATTGACCACAGTCATCAGAGGAATAATCGCGCTAATGGCTACCAATATAAGTACCGGTAAAACCAGCAGCCACGCTTTATTATTTTGAGTCTTCATGGTTTATTAGGCCTCACCAAAACGTCGTTCTGATAAACATTTAGCTTATCTTGAGCAAATACCAACTTTGGATTCTGAGGCACGGACGTACCTTCAGGCACGATGACGTTGACTACCTGTGAACCCACTTCACAGCGCACAATAATATGCTTCCCCACATCCTCGATCGAAAGCACATGCGCTGATATTCCTTCGCTTTCTGACAAGGTGATGTACTCGGGGCGTATTCCCAATTCCGCACCCCCATCTAAAGCTGGGTACTCGCCATTCAAATTGACTGAGGTTTCTTCGATAACTGCCACTGCGCCACTCACCGATGCGCTCAGTATGTTCATACCCGGTGACCCTATGAACTGACCCACGAACGTGTGCGCTGGGGTCTCAAACAACTCTTCTGGGGTGCCGATTTGTACCACCGACCCGCCGTACATAACAATTACCTTGTCAGCAAAGGTTAAGGCTTCGGTTTGATCATGGGTTACATAAATCATGGTATGGGCAAATTGCTGATGAATTTTTTTGAGCTCCGTACGCAACTGCCACTTTAAATGGGGATCTATGACCGTCAAAGGTTCATCAAACAAGATTGCCTGCACGTCTGTCCGCACCAAGCCCCGACCCAGGGAAATTTTTTGTTTATCATCTGCGGTGAGACTGTGAGCTTTTTCGTTTGCTCGCTCACGTAAACCAAGCATTGTAAGAATCTCGGCTACTCTTTTATCGATATTGTCTTTTGCCATGCCCCTATTTTTTAGAGGAAATGCCAAATTATCGGCAACTGACAGAGTGTCGTATACCACGGGAAACTGGAAAACCTGAGCAATATTGCGCTGCTCTGGGCTCAGGTCAGTGACATCTTGACCATCGAATAGCACTCGTCCCTCGCTAGGCTGCAATAGACCAGAAATAATATTCAGTAGTGTGGTTTTGCCACATCCCGATGGACCTAATAGTGCATAGGCTCCTCCATCTTGCCAAACCTCGTTGAGCGAAGTAAGTGCATAGGGTGCAGCGTTACCAGATGGCGACGGGTATTGGTGGGCGATATTATTGAGTTCTATACTTGCCATAGTTCCATCTTAGTTTAATTCAGCTTTCCAGTTAACGTCTAAATCCCACCACGCAGTTGTTAAACTGCATCTAAAGCTTTATCGCATTGCCTTCATGATCGAACACAAACGCGTTTTGAGGGTCCGCATAAAACACGGCAGTTTCCTTCTCTTGAAAATTTCGAATTCCATGAACTAAGCCAACCCAAGGCTGCCCGCGAAAATCAAAATGTATAAAACTCTCAGACCCTGAAAGCTCTGTAACCGAAACCTGCCCCTCGAACACTAAGGGCGATACCCCGGTTTGGCTCAAGCTGAGGTGATGAGGTCGCACTCCTAGATAGTAGGAACCCGATGCGAGCTTACCCTTAAGAAAATCGATTTCAGCGCTTTCAGTTCCGATTCGACAATTTCCGTTTTCGCATTCGAAAGCTACAACATTGAGAGGTGGATCTGAAAAAGTTTGCGCTGACAGCAGATAGTCAGGAGATTTATACACGCTCAAGGTCTCACCGAACTGTTTGACACCTCCTTCATGTAGGCAAGCAGTATGACCACCTAACACCAGCGCTTCACTCGGTTCAGTAGTCGCATATACCAGCACTGCCCCCAGCTCTGCGAACAGACCCGGCAGCTCGCTACGAAGCTCTTCCCGAAGTTTGTAATCAAGATTCGCCAAAGGCTCATCGAGCAAAACCAGATCTGCCCGCTTAACTATCGCTCTAGCCAAGGCGACTCGTTGTTGCTGCCCTCCAGATAATTCACTCGGATTACGCGCCATAAATGGTCCGAGCTGAAGCAGATCAGTCGCCTCCTCCACCCTTTTTTGAATCTCTTTCGCCGGCAGCTTAGCCACTTTAAGAGGCGAGGCAATATTTTCAAACACACTAAGGTTGGGGTAGTTGATAAACTGTTGGTACACCATCGCCACATTGCGCTTTTGAACAGGTACGCCAATAATGGAACGCCCGTCAAACAATATCTCTCCGCTGTCCGGTTTATCCAGTCCAGCCATTAAACGCATCAACGAGGTTTTGCCCGCCAAAGTAGGCCCCAGCAATATATTAAGCGACCCTCGATTCAACTTGAGGTCAACGTTATCAACGTAGACTTCGCCATCAATGGAGCGTGATACTGACAGTAGTTCTAACATTCAGGTTCCTGAGGTTTATTGGCAGGATAAGACAGCTTGATATAGTTATCTAAAGCCTCAGTTTCCTCTGCACTAAAAAAATATCCCAGTTTTGAGCGCCGCCAAAGTATATCGTCAGCGCTTTTTGCCCATTCTTCCCGGCACAGATAATCCACTTCTCTTTGGTACAGATCATATCCAAATCGTTGGCCCAACTCTGCCATGCTGGTTGCCGAACCAGCGACCTTAAAACTTAACGTGCCGTAGCTGTACAGCCATCTATTGATCAAATCTGGCGCCAGCCAGCTGTAACGAGTCGTTAATTCTTTACCGAGCCCTTCATGATCATCAAAATCTCCACCGGGTAGTATAGCTTCCTTGGTCCACGCTGGAGAATTATTGTTTAGACTATCAGCAAGTTGATCCACCGCAGCCTCGGCCAATACGCGATAGGTGGTAACTTTCCCTCCATAGACAGACAATAAAGGATGGGGTTTTGGGTCTAGCTCTAAATGAAAGTCTCTGGATACTTTGCTCGCATCAATGCCTTCTTCTTCCATAAGTGGGCGAACGCCAGCATAGGTATATACCACATCAGACCTAGTGATGGGCTTTTTGAAATATTGGTTAACGATAGAAAGCAAATAATTGACTTCATCATGAGAGATTTCCGGTTTGTCGAGATCGCCGTTGAATGCTTCTTCTGTAGTGCCAATTAACGTGTATTTCCCTTGGTAAGGGATGACGAAAATGACTCGGCCATCGTGGTGTTGCAACATATAGGCGGTACCGCCTTCATACATTTTAGGAACGACAATGTGGCTTCCCTTCACCAACCTAAGCTCATTCACCGTCTTCTCTGGCGACAGCTTTTTCAACAAAGAACTCACCCAAGGGCCCGATGCATTCACGATCGATCTTGCTCGTATTTCAGTTCTGATTCCTGTACTTGTGTCCTGAACCGTTGCAATCCAAGTATCGGCCTCAGCTCTCAATGCCACGCACTCAGTTGTGGTTAAAACTGAAGCTCCTTTACTCTTTGCCTGCAACGCATTACTCACTACTAAACGACTGTCATCAACCTGCGCATCCCAGTACTCAAAGCCTCTAGCAATGGAGCCACTCAGAACGCTCTTACTATCATATTTAATCGATCGGGAGCCTTTAAATTGTTTTCTTCGAGCTAAATTGTCATAAAGAAAAAGACCTAGACGAATCAACAATGGATGGCGTGAATTAGCAAGCTGTGGAATCTGAAAAGCCATAGGCTGAATAATGTGTTTGGCGGCACGGGTAAGCACCTCTCGTTCCTGAAGAGCCTTGCGCACAAGCCCAAATTCATAGAATTCTAAATAGCGAAGCCCTCCATGAATCAGCTTTGTGCTCCAAGCCGAAGTGCCTCCCGCTAGATCAGATTTCTCACACAAGACAACGTCCAAACCTCGACCTGCGGCATCAGCAGCTATACCGGTGCCATTAATGCCCCCGCCTATTACTAGAACATCATGTATCGAATCGGATTGGTACAAAACAGTATTTTACCTATTGAAAACAGCACAGTAAGATCACTTAGTGTACCATGTGATGGCCGTTTGAAACTGTTAATTGTTAGCCCTTGGGATTAAAAGGAGGAGTGACTCCTTTTAAAGGAAGCTAAGAAGCAGTGCTATACCACCCAATAGAATTTATCTCAGACACAAGAAGGCTCAATGAACACCTATATACTTGCAATAGATCAAGGGACAACCAGTAGCCGAGCGCTGCTTTTTGACAAAGAAGGCAAAATTATAGGTAGCGGCCAACAGGGGTTCCCACAACACTATCCCAATAACGGTTGGGTTGAGCACGACCCAAATGACATTTGGAACACCACGTTAGAGAGCTGCCAGCGTGCGTTAAAAGAGGCTGGGGTAAAGGCGGACGCGGTCAGCTGCATCGGAATCACCAACCAGCGAGAAACCACCATTGTCTGGGATAAAACCACTGGCGACACTATAGGAAATGCAATAGTTTGGCAGGACAGGCGAACAAGTGACTATTGCGCCGAACTGGTGAGTCAGGGAAAAGCAGCCATGGTGCAGGAAAAAACGGGACTGCTCATTGACTCTTACTTTTCAGCCACGAAAATTCGCTGGATATTAGACAATGAGCCCGGCTCTCGCCAGAAGGCCGAACGGGGAGAGTTAGCCTTCGGGACTGTCGATTCCTTTCTACTGTGGAAGCTTAGTAACGGTAATCATTACACCGATGCCACCAATGCCTCACGGACTATGTTGTTTAATATTCACACCCAGCAATGGGACGATGAACTATTGGAATTGTTTGAGATTCCAAAATCCATGTTACCCGAAGTGAAAGACTGCTCGGCCGACTTTGGCAGCAGTGACCCTAGCTGGCTTGGAGCTGCAATTCCCATCACCGGCATGATTGGAGATCAGCAAGCTGCCGCTTTCGGCCAAGGTTGTTTCCAAAAAGGCATGGCGAAGAGCACTTATGGCACCGGGTGTTTTATATTACTCAACACTGGCTCGGAGCCGATTCGATCCGAAAACCGTTTGCTGACGACAGTAGCCTACCGCTTAGCTGGCGAGACCACTTATGCGGTGGAAGGCAGTATTTTCATGGCCGGAGCCACTATTCAATGGCTTCGAGACGGGGTAGGTCTTATTGAGGATGCCAGTGAAACAGAAACCCTGACTCTCGCCTGCAAAGATGACCTCAGCGTTTATTTGGTGCCAGCATTTACCGGACTCGGCGCTCCTTACTGGGACCCAGACGCGCGCGGAGCGCTGTTTGGCATGACCAGAGATACCGGAGTCAAAGAAATAGTCGCGGCAGGCCTAATGTCCGTTTGTTACCAAACAAAGGATTTGTTGCTAGCAATTACCGCCGATGGCGGCACAGTGGATCAATTGAGAGTTGATGGCGGCATGGTAGCAAATAATACCTTTTTACAAACTTTATCAGACCTTCTCGTCTGTGAGGTTCACCGCCCCCAGGTAATCGAAACCACCGCTCTTGGCGCGGCATATGCCGCCGGTTTGCAGGCCGGGATTTTTTCCTCGCTTGATGACATCGCTGAAAACTGGACCCTCGATTCTGAATTTTATCCCAGCAAGACCGGCGAGTGGGTCGAGAAGCACTACAACGGATGGCTAGATGCTGTCGCTAGAACACGTTCTACTTTATTCGACTCCAACACCAACCCACCAAAATAGAGTGATCCATGGAATTACATTTAATTAGACACGGACAGACCAATTGGAATAAAGAGCGCCGCTCACAAGGGCAAAGTGATTCCGTGCTCACCGATCTCGGTATTCAACAAGCAAAGCAACTTGGTCAGAAAATTGAAGAAATAGACTTTGATGCGATTTACTGCAGCAGCAGTGTCCGCACCAAACAAACTGCAGAACACGCATTTTCATCGCGGCCAAAGTTACACAACACTATCATCTACAAAGACAGTCTAAGAGAGATCTTTCTGGGCCCTTGGGAGGGCGTATTGTACGATGATATCGAAAAAGAAGATCCAGAATCCTATCAGCACTTTTGGCAGAAGCCTCATCTCTTCTCTGTAGATGGCGCCGAGTCTTTTTATGATCTTCAAACCAGAGCAGTTTCGCAAATCAACGAATTGGCCAAAGACCATTTAGGTAAGACCGTAGCCCTAGTAAGCCATGGCGCACTCATAAAGTCAGTGCTCTGCCACGCTGAAAACCGGCCTATCGAAGAACTATGGGCTCCTCCTGCAATGCATAATTGCGCGCACAGCATTATTGGCTATGATGAAAATGGAGTCGCTACAATACTTCAATATGCGGATGAACCGGTCCCCTAAGCTATTCATCTTTCGCAAACTATTTTTAGAGGAGTAGAGAAAAGAAGTGACTCAAAAGACAATCAACATGGCCATTTTTGCTGCCATTGCCGCAGCAGTGCTAACAGGTTCTCAAGCGATAGGATACTGGATCAATGAAACCATTGAACTTAATACGACTGTTGAAATTTCCTCTTTTGTCCATTTCACACACATAAGAAATTTTGGCGGCGTCTTCGGCATGTTTCAGGGATCAGGCTGGGTTTTTGCTGTAATCAGCATTAGTCTATTAATCGCGGTAACCGCCTACCTTGCCTTTAGCAATTCAATTCAGCGCTATGAGTATTTATGTTTTGGCTTCATTGTTGGAGGTGGCGCAAGCAATATCTTAGATAGGCTTATTTACGGCAGTGTTATCGACTTTATTGACATTCAACACATCCCCTATTGGAACTATGTTTTTAATACGGCAGATGTCATGGTTCACGTTGGTATCTGGCCTATGCTATTCATGAGTTTGTTCGGCCAACAAAATCAAAACGAGAAACATACCCTTTAACTCATTTTTGGTACGCACATAGCTGAGCGACTTCTTGTGCTCTCGCAGTGATTCCAAACGTTTCAATTCTTAACCGTTTTATAACTGCTGACGAAGCGCTTTCTATTGTTTAGTGTCCTCAACCATATCTTCACCCACCTCCCCTATTTGAATGACTTCAGATTCTCCTGCAGCGGCCTGCATCCAAGCTTTAAAAGATGGGTGAGCGATAATAGCTCGGCTGTATTGTTGAGCCTCAACACTTACATTTACGTTATAAGTCTCAAACCTGGAGACAATTGGAGCATACATACAGTCAGCAATAGAAAATTCACCAAACAAATAGGGACCACCTGATGACTCAATAGAACCGGCCCATATTTCATCAATGCGAGCGATTTCTTTCTTTACAGATGAGCTAATAGCGAGCTTGCGCTTCGCCCTGCAGTTCATAGGTAATTCCGTTCTAATACTGGTAAAACTCGAGTGCATTTCAGCACTAACAGCACGGCAGCGAGCTCTTGCCAGCAAGTTTTGAGGCCAACCCGCGCCACCAAGGTATTGCTCAGAAACATATTCGCAAATGGCTAGGGAGTCCCATATTTCAATCCCGCCATCCAGCAAAACGGGCACCTTTCCTGTAGGTGAATACTTAGCTAATTCTCGCTTATATCCCTCTTTGAACAAGGCAACCTTCACTTCTTTGAAATCTAAATCGAAATGGGACAACAGCATCCAAGGGCGCATAGACCATGAAGAATAGTTCTTGGACCCAATAACCAGTTGCATGTGCTTCCCCTTTTCAATAAAAAACCGAGTAATATCAGCGCAATAAGTGTACAGAGATGGGCTCTTTATGTCTTGACCAAAGATAGAGATGGGATAGACAAGCAAGAAACCTTACGGTAGCCTCTAGGGGGTCAACTCGGTTAAAAATAGTATATGTAAGATATGATAAACCATTGATAATATTGCAGTTATCATAGCACGGTGGCCAAACCACCTTCGCAACCTCGAATGAAATCAAAAACAAAGGAGACGCGATAGATGAGAATCACAGGTAAAACCTTAAACTCTTGTAGGCAGCTAATGTTGCTAACCCTCTTAGTATTCAGTCCGAATATTTTGTGGGCGCAAGATACCGTCGAATGGACCACTTTAGGCAATGATTTTGCCCACACTCGTTATTCTCCCGCCCAAGAAATTACTCCAGAAAACTTCTCTGAGCTCGAAGTTGCATGGGAATGGGATGGAGCAACACTCGGCGCGATAAGCGGCCGCTCCACCCCCAGCTATATAAATGGAACACTTTACACAGTTGCTGGCGCTCGACGTCACGTGGTGGCTATTGATCCAAAGTCAGGGGAAACTCTTTGGAGCTATAGATTACCCAACACTGAGCGCTGGGAATACTCCATGCGAGCAGATTATGGCAAAGGCATAGGCTACGCTGAAGTAGACGGTAAAGGTGTTATCTATATGATCACACCTGGGTTTTTCCTAACTGCATTGGACGCCGAAACCGGCTCACCATTAGAAGGGTTCGGACAGCCGGTTCCCATCGATGGCTTCCCCGAGACGGGTGTTGTAGATCTTTTAGCGGATTTAGGCCATCCCTATGATCCCTACGAAGGCATTCCTTTGGAGACTGGCTATATCACCGGTTCTTCTCCGCCCATAGTAGTGAATGATGTTGTGGTTGTAGGCAATTCCGCTGAACAGGGCTACCACCAATCACGGATAGAAAATATTCCAGGGGATATTCTTGCTTACGATGCACGCAGCGGCGAGCTTAAATGGAAGTTCAATGTAATTCCAAAACCTGGGGAGTATGGCCACGAAACATGGGAAAACGATGCGTGGGAATGGACTGGAGACGTATCATCATGGGCACCTATCTCAGCCGATGTTGAAAACAATTTGGTCTATATCCCAACCAATGGTGCAACGATTGATTACTACGGTGGATTTCGACCCGGAGACAATCTCTTTGGCACCAGCCTTATCGCCCTAGACGCAACCACTGGCGAGAGGCGTTGGCACTTTCAAACAGTGAAGCACGACATTTGGAACTACGATAATCCAACGGCTCCGATTCTTTTGGATTTAGATATGCCAGGGCAAGGTACCGTGCCCGCAGTAGCTCAAGTTACCAAGCAAAGCTTTGTGTACGCGTTTAACAGATTAACCGGTGAACCACTCTGGCCCATTGTTGATCGCCCAGTGCCCCAGTCAGCTGTTCCTGGCGAGAAATTGTCGCCCACTCAGCCTTTTCCGACCAAGCCAGCCCCTTTTGACATTCAAGGGATTGGTCTAAATGACTTGGTTGATTTTACGCCAGAGCTCAGACAACAAGCTCTAGAAGCCTTGGCAGATTTTGAAATGGGCCCCCTCTTCAATCCGGCAATCCAAAGAGATAATGAGCTGGGTAAAAGAGCATCTCTTTTCTGCCCTGGCGGTGGCGGGGGCGCTAACATCACGGCGCCTCCAGTTGCAGATCCGGTCTCTGGCTACCTTTATGTATCTTCTCGATCAAGCTGCAGCCCGATTCAGCTAGTTCCGGGTGAGGAAGCAGATTTGCAATACGACGCACCCACTGGAACTACCTTTGCGCGCTATGCAAACGGACCCAGAGGAGGCGCAGTTCGTCATCCAGCAGGCATTCCCATATGGAAGCCGCCCTATAGCAGGATAACTGCCATAGACATGAATACAGGCGAGCATGCTTGGGTTATTCCTACCGGCGAAACACCAGCCAGAGTCAAAAATAACCCAGCGTTGGAAGGTATCGATACTGGTAACACCGGCACTGGTAACCTTGTTCCAATGACTATCACACCAGAGATGCTGATTTACTCCGACGTCAGAACAGATGGCACTCCAGTGCTTTATTCTATTAATAAAACAACCGGTGAAATTATGTCTGAAGTTGAAGTTCCAGCGCGAAGCCGATACGGCATGAGCACATGGGTTCATGAAGGTCATCAATACATTATTTTGCAAACAGGCTCAACGCTAACAGCGATGACCTTACCTGGTGTAGAAACAGAGTACGGCGGGGCCCACTAGACTTCGCTCAGCAAAACTAAAAAGGGCGAGCACTCAGGTGTTCGCCCTTTTTTATTCTTCGTCCTGGCTAACTACCAGATAACCGCGTTATCCACTGCGGGTAAATCTCGTTAGAAACCCCGTTGTCAAAGCGACTCCGAAAAGAATCAACAGACAGCCGATAATTCGCTGTAACGTTATAGCTTCTCCCAAAAATAATGCCCCCCAAATAATGCTAAACAAAGGAGTCATAAACGTTGAGCTAATTGCATTATGGGAGCCTATACGACCAATCAGTCGATAAAACATCAAAAAGGCTATCCCGGTGCAGAGAACACCCAGTGCAATTACGCTGAACCAAATGGGCGCGGCTGGAGTCTGGCTAGGTATGAACTGTATCGCAAAAGGCAGCAAACAGAGGCTAGAAAAAAACAAGCTCCCTACCGTTATCGAAATCCCACTCACTCCTTTCAGTTTATGAACCGTAAGGTTTACAGCTGTGCCATAAAAAAAGGCGGCAGTTATGCCTGCGAAAATAGCTAAGCCATTATCTTGAAGAGGCGAATCACTATTGGGATCAATGACTAAGACAATGACACCGAAAAAGCCAACAAAAAGGCCGACAACCGCCAGCCTTGTCATACGCTGAGACCAGAATACATAACCAATAATCGCCGCGAAGAATGGCACTGTTGAATTCAGCACTGAGGCAAAGCCAGCACCAATACTCAGGGACGCAAACGCCAGCAGGCAGAAAGGAATCGTCATGTTGGTAACGCTAACCAACAGTATAGATCTCCAGTTTTGAATCACCTCTACATGCTTACCCATAGCAAAACAAATAGGCAGCAAAACAATCAATGCACTAACGACTCGCATTTCAATTAGAAAAACCGGGCCGAGGACTGGGGCAGCAATTCGCAGGAACAGAAAAGAAGAACCCCAAATTGCAGACAGGAAAACAAGTTCTGCATAGTCGCTATAGCGGGGGGAATTCATTTATAAAAAGTCCTACGATTTTTAGCTCGCCATAGCTAGGCGCATGCTGATTTCGGCAAGCTAGTCCAAGGTTTAGGAAGCGTAAACCGCCTTAGCAGCGTTCACGGCGTCTGCACCACTGCAGGGGTGGCCCAAAGATGAAAGAACATTCCCCAGCGCAGAAAGGCTAAAGAAAACATTCCGCTGATTACTTGCAAAGCCCATCATTCCTATACGCCACACTTTACCTGCAAGCGAACCTAATCCGGCCCCAATCTCAAGATCATACTCATTGAGCAGGGCATTTCTGACTGCAGCATCATCAATCGAAGTAGGAAAAGAAACTGCATTGAGCTGTGGCAGTCTAAACTCTTCCGCAACAACAAAACCCAAACCTAGAGACCCGATGCCCGCGGCAAAGGCTTTATGGTTTTTGTCATGCCTCTCCCAGGAATTTTCTAAACCTTCTTCTTGCACAATCACCAGAGACTCATGTAGTGCATAGAGAGAGTTTACCGGTGCTGTGTGATGGTAAGCTCTCTTGGAAGCGCCGCCCCAATAGCCCATAACTAGATTCAAATCTAAAAACCAGCTTTGAACCAATTGGGTTCTTTGCTTGATAACTTCTGCGGCTTCCGCTGAAAAGCTAACTGGGGAAAGTCCAGGTACACAGGATAAACATTTCTGAGTTCCTGAATAAATGGCATCAATTCCCCACTCATCTACGTTGAGTTCAATGCCGGCCAAGCCAGTCACAGAATCAACTATTGATAAGCATCCGTACTTTTTAGCAAGGCTGCACAACAGCGCCACATCACTCCGCGCTCCGGTTGACGTTTCTGCATGAACAAAGGCCAGTGCTTTTACGTCTGGATTCTCCTTAAGAGTCTCCTCAACTTTGTCGCAGTCTACTGTTTTACCCCAGTCGTCTTCCACCATAATGGGAATGGCGCCGCAGCGAATAGCGTTCTCTTTCATACGTCCGCCAAAAACTCCATTCTGGCAAATAACTACCTTATCACCCGGCTCCAGCAAGTTAACGAATACCGTTTCCATACCGGCGGAACCCGGTGCCGAAACTGGAAGAGTTAACTCATTTTTAGTCTTAAAGACATACTGAAGAAGTTCTTTTATCTCGTCCATTAGAGTGATGAAAGCGGGATCCAAATGACCAATTGTGGGCCGGGATAAGGCTTCAAGTATTCTAGGATTTACATCAGAAGGACCAGGACCCATCAGTGTTCGAAGCGGGGGGTGAAATGAATTACTCATTTGAATTCCTTATTGATCGCCGCACTGCGGCATTGATATAGCCTTGAATCATCATATACGAGGAAGGGCCAAAAACAAAAAAGCCGAGTAATACTCGGCTTTTCAGAACATCTTGTTTATTCAGCGCTTAATCTTCTGCGACTGCATCCTCATCGGCTTGCGGTCGGTCAACAAGTTCAACGTATGCCATTGGTGCTTTATCACCAGCACGCTCGCCACATTTAAGGATACGTATGTAGCCACCTGGACGATTCGCGTAACGAGGACCCAATTCACCAAAAAGCTTACCAACAGTCGCTTTGCTTCGCGTACGATCGAAGGCTAGACGACGATTCGCAACGCTGTCTTGCTTAGCGAGGGTAATCAAAGGCTCTGCAACTGACCTAAGCTCTTTAGCTTTGATCAATGTAGTCTTAATTATTTCATGCTCAACTAATGACGTAGTCATATTGCGGAACATTGCTTGCCGGTGCGAGCTGTTTCTATTGAGCTGGCGACCGCTCTGTCTATGACGCATAACTTTTTACCTATTTTCTCTTCTATTGGCTCGAGTGGCTTACGCTGCTCGGTCGTCAGATTTAAGACTTGATGGAGGCCAATTTTCTAATCGCAAACCTAACGAAAGTCCGCGTGTAGCCAATACATCCTTGATTTCCGTCAATGACTTCTTACCGAGATTAGGAGTCTTTAACAGCTCCACTTCAGTACGCTGTATCAAGTCACCGATATAGTAGATATCTTCCGCTTTCAAACAGTTAGCTGATCGAACGGTTAGCTCTAAATCATCAACTGGTCTTAGTAAGATTGGGTCAATTTCATCTTCATGAACTTCTGGCTCAGACGCAATCTCGCTTTGAAGGTCAACAAAAACACCCAACTGATGTTGCAGAATGGTCGCTGCGCGACGAATTGCTTCTTCAGGATCAATAGTGCCGTTAGTTTCAAGATCAATCACTAGCTTGTCTAAGTCTGTTCGCTGCTCTACACGAGCATTTTCGACCGCGTAGGACACACGAATAACAGGTGTGTAAGAAGCGTCAAGAATAAGCTTACCAACAGCGCGAGTCTCATCGTCCTCAGATGCGCGGCTATCTGCGGGGCTATACCCTCGGCCTTTGCGAACCGTCAAACGCATGTTGAGTTCGCCATTAGAATTGAGATGAGCAATAACGTGGTCAGGATTCACAATCTCAACATCGTTGTCTTCGGCAATATCACCGGCAGTCACTGTTCCAGCACCTTTCTTAGTAATAGTGAGGACAGCTTCATCCCTATTGTTTAGGTTGATCGCTACGCCTTTGAGGTTCAACAAAATCTCAATGACATCTTCACGGACACCTTCTATCGTGCTGTATTCGTGAACAACACCGTCTATTTCCACCTCTTCTACCGCGCATCCAGGCATGGAAGAAAGCAAAATACGACGCAGGGCATTACCCAAAGTGTGGCCAAAACCACGCTCTAATGGCTCCAAAACCACTTTCGAATGACAAGAATCGAATTCATCGACCTGTATCACTTGAGGGGTAAGGAAGTCTGATAAAGAAATTTGCATGTAATCCACCTTTTGTGTGACTAGTTCACTACTTGGAATAAAGTTCGACGATCAAGCTTTCGTTGATCTCCGCAGGTAAATCAGCTCTCTCAGGCTTGCGCGTGAACTGACCTTCCAGTTTTGTCTGGTCAACTGATACCCAGTCAATATCTGAGCGTTGAGCTGCCAATTCCAATGCAGATTTGATGCGTAGCTGTTCCTTCGCTTTTTGACGAATTGCTACCACATCACCTTCTTGTACTTGATAAGAAGCAATGTTGACTACCACACCGTTTACAGTAATAGACTTGTGCGCAACTAGCTGCCGAGATTCGGCGCGTGTGCAACCAAAGCCCATGCGATAAACCACATTGTCTAAGCGGCATTCAAGAAGCTGAAGAAGGTTTTCACCTGTTGCACCTTTCAAGCGTGCGGCTTCTTTGTAATAACCACGGAATTGCTTTTCAAGCACGCCATAAGTTCTGCGAACCTTTTGCTTTTCACGTAGCTGAACGCCATAGTCAGAAAGACGGCCACGTCTCTGGCCATGCTGTCCTGGAATGTTTTCAGCTTTACACTTACTGTCGATTGGGCGTACGCCACTTTTAAGAAACAGATCAGTTCCTTCACGACGAGCTAGCTTCAATTTTGGGCCGAGGTAACGGGCCATACTTTCTTCTCCTGTGCTCTTAGTTTTTCAGAAGAGCTTCTGATTTATACGCGACGTTTCTTAGGCGGACGACATCCATTATGAGGAATCGGTGTGACATCAGTAATATTGCCAACACGCAAACCGCAAGTATTTAGCGCTCTGACAGCAGACTCTCGTCCAGGGCCAGGACCGTTAACTTTCACATCCAAACTTTTAAGTCCGTAAAGTTCAATTGCAGCCTTTCCGGCTTTTTCAGCTGCAACCTGCGCAGCGAAAGGAGTACTCTTACGAGAGCCACGGAATCCAGAGCCACCTGCAGTTGCCCAGCTAAGAGCATTACCTTGGCGATCAGTGATCGTGATAATAGTGTTATTGAAGGACGCATGAATAAATGCCATTCCGTCAATGACGGGAGTACGCGTTTTCTTCTTTGTCGACTTAGCTGTTGGCTTTGCCATAGTTTAATTCCATCAATTCTCGTTATGCTGAATAGGTTTCTATTCAGTGTGTTAATTACTTACGAATAGGCTTTCGAGGACCTTTTCGAGTTCTTGCGTTTGTCTTAGTACGCTGACCACGTACTGGCAACGAACGACGGTGCCTAATACCTCGGTTACAGCCAAGGTCCATCAAACGCTTGATGTTCATTGAGATCTCACGGCGCAGATCGCCCTCAGTAGAAACCTTAGCGACTTCGGAACGAACATCGTCTAGCTGCTCTGGGCTAAGCTCGCCGGTTTTCGTTGAAGGTGTGATTCCAGTTGCTTCGCAAATAGCGCTAGCAGTGGTTGGCCCAATCCCATAGACATACCGCAATGAAATCACGATATGTTTGTTATCTGGTATGTTGACCCCGGCAATACGTGCCATAAACTTGCTCCGTTACTCTTTGTCTCAGTGACGCTTTACTTTAATTTAGCCTTGACGCTGCTTGTGACGTGGTTCTGCGCTACAAATAACTCGCACAGACCCGTTACGCTTAATCACCTTGCAGTTTCGGCAGATTTTTTTTACAGATGCTCTAACTTTCATAATACTTCTCCGCTGTCAGCAGACTAGAGGCCGGTTGGGCTCTATATCCCGCTCCGACCATAGTTGCCCAGTTTCGATTTCTTCATCAGTGAATCGTATTGATGTGACATCAAATGCGATTGTACCTGTGACCAAAAATCCATGGTTACTACCACAGAAATCAAAAGTGCTGTTCCACCCAGATTAAATGGCACGCTCGCCAGCATCTGCATGAAATTTGGTAGCAAACATACCAGTGTAATGTAGATTGCACCGAACATAGTTAGACGAGTAATTACGCCATCAATATATTTTGCAGTCTGCTCGCCTGGACGTATGCCAGGGATAAACGCATTCGATCTTTTCAAGTTTTCGGCTACGTCGCGTGGATTAAACGTTAACGCTGTGTAGAAGAAACAGAAAAAGATAATCATCGCGCTGAAAATAATTATATAGAGAGGCTGACCTGGGCCTATCAATAACGCTAAATCTTGTAACCACTCAGACCCCTCTGACTGGCCGAACCATTGCCCAAGAGACGCTGGAAACAACAATATGCTGCTGGCAAAAATCGCTGGAATAACACCAGCCATATTAATCTTTAATGGCAAATGACTAGCTTGCGCTTGGTACATTTTCCGGCCCTGCTGACGCTTAGCATAGTTAACCGTAATCCGACGCTGGGCTCTTTCCACGTAGACAATCGCTGCGATGACGCCAATTGCGATTAGCCCGACAACCAATAGAAGCACTCCGCTTATTTGGCCTTCATACGCCTGAGTAAGAGACGTGCTAATGGCCGCGGGAAATCCCGCTACGATACCCGCAAAAATAAGCATAGAGATGCCGTTGCCAATACCTTTTTCCGTAATCTGCTCACCTAGCCACATTAAAAACATTGCGCCGGTTACGAGCGAAACTATCGCAGTTAGGTTAAAAGCAAGCCCTGGTGCATAAGCCATAGGAGCCAGTAAACCCACTGTCATTCCTGTACCTTGAACTGTTGCTAGAACCAATGCACCGTAACGAGTGTATTGAGTAATCTTACGTCGACCAGATTCGCCTTCTTTCTTCAACTGATCCAGCTGAGGGCTAACCGCACTCAATAGCTGCATAATAATTGAAGCAGAGATATAAGGCATGATGCCTAAGGCCACGATGCTCATACGCTCTAACGCCCCGCCACCAAACATGTTAATCATGTCAGTGAAAGTGCCTTCCTGATCAGTGAAAAACTGAGCAAGTTGCAATGGATCAATACCCGGAACAGGAATATGAGTGCCAACGCGATAAACGAAAATGGCAAACAACAGGAAAAGTAAGCGTGACTTGAGCTCGCCAAGTCCGGCACCTATGTTTTCCGGGTTTATTGCTGGGTTATTTGCCATTATCTATTTCTTCAGTTCTTAAGTTACTTATCTTCGGATTTGGTTGGTTTTTTTGCGAGTTTGCCTGGCTTTTCAGTCGGCAACTCTGCATCTATAACTTTTCCACCCGCTGCTTCGATTGCTGCTTGTGCACCTTTCGTTACCCGTAGGCCTTTCACAGTTACTGCCTTTGTGATTTCGCCGGAAAGCATAATCTTTGCCCGCTTAATAGAAGCGGTAATCAAGTTTGCCTTACGTAAAACGTCAAGATCGATAACTTCAGCATCTAGCTTGTTTAACTCTGAAGTTCTTATCTCTGCAGTAATTCGGCTGATCCGTGAACTAAACCCAAATTTAGGAAGTCGCATTTGCAAAGGCATTTGACCGCCTTCGAAACCGGGTCTAACTGAACCGCCGCTGCGAGACTTCTGACCTTTGTGACCAGTACCACAGGTCTTGCCCCAACCACTGCCAATACCACGACCAACACGCTTACGCGCTTTAGTGCTGCCTGGTGCTGGGCTCAATGAATTTAGTTGCATGACTTAACCCTCACCTTCTATAGCTAACATATAGTTAACCTTGTTAATCATTCCACGCACTGCAGGAGTATCTTCTACTTCTACTGACTGGTGCATACGCTTCAAGCCAAGACCTTTGAGACAAAGCTTGTGCTTGGGCAATGAGCCAATTGGGCTGCGAACTAGTGTTACCTTGACTGTCTTCTTGGCCATTTTTTTAACCTACAATCTCTTCTACAGATTTGCCGCGCTTAGCAGCGATGTCTTCTGGCGAACGCATATCTCGTAAACCCTTGAACGTGGCATAAACAACGTTGATAGGATTTGTTGAGCCGTAGCACTTAGCCAATACGTTTTGTACACCAGCCAATTCCAAAATGGAGCGCATGGCACCACCTGCGATCACACCAGTACCTTCAGAAGCAGGCTGCATGTAAATCTTAGATGCACCGTGACGAGCTTTAATAGGGTACTGCAAAGTATGCCCATCTAAGCCGACAGTAATCATGTTACGTCGTGCGGATTCCATCGCTTTTTGGATGGCTAGAGGCACTTCACGAGCCTTACCACGACCAAAGCCAACGCGACCATTACCGTCACCAACAGCAGTTAGCGCAGTGAAGCCGAAGATTCGACCACCCTTCACAACTTTAGCTACACGATTAACCTGAATCAGTTTTTCCTGAAGGCCTTCTTCGTTGTTTTTGCCCGGCTCGTCTTTATATGCCATATCTCAAACCCTTAAAATTTTAATCCACCTTCACGGGCAGCTTCGGCTAAAGCCTTAACTCGACCATGATAGGCGTAACCCGAACGATCAAACGCAACTTGCTCTACACCCGCTGCCTTTGCTCTTTCTGCGATAAGTTTTCCAACCGACTGAGCAGCATTAATATTGCCAGATGCTGAACTGCGGTTTTCCTTTTCAACAGTGGAAGCGCTTGCCAGCACTTCACTACCTGTTGCTGAAATTATCTGTGCGTAGATATGACGAGGAGAACGATAGACACAAAGTCTATTGACTCTTAATTCGCTTATCTTTGCCCTTGCTCGCTTTGCTCTGCGCAAACGAGATTTTTTCTTAACGTTCATATCTAAGCCCTATTTCTTCTTAGCTTCTTTTCTGAAAACACGCTCATCAGCGTAACGAATACCCTTACCTTTATAAGGCTCAGGTGGGCGAAAATCTCTAATCTCAGCAGCAACTTGACCAACCAACTGCTTGTCTGCGCCAGAAATTACAATTTCAGTTTGTGAAGGAGTCGCCGCCGTAACACCTTCAGGAAGCTTGTAATCGATTGGATGTGAGTATCCAACAGTCAAATTTACACTCTTGCCTTCCGCTTTGGCTCTGTATCCAACGCCTTGCAACTCAAGCTTCTTCTCAAATCCAGCACTTACTCCCACAACCATATTGTTGATCAAAGAGCGGAATGTTCCTGCCAGCGCATTTGCTTCACGAGAACCATTCTTGGCTGCAACTTTAATTTCCTCACCTTCTTGTGAGATACCAACAGACGCATGGAGAGCCAATTGTAGGGCTCCTTTGCTGCCTTTTACCGAAACTTCGGTTTCGGAAAACTTTGCTTCTACACCTTTAGGCAAAGCAATTGGGTTGTTAGCTACTCTAGACATCTTTTAGTTGCTCTTAATTTAATTACTATTAACTGCACGTTCTAGAAAACTGTGCAGAGTACCTCACCACCAATACCGGCAGTAGTGGCCTGCTTATCTGTCATCAAGCCTTTGCTTGTAGACAAGATTGCCACACCTAGTCCAGATCGAACTTCAGGTAAATCTTCTTTACCTTTATAGCTACGAAGACCAGGACGGCTAGCTCGTTTAATCTCTTCAATTACAGGCTTGCCTCTAAAATACTTGAGCTCAATGCTCAGTACTGGCTTACCTTCTTCATCGCTTACAGCAAAGCTATTAATGTAACCTTCGCTTTCAAGCACTTCGCTCAACGCCACTTTGACTTTTGAGGAAGGGCAAGCAACTGTTGGTAACTGCGCCATTTGCGCGTTGCGGATTCGAGTTAAGAAATCTGCAATTGGATCTGACATGCTCATATTTCTGCTCCCGGCTACCAGCTAGCTTTAGTCAAGCCAGGCACATCACCGCGCATAGCTGCTTCACGTAATTTATTTCTACAAAGGCCAAATTTTCGGTAAACGCCGTGAGGACGACCCGTGATTTGGCAGCGGTTTTGTTGGCGAACAGGACTAGAATCGCGGGGCAACTTTTGAAACTTAACCTGTGCAGCCCATTTCTCGTCATCGCTGGCGTCGCTGCTATTCAGAATAGCTTTTAGCTCAGCTCGCTTCGCAGCATATTTTTCTACTAGCTTTGAACGCTTGTCTTCTCTGGCTATCATCGAAGTTTTAGCCATTATTTGGACTCCTCTTTTTCTTCTGCAGCGGCTTCGGTTTTCGTTGGTGTCACGCCGCGGAATGGAAAACGCAATGCAGTGAGTAACGCTCGACCTTCTTCGTCAGTAGCTGCGGTCGTCGTGATTGTTATGTCTAGCCCGCGCAGAGTATCGATCTTGTCATAATCAATCTCTGGGAAAATGATTTGTTCAGTAACACCCATGGCGTAATTTCCACGGCCATCAAAGGCTTTAGGGTTAAGGCCTCGGAAATCTCTAATTCGCGGTATTGCAATGCCCACGAGCCTTTCCAAAAATTCATACATACGCTCGCCACGTAAGGTAACTTTCGCACCTACTGGCCAACCTTCACGAATCTTAAAGCCCGCAATCGATCTGCGCGCCTTTGTAACGACGACTTTCTGGCCACTGATTTGAGTCAAATCACCAACAGCATTATCTAATACTTTTTTGTCTGTCACAGCTTCGCCCAAGCCCATGTTCAAAACCACTTTAGTGATCTTTGGCACACGCATGGGATTGTCATAACCGAACTGCTCGGTTAGCGCAGGAATAACTTCTTTCTTGTAAAAATCTCTATATTCAGCCATTTGGCAACCTATCAGTGCTTAATCTATGTCTTGACCGTTTGATTTAAAAACTCGCTTCTTGCTGCCATCTTCTGCAACCTGAATCCCAACCTTATCTGCCTTATTTGTAGCAGCATTGAAGAGCGCTATGTTGGAAACATCAATTGATGCTTCTTTTTCAACAATTCCACCTGCTTGCCCCGCATTGGGATTAGCTTTGGTATGACGCTTAACCATATTTACACCAGCAACGATAACTCTGCCGTTACTAAGGATTTTGCTAACCGAACCACGCTTACCTTTATCTTTACCTGCGGTTACGATTACTTCGTCATCACGCTTTAATTTATTCATTTGCCACTATCTCTCTAAATTCTTAAATCTCGCCTGCCTACAAAGTTCTTTAAAGAACCTCAGGTGCGAGTGAAATAATTCGCATGAACTTCTCGTTTCGAAGCTCACGAGTCACAGGGCCAAATACACGAGTGCCGATTGGCGCTTCATTAGCATTTAGAAGAATCGCTGCGTTGTCGTCGAATTTGATCAACGAGCCGTCACCGCGACGAACACCCTTTTTAGTACGGACCACTAATGCTGTAAGCACCTGTCCCTTTTTCACCTTTCCGCGAGGAATGGCTTCTTTTACGGTCACTTTTATAATGTCACCAATACGAGCATAGCGACGGTGAGATCCACCCAACACTTTGATACACATTACGCGTCGTGCGCCGCTGTTATCGGCGACGTCTAAGTAGGACTGCACTTGAATCATTGATTCGCTCCATCTTGTGCTCGCACTGCGACCACAGAATCTTAAAAACTATTTTCTTTATACTTGAGTTGCACGCTCGTCGATCGAAACCAAAGACCAAGACTTAGTCTTGGAAATAGGCGCAACTTCTTTAATTGTTACAGCATCCCCAGGCATGCACTCGTTATTTGCATCATGAGCATGAATTTTGGTTGAGCGCTTGATGATTTTGCCATAAACAGGGTGTTTAACCCGACGCTCAATCATTACAACAACAGACTTATCCATCTTGTTGCTTACAACTTTTCCGCTTACTGTACGGGCGCTGCTTTCAGTGTTTTCAGTAGCCGCCATAATTAAGATCCGCTTTTCTGTTTTTCGGTAATAATTGTTTTTACTCGGGCAATGTCTTTCTTCACTGCACCGACTAGATGCACTTGGCCAAGCTGCCCTGCACCCAGCTGCATACGCTGGTTAAACTGGTCCTTATAAAGCTCCTGCAATTGAGCTTGCAGTTCTTCTACAGACTTTTCTCTTAAGTCACTTGCTTTCATTACATAACCGTCCGTTTAACGAAAGTCGTGTCAAATGGCAATTTAGCGGAAGCTAAGCTAAATGCTTCGCGCGCCAACTCTTCATCGACACCTTCGATTTCAAACATGATTCGACCCGGCTGAATTTGGGCAACCCAATATTCAACATTACCTTTACCCTTACCTTGACGAACTTCTAAAGGCTTTTGAGTAATTGGCTTATCAGGAAACACGCGAATCCAGATTTTGCCGCCACGCTTAACTTTTCTAGTCATAGCACGACGCGCTGCTTCAATTTGACGCGCAGTTAGTCGACCGCGGGAGACAGCTTTCAAGCCAAATTCCCCAAAATCCACTTTGCTACCGCGATGTGATAGACCGCGATTACGGCCCTTCATCATTTTACGGAATTTTGTACGTTTTGGTTGTAACACGTCTCTTATCCTCTAGCTGGCTTTGGTTTGCTGCGAAGGCACAATAGCTTCGTCCAAATCCAAAATCTCACCTTTAAAAATCCACACTTTTACGCCAATAATGCCGTAAGTTGTATTGGCCTCAGATGTTGCATAGTCGATGTCAGCACGTAATGTGTGCAAAGGCACGCGGCCTTCTCGATACCATTCAGATCTTGCGATTTCGGCACCGCCTAAACGACCACCGACTTGAATCTTGATTCCTTCAGCACCTTGACGCATAGCGTTTTGAACCGCTCGCTTCATGGCCCGACGAAACATTACTCGTCGCTCTAACTGTGATGCAACACCATCAGCTACCAGTTGAGCATCCAAATCCGGCTTACGAATTTCTTCGATGTTGATCTGAACAGGAATCCCCATTTTCTTAGTAAGCGCTTTACGCAATGCTTCTACGTCTTCGCCTTTCTTACCAATCACGATTCCAGGTCGAGCTGTATAAACTGTTACTTTTGCAGTCTGTGCTGGGCGCTCGATATCGACACGAGAAACCGATGCGCTTGCTAACTTCTTTTTAACAAACGCGCGCACTTGCAAATCAACCAACAAATTCTCTGCGTATTCTTTACCCTCGGCAAACCATACTGACGTATGCTTCTTAACAATGCCAAGTCGAATACCAGTTGGATGTACTTTTTGACCCATCCGAAATTCTCCTAACTATCCGCAACAGTTATTGTAATGTGACATGAACGCTTAAGGATGCGATCAGCTCGCCCCTTTGCCCTCGGCATAATGCGCTTCATTGTCATACCTTCGTCAACACAAATGGTTGACACTTTTAGCTCGTCCACGTCAGCACCTTCATTGTGCTCAGCGTTAGCTATCGCGGAGTTCAAGATTTTCTTGATAATGTCAGCGCCTTTCTTAGGGCTATAGTTCAATACCAACAATGCTTCCTCTACACCTTTGCCACGGATCTGGTCAGCAACCAGTCGAGCTTTTTGTGCAGATAGGCGTGCGCCTTTTAAGTGTGCTCTAACTTGCATATGGCCCCCTAGCGCGCCTTCTTGTCTGCTGAATGTCCGCGGTAAGTACGCGTCGCAGAGAATTCGCCCAGTTTATGCCCTACCATGTCTTCATTAACGGAAACAGGAACGTGCTGCCTTCCGTTATGCACAGCGATGGTAAGACCAATCATTTCAGGTGAAATCATTGAACGTCTTGACCAAGTTTTAATAGGACGCTTGTCGTTGTTCTCAGCGGCAACTTGCACCTTCTTCATTAGATGAAGGTCGATGAAAGGGCCTTTTTTAAGTGAACGTGGCACGTAGTAATTCCTCTATCACTCGCCTTAGCGGCTTGAATTTCTGCGACGGACAATCATATTGTCTGTGCGCTTGTTAGTTCGAGTTTTGTAACCTTTTGTTGGCGTACCCCAAGGTGATACAGGGTGACGACCACCTGAAGTTCGACCTTCACCACCACCATGCGGGTGATCAACAGGGTTCATAGCAACACCACGAACCGTTGGTCTAACTCCTCTCCATCTCTTCGCACCCGCTTTACCTAGGGACCGAAGAGCGTGTTCAGAGTTTGATACTTCACCAAGCGTTGCTCTGCAATCACTTAGCACTTTGCGCATTTCGCCTGAACGAAGACGCAGCGTAGCGTATTCACCTTCCCTCGCTACTAACTGAAGAGAAGTCCCTGCACTACGCGCGATTTGAGCACCTTTACCTGGCTTCATTTCAACGCAGTGAACGGTACTACCTAAAGGAATGTTACGTAGCGGCAAAGTGTTGCCCACTTTAATTGGAGCGCTTTCGCCAGACATTAGCTTGTCGCCCTTGCTTACCTTAGCTGGCGCAATAATGTATCGACGCTCACCGTCTGCATATAGCATCAATGCTATATTGGCAGATCGATTCGGGTCGTATTCCAATCGTTCAACTTGAGCCTCTATACCGTCTTTGTTTCGTTTGAAATCAATGATGCGATATTTCTGCTTGTGACCACCGCCAATGTGGCGAGTAGTGATGCGACCTTTGTTATTACGACCACCGCTTTTTGACTTAGGTGCAGTCAACGGCGCATAAGGTTCACCCTTATGTAAATCTGGATTAACTACCTTAACAACAAAACGTCGTCCCGGAGAGGTAGGTTTACACTTAACTACTGGCATGATTTTCCCCTTAGCTCCCGGTTAACCGATATCAGCGAAGTCGATATTATGACCCGCTTCCAATCGAACGTAGGCTTTCTTCCAATCAGAGCGCTTACGAATCTTGCCCTTAGGAGTACGCTTAGTTTTGCCCTTAACATTAAGAACCTTAAGGTCCTTAACAACAACGTTGAATATTTTTTCAACCGCAGTTTTGATTTCTGGCTTAGTGGCATCGTTAGACACTTTAAAAGTGTATTGATTATTAACATCACCAAGAATTGCTGCTTTTTCCGAGACGTGAGCCCCGCGAATAACTGTGTACATGCGCTCTACATTCACGACAACATCTCCTCTACTTTCTTAAGTGCAGGAACTGTAATCAGCACATTTTCGAAACCAATTAGGCTAACGGGGTCGATGCCTGAAACATCAATCACGTCCACTTTGTGTAGGTTTCTAGCCGCAAGGTATAAATTCTCTTCAACAGACTCACCAACGATGAGAACGTTATCCAAGTTAAATTCCTGCAACTTGCTAACTAAATCCTTTGTCTTGTGAGACTCAAGTGCAAATTCGCTAACGACAATGAGCCGCTCTTGGCGAATAAGCTCAGAAAGAATGCACTGCATGGCTCCGCGGTACATTTTTTTGTTGAGTTTCTTACTGTGATCTTGTGGACGAGCAGCAAATGTAACACCACCGCTACGCCAGATAGGGCTTCGGATTGTGCCCGCTCGCGCGCGCCCAGTACCCTTTTGACGCCATGGCTTACGACCACCGCCACTTACTTCTGATCGAGTCTTTTGCTTAACAGTTCCCTGACGGGCTCCTGCCAAAAAGGTAACCACCGTTTGGTGGACCAAAGGCTCATTATACTCACGGCCGAATGCTTCGTCCGAAAGTGAAATCTTTTCATCACCCGCTTTCTTACCGGGTAGCGCAAGAGCTAATTCCATTGCTTACTTACCCCTTAACCTTGATCGCTGGACGAACAACAACGTCTGAACCAGTAGCGCCAGGAACAGCACCCTTGATTAGCAGTAAGTTATTCTCAGAATCTACGCGAACAACCTCTAAGCTTTGTGTTGTTTGCTGCTTGTTACCCATTTGGCCGGCCATCTTCTTACCTTTCCAAACACGGCCAGGAGTCTGACATTGACCAATAGAACCGGGCGCACGGTGAGATATTGAGTTACCGTGTGTCGCATCCTGCATTTGGAAATTATGACGTTTAACGCCACCCTGAAAACCTTTACCCTTTGAAGTACCAGTAACATCTACTTTCTGGCCCACTTCGAAAACATCAACCTTAAGCTCACTACCCATACCGAGCTCGGCAGTATCTGCATTTTCGGTACGGAATTCCCAAAGGCCTGTGCCCGCTTCAGTGCTAGCTTTGGCGTAATGGCCAGCGGCAGCTTTAGAAACACGCGATGCGCGACGGCTACCTGCAGTGACTTGAATTGCACTGTAGCCATCGGTTTCGGTAGTTTTAATTTGAGTAATACGGTTCGGTTGCACTTCCACAACTGTAACAGGTATGGAATTACCTTCTTCAGTGAAAATACGGGTCATGCCGCTTTTTCGACCGACTAATCCAATCGTCATTGTTATAAACCTCATCGTGCACGGGGCTAAAACCCGCTATGGCCGCTGACGCGTTACACTATGTACGTGACTGCTAATGAGTCACAGAATATTTCAGTGCGCCAAAACTTTAATAAAGGGTAGCGAGGACTGAAATGCTCACTACCTGGTATTTTTTACTACTAGTCAGTTAGCCTAGGCTAATCTGTACTTCCACACCCGCTGCTAAGTCCAACTTCATCAAAGCATCTACTGTTTTTTCAGTAGGCTCAACGATGTCCAACAAACGCTTGTGAGTGCGAATTTCGTATTGATCACGCGCGTCTTTGTTGACGTGTGGCGAAACCAATACAGTAAATCGCTCTTTGTTAGTTGGCAAAGGGATAGGTCCTTTGACCTGCGCCCCTGTGCGCTTCGCTGTATCTACAATTTCTTGTGTAGATTGATCAATCAGCCGATGATCAAAGGCTTTTAGCCGGATTCTAATACGCTGATTTTGCATCTACTTGTAGCTCCAGTTTTCTCTTAAAAATTAAATAGTTAACTTGTTCTCTTAGCTGTGGTTTCTTCAATTGCCAAAAGAAGGACGCGAATCTTAAGGTTTTGGTCCATTCCTGTCAAGGAATAATCTCGCTTAAAGCCCTTTTTTACTGCCTTGAGCTACGAGCCAAATGGCGCGCCCTCTAGCCTTCATTTCGAGGAAGTCTACGCTGGGAATCCTTGGTAATGCGCGCAAAAGGAATCAGCGCTGAACGCAGCAAAATGACCTTGGGCATTTTGCGGAGTGAAGGCACCCAGGATGGGCGCGATTCGCGCTCAGAAGCAAGGAGTCGCAGGGTAGACGCCAGATCTCGCATAGCGCGCCCATTTTTAGCACTGCCGACCAAGCTCCAGCTCTTCAATCTCAGCAGACTCAGCCTCTCCGAGGTACCCTCGCTTCCCAAAATGCCTGAAGTCATTTTGAAAAACTCGGCTTTCATCTTTGATTGCTGATCTTAAAGAGCTGGAGCTTGATCTTAATACACGAAAAAGCCAGCGCATCTTTCGATGTGCTGGCTTTAGGATCACGCTAAAACTGTCTTATTCGATGACTTTAGCTACCACGCCTGCACCTACTGTGCGGCCGCCTTCACGAATCGCAAAACGCAATCCATCATCCATCGCAATCGGTGCAATCAACGTCACTTCCATCTTAACGTTATCACCAGGCATAACCATC
>JBGCEK010000009.1:0-69442 GCA_045106275.1 Pseudohongiellaceae bacterium | reverse complement strand
TGAGATTCATGGATTGGACGACCGGGGCCGTAATTAACGCCAAACCCAACAACGGGCCAACCGAAGTTAGCACCGGGTGCGACAATATTAAGTTCATCTCCACCCTGTGGGCCATGTTCGCCAGCCCACACATCACCAGTTACTGGATGCACAGCCATAGACTGAGGGTTTCGATGCCCGTAGCTGTAAATTTCCGGAAGGGCGTCTCGGCGATCTAGGAATGGATTATCGTTAGGGACGCGGCCATCGTCATGCAAGCGAACAATAGTGCCTGCATGGTTAGAAAGATCCTGGGCTTGATGGGCGCTTAAGTCACCGGATGGCGATGCTTGACGGTCGCCAATGGACAAGAATAAATAACCGTCCCCATCAAACGCGATACGAGCGCCGTAATGTCCATTTTGACCCTCGCTATCTGCCTGAAATATAGTTTCAATGTCACTGAGGCGATCGTTCTCAAACTTACCCCGTATTACTGCGGTTGTTGAGCCGCCACTTAAAGGCTTGGCGAAGCTAAGATAGACCAGCTTGTTAGAGGCATATTCAGGGTGAGGAACGACATCGAACAAGCCCCCCTGACCTTCATGAAGAACTTCTGGAACACCCTCGACGGGGGCTGCTAAAAGGCTGCCGTTTCGGACAATTCGAAGTCTGCCTGCGCGTTCGGTAACGAGCATGTCACCATTTGGCAACCAAGCCATTGACCAGGGCACTTCCAAATTTTCGGCCACCGGCGTTACTTGAAAATCATACAACATTGATCGGTATTCAGTTGACTGGGCAAGTGCTGCAGTAGCGGTAAGTGCTAATGCACAGCTTGTGAATGTCATTAATGCGCGTCGAATCATGAGTTCTCTCCTTAAAGCGGATGGTGGTTAGACCGGTGTCTGGACCGTATGGGCTGGGACTAACACCCTATGTTCGCGGTTATACAGCCCACCATTCTAATCTTAAATAGCGCTACAGACCATGTTTTCCAACGCAGGATCGATTAAACTCCGTCCTTATGAGACGTACCTCCTTTGATCAGCTCAATATTCGGGCGCGATTTATCATGATGTTTGCTTCGCTGCTCATCCTCAGCGGTTGCACCAGTGGCACAGCCCGCGAAATTGGCGTGCACGAAGGTTTTGTTGATGTTGTCGACTATTTTCAATTGAACGGACTGGTCTTAACTCATGATGTTCGCTATTTTTCAGAGGATAATTTTGTTGGTGAACCAATTGATGGATATAACGCTGCCAAGGTTTTTCTCACCGAAGAAGCGGCCAAGCAGTTGGTTGTGGCTGCAAAGCAACTAGAAGGCCAAGGTCTTGGATTTAAGGTTTTTGATGGCTACCGACCGCAGCCAGCGGTTGATCATTTTGTTCGCTGGGCATCTGATCTCCACGATACCAAGATGAAATCCAAATACTATCCATCTGTTGAAAAGCGAAACTTGTTTAGAGACGGCTATATAGCCTCCCGCTCTGGCCACTCTCGCGGTTCCACCGTTGACTTAACCCTGATTGATCTTGAAACGACTAAAGAACTCGATATGGGGACTGGATGGGATTTCTTTGATGCGTTGTCTTGGCCATCAAGCGAAGGGGTCACTGTGCTGCAAAAGAACAACCGTTTAAAGCTCAGAGAAGTGATGCTGTCGGTGGGCTTTCGGCCACTAAAAGAAGAGTGGTGGCACTTTACCTTAGATTCAGAACCTTTTCCTGATCGTTATTTTGCATTTCCCATCGAATAAACAGTCCTTGAGTGTTTGACCTCTTGAGTAGGCAATGAGCTAGGAATTAGACAATGACCGATATGAGAGCGCGAGCTCAGAAGCAATTCCCCATAGTTTTATTGACTTTAATAAGTATCATTCAGGCGCTAGCGTTGGAGCTCTTGTGGTCAAAAGTAATGGAGAGTCGTTTTCTCTTCAATTGGGATGTGTCTGCGTTGGTGGGATGGGGAATGGTCAGTGTTTCTCTTGCGGGCATTTTACAAATTTGGGTTATGTACTCCACTCTAGTGATTGGTTTTACCTGGAAGCCTTCGCTGCGAGATTCAATTTTGCCTTTTGTAATTGGCATACAGCAGTTTTTAATGGTTACCCTTATTTCATCGACGTTCAATGTAATGTGGTTGTATGTGTTAGCGTCTATATTTTTGGTGGGTAATGGAATTGCCCATACTACTTTTCGGCGAGCCCGGGCTGATGTCAGCAATTCTTCTTTTTTTCAAGGGGTAGAACCGGCGACGCTCAAAGACTTTCGGATGCAGCTGTTTGTTATTGTTTTGCTCGTCTTTTTTGGAATGGCTTATACGTTATTCGAAAATTCTAACTGGATTGCATTTTTGGCCATAGTATTTGCCAATGGATGCTTAGCGATGCAAATTATTTTTTCTCGGCAGCTTTGGGCATCTATCATGGCCATAGAATCCTAAGTTATTGTCGCGTTGTAAATTCGGGTAGTGAATATCGATTTGCAATTACTGGAGTAAATGTTGTGGAATAGAAAGCTGCTGTTCCAAGTAGTAGCGAACGGCGCCAGGATGTAAGGGCACTGTGACACCTTCTAGAGCCTGTTCGAATACCATCTGTTTGGTGGCGCTGTGAATCTCCTGCAAAGTGGATAGGTTATCCCACAGCAGTTTCGTAACATTGTAAACCACATCATCTGGAACATCTTCCCGCACAACCAAAACGTTTGGGCTAGAGGCGGTGCTAATGGTTTCGGTTTGGTAGGGGTATGTGCCGGGAAGCATTTCATAACTGCGCCAGAGAGGAAACTGCTGGTTGATAGCTTGCAGTTGTTCTTGAGAAAAATTTAGTACGGTCATTTTTTCCCCAAGCTGGGCAAAAGCTTGGGTGATAGCGGTAACCGGAGCGCCTGCGGGGACGTTCATTCCTACAATATTGCCGTCTTGAAGGGCTCCTGCTGATGCGCCATACCCCATGTAAGCTGAGCCAAATTTATTGTCATAATCGATGTTTAGGCTGTTTAAGATATAGATGCCTGTATGTTCGGCACCTGAGTTGCGCATGCCAAGGACATAGCGCTGGCCGCTTAGGTTGTTCAGGTCAGAGAGGGTTCCAGTAGTGACGAGATCACTGTCAATAACAAAGTGCTCAACGTTAGGCCACATTGCCGAGATACTGCGCAGATGAGGCTGAGGGTTCTTAATCGGGCCAATGCCATCCCATGCCCACGCTGCAAAAATTGAAAGCACCAGAGCAAATTGCGCTTGGTTATCTCTCAGCAGTTTTATGTTTTCCATCGACCCGGCAGAGCTGATAGCAGTGATCGAAAAGTCGGCTGTCTCTGAGGCTGTAACAAGCGTGGAAAGTGCGACACCAACAGGATAGAAAGTGCCTCCTGTAGAGCCGGTTGTAAGGACATAGCCACTGCGCAATTGGCTTTGGTCAGTGCAGCTCACTGAAGCCAGGATAGTGGCGGTTAAGAACCAGAATCGAAGTAGTCTGAAGAAGCGATAAGAGCAGCGTATTTGGGTCAGGCTGGACTCCTCTTTTTCATGGATTGGCTGAACGGCAATGCTGGGGGATCGCAAAATTAGCCGCAATCGCCCGCTAGTTCGCCTATCCATTTGCTCAATAACTCAAGCCCCTCTGTGTGGACTAATGATCGCCCCAACTCGGGCATCATTTCATCGGGTTTGTCCGACGCCATTCGGTAAAGCAAGATGGATTTCTCCGGGGCGCCTGGCACAACTGCATACTGCAGGTTTCCTGCGCCACCACCGGCGGCAATAGGTGGCTTGCAGATGCCCCGGTTTACCTCAAGCGTGTGTGAGCCGTCCAAAATCAACGCTGATGTATCCGCCGCGCCTTCGGGGTTGTGGCAATGTCCACATTGCATATTCAAATAGGCCGAAGCACGCTCTTCTATAGGAAGAGTTTCGTCACGCCATGCTCTAGTTGCAGGAATTTCAGGTGCTTCATCTAACCAGCCTTTGGCCACCAAGTTTTCTGTTTGCAGAGCGCTATCGGATTCATGACGCTTAGCATGTAGCTGCGCGGCAACGGCCCCTAAGGGATGCATGCCGCCATCAGGGTGTTCAGTAACGTGGCAGCCAGAACATTGATTGCCGTTGGGTACGAAATAGGTGAAATCGATAGTTTCGCGACCTGCGTCTTTGAGGCTAATTGATTTACTGGCACCGGCGATTCGAAGAAAAGCATCTGTTTGCTCATCGTTCCATACGTAGGGTAGCGCGTCCCAGCCTGCGTCGCGCTTAACTAAAATTCTTGTTTCGATGAGTTGATTCGTCTTCGTATCTATAGCTAGGGCAGTATTATCGGCTACTTTCAAGAGTGAGCCGGTCTCATCTTTTGGGTAATAGAAAGTTTTTGTGAGAACGGTGCCAACTGGGTACACGAGATCTTCCCCAGCAAGGACTGCGGATGTGCCTTGAGGAATCCAAAGCGTGCGCATTTTATGGGCGTAATCGGTAAACAATTGGTTGGCAGGGTAGAAGACTTCTGTCTCCTTATTGGGTGTCCAGCTGCTACCCACTAACTCTAATTGATGCCACTCAGAAAGGCGTGCCGGTTTACCATCAGCATGGAAGACCGGTGCTGGATCTGAGCAGCTAACCACGGCAGCCAGCAGCCCAATTGCGGTGGTTATTTTAGCTAAACTAATTTTGTTCATCAGTCCGCCGATGTTAACGAAATCACAGATAGGCTCGGCAATTCGCAGTCGTGCACACTTCCATCAAAGGAAGGTTGAGCAAATCCATTATTCGCGTCTAAGTTGACAAAACTTACTGTCGGCGCTTCTTTGATACAAAGAATGTCTGAAGGTGCTTTGTCGCCGATGAACATTCCATCCCAAACGATGTCAGGTAACGCTTGTCCGGTTGCGGCTTGCACCATTGCTAAAGGTTCAGAATCTGGCGCATTGCCGCCCCCTTGATATTGGTTATCATGGATATAAATTGATTCCGGATAGGGATCATAGTTCGGGTCGTCAAGCGGACGTTCGGATATTAAATAGCTGACTATCAAGACACTAGAGGTTTGGTTGTCAGTAAAATTATTGCCAAATACTTCGATGCTGTCATTGGCCATTACCATCAACCCGGTGCCGGCGGGAACGCCGCCTACAATATTTCCTTCGGGGGCAAAATTGTCCACGTTGTTGTTGTAAATCTGATTGTTAAATACCCTCGTATTGCGGCCACCTTGAACAGGAAGGTTGGGCAAATCAAACACCAGAATGCCGCCGGTGTTATTGGTCGTAACATTATCGTAGACATCGGCGAACGTTGAATTTTCAATTTCGATCCCAGCAACATTGTATTCGGCGCGAGAATTTCTCACGATGATTTGCTCTGACTGACCGACGTAAATTCCTGCATCGGAAGCTCCAATGGCGACGGCCCCTTCAATAAGAATGTTTTGCGATTGCACAGGATAGATACCGTAGGCTCCATTTGTTTCTAGCGGGCCACCCGTCCATTCTGTTCTTACATTGCGCACAATCACGTTCCGACTTTCGTTAATTTTAATGGCGTCACCGACAGTATCTTCGATGGCTAAATCTTCAATGACAAAGTCGTCAGCACTGACTAGCAGTCCCTCGGCTCCTTGGACTTGATTGGCAAAAGACAACACCGATTGGTCTATTCCCGCGCCCCGAATAGTGACGCCAGATATGTTCAGCGAGAGGCTGCGTGTCATTTCAAAGGTTCCGGCTGGTATCTCGACCACGTCACCGGGTTTGGCTTCAATTAACTGCTGTTGGAGCGATTCTTCGAAGCTCAGCTCCGGCATTGGCACTTGATCGGGGCTACAGGCAACAAGGAAGGCAGCACAAAGGATAAAGGGGAACTGCACGGAGCTAGGTTTCATAGGATATTCTCGTCTCAATAGGGAACTGGTTCTGGGCACCAGTATACGGCCGGTTACGAGGGCGAGTAAACCTGCTATTAAGCTTCTTAGAACGGTAATTATGTGTTTAATAGTTGAGTAATAGAGGCTTTGCCGAATTAGGGCGTGGGAATAGGAAGGCTAATCAAGCTCCGCCGGATGAATCCGGTAATTCAGCTGTTTTCACAAATTCTCTATTCATTGTTTGGCTGTCTAATGCTAGCTTAGCTGCAATCGGATTTAATAGAGCAGTTGCTAACTATGGCGTTTTTTCACTCTTGCTTGGTTCCTCGTTCAAGGTACCCAAAAACACGAATGTGGCAGACGGCCCAATGTGCTGTCCTAATTCTACTGTGCAGCAACGGCGTGTTTGCTCAGTTGGCTGATGGAATTGATTTGCCTAAGACCATCGCGTGGTCTGCATACCCAACTGGTACAGGAGGCTACAGCCAGGCGGTCGCTATCGGCAATATTTTACAACGGCAGTACAAAGTTAATTTGCGAGTGATCCCTGCCCGAAATGATGTATCGAGATTGGCCACACTGAGAGCGAATCGAGTCCATTTTTCAGCCGGTGGATCTGAAGCTGTTTATGCCCAAGAGGGGATTTTAAATTTCGCCTCAAAAATATGGGGGCCACAGCCAATACGGGCTTTGATGTCTAATTACTCCGACAGCTGCTCTTTTACGTTTGCGACTGCCAGCGATGCAGAGATAGCTACTGTTGGAGATATCCGCGGCAAACGCGTGACCTTTGTGCAAGGTGCACCCTCCCTAAATAATGCGATGGCAGCGCTGCTCTCTTATGGAAATCTGACATGGGATGATGTCACACCGGTCGAAGTAGGGGGCTATAACGCATCTATAGAGGCAATATTAAACAACCGAGCTGATGTGGCCGGAGGAGCCTGTAATTCACCCCCGTTCCTTAGAGTAGAAGCATCACCTAGAGGGCTTACTTTTCCCAGCCTGCCCCATGATGATTTAGAAGCAGTGGCTAGAGTTCGTTCCAGACTCCCTTGGTATGTGCCCCACATTGCATACGAGGGGCCAACCTTACCTGCAGAGGGCTTGGAAGTTTTCTCCTCAGCCTATCCGCTGCTTATCGGCTTAGACAGTTCAGAAGAGGCTTGGGTCTACAGCATCGTCAAGATAATGCACCATCATTTCGAAGACTATAAAAACAATGCGCCTGGTGCTACCGGGTGGACGCTAGCGCGGCAGAAGTTCGAGCAAGCGTTTATTCCATTTCATCCTGGCGCGATTCGTTATTATAAAGAGATTGGTGCTTGGGATGAGGCGGCGCAAAAACAAAACGATGCAAACCTTCATCGTCAAAATATTCTTTCTAATGCATGGACCAGCTATACGCTTGATGCACCAGAGGATTACGATGAGTTTCAAAAAGGGTGGTTAGTGGCTCGCGAGAGTGCGCTGTCTGCAGCTAAATTGATTACTTTGGGTCAGGGTCTGTAAATGGCTGGAATCGAAAACGAAACAGAAACTGATTCAGTAATGGTGAGCCCGCCAAGCGCGGTAGAGCCACAGCAGGTTCGCTATCGAAAATTTTCAGAACGCTGGCGCTACACTATGGCTTGTCTTACGGGCACCGCTATTATTCTGGCGATTAATCAAATTTTTAATCTTGGTTTTTTTGTCGACTATGTGATGCTAGACAGCCGCTATATGTATCTCATTACTGGCGTCATGCTGTGCATGGTTTTTATAGTTTTCCCTGGTAGTCAGCACAGCAAAGCCCATGTTCCTTGGTATGACATGGTCATAATGCTGATCATCGCTTGCATATTTTCTTACTATGCTTTTTATGCCGAACGAATAGTTTTAGAGGCCTGGGAGTATGCGGCGCCTCCGGTGGGTGTATGGCTTGCTATGATTACTTGGGTAATAGTGTTGGAAGCTGGTCGAAGGGCAGGAGGGTGGCCGGTATTTTTTATCGTGGCCATTTTTTCACTGTATCCCACTTTTGCCGATTCCCTCCCTAATGTTATAGCGGCTTTAAGTATTCCTCTTCCTGAAGTGGCCATCTTTCATGTGTTGGGAGAAGAAAGCTTGTTCGGTATACCGATGCGAGTTTTCGCCCAGTTGGTGTTTGGATTCCTCATCTTCGGCGTATCCTTGCAGTTTACCGGAGGCGGCCCGTTTTTCATCAATTTAGCCTTCGCATTGCTCGGTCATCTGAGAGGTGGTCCAGCCAAAGTTTCAATCTTTTCTTCGGGCCTTATGGGGTCAATGAGTGGAGGGCCAATCAGTAATGTTCTCACCACAGGGCCTCTTTCCATTCCTGCAATGAGGCGGATAGGTTTTAGCAAAGAGTATGCCGCGGGTGTTGAAGCCTGTGCGTCCACTGGTGGCGTTTTCATGCCTCCGATTATGGGAGCCACTGCATTTGTGATGGCGAGTTTTTTAAACGTGAGCTACGCCGCGGTGGCAGTGGCTGCCATAGTGCCTTCTTTACTGTATTTTTTCGGTCTCTATATGCAAATAGATGCTTACGCTGCACGCAATCAGTTGGCTGGTCTGCCTAAGAATGAGTTGCCAAAGCTGGGAGAAGTTTTCAAAGAAGGTTGGTACTTCATCGTCGTTTTTGTGGCGCTTATTTGGATGTTGGTATTTATGCAAAGAGAGGCAATTGCCCCTTTTTATGCCACCGGGATGTTGCTTGTAATCAATCAATTTACCAAGCATCGACTGAACATAAAAAAAGGGATGCAGTTGGTTGCAATGATGGGGCAGCTGCTGGCAGAGCTGGCCGGAATCCTAGCGGCTATTGGTCTCATAATTGGCGGGTTAGCAGTCACCGGTATCGCTGGAACCATTGCCAATGATCTCGTGTATATAGCGGGGGACAGTGTGCTTGTGCTGCTAGTGATGGGTGCGCTTACCAGCTTTATTTTGGGAATAGGCATGACGGTAACCGCAGCCTATATTTTCCTCGCTATTGTCTTGGTGCCCGCTTTAACTAACGCAGGTCTGGATCCGTTGGCGAGTCATATGTTTGTTATGTATTGGGGGATGCTGAGTTTTATCACACCGCCTGTGGCCTTAGCTGCGTTTGCGGCGGCGTCGGTTGCGAATGTTTCTCCGATGAAAGCAGGCCTTTCCGCCATGCGGTTAGGAGCCATTATTTACTTCGTCCCTTTTTTCTTTGTATTGAATCCTGCGCTTTTGCTGCAAGGAACGCTTGCTGAAAACTTGCAAGCCCTATCAACGGCAATAATCGGTGTGGCTTTGGTTTCTGCCGCACTGCAGGGCTATCTCATAGGTCTCGGAGATCTTGGAACTGGGAAAGCGGCTCTGTTAGGGCGTTTATTAATTGGCTTGTCTGGTTTAACTTTGGCCTTACCTGCAGGAGGGCTTTTTGGATTTAGTCAGCTTCTGCTGCTAGTGCTAGCTGGGGTGTTTTTGGCCTTGGGAATTTTCTGCAAAATGATAATAGTGAAACACAGTCGCGTCAGTTAGATTTTTAGAGCGGGAATCACAATGAGGGGACACTGTAGCGTAGGTTTGCTTTTCTCGCTAAGGTCCCTAAGGTTTTCAATCCACCCGGCAACAGGGCGAGTTTAGGAGTAAGAAACTATGAGAGTCACAAAAGGAATAGCGCAACTGGTTGCTGATGCGGAAGCTAAGATTAAGACCCTGACCACCAGTGAGGTTGACGCTAAGCGGGGACAATCAGGAGTTGTGCTAATTGATTTGAGAGATATTAGGGAACTCAAGCGCGAAGGGCGCATACCAGATACTTTGCATATACCTCGCGGCATGTTGGAATTTTGGGTTGATCCGGAGAGCCCCTATTATAAGTCAGATTTTGATCACGCTAAGGAAGTCGTTCTATTCTGCAATAAAGGCTGGCGCTCGGCGTTGGCCGCGTCCGCACTCGTTGATATGGGAGTGGAAGGGGTTTTTCATATGGCGGGTGGAATGACTCAGTGGCAGGCTGATGGTTTTGAAGTAGAAGAGATGCCAACAAAGACATAGTGTGCTGGAGTGACCATGTGGGATTTTGAAGCTAACTTTAAACAGCTGTTTCCGAAAGTTGAAGCAGATCTTAAACGGCGAACTGTGTTCTCAAGAAGAGTGCGACCTGACTCAAAAGCTTATAATTCGGATCGTCGCTCGCTGTTACTGGCTGCACCTTTTGCTTTGATGTCTCCAATGCTCGGCGCGCAGTCTGAGTCTGCTTCCATTCAGCTCCAAAAGCTGCACAGTTTTGGTATTCGGGTGCGGGATGTGGCGGCGTCGGTTCGTTTCTATCAGCGAGTATTTGGCGCTCCCATTCAAGCTCGGCAAGGCAATACGGTTTTTATGCGGATAGGATCAGGGCCGCGGTTTTTTTCTATCTCGCCAGTGGCGGGCGGTGAGGCTCCCAGTATTAGTCATATTGGTTTAAGCGTAAATGGTTTCTCGATCGATGCTGTGAGTCAGCAATTACAACAGTTTGGCGTTGCTCGGGGCAGCAAGCCAGTGGCCGGAAGCGCTCCTCTCGATCATGCAATGAAGTATTGGGAAGATGTGCGACTTCCTGATCGTGGTGGTCATAGACTGGGAACTCGTGAGCTTTATTTTAAGGACATTGAAGGCATTACTTATCAATTGGGCCCCACAGACCACTGTGGCGGCAGCGGACTTGGCGGTAACGTTTGTGAACAACTAGAGGAAAGTCCTGTGACTGGACTTTTTGAACTTACCGACCTTAGTCATTTCACTACCTTTGTGGCGAATAAAGATCGGGCTAATGATTTTTATACTCGAACGTTTGACAAGCAGTTTCAAGCTTATCAGGGTGCGAGCTTCCCCTTGATCGGCGTTGGTGATGGGCTGCAGTTTTTGATGTACGTTGGCGGTAAAGATCAGAGTCCACCAACCCAAGCAGGTAGAATCGACCATGCCTGTTTTAACATGAACAATTTCTCCGTATCGCACATTTTGGACGCGCTTACTCAGTTGGGGTTAACTGCCCGTCCTGAAAATGGAGAAACCCAGCCATTAATGCATTGGGTGAGCATGCGTATGCCGGCCCGAGGCGGAGTTGAAGGCGGAACACCTGAGGTCTATTTCTCCGACCCTGACGGAATTCGAATTCAACTTCAGGATCAAGCCTATTGCGGTGGAGGTGGTTATTTAGGTGATAGTTGTCCTGCACTTTGAACAAATTAAAGTAAGGTTTTTATAACGAAAGCAGTTGTGTTTAAGGAACAAATCTATGGAACATCGTTACATTGGTAAAAGTGGTCTTCGAGTATCCCCAATCTGTATGGGTACTATGAGTTTTGGTAGTTGGAGCGACAAGGCGGAGTCGTTTCGTATTTTGGATACTGCTTATGAAAGAGGCATAAATTTTTACGATACAGCAGAGGTCTATCCAGTTCCGCCCACTGCTGAAACTGTCGGTATCACCGAAGAAATTTTTGGCGAGTGGATCCAAACAAAGCCTCGAGATTCACTGATTGTGGCCACTAAGGTTGCTGGAGCCGCTTCAGGTTGGTTCGTGCCACCCATACGGCATGGGCTCACTGCTATTGATCGCCATCATGTTGAAGCGGCAGTCGAGGGTAGCTTGCGCCGGCTGCAAGTAGATTATATCGATCTTTATCAAGTGCATTGGCCTGATACTGTAGTTCCTATTGAAGAATCTATGGAAGCGCTTGATCGTTTAGTGCAATCAGGTAAGGTCCGCTATTTAGGGACATCCAATGAAAATGCGTATGGCTTAACCAAAGCTAACACGGTTGCTCACTACGAAGGACTCTCAAAGTTCCACGCAATTCAGAACAATTTTTCACTCCTCAATCAGCGATTCTTCGACGAGCTCGCAAATGTTTGCCGCTTAGAAAATGTGTCGTGCCTACCTTATTCGCCGATTGGAGGAGGAGTATTGAGCGGTAAGTACAATCAGGCTAACGTGCCAAGTGACAGCCGATTTGGAGACTATAGCAATGATGCAAATCCTCGCCAGCAGGCTATGGCTAAGCGCTTTGTCAATGAGGGAACTTTGGCTTCCACCGCAAAGTACCTAGAAATAGCTGAAGCTGCGGGTTTGTCTCCCGTTACCCTTGCCACTGCTTGGAGCATGAATTTTGATTTTGTCGCTTCAACTATAATTGGGGCCCGAACCGCGGATCAACTTGAAGATTCCCTCGCCGCTCTCGACGTGAAACTTTCTGACGAAATTATGAGGCAATGCGATGCCGTGCATAAAGCAATTCCTTATCCGATGGGTTAGCACGGTCTTTGTGATTACTGCTGGGGGGCTAAGCGTCGCCCAGCAAACACACATTTCCCACTGCGCTTATGGTTGTCCTATTTACACTGGAGAATCTAATGCATCGAAAAACGACACTGAGAAAATTGTGGTACGGCATCTTTTTGCGGCGTCAATAAGAGATGACGGGCTGGCGCGTTGGATTGCTTATCGGGTCTTGCCCGGGACTGTTGGCGTTGCTTCCTTGCTACCCCGTTATTGGCAGTTAGATGATTTTATCGGAGGCGGGGCTACGTTAAGCCAAGAGGTGGGTGAATCCAATCGTCTAGAGCAGGTGGACTTAAGCAATGCTCAAGACAGTGATTACCGCGTGAACGAAGTGAAGTTAGTTGCCAGTGATCGAGCAAGATTGGCACCGATGACTAGTTTCGCAGGAACACCCTATTGGAATGAGTTGAATTATTTGAGCAACATGACCCCTATGCCTGCGGATCTTCGCACCGGTGCATGGGCGCGTCTTGATCAAGCTGTCAATGAGTTAGCTCAACAAGGTGTTCCATTTAGTGTTATTAGCGGTCCCATTTTTGATGGGACTGCGGCGCAAAAAGACGAAATAGGTGCCCCGACAAATTTTTTTAAGATAGTAGTGCAAGGCACCAGTCGAGCTAGCTTTATTTTTCCAGCTCACGCTCGGCCGCAAAGCAACTACTGCGACTATTTGCACCCCTTGTCAGCGTTGTCGGAAGCCAGTGAGTTAGAGTTTTTTCCGGATCAGTTTATCAATTGGTCGGATGACGTTGCGTTAAGTCTGAGTTGCACCAATTAAAAAGGAATTTTATGAATCTTGTTATCCCTCAATTACCCCTTGCAGTCGTTCCCGTTTTCGATTGCAAGAAATTGTTTCCTGTGCGGCGAATATACTGCGTCGGTCAAAATTACGCCGCTCATGTGCGAGAAATGGGAGGTGATCCGGCAAAAACAAAGCCCGTATTTTTTAGCAAACCAGCGGACTCGGTCGTTATTAATGATGCGGCTATTGCTTACCCTTTAGCCACGGAAAACCTTCACTATGAAGCGGAACTAGTAGTGGCCTTGAGTAGCGGCGGCCAAAATCTATCCGCGGATGCTGCCTCCCAACGTATTTTCGGCTATGGGGTGGGGATCGATTTTACGCGACGAGACTTACAGGTTAACTGTAAGGCCAAAGGGCAGCCTTGGGACGTTGCTAAGGGCTTTGATAACTCTGCACCAATCTCGGCTATTAAGCCCATTGGGCTTTGTAATGATGTGGATAGATCGAGAATCTGGCTATCCGTCAACGACGAAATGAGGCAGGACGCCAACACTGACGATATGATTTGGGATGTGCCCGCTATAATTGCAGAACTGTCCCGTTATTTTAAGCTTCACTCCGGTGACTTGATCTTTACCGGCACGCCCAGTGGGGTCAGTGCGGTGTCTGAGGGCGACAACATTCAAGCAGGGGTTGATGGTATCGGTGTCGTCAATGTTAAAATTGAGCAGTGCAGATAGTCAATGAATTTTCAACAGGGCTCGCTGCTGGCTATTCTTTTTGCTCTTCTACTGATGCTAGTCTGGGGAAGATGGCGCTATGATATCGTTGCTTTAGCAGCTTTGTTTTCCGCAAGTTTATTAGGGATTGTGCCCCAGTCAGAGTTGTTTACTGGGTTTGGAAATCCGGCCACCGTCACGGTCGTGCTAGTTTTGATTGTCAGTTTCGGACTCACCAAATCAGGCGCCGTACAATTTGTGTCAGCGATAATTGAACCGGTCGCTGATCGCCCTTTTTTACATATTGCGGTGCTTGCATTTCTTGCAGCAGTGCTATCAATGTTCATGAATAATGTGGGCGCACTGGCGCTTTTAATGCCAATAGCAATTCAGTCAACTCAAAAGGCAGGGCGGGCTCCGGCAACAGTGCTTATGCCGCTTTCTTTTGCTTCCATCTTGGGTGGCTTGGTCACTTTGATAGGCACTCCTCCCAATATTCTGATTGCCAATTATCGTCAAGATGTCACAGGCGAGGCGTTCAGTATGTTTTCCTTCGCACCGGTTGGCGGCGTTATCGCTCTATGTGGAATCATTTTCATGTTGGCGGTGGGTTGGAAGCTTGTGAGAGTGAGGAAGCAGACAGCAGGATTGGAGTTGTTTGATATTGAAAAATATTTGTTTGAGTTGAAAGTTACCGATGATTCTGACTTGTTGGATGTATCAGTCGCTGAACTAAAAGCTATGCTGGCTGAAGAAAAAATGGATTTGTTGAGCCTTATCCACAAGAGCGAAAAAATGCCTGTTGCTAGACGGGGCCATAAGCTCGTGAAAAATGATTTGCTCATGTTGCAAGGGCCGCAGGAAAACATTGATGCGTTTGCAAGTGAACACAAGTTGAGTATGCATTCGGCGGAGAACGCCAGAAATGAAATTCTGCACTCGGAGGATACTCAAATCTCCGAAGTGGTTGTTACGGCCACTTCACCGTTGGCAAATCGTACACCCAAAGATATTAGATTTAATCGCCGTTATGGTATCAATTTGCTGGCGGCATCCAGATCGGGTACACCTCACCGTAGCAGATTACGGGATTTTCAGATTAAGACTGGCGACGTGCTTCTGCTTCACGGTGAAGCAGAAGAGTTGCAAGAAGCGATTGGTAAAATTGAGTGCTATCCCTTGGCTCAGCGCAACTTAGGTTTTGGTGGCAATTCCAAAGCGTTACCTGCGATGGCGGTATTCGTAGGTTCAATTATTTGCACAGCTTTTGGTCTAATCTCCATTCAGCTGGCCTTGGGAATTGCCACTGTGGCTATGGCTGTTAGCAATATCGTGCCGGTTAGAGAGTTTTATAATGGTGTGGACTGGCCGGTGGTCGTATTGCTGGGTGCAATGATTCCGCTCGGTGGTGCATTGGAAACCACTGGCACCACTGGGCTGCTGGTGGATGGAATTTTGGCAATAGCTGGAGACCTTTCACCTATTGTGCTGCTGGCGTTGTTATTGGTCATTACCATGACCGTGTCGGATGTGCTGAACAATGCTGCCACAGCGATTCTCATGGCACCCATCGCCTACAACATCGCTGTGTCCCTCAACCTTAATCCTGATGCCTTCTTAATGGCCATCGCGGTTGGAGCGTCCTGTGCCTTTTTGACACCCGTAGGCCATCAGAACAATGCATTGGTGATGGGGCCTGGTGGTTACCATTTCGGTGATTACTGGCGAATGGGGTTGCCGCTAGAGATAGTCATAGTGTGTGTATCAATTCCGATGCTGCTTTGGATTTGGCCGCTTTAGCAGAGCTCAGAAAGGTCAATCGAATAAACGGCTGCAGCGGTTGCGGCTTGACGCTTTATTCGCTAACTTAGTCCCACATCAATTTGAAGAAGCTACTATGCGCGTCAATTGGAAGACCTACAATCCGGGTAAGTTTTTTGATGAGATCATCAGCTCTCCAGGATATGCCCGTAAGCCTGCTCGGGGGTTGGCCGGTTATTTGCGTTCCCTTACCCATGAGGAACTTCTGCAAAAGAAGACGGCGGCAGAATTAGCCATTAAAACCATGGGGATCTCTTTTACCGTTTATAGTGATGCAGGTAATATTGATCGTGAATGGCCCTTCGATATTATTCCCCGCATTATTGCTGAAAAAGAGTGGGACAAGACTAGCCTCGGCTTGCAACAACGATTGCGGGCAATCAACTGTTTTATCAATGATGTCTATAACGACCAAAAGATTTTCAAAGATAAAGTCGTACCGAAAGAATTAATTCTTGATTCGACTAACTTTCGCAAAGAGTGCGTCGGCATAAAGCCTCGCTACGGCGTGTGGGCACATATTTGTGGTACGGATTTAATTAAAGATGATGCGGGTGACTTTTTTGTCCTAGAAGACAATCTTCGTGTGCCTTCCGGTGTGTCTTACATGCTGGAAAATCGGAGGGTTACCAAACGGGTTTTCCCTGAGCTGTTTGAAAATTATTACAATATCCGTCCGGTGACAGAATATCCTGCTCAGTTATTTGACACCCTTGCGGCAATTTCCCCGCGCCGACTTAAGTACCCGGAAGTTGTTGTATTGACGCCCGGTGTTTATAACTCAGCTTATTTTGAGCATTCGTTTCTTGCTCAAAGGATGGGCGCTGAACTTGTTGAGGGTAGCGACCTCGTGGTTGAGAACGACAAGGTCTTTATGAAGACCATCGATGGTCTTTCTCAGGTCGATGTGATTTATCGTCGAATCGATGATGAGTTTATTGACCCTTCAGTATTTAATAAGGATTCCGTGCTTGGGGTTAGCGGTCTTTTCAATGCATGGGTCAAGGGCAACGTTGCCTTGGCGAATGCACCCGGTGCTGGGGTCGCGGACGACAAGGTTATCTACACCTATATCCCTCAAATCATTAAATACTATCTTGATGAAGATCCTATTTTGCCAAACGTGCCTAGCTATCTTTGCGTGGATAAGAAACAGCGACAACACGTATTAGAAAATTTGGATAAACTGGTAGTTAAACCGGCCAACGAATCAGGTGGCTACGGTATGCTAATCGGACCGCAGGCGAGCAAAAAAGAGCTGGATGAATTTGCCCGCAGGATTAAAGCTGATCCACGTAATTATATGGCTCAGCCGCTTATATCCTTATCCACAGTGCCAATATTGGGTGACCGTATCGTAGAGCCTCGTCATGTTGATCTTAGACCCTTCGTGCTACAGGCAGATAAAACCTATGTAACAGCAGGCGGCCTGTCACGTGTGGCCATGGTAAAAGGTTCTTATATTGTTAATTCTTCTCAAGGTGGCGGTAGTAAAGACACTTGGATTGTTAGCGATGACTGAGGCGGCTAAATAATGTTGTTATCAAGAGTTGCAGAGCGAGTGTATTGGCAAGCCCGTTATTTGGAGCGGGTTGAGAATACCGCGCGCTTACTCAATGTGTTTTCCACATTAATGTTAGATCTACCTCCAAAGACCAAGTTGGGTTGGCACTCCTTGGTAGAGATTACTGGCAGTTCCGATGCTTTCGATGAGAAATATAAGCAAGCGCAAGAACGTTCTGTTATGCGTTTCTTGTTGGCAGAAGACAACGGGTTCTCTATTTTGAGTATGCTCTCAATGGCTAGAGAGAACGCGAGAACAACTCGCGAGGTAATGCCAAATGAGGCATTCGAACAAATAAACTACCTTTATCACTACGCTAAAGAGCATGCGGTAAAAGGTGAGAAAAGAGGCCCGCGGCACGAGCTTTTGGAAGAAATAATAACCGGCTGCCAGCAGCTCTCTGGCTTGATGTCTGGCACGATCAGTCGAGATGATACGTATAATTTTCTTTTGCTAGGAAGAGGTATTGAGCGAGCGGACATGACGACGCGTATTGTCGATGTGGGCTCTGGCAACCTTTTGCCTGGTATAACGGACGAAAAAACAGAAAATAGAGTCGCCGAGCCTTACGAAAATATTATGTGGATGAATATTTTACGCTCCCTATCGGCTTATCAAATGTACCGACAGCACGTGCAGGATATTGTGAACGCTGAAGATGTGGTTGAGTTTTTGATTAAAGACTCAGATTTCCCTCGTGCAGTGGTTTATAACTTAAACGAGCTGAAGACGATATTGAAGCAATTGCCGAATCACGGCAAGGCATCCTCCCAGGTTAACAAATCTCTTCGGGCGGTGCGCAACGGAGAGATAGAGAAATTATTGGAAGCTGGTTTGTTCGACTATATTGACGTGATGCAACTAGAAATAGCATCGATACATCAAAAAATAGCGTCAACCTGGTTTTTAATTTAGATCCACTCATGAAAAACTTCACCTGCAGCTGCGGTCATTTGCTGTTCTTTGAAAATACTCGATGCCTGAAATGTGGTAAAGATGTCGGTTTCGATCCTCAGAAAATGGCCATGTACCCAATTAGTCTCGATGCTGTTGGCTATTCCCCCCGAGCCTGTAAAAACCGGCATGATTTTGATGTTTGCAACTGGCTGGTAACAGAGCCCAATGCATCATATTGTATGTCCTGTGAGCTTAACCAAACTATTCCTAATCTGCTGCGAAAAAATCGGCGCCGTTGGTGGAAGAGTTTGGAACAAGCTAAGCGCCGACTAATCTATTCTCTTTTGCGTCTTGGGCTCCCTGTTGTGGGTAAAAAGTCAGATCCCAACGGGCTGGCATTTCAGTTTATTGAAGACAAGCGTACTGACCCTAATGTTGCAGAGGAATATGTAACAACTGGGCATCTGCAGGGACTGATAACGATTAACATCACTGAAGCAGATGATGTGACTCGAGAGATGAGCAGGGCATTTGCGGGCGAGCTATATAGAACACTGCTGGGTCATTTTCGCCATGAGAGCGGCCATTATTACTTTGACAGGCTCTTAAACTCAGCTAATGCCAAAGAACAATTTAGGTCTCTTTTTGGAGATGAGCGCGTCGACTATAAACACGCGTTAGACTACTATTATGCCAACAAAAAGCTGATGAAAAGAAAGCGCGATTTTGTCAGCTTATATGCGCAGTCTCATCCGTTTGAAGACTGGGCAGAGGTTTGGTCGCATTACTTGCACATGGTCGACACATTAGAGACTGCCGGTGACTACAACCTAGAGCAGGGGGCAACGCGCTTTGATGAATTTTCTGAAACGTTAGCGAAGTGGTCTGAGTTAACTATGATGTTGAATTCATTAAACAGGAGTATGGGCTTGGAAGATGCTTACCCTTTTGTCTTAGCGGGTAAAACTCTCACTAAGCTCCATTTTGTCCACGACCTGCTTTATCCCAATTTGCCGCCCAAGAAAGGGGAGGCAATTGTCTAAATGCTTCTTTGAGCAAAGCATCCCACGTTCGACTCAAATCTCGCAAAAAATCACTGTCTGCTTCAAAGCGTTGAGGTTCTGCTAAAAGTAGACTTTCGGTAGGATACATAAGGACTTCGATTGGCGGGCCAACACTTAAATTACTCTTAAGGGTTGAGTCCATGGAAACTAGGACCGACATAGCGCAGGTATCTAAATCTAATTCAGGCGTGACAATCCGATCTAAAATGGGTTTGCCGTATTTGCTTTCACCAATTTGAAGATACGGTGTGTCTTTAGAAGTAGTGATATGGTTACCTTCCGGGTAAATAAGCACAACGCTATGGCTGCTACCCGCGATTTGGCCGCCGATAATGAAGCTGGCTTGAAAGTTCTTACCTTCTACTGTTCTTTTTTCTTGTTGCTCTCTGCTGACATCGCCTACATAGTCAGCAGCAGCTTCCAATGAGTCGACTGTGTAAAGATTAATGTCTGCATTTTGTTTTATATCGGATTTGATTTTTGCGATGGTGGCTTGAGTGGTCGCAAGATTACCAGCAGATAAAATGACAAACTGACGCTCGCCATCTATTCCGAACCGAAACATCTTACTGTAAGTCGAGATTTGATCTACACCGGCACTGGTTAAGGAGTCTGAACAGTACACAATACCTGCGTCTACAGACACCGCCACACAATAGGTCATTACGGGTTTCCATCCAAAATAAGCGCCTCATCATACTAAGGAAACCTGACTCTGAATAGGGTTATTTACGAGTAATTTAGGGGTGCAAAAAGACCAGGCTTGCAGCTTTGTGCCTGCCCGGAAGATCCTAGCCTGCATTGGCAAAAATGCATTTACGACGTCTGACCGCCAGTTTTAGCTGCGCTTAGTAAAGCGCTATTGAATAGTGTCAGACCAATTTTCCATTTCCTCATAGTCGAATTCTAAGGAGATGCGTTTTTGCTCTATCCTATCTTCCATTCGTCGCCGAAGCTCGGTCAACTGCTGCTTTGTAGGATTTGGCTTAGTTTTTATTTCGCTATCGCTGTCGTCCAGTAATAGCTGTGTTTCGTCAAGCCCTTGCTGCGGAGCTTCTAAAGAATCATCCCAATCTTGTTCTTTCATGGTTAACCTCAAAGTCATAATGACGGAAAAGTGATACATAAAAACTGATTGCTCTACTCTTATATCGTGAGGGGAGGCAGCAAACTTCAATCTAATTTGGTTTTGATTGGCAAATCGAGTCAATGCCCCTAAGTCTATTAGGGGCATTCTCATCCAGTCGAGTAACTGTTGGGTGAAGTTTTGGTGTCTTTAAGAACTTGCGAGTAGGCTAATCGTATTGGCGCGAAGCTCTTTTTTAGCGATTTTGCCCGACGCTATCCTAGGCAATTGTTGGAATTGAAAGTACATGAGCTCCGGTATTTTAAAGCCAGCAATTTTATCTTTAAGAAAGCCTTTCAATTCTTCCTCTGAGAGTTGGCTGTTTGCGCGAAGCATTATAGTGGCGCAGGGTTTTTCTCCGAGCCTTTCATCTGGAACACCATACACAGACACCTCGCTGACACAGGGGTGCTCGGCGATGGCATATTCCACTTCAGCGCAGCCGATGTTTTCGCCACCTCTAATGACGATATCTTTCGCTCGGTCCATTATTATCAAGAAACCGAGAGAGTCCAGCATGCCAATATCACCAGAATAGAACCAGCCGTTTTTTATGACCTCGGCGGTCGCCTCGGGCTTGTTCCAATAGCCTTTCATTACCGTGGGGCCTTTGATGCAGATTTCCCCGACTTGACCGTTTTCTAAGGTGTTATCGTTTTCATCCACTATTTTGACTTCGGTGATTGGCGGAGTAGGGCGACCCGTGCTGTTGGGCCGTGCGCGATAAAATTCGCCTGAAATGATTGCGCCTATGGCATTAGTTTCAGTGAGTCCGTAACCCAAACCGGGTATGGCATTGTCGGGAAATTTAGCCAGAATCATATTCAAATGTTCAGGAGGGCGAGGCGCGCCACCGCTTTGGACACTGCGTAAACTGCTAATGTCAGTACTTGCAAATTTATCAGATTGCATGACTTCCCAAGCCATGGTTGGTACACCATGAAGTACGCTAATGCGTTCTTTTTCAATAAGTTCCAAGGCTTGATCAGCATTCCATTTGAACATCATGACGAATTTGCGCAAATACAAGAAACAGGCAAGAAATTGCGCATGGCTACCAGTGACGTGGAAAAGGGGAACATTGGCTAAAATAGCTGGATCAAATTGGGGGTTTTCTTCCACCAATTCGGGCCTCAAAATTTCTGTGATTTCTTTGACAAAACACCAAGTGTAAAGAGCATTAATAATGTTTCTGTGACTTGAGAGAACACCCTTAGGCATGCCAGTGGAGCCTGATGTATACATGATGCTGGCATTCGATTCAGGCACCACATTGAAGGCATCGATTTCGGCCTCAGAAAGGGGCTCAGTGCATTCAATAAGAGAGTAGAATTCAGGGCTATCCTCGTTAGCGTCAACGGGCTTTATAATCACTATTTCAACCTGCACGTTGGTTAGATGGGGCTGCAACTGAGCGAGTCGATCAGGGTCGATAAAAAGCAGCTTACTGCCACTGTCGTTCAAACCATATTCCAGTTCTGGGCCCTTCCACCAAGAATTCATGGGGACAACTACGGCACCGATCATAGTCGCTGCCATATAAGTCATACACCATTCCGGACTGTTGCGGGCGCATATTGCCACCCGTTCGCCGGGTTTGATGTTGTAATTTTCCACCATAACCCGAGCCATCCGCCTGCTAAGGTCGAGAGTCTCGGTAAAAGTGAAGCGTTCCTCTTGGTACACTAAGAAAGTCTTATCTCCTGCAGCTTTACCAAGCTGGTAAAGCTCGAAAAGATTGCTGGGCACCTTTGAAAAGACGTTGTATTCAATGCCATCGATAACTTCAGGGTGGATTGCCAGCGGCGCATCGGCCGCCTTGTGAGCGGCTACGATATCTTTAAGCTTCTCTAGATCTTGGAGGATTTCTTCATCGGTTAACATAGGTGTGCCAATTATCCTGCTTTGAACTCTAAGGTGACTTTACCCATTACTTTGCGTTCAGTAAAAATATTAAACGCATCCACAAAGTCTTCTTTAGGAAAAGATTGGGTGACGATGGGTTTGAGCTTGCCTTCGTCGTACATTGCAAGGAGTTCGGCGAAATTCTTTTCGTATTCTTCAGGTTCTTCTTTTCTGAATCGACCAAGAAATACTCCTACCATGGAGGAGCCTTTGAGTAAGGCAAGATTCGCCTTGTACTCAGGAATTCGACCGCTGGTGAAGCCCACGACTAAAAGCCTGCCGTTCCAGTTAATGCATCGACAGCTTTGATCGAAAAGATCACCGCCAACCGGATCATAAATAACGTCGGCACCGCGACCGTCGGTAAGTTCTTTTACCTTCTCTTTTAAGTCGCCGTCGCCATAGTTGAGTGTGGCATCTGGCTTGAATTGACTCACAAAGTCGAGTTTTTCATCGGAACTGGCGGCAGCTATGACCTTGGCCCCCATCACTTTCCCGAGTTCGACAGCTGCTAATCCAACACCGCCGCTAGAGCCGAGCACAAGTAAGGTTTCTCCCGCTTTGAGGTTGCCTCGCTGCTTTAATCCATAGTAAGAAGTTGTATAGATCATTGCGAAACTGGCAGCCGTTTTAAAATCCATGCTGTCTGGGATTTTACGAAGCCCGTCTGCTTTTACCACGACTTGCTCGGCGAGCCCGCCAATTCCCGGTGTGGCCATGACTCTGTCGCCTACTGCAAAGCCTTCAAGCTCAGAGCCAACAGAAACAATAACTCCGCCGACCTCTGAGCCGGGAGTAAAAGGCATTGGAGGCTGGAATTGATATTTACCTTGAATTTGCAGTCCGTCTGGAAAATTGAGTGCTGCGGCGTAGACCTCAACCACAGCCTCATTGTGGCCCGCGATTGGGTTGTCGATTTCTTCTAGGTTCAAGTTTTCTGGTGGGCCGTAGGACGAGCAAACAATTGCTTTCATTGGAATACCTCTTTGACAACGAAGGCGGATTCAACCATGTTTATAGTCTGAACTCAAACGACAGAAACAGATTGTTTTGGCGTGTTGGCGTATTGTTGCAAGAAGAGCAAACGCGTATATTCCGTTCTCACTGTTTTAAAGCTTAGAAGTCCGCCGCAAGAGCCCCCTAGAATGAATGAAAGACATCGACAGGCATATTTAAAGGTAATGGAGATACAGCCATTTTACCTGAGAAGAGTGCTTCCTCATGCTAAAGGGGCGCCTGCTTACGACTACCCAGAGTTGTCTTCAAAACCTGCGATCTCCGGCATTGAGATGCAGGAAGACCAGACGAGGACAGCGGCTGCTCGCGCGATTAGCGGTATCGAAAGAGGAAAAAGCTCTCCTAGACCAAGCAATGCTAACGTTCGAGCAAAAAAGCTGCTTGATCTAAAAGCTGACTTGAATAGGCCAACTCAACCTGCAAAGCCAGATCCCACACCGAACGAGGCAGTTCGCAAGCAGCCACAATCTGATCGTGCGCCGGTGCGCGCTGAGGTGGAAACCCAAACGACAGCCGATAGCGAACACTCTGGCAGCGATATTGCTTTTAAACTGCGATTTCTGCACATTAATTCAACTCTGGCTGTGATTGATGAACTCCCTTTTGCTGAAGATGGCGGTTTTCTGCCAGCAACTAACGCGCTGCTGCAAGCAATTCTATTGGCTCTGGGAGTGAACTGGGACAGCATTGAATCTCGTAGTGAAAGTTTTACATGGCCGATAGACGCGGCGCTCGATTTCGAAGGCGACCAAAAAGCAGCCGCTGAGGCAATGCTAAAAGGATTTATCGCGCAACATTACGCAGCAAACCGCTTTGCTAATTTGTTAGTCTTTGGAGGCCAGTTGGAATCCTTGTTGGCAAAAACCGGTGATCTGCAACCAGAGCATGATTTCAAAGATGAGGCTGGGGGGTACTATGTGACCCTGACGTCAACTTTGTCTGCGATGATTTCCTACCCAGCGCTTAAAAAGCAGGTTTGGAATGCTTTGCAAGCTCTTCGAAGCCGCTTATCAAGTTCGCTCTAGCTGCTTCACTTAGATATTTAGCTGGATTCAAATGCCCAATACTTCAGATTATTCGACTCAGTATTTTGCCCGCACCATGCGCAACAGTGATTTGGACTTAGTGGTTAAAAATGAGGCCGCAGCATACGCTCATCCTTGGAATAAGCGAATTTTTGTAGACTGTTTGCGGGGCGGTTATTTGTGTTGGGTATTGGCCAACAAGCAGGATATTGTGGCACACGGAGTGATGTCTGTGGCTATTGGTGAATGCCACCTTCTCACTCTTTGTGTCCACCCGGATCATCAACGCAAAGGTTTAGCGCGCAAAATGCTGACATTGTTACTTGAGCGCGCCGTAAAAATGGACGCAAAAGAGTGCTTTCTTGAAGTCAGGCAATCTAATACTCCCGCCATCGAACTGTATAGCTCGCTTGGTTTTTTTCAGGTTGGACAACGGAAAAATTACTATCCTGGAGCCACTGAGAGAGAGGACGCTCTGATACTGACCCGAACCCTGCCGTTACCCTAGTCCTGAGAACGGAGCAAGGTGACGAGTTTCATTACTAATTTCAACGCAATAATTATTGCTAATGCAGCCAACATAATGGCGCCGAGCATCAATAAAGTTCCAAAGAGTATAGAGAGTAATTCATCTACTGAGATATCCTGCCAAAGCGCAACTCCCCAGAGGCAAAGGGCGCCAATAGTTATCCCAGCAATTGCAGCGGCTGTTTTCTTGCGCACTTTCAAAAGAGAAAAAATCAATAGAGGGGTCCGTTTTCGCCGTCGCTGTAGGTGGTTGAGCAGGCTGGGTAATCACTGCAGCCCCAGAAGCTGCCATTTTTCCCTTTCCGCTTAACTAAAAGATTACCACAGTCTTTGCAGCGATTAACCGATTCAGGCTTACCGTCATCGTCTTTTAGTTGAACTTTACAACCTTTTTTATAGCCGCTGCAAAACCAGTATCCTGATGGGGACTGAATCATTCGCCGTGTGCACAGCGGACAACGATAACTCTCATTGATTTGAGTGCTAGGCTTGCCGTCGATATCGTTAAGTGTGTTTTTGCACTCTGGGAATGCTGAGCATCCCCAAAAGGGACCCATTTTGCCGGCTTTACGCTTTAATGGAGCCTGACAGCTAGGGCAGGCATGGATAGGGCTTTCTTCGTCTAAGGGAGTATTCATGGTCCAGCTCGGGCTTCACAAGCGGTATCAGGGGCATCTGAAAGCGGCAGCATTTATACAGAAGGCGGTTTAAACGTCCGTGCTGTCACGCACTAAGCAGTGTTTTAAACTTGGCTTAGTAACTTGTCAACCAAGCTGGCATCGAGAAAAGGGCAAAGTTTAGGAATATCTAGATTATTGACCCAGCGAAAATCGTCTAGCTCCGCAGCACTGGCAAAATTCGTTTGCCCCATCTCGCTAGCTGGGACTTCACCGTGAGCTGAGGCAGGAATAACAAATTCCGCTCCCAGAGCTTCGTTTGAGGTTAAAGGGTAGCAAAGTTGTTGAACGTCAACGTGGCTCTGGGGACTAAAACCGATGAGGTGTTTAATGTTTTTAGCTAAGTTCTGGGTGCTTTGCTCCCATGTCTCGGAGACGTTTAACTCTCTGCCAGGCAGGCGCCACTGACTTTCTTGGAGGGTAAACAGGATCTGTTTCTTGCTATTAACCAAAAACAGACTTTGTTTGATCCGGTGGCGAGGGGTTGGCTCTGTTGCTAACGATCTGAGACTGGCGGAAGCAGTTTCTTCCAATCTAAGCCCCATGCCATCCGTTGTTTTTCGCACCACCTTCATTACCAGAGGCGGGCCAGTTTCATCAGCATTTGGGCCCAGCTCGAGGGTACGCACAATCACTGACTCAGCTAAATTCAGCTGGAAGCATTCATCTACCTTAATGAATATTCCACCATCTGAAATATCAGCAGCAGGCACTTCTAAAGTGCCTATCACAGGGTGACGTATTTCTACTCGTAGAGGTATTTGTAGGCGGCGATGACGTCTTAACTCTTCCATAGAAGGTAAATCAATAGTGTCTATTGTGGCTTATGTGTTACCTAAGTGTAGTCAAACCCTCACAATTTACGAATCTGCGGTTAGCATGGCTTTTTTAATCACATCGAGCAATTGTTGATTTTCATCTGCAGTTCCGATGGAAATTCGCAACTTGTTACGCAGACGGTCTTGATCAAAGTAGCGCACGAGGATGTTTTCTGCTTTTAGAATTTCATACAGTGCAGTTGCGCCTGGCGTTGCAGGTATCTCGCACAGTAAGAAATTTGCATGACTAGGTGGGCTGTTAATCCCTAATTCTCTCAATTCTTGGGCTAAACCATCTCGCGAGTTCCGAACCCGCGCCCATGTGCTATTGGCATAGTCTTGAGAGCTAATTGCGGCGGTAGCTAACTTCTGGGAGATATAGTCAGTGTTATAGCTATCCCTTGTTTTGTACATCATAGGAGCGACCAATTGCTGTGGGCCAACTCCGTAGCCGAACCTCAACCCTGCTAGTGAATAACCTTTGCTTAATGTTCGAAGAAATAGAATGTTGTCATGCTGTTCAATAAGTTTAAGAGAGTCGTGTTCGTGCTTGGGGTCAATGAAGTCCACATACGCTTCATCTACTAACAGTATCCCTTCAAATTGCGAAGCGATGCTTGCCAAATAGTCGCAGTCTAGCAGGCTTCCTGTTGGAGCATGGGGATTCACAATTATTGCCAGTTTTGCTTTGCAATTGTTTAGTTCGGCTGCGAAATTGCTGGGCATTGCCCAATTCTCGGTCAAGGGTATTTCTACTAGGGCTGAATCTTGGATGTCAGCTAACACCGGGTAGAGTGAATAACTAGGCTTTGTAACCGCGACAACGTCCTTGGGACTAACAAAGGTAGTCATGATTAAACGCAAAAGTTCATCGCCGCCATTGGTAGGAATGATGTTTTCCGGATCAAGATTGTGGAGTTTAGCTGCTGCCTCACGAAAGGAGCTGGCTAAAGGTGGCGGATAGCGTCGCAATGACTGAGTCTGGAGGCTTCGCAAACATGCCTCCACCTGTGGGCTTGGAGGATAAGGGTTCTCATTGGTATTAAGTTTTACAACATCACTGCCTGTGGGTTGTTCACCGGGAGTGTAGCCCGCCATTTGATGTATGTTTGGTCTTTCAAAGGTCATAGTAATTTGATCTTGATTTGTGGGTTTTAGGGTATGCAGCCCTGGCTGAAGTAGTTCGACGGGAAATTGACTGCTTGTTTGGCAAGCGTACAAAGTCGCTATTTTGCACGGGCCAATGCCTAATGAAAAGCTGCGATCGGTTTTATAGAAAGTCTTGTTAATGTGAGTTTAGCGAAGGTAAATAGGTTTTGAGTCGATTTTTCCATCCTGCCAGCCAACGCATTTCGTTTCGTTCAGCAGGAGCATTTTCTACCCGCCTCGCCAGGACAACCTCCGCGGCACTGACAAAAGAACCTAGGTCGCTCTTGTCACCCATTTCCAATAGTACCTGTTGAAGGCCCCAGCCTTCGCCAGAATAGCGCTCCTTAGGGTTAACGCCGCTGCCTTTAAAGTGAACATAGTCTATTAGCGCATAAAGACCGTAAGGCGCCGAGGTGTTCGCTATGGTAAAGAAGTTTTTCTTTATTCTTTCACCCTCGCTAGCTGAGACTCCGCTCAACAAAGAAGGAAGTGTAGTAGCTAAACGTTGAGCGATGAATTCCGATTGCTGGTGCCGACTTTCAAACAGGAAGGCACGCAACTCATGCATACGCTCTGATTCAAGATCGGCGATAAAAGAAGTTCGGTCAGGCCAAGGGGAGTCGAATGACTCCAAGTTTTCAATCCAGCTTGGCAGCGCAACAGCCTGTGTCCGCAATGCCTGTAATAGCTGCGGGAACGTTTCTTCGAAAGGCACCTCTTGGCCAGCTTGAAACCAAATAAAGTGACCAATACCGAGAGAAGGAAAGTCTTCGCCTTTGTTCCAGCTGGTAAGGCATTCAAACCTCGAATTGCATTCATTGGAATAAATTTGCTCTCCCAACCACAGATAATCTGCTTCAGACAACGTGGGTAATTGTGCGTTGGCGCAACCACATAGCATTAACGCGACGCTGACCGCTCTTAAATATCTGTTGAAACTTGTTGAAATTACTGGCATTTTGCGATTATCAGTCAATTTGAATTATCTAAATCGGCGACTTGCTCAAGAACCTTTAAAAGAACATGTAGTCACTGCCGATGGTTTGGAAACTAAAGCCGTATCAATAATGTCGGCTGGAATCAGGAAAACACGTGATACCCCATGGTTGAAACTGTAACTCAAAACAATAATGACGTCGTTGTAGAAGCATCGGCCCAGTTGCCGACTCAGGAAGTAGCTCCCGACGAATTCGTCACATCCCTGTCTAAAATTTACCAACGACTGAAGTACAGCAAGAAATTGCAGTCGGCAATGAAAGATGTAGAGCAGGACTTACTTAACTTGTTGGGAGTTCGCCTGTTCACGATTTGGCAGAGTGTAGACAACGGTAAGGAGATTTTTGCGTCAATTAAGGGAGGCGACCCTGATGATGATAATTCGGTTGAAATACGTGTGCCTTTCAGTACGACCTCATTGGCAGGTTATGTCGCGCTCAGTCAGCGGGCGCTTGTTGTCAAAAATGTTAAAGACAGCAAAGAGCTAACTGATATCCATGCGCGCCTCCAGTTCGACTCGAGCTTTTCTGACGCCAAAGGTTGGAAGGTGAAGTCGCAGATCGTAGTGCCTATCAAGGATGAAATTCTCCTTGGAGTGATGCAGCTTATTAACTTTGAAGGAGACCGGGATTTTACAAAAACTGATCTAAAGCACGCCATGATGGTCAGTCAAATGTTGGCAAAACAGTTTAGAGCCTCATTGCAAAGCACGCAGGGGCCTTACGATTATCTAGTCCAGAAAAGCAAAATTTCCAGTGTTGAGCTTGAAGATGTCCAGAATAAAGTAGGCTTATACGGCGGCTCAGTGACTCGCACGTTAATGGATGAATACAACATTGACGCTGATTTGATTGGTAAATCGCTAGAATTTTACTATCGCGTCCCTTACATGAAATACGACTCTTCTCATGAGTTGCCTATCGATCTTCTTGAAAATATCGGTGTGAGTTATCTTAGAAGCAATCTTTGGTTACCGGTTGCCGGAGACAAAGAAGAGGCGGTAATTTTAATCGATGATCCTTCGGATTATCAGCGCATTATGGAAATTCAAGGAGTTCTTAACGCGCGTAACTATGTGTTCAGAGTAGGCTTACCCGAGCACATTATTCAATATTTGCGTAGTGACGATGAGACTGATCTTGAGTCTGGCTTCGACGATGTGTTTTCGGCGTTGGATTCAGAGGGCACCGTTGAAATAGAAGAGGAGGGGAGCGAAGAAGACGAAAGCCTCGCGGCCACTTCAGCGATTATTCAATTGGTGAACCGGATTATTACCGAATCAGATCGAATGGGTGCTTCAGATATTCACATTGAACCGGGCAAGGATCATCTGCCTGGCGGGGTAAGAATTCGAGTTGATGGAATCTGTAGAGAGCTACTAAAAATACCAAAAGAGCACTGTGCTGCTCTAATTGCACGTATCAAGGTTATCTCTCGCCTCAATATCGCTGAGAAACGTTTGCCACAAGACGGCAAGTGCAAATTAAAAGTGAGGGGTAAGAGTTTGGAACTGCGGGTAGCTACCGTGCCTACCGTGCAGGGAGAAAGCGCCGTCTTACGCATACTTGCGGCGGGCAGCGCTATGCCGCTAGATAAACTGAACCTCAGTCCGGCAAATTTTGAACGGGTTATTGAATTAAGTGCTCACCCCCATGGATTGTTCTTGGTGGTGGGTCCTACCGGATCTGGTAAAACCACGACTCTTCACGCTGTGCTGGGGCACATTAATAAACCGGAGAGGAAAATTTGGACAGCCGAAGATCCGGTAGAGATTACGCAACCGGGCTTACAACAAGTGCAAATGTTGCCCAAAATTGATTTTACCTTTGCTACCGCCATGAGAGCATTTTTGCGAGCTGACCCTGACGTTATTCTTATCGGTGAGATGCGTGATCACGAGACAGCCAGTATCGGGGTCGAAGCATCACTCACTGGACACTTGGTGTTATCTACTTTGCACACTAACTCCGCACCAGAGACGATTACCCGCCTCTTAGACCTCGGTCTAGACCCAGTAAATTTTTCTGATGCATTGCTAGGGGTTCTAGCTCAGCGTCTCATGAGGACCCTTTGCGGCAAGTGTAAGCAGCCATACAAACCCGATCAGAAGGAACTCGATCATCTCATTGAAGCTTATGGCAGAGATCAATTTAGCGAACTCGGCATTGATGAAAGCAACGTGGAGTTAATGGGACCGGTAGGCTGTAATGATTGCGGTGATACTGGCTACAAAGGTCGAACCGGTATTCATGAGCTTTTAGTCGGCACCAACGAATTGCAGGCTATGATCTATAAAAAAGCCGAACTTGATACGATTCGGGAGCAGGCGCTCAGCGATGGCATGCGGACTATGAAGCAAGACGGTATCCACAAAATATTTATGGGCCTCACTGACTACAAGCAATTGCTGCGTGTTGTTGCTGAATAGTGGTTGACTACCCGTAAAACCTATCCAAGTTTTTTCTTGTCTGGTCCGATCCTACGACTCCTAGTACCTATTGTTAGTCAGGTGCCAATTATCTGCGAGTTAAAAGTGACGACCGGCACACAGTCATAGTTTGAACCAGTTCAAATTCTTCAAATCAGAGCAAACACAGCAAGGCTAGCGTGTTCTATAGTTAGTGTGTGGCAAAAATACTCACATACAGCATTGAAGAATTAGTAGGTGGCCCTATGGAACGAACTAGCCGATCAATAAAACCATTAGCTTATGGCTTCGTGGTATTCATCACTCTTGGGATTTCCATCGCCAACGAGACACTCTCTCGTTTCGGTATGGAAAATAACTACCTTGTAGTTTTTTCGGTGGCGTTTGTGTTCGCAGCCTGCATTTTAGCCAGCAAAATATGGCTGAGTTTATTGGTCATAGCGGGAGTCATCGCAATTAATCTTTCCGATGCGGTGCTTTTAAACATGAATCTCGATCGGGATGTGGTTTTAGGTGCGGTATGTGCACTGATTTTAGTGCCGGCGGTTTATGAGCTAATCAGCAGTTGAATCGATTCAGCCTTGCAGTGGCGCACCGGAAAAAGTAATTTTCTGAACGGTCCATGCGTCGTTGAGCCAAGCAAGCACCAAATTAGCGTTTATTTGTCCTGCGCGGGTTCGCAAATCTAAATCGTAGGATGCGGTGATTTCTTTGAAGGGGATTAAAGGGACTTCGGCACCGCCAAAGACGCCATTAATGGATTCAAGGGAGCCTACTAGCCTTTTCAATGAGCTGATCCTACCAACTAACCTCTCTTGAGATTCTGCAGAAAAACTTCCGTTATTCACGACTTCGCCTAGAGTCTCTATGCCATTGGCGGCAAAAAGTGTTTCAACAATATTAGTGGCGAAACTGGCGCTGCTTGTGTCGAATTGTGTTTTTCTAATAATGCCCCACCCCAAAACAACGACAGCGAACAAGAGAATCAAAAGGGTAAGTGCTAACAGCCAGGTTTTGCGGTTTGTCATGTTTCTCACTGAATCGAGGGTTTATACGACTATATGAACGAGCGGTATTATAGTGTAAAAAACTTCAATAAAAACAGTGCTAAATAAGTGCCTTGAATTTGTGAATCGCAAATATCCCGCGTTTTTATGCACAAAAATTACCCTTTGGACACAAAAGCGCTAAAAACAGCATGTTTTATTTTAAACCATTGAGATAAAAACCATTAACTTGTTGAAATTAAAGAATAAAATGGATTGGTTAAAATTTGATCAATTTGTATTAAGCAGGCGTAAATTCGGGGGTTTGGGGAATATTATTGAATCTATGCACGGACTTATCCACAGATTCTGTGGACAAAAAAAATGTCAAGGTGCTCTTCAAAAAATCGCTTTAGCTCAATGACTTAGCGTGGGTATTTGAAAGCGAGAATTAGCATTGCGCGGTAACCTCTCTGTGACAGTGTAGACCAAGATTTCCATTTATGCTGATTATTCCTAATTAATTTTGTCTGTGTTTCACATGTGCTATCGTGACCTTCCTGAATCGAATATGATGCGGTCCATGATTGAACTTACTGGTGAAATTCCTTTTTTGTGGCGACTAAGTGCGGAAAGTAGCGAAGGCTACTGCTCTGTCGCTATGGTGGTGCCCTGCCCACCTGAGACTGACGTTACCGACTTAACGATAGAAACTACGGTAGTAAGCTTGTCTTCTGATAGCTCCCGCTCGGAAAGCGAGGAAATACTCGAATGGAATCAGGAAGACATTAACCTGTTTCTTAAGTTAGTTAATCACCGTCAGCTACGTAACGACCAACCAATAACGGATTCTGTTCGAGTGGATCTTACAGATCCCGATGTGATCGATATTATTCACATTGTGGCAGCCGCAGGCTTTGGTGTTGCGTTTACCTCCTACGGAATTGTTAACGAAGCGGATGGTAGTTATCCGGTTCATAGTTTCGAAGTTGGATCGCTGGCCTCGTTAAACTCAATCAATGGCTTTAAACAATGTGTCGTGGTTGATATTGATGACGATGATGTTGTGTGCGTCTTGCTCGATGATATCGATGTGCAAGATGTAGAGGAGTACGAGCAATTAAATCGTCACGATTTGCTGCTGGTCAAGCGCATCGATATTCTTCATCCTGAATTTTCGGAACAGCGCTCGAAGCCAGCATCGGCAGTGCTTCACTAAAGCGCGCTTGCACTAGCTGCTTCGTCTCCCAATAGGCAGCATCGACTCCTATCGATCCTGCCATTTTACAATTGGAAAGGGTTTGAAATATCGTTTACTTGGCGCGCTGGTTGAAACGACGGCCGACTAATGCGGAGGTAATGTTAACCTTCTGAATATCAATGGCGCCGCCTGCAATCCCCCAGCCCCATGCATCCCGCATTTTTTGTTCAATGGGAAACTCTTTTGAGTAACCGTAGCCGCCCATGAGCTGCATGGCTTTGCCAGTAACCTCGCGAACAGTTTCGTTTGCGAAACACTTAGCAATCGAGCTTTCTCCAATCGAAGGCAGGCCTTTTTCAGCATTTACCACGGCGCGATACAGGAGCAATCGCGCTGCTTCTAGTTTCATTTTCATCTCCGCAATTTGAATCTGTACAGCCTGAAATTCCACCAAGGGTTTATTGAACTGGCTCCGTTGCTGACAGTAGTCCAGCACAAAATCGAAAGCGGATTGAGCAACAGCAAGAGACATTGTTGTATTTCCGCAACGCTCCAAGTCAAAAGCATCCATTAGTTTGCCAAAGCCACCGGCGGGGACCAGAATGTTTTCGACGGGAACCTGAACATTGTCGAAGTACATATCGCAGCTATAAACGCCCCGAAAGCCCATGTGATGATCTCGTTTGCCGAAGCTAAAGCCTTGGGTTCCTTTGCTTACTAGCACGGCCCCAATCCCTTTAGCGCCGGCTATTCCATCCATGCGACAGTAAACTACATATTGTTCCGAGTGGCCGGCACCGGAGCACCAGCGTTTCGTGCCATTGAGTATAACCTGACCATCTACCACTTGGGCCTGTGTTTTAAGGTCGGTTAGTGCTGAACCGGCGTCCGGCTCTGACATAGAAACTGCCACGACTTCTTCGCCTGAACATACCTTTGGCAGCACAGCTTGTTTCATGGACTCTGATCCAAAATGAGCGATGGCGAGACTTGGACCAAAACAAGACTCAAAAATGGGGAAGGCCACTGCAATAGAAACTTTGGCGACCTCCTCAAGGACAATGACAGCATCGTGATGAGACATGCCAGCGCCACCATATTTTTCGCTGAGATTGACTCCCAGATAGCCTAGTTCGCCAAATCGTTTGCGAAGCTCCAGAGACACGGGTTCATCCGATTCTTCTATTTGCTTGGCTATCTCTGGCAATTCAGCCTGAGCGAACTGGCGAACAGATTGCTGGAGCGCGAGCTGGTCAGCAGAAAGATTAAAATCCATGGGGCGGAACTCCGGTAGAGGTGAATTTGAGAGGGAGTTATTGTAGTGCAAGAATGCGCGAAGCCCTAGTGAGATATGAGCCGGACATTGGTAGCGAATGTGCAGCTGGTTTACCGAACTGTTATACTCGCGCGCGCTCGAGCTATCCAACCGAGCAATTCGAATTCACCAAGCAAATTGAGGCCGTCACCATGAGTCTGGAGTCACTCCAGGAAGATATAGCTAAGCGCCGAGTGCTTGCGATCATTTCCCACCCGGATGCGGGTAAAACAACAATCACGGAAAAACTGCTGTTATTCGGCAATCTCATCCAGGTTGCTGGCACTGTCAAAGGGAAAAAGTCAGATCGCCACGCCACCTCAGATTGGATGGCTATGGAGCAGCAACGTGGAATCTCTGTAACGTCTTCCGTCATGCAGTTCCCTTACAAAGATCGCATGGTTAATTTATTGGATACTCCGGGGCACGAAGACTTCTCCGAAGATACGTATCGGGTTTTGACCGCTGTGGATTCAGCATTAATGATTGTGGACGGTGCTAAAGGTGTGGAAGCCCGCACGATTAAACTGATGGATGTGTGTCGTCTCCGTGATACTCCAATTTTTACCTTTGTTAATAAGCTTGATCGAGACACTCTTGATCCCATCGACGTGCTCGATGAAATAGAAACAGTGCTTAACATTCAGTGTGCTCCGATTAACTGGCCGCTAGGAATGGGCAAGCAGTTTAAAGGAGTTTATAACCTCTATACTGATACCATTCACGTATACAGCCAAGGGCAGGGCAGTCAAATTCCAGACGATATCCACATTCGCGGTTTGAACAGTCCAGAAGCTGATGAGCTTATGGGCAGCTACGCTGAGGATTTTCGTGCTGAAATTGAACTGGTTAAAGGGGCTAGTCATGAATTTGATAAGCAGGCTTACTTAAAGGGTGAGCTGACCCCTGTGTACTTTGGTACCGCTCTTGGTAACTTCGGCGTCAAAGAAATGATTGACGATTTTGTCCAATGGGCACCGGCACCCAAAGACAGGGAGACGGAAACCCGATTGGTGAAAGCCCAAGAGGAAAGTTTCAGTGGGTTCGTGTTCAAGATTCAAGCCAATATGGACCCAAAACATCGTGACCGCATTGCGTTCATGAGAATTTGCTCAGGCGAATACAAGAAAGGCATGAAAATGCGGCACAGCAGGTTAGGTAAAGACGTAAAAGTTGCTGATGCTGTTACCTTCTTGGCAGGTGAAAGAGAGCAAGCCGATGGCGCTGTCTCCGGTGACATCATTGGTCTGCACAATCATGGGACCATTCAAATAGGCGATACGTTTACTGCGGGAGAAGAGTTGAAATTTCGCGGTATTCCCCATTTTGCACCGGAACTTTTTCGACGTATTCGATTGGCCGATCCGTTAAAACTAAAACAGTTACAGAAAGGGCTAACCCAGTTGTCAGAGGAAGGCTCTACTCAGGTATTCATGCCGCTAAAAAATAATGATCTTATCGTAGGTGCGGTAGGTGTCTTGCAGTATGAAGTGGTGGCGTTTCGTCTTAAAGACGAATACAAAGTTGACTGCATCTATGAACCAGTGACGATTTACAGTGCCCGTTGGGTTGATTCAGACAACAGAGCAAAGCTGGAAGAATTTAAAAAGAAGGCGCATGAGAATTTGGCCGTGGACGGTGGTGGCTATCTTACCTATTTAGCGCCTACTCGAGTAAACCTTAGTCTCATGGAAGAGCGATGGCCAGAGATAGAATTTCGTGCTACCCGTGAACACTAAAAGTTTACTGATTTACTCTTAACAATTAACTGAGTTTTGACAATGCCCCAGTCCCACATGATATTTGATATTGCCGCCTCAGACGGGAAAGCGAGAACAGGTAAAATGAGCTTCCCTCGCGGCGACGTCGCCACTCCGGCGTTTATGCCTGTGGGCACGTACGGCACGGTAAAAGGTCTTAACCCATCTCAGCTAAAAGACACCGGCGCAGATATTATTCTAGGAAATACGTTTCATCTCATGCTTCGCCCAGGTACAGAGATTATTAATCTACATGGTGACCTGCACGACTTTGCAGGATGGGACAAGCCCATATTGACAGACTCTGGAGGCTTTCAAGTATTTAGTCTCGGAGAGATGCGCAAGATCACTGAAGAGGGTGTCCATTTTCGATCTCCGGTAGATGGCTCTAAAATCTTTTTGGGACCAGAGTCTGCTATTGAGGTTCAGCATGCACTGGGTTCGGATATCATCATGGCGTTTGATGAATGTACACCGTATCCAGCTACCCCCGAGCAGGCAAGAACGTCAATGGAGCTGTCTATGCGCTGGGCGAAAAGGTGTGTACAAGCCCATCAAGACAACCCTGCCGCACTGTTTGGCATCGTTCAAGGTGGCATGTACATCGATCAGCGGCTGGAGTCAATTGAGCACTTGTTGGAGATGGATTTCCCGGGATACGCTATCGGCGGTCTTTCTGTCGGAGAACCCAAAGAGGAAATGGCCAAGATAGTAGAAAATTGTGTCTCCGAGCTTCCTGCTGATAAACCACGCTACTTAATGGGAGTCGGCACACCAGCAGACATCGTTCATGCGGTGACAAATGGAGTGGATATGTTCGACTGTGTTATGCCGACCCGTAACGCACGCAATGCTCATCTTTTCACCTCACGTGGGTTGTTGAGACTCCGAAATTCAGCGAATAGACGCGACACCCGCCCAGTTGATGAGAATTGTGACTGCTATACCTGCAAGAACTTCAGCAGGGCCTATCTTCATCATTTGGATAAGTGCAAAGAAATTCTGGGGGCTCAGCTGAACACCATTCATAACCTCCATTATTATCAGGCACTTATGTCCGGCTTGCGCCGTGCCATTGCCAGTGGGGATTTAGCGGGTTTTGTAACAGCTTTTGAGTCAGACCAGCAACATGCCGGAGAGCCTAGCAATTAACTTAAGCAGTTTTCTCTAACGATGAATTGAACGGTATGCGCCTTGAACTCTTCAAATTCAGCCCAATAATTATAAGCGTGCATGATGTAGCGCAGGCTCAGTTGCAGACCTTGCACGCAGCAACAGCTCGATCTATGCCCATTAACTATGCCTAAGGTACTTTGCCTAGTACAATGCCGCCCTTAGAGACTGGTGGTGCAGCCAAACCAATAGGCAGCACCTAAACATATTCTTTTATCAGCACTGTTACGCAAGAGAGTCATCATGAATTTACTGTTTTCCACTGCCTACGCCCAAGAGCCAGGACAACCCTCTGTCACTTACAATCTGATTCTTTTCGGCGGCATGATCGTGCTTTTTTACTTCATTCTTTGGCGCCCACAGTCGAAGCGAGCAAAAGAACACAAAGAATTAACCACTGGTATTTCAAAGGGAGACGAAGTGATGACCTCAGGGGGATTGCTGGGGAAGGTGGTTCGGGTCGATGAAGATTATCTTGCTCTTGAAGTGGCAGATGGAGTCGAGCTGAAACTGCAAAAATCATCTATCGCTGCGGCGCTGCCCAAAGGCACTATTAAGCAAATCTAAAGCGGACTCTCGGCTATATTGGCGCAGTTGGGGCGACCCAGCGCGCTGACTTGGAATCATTATGTTAAATAAATACCCACTCTGGAAAAACCTGCTCATACTTTTTGTGGTGGTGCTGGGCTTTCTCTATTCCGTGCCAAACATCTATCCGGATGATGAGGCCATACAGATTACCAATGAGGATATTAGCCTCAGTGAAGGTGAGATGGCCGCAATCACCACGGCGTTGGAGGCAGCTGGAGTACCTTCTTTCGGTGAAGAGATTACGGAAGAAAGGATATTGCTCAGATTTGACAGTGTGGATGATCAGCTGCGTGCGAAAACAGCAATAGAACAGGCCCTGAGCGACGACTATCTGATTGCCTTAAATCTTGCACCCACGACCCCAGCTTGGATGCAGTCCATTGGCGCAGGCAAAATGAGTCTAGGGTTGGATTTACAAGGTGGCGTTCATTTCTTAATGGAAGTGGATATGGAATCGGCACTAGAACGGCGCATGGAAGATAACCTCAGCAATGTGAGGACGATATTACGTGAGCTTCAAATCCGCAGCCGTGGCTTAACTATCATTGATAACTCACACCTTGAGGTTCGATTTGCCAACGCTGACGATCGTAGCGAAGCGCGCCGAGAACTTACCGATAACTTCCCAGAAATTCTTTTTCAGAATCGCCAGGCTGGCGAGATTGCCGTTCTTGATATGCGGTTGACCCCAGACACTATGCTGCAGATTCAGCGGGATACCTTGCAGGCTAATCGCACGACTTTATTTAATCGGGTAAATGCCCTCGGCGTTTCCGAACCCACAGTTCAGCAGCAGGGAGCTGATCGAATAGTGGTTGAGTTGCCTGGTGTTCAAGATCCGGCCCAAGCTATTCGAATCCTGCAAAGGATAGCCACATTAGAATTTCATCTTGAGGCTGCAATTGGTGCGTCGAGATCTTCTTATCAGCAGTATGATTATCAGGGAGTCGCTGTCAGCATCGACAATGATGTGATATTGCAGGGGGACCGCATCAGCAGTGTGCGTTCCACTCTCGATGAGAACAGCCTGCCACAGGTGCAAATTAATTTAGACGCTCAGGGCGGCAACCAAATAAACCGGGTTACAAGAGACAATGTGGGCAGGAACATGGGGATATTATTGGTTGAAACCAAATCCCGAACCACTACCGTGACAAACGAGGCCGGTGAAGAAGTTGAAGAAATTGAGTTCTATGAAGATGAGCGCCTAATCAGCAACGCCACCATTCAGAGTGCATTGGGTCGCACCTTTGTTATCACCGGTCTGACTAGCAGAGAAGCCAATGATCTTTCGCTTTTAATCAGCGCCGGTTCACTAGCGGCGCCTATGACAATTGTCGAGCAATCGGTAATCGGACCCTCTATGGGGCGAGAGAATTTAGAGCAAGGTATTCTTGGTGTGCAGGTTGCGGCAGCGCTCGTTGTCTTATTCATGCTTGCGTATTATAGGGTCTTTGGGATGGCAGCAAATGCAGCGCTTATCATGAACATATTGCTGATTTTCGCTGTGATGTCGGTGATCGGCGCTACTCTCACTTTGCCGGGCATCGTTGGAATTGTCCTCACGGTGGGCATGGCGGTTGATGCCAATGTGCTGATCTTTACTCGAATCAAAGAAGAGCTTGCGGTTGGCGTCTCACCTCAAAAAGCAATCGAGGCCGGTTACAACCGGGCATTCACCACCATTCTCGACGCTAACCTGACCACGTTTTTGGTGGCAGTGGTGCTTTTCACTATCGGCACAGGGCCGGTTAAAGGCTTCGCGGTCACGCTGATGATTGGTATTGTAACTTCGATGTTCACTGCCATTGTCGGCACGCGAGCGATTGTCAATCTCATCTATGGCGGCCGCACGGTGAAAACTCTGTCCATTGGTGGCAAGCAACCCCAGCCGCAAGCGGCATAATTAAAAATCCTGATTGGAAACAATAGACAATGCTTCTGGATACTAAATTTGATTTCATGGGATACCGCAAACTCGCGGCTATCGGCTCGGCGATTCTTGTAGTCGTTTCTATCATATCGTTAGCGGTTAATTCCCTTGAGTTGGGCCTCGATTTTACGAGCGGCACGTCGGTTCGTTTAAGTTACACCGAGACTGTTGATATCGGTGCGGTTAACGAAGCCTTGGCCGACGGGGGTTATGAGAATGCCGTAGTGGTTAGATTTGGCTCCGACCGTGATATTCGCGTAATACTGCCTGTGGATGAAGATGTGGAAGTGGGCAATCAAGCGGCAGCGGCGGTTGAAGTAGGCGAGAACCTTGCCGCTCTTCTTCGTCAGTCATCCAGTGCTGATATATCGCTGCTGGGCTCTGACTACGTGAGTGCAAAGGTGGGTGAAGAGTTAGCAGAGCAAGGGGGGTTGGGCATGCTGGTGGCGCTAGGCATCATCATGGTATACATCGCCGTACGCTTTCAATTTAAGTTTTCGGTGGGAGCGGTTGTTGCACTGGCTCACGATTTAATTATTACTCTGGGCATTTTTTCGGTATTCGGACTGGAATTTAATCTCAACACTCTGGCTGCAATGCTGGCAATCATTGGCTACTCGCTTAATGACACCATCGTGGTATCTGACCGTATCCGAGAGAATTTTCGCCGTCTGCGCAAAGGCTCGCCAGTTGAAATGGTAAACGTTTCACTCAATCAAACGCTAGGCCGTACTTTAATTACCTCATTGACTACCTTGTTGGTGCTTTTGTCTATCCTATTGATAGGTGGCGAGTCGACTCAAGGTTTTGCTATTGCGCTGATTATCGGTGTAGTTGTTGGAACTTACTCTTCTATCTATATTGCCTCAAATGTCATCCTTTATATGAATGTGACGAGAGAGGATTTAATGATACCAATCAAAGAAGGGGCAGAACTGGATAGCTTGCCTTAGGATTTGCTAGAACGCCCCGGTGCAGGCTCCGTCCTGCCTTTCTCGCCGTTGAGCGCGTCCTTAGGTATTTAGCACTTGGCGATTGTGCTCAGAATTGCTATGTTCTCGACCAGTTTTGGCAATAAAAGATAAGTTGGATTTGTGATTTGTAGAGCGGTTTTAAGGATTCTCCCTCAACGTTTGGAAGCGCTTTCTAAGCTTTCGGTAACAGCGTTCCTGCTACTTTGTTTGACTGTTCCGAGCATCTCTCAGGCGCAATCTGCGGCCGACTTTCCTCGCCCTCCCGAACTTGAACCTGCCATCAATTTCTGGGTGAAAGTATATACTGAAGCCGATACTCGTAGCGGCTTTCTTCATGACTCAGAGCACCTATCAGTCATCTATGAAAAACTGCCTAGGACTCGCTCGGAAATTGAATCCCGTCGCAAACAAATTCAATCTGATTTAAGAATTCTCGCCACCGGAAAACGGGATTCATTGACTTCAAGCCAGCGCGAGATATTGGCGCTGTGGCCCGAGGGAGTCAGTGATCAAACTTTGCTGCGGGCATCCAGTCACGTCCGCTGGCAGTTAGGCCAATCGGATAGGTTTCTAGGCGGGCTCAAGCGTTCTGGTGCATACCGCAGCCATATCAACCAAGTTATTAGAGAAAAGCAGCTACCCATTGAGTTGGCTGTGCTTCCACATGTAGAGTCTTCCTTCAACCCAGGTGCTTATTCTAGCGCCTCGGCTGCTGGAATGTGGCAATTTGGCCGCGCAACCGGTCAGCGCTTTATGCGTATTGATCACATAGTTGACGAACGTATGGACCCTTACATAGCTACCAATGCGGCTATGAGTTTATTGCAATATAACTATTCAGTGCTTGGTACCTGGCCACTGGCTTTGACGGCCTATAATCATGGCGCAGGCGGCATCGCTCGCGCGGTCAGAGAGACTGGCACTCAGGCTATTGAGACAATTGTAGCTAACTATAAAGGGCGTGCGTTCGGTTTTGCGTCTCGAAATTTCTATGCTCAGTTTTTAGCGGTTTTGCAGGTTGAAAATAATGCGCGGGAGCATTTCGGTGATATTCGCTTAGACCCAGCGCCCAATTTTCGTATAGTCGAGATGGATTCCTTTATCGACGCGGAAGTCTTTGCCAGCTCTTTGGGAATCAGTTTGGAGCAACTCAAGGCGGATAACCCCGCGCTTAGGCCAGTTGTCTGGGAAGGAAATAAGCGAATTCCAAGGGGGTTTCCAGTCAAGCTGCGAGCTGCGGCTGTCGCTGAACGCGGCCTTCTTGCCATGGTAGATAACGATTATAAATTTGCAGTTCAAACACCAGATGTGGCTTATGTGATTGAGAAAGGAGACAGTCTTTCGGTAATAGCAAGGCGCTTCGATACAACAGTGGCAAGATTGGTTTCGCTTAATCAATTAGCCAGCCGCAACCGCATCCGAATTGGTCAGCGTCTGCTGCTGCCACAGTCGGGTAGCAATGGCCAGCAGTTGGCTTTTGGTTCTAGTTCAAATACTAGTGCACCATCAAATGGAATGTACTCCGTGCGCCGGGGAGACACAGTGTCCGTTATAGCCGCTCGATTCCGCACTACGGAACAAGAGCTGTTGAATTTAAATGGTATCGCCGATAAAAATCGCATCTATCCGGGACAGCAGCTTCGCCTACCAGGTTTTGATGCTGGCGCTGTCCAAGTCGCGGCTATAGACACTACACTGGCGCCAACGCCTCCAACTGAAATTAGTTTCGCAGATGAAAATAAACCGGCCAATGATGCGGCACCAGCTCAAATTGACTTAGCCTCCAATGACGAGGCTCCGGTAGTCGATGTTAGTGTCGAGATTGAAGAATCGATTGATGCGTTGGTGGAGGAGCCGACCACTGTCGCCAGTAGAGACGATGAAGCACTGCCGCCAGCTGCGGTGCTGCCGGATGATCAGTCGTTAGACACGACAATTGCCGCGTCTGATGAAACAGCGGTTGCGGTGGAGCCTAACGTTGGCATACAAAGTACTAATGAGCAGTTAACTCAAGATCTCGCCGCTGACCCCTCTGATTATACTGTTGCTAGCAACAACACTATAGAAATACAGGCTTCTGAAACGTTGGGGCACTATGCTGACTGGTTGGAGATCCGGGCATGGGACGTGCGCCGCTTAAATAATATGCAGTACCGCGATCCTGTCATCATTGGCGATCGACTGCGGTTAGATTTCGAAACAGTTTCCGTTGATGAGTTTGTTCGTAAGCGCCGCGACTTCCATTCTTCATTGCAAAGAGAGTTCTTTAGTAACTACAGAATTCGAAATGTCGAAACTTATAGAGTTAAGCGTAATGACAATATTAGCAGGATTGCGCGAAGCCGTTATTCCGCTCCCATTTGGCTGGTTCGGCAATACAACCCAGGGTTGGATTTTGGCCGAATTCAAATTGGCCAAGAAATTATTTTCCCTTTGCTTGAACCTACGACTTAAGCCTGTTTGCTAGGCCTATCTCTCAAAGTAAATACCCAACAGATCATCAAATTTCCGCTGGTAAGCCTGTTTAATAGTGTCGCCCTGATAGTCGCTTAAATCCACGTCACTAACTAATGTGCCTGCGAGTTTCTGATCTTGGTAGCTTATGAGCATAGCGACAGCTGCTTTAGCGGTTGCCTCCACGTTGGCGCCCGCTGCAAATCGATTCTTTGGCGGAATATATTCAGGATAGGCGAGGGCGTCAGGAGTTAAAGGCACACATCCCTTCAAGCACGCTTCTTGCACTGCCAATCCCTGAAAATCGTGCTCGGCGGTTGAGAGCACTACGTCGGAGCTACTTAGAAGCGCGTGGTAGTCTGCTGAATTATCTACAAACCCAAACAAACCTCTCTTGATCGCGGTTGAATCGCTGTGGATCGTAAGTAACTCGTCTATTTCTTCGAATTCACGGGGCTGCTGTCTAAACTGTTGACCGACTACATCGAGTTTTATCCGTAATTCTTTGCGAGTAATTAAACTTACTATGGCCAGCAACAGTTCGGGGCCTTTGTCATATTCCCAGCGATGATTCCAGACAACGCTTAACGGCTCGAATCTAGAGGCTGGTCTGCTCCTTGGTTCCGACTTTGGCAGAGGCACGGGTACAACGGTGCTTTCTTGGAGTTTTTCCATTATCGATTCTGGAAACTGGTCCGGCAGTTTCTTTAACAAGGCATCTGCCCCAGCGAGAAAGCTGCGTCTGTTAAAGTCACTGTTGAAAGCAACAGCATCGGCGCAGAGCGCTGCGTAGAGAGGTACGAGCATCAGCTCAGCGTTCTGCTTATTGCTTCTATTGGTAGGATAGGCGAATTGGTTTTCGTGGACATAGAGCAGTGTAGGAATCTGTGCGAGGCTTGGTATGAATCCTCGTAAGCTGCTGAGGTCAACCATTGAAGTGGCTATCAGCAGATCATAGTCTTGGCTCAATAGCTCTTTTTCTTTGCTTGCCCAGAGCAGGCTGTTACCGCGGATTCGCCAGCTAAAATGACGAGGTGCAAGGCTCAGTTCGGTCCAGCTAACATCGTCGAAAAGAGCTTGCAGCCGCTCTCTCCATAGCTTGTGACTAATGGCATCATAGGCAGAAAGCACCAACATCTTCTTGTTCTTCATGGCCTCAACTCCAGCTTATTCATAGGTTTTGCAAATACCCCCGCAACAGGTTATTTTGCTCTGCCTCTCCTTGAATACTACAGGCAGCAGCGCCGTTGGCACAGGTCAATGGAACCAATTTTAGCAATGACTCAATGGGCCCTCCAAAGGGAGTTTCTTTGAGCACAGCATTACCTTTTAGAGGAATATATGAGTATTAAACTGTATGGATTTCCGGTCAGCAATTATTACAACATGGTCAAGACTGTATTGATTGAAAAGGGCATGCAATTCGATGAAGTCTTGGTGAAACCTTCACAAGACTCAGATTACTTGTCGAAAAGTCCAATGGGAAAAGTCCCAGCGCTTGAGACTGAGCAAGGGTTTCTCACGGAAACTGGGGTGATGATCGACTACCTAGAATCTTTAGGAGAGGGACCGAGTTTTTATCCAGCGGATCCCTTTGAGAAGGCCAAGGTGCAAGAAATAATCCGTTACTTAGAACTGTATATTGAATTGCCTGCTCGGAGACTCTACGGTGATGTTTTCTTTGGCAGGCCAGCTAGCGATGAGCTCAAGGCCGAGGTACGGCCTCAATTAGAAAAAGGTTTTGCAGCTCTGGCTAAGATAGCAAAGTATCAGCCTTACATTGCAGGCGCACAGTTAAGCTATGCTGACTTCTATTTTCGTTTTAGTTTCAATTTAGCGACTTTAGTTTGCAAAAAAGCGTTAGCTTGGGATGCCCAGGGTGAGTTTCCAGCAGCTAAAGAATTAATGGGGCTTTTGGATCAACGAGAGTCGATTCAAAAAGTGCTAGCAGACCAGAAAGCCTAAGCACTAGTGCTTAGGCGTTTGGCTGCTAACCTTTCGATAGACTTGAATAGTGATTGCTTCGATAGAGCCTAGCGATGGGGAGTTCTCTCTAGAATTCCCGCATTGTTAGTCATATCGAGGATCGTGTCTATGTTTGCTTCAATGTCTTCAACACTGGCGTTAAGGCCTAGATCTACCCCAACGTTTTCTCTCACATCGGCAGAGTAATACTTGCCACCGGCAGCCTGAATAATGCGGCCATTGGGTGCCTTGTCGCTGCAAAGGAATACAACGGCAGGTGTCACGAGTTCCGGAGCTAGTCTTTCGGCGCTGTCTTCAAAACCAGGCAGGTCGACGGTCATGCGAGTTGCTGCGATTGGAGCAATTGCATTGGTAAAGACGTTGTATTTGGCGCCTTCAAATCGCAATGTGTTCATAAAACCAACTAACCCTAACTTCGCCGCCCCGTAGTTGCTTTGGCCGAAGTTGCCGAACAGACCAGACGTGGAGGTTGTCATTACGATTCGGCCGTAGCCTTGCTCAACCATGATAGGCCATACGCATTTTGTTACATTGAGGCTGCCCGTCAAATGAACATCGATCACCGCATGCCAATTTTCCAGTTCCAACTTGGAGAATGTCTTGTCTCGAAGAATTCCGGCATTGTTCACTACAATGTCAATGCGACCATATTCTTCCATAGTGGCGGCGACCAGCCCTTTCACTGCTTCTATATCAGTAACCGAAGCACCATTGCTTATTGCTGTACCGCCAGCTGCACGAATTTCCTCCGCCACAGCTTCGGCGGCAGACACTGAACCACCGACACCGTCTACTCCACCACCTAGGTCGTTTACTACAACTTTAGCGCCGCGGCGACCTAACTCCAAAGCGTGCTGCCTGCCTAGGCCTCCGCCTGCGCCTGTGACAATCGCGACTCGGTTTTCAAAACTTATGCTCATGGGGATTCCTCATTGGACTTGAAATTAATTGATCTAAAACACTGACGCCGGATTCTATTCTTCCGCTGGCTGCGCTGCAATCAATAGGCTAAAACAAGCACTTATTCTTATCAGTTGTTCTGCATTATGGACTCTGATCAAAGTTCGCTATCATAGGGGTTCGTTTTATCGATCTGCCAAAGACTCACGCTTCATGAGAACTATGACCCTATGCCAGAGTTAGAGCCCGTCCCCGCGGCAACAGTCGTCTTGATTAGAGAATCAGAGCAGCAAAAGAACCTGGAAGTGCTGTTGTTGTTGAGAAATTCAAAATTGGCATTTCACGGTGGTCATTGGGTTTTTCCCGGTGGCCGGGTTGATCAAGCAGACTATGCAGCGTCTGCCAAAGGCTTGGAATATAAAGCAGCTCAGCGGGCGGCCGTCCGTGAAACGGCTGAAGAAGCAGGTATCGAAATCACTGAATCCCAGTTGATTCATACGGCCCATTGGACCACGCCTCCAAATCTACCGCGGCGCTTTTGTACGTGGTTTTTTGTCTGCCCCATGACCGAAGCGGTGGCTGTGAATGTGGATAATGAAGAAATCCTAGACCATCGCTGGGTAACTCCTGCTTCCGCGTTGGCCGAGGCCGATGCAGAGAAGTTTGTTTTGCCAAGACCTACAATGGTGACCCTACAAGATATTGCCCCATATAAATCCATGGCTGCACTCAACGAATATCTTGATCAGGGCAACATCCGCGTATTTCCCACAGACTCTCCTTTTTACCGGCCGCTAGAAATGGGGTGCGCCGACTAATTTGGGCCCCACCGCGAAAGCTAAGGCTCTCTCAATTCTGGCGAAAATAGGGCAATTGCCTGTCTTCAAAAAGTCTTACCATCCCTACCGGATGAAGCGTAGTTTTTATCGGCTGTTCAGAGGCTAAGTTCTTGCCTTTAGTGGCCTGTTAATGGGATAGTTAGGCTCGTTTGGCTGAAACATTCTGCGTTCACCAACGGTCTTCAAAGAGGTCTGTCAGCGTTAATTACGAGACATCTGTTTTGGTATTCTTGTTTCTCGCGTGGTTCGCTTCTTATACAGGTTCTGCAGCAAAGGGAGCGATAATCTAGGCTAGGAAAGGCGGTATTTTCCTCAGCAAACCTTCCCCGCGAGGCGTTCAATTAGGCCGTCTATGACACATTGGTTTCCGCCGCATTGGCAAAGGCGAGTCGAACACTCACTATTTCAGAGCTTTTATGTCTTCTACAACATTTGAAAGTCTCCGCGAAACCCTCAAAACCTTGCGCCGTCGGCGCAGAAACTTATTGCTTCTTAAATACGGCGGCTTTTTTATTATCGCAACCGCAGCCGCTGTTCTTAGCGTGTTGTTGGTGGCTAGCTGGATTCAGCCGGGCCGCGCTGGTTCGATCTTTCTGTTTCTAGGGCTGATTGCCCTAGTTCTGGGCACAGGGTATTTGCTGTTTCGATCAGTGAATAAACAGTCAACTGATGATCGGAAGCTGGCGCATTATGTGGAAGACCACATACCTGATTTAGAACAACGGTTACTGACTTCGCTTGAATTTTCAGAAGAAGAGCTCAAAACCGGAAGAAAAGGTGTTTCACAGCAATTCATTCAACAGCTTTGGCTAGATGCTCAAGTTCACGTTACTCACCAACAGGAGCAGGTAGAGACAGTCGCGCCGGCCAGTGCGTCTTGGTACTCATTCATCGGTGCGGCGGCTGCCGCTAGTTTTGTGCTTGTTCTACTGGCAACTTCTGAAGGACTTTATACTGCAGCTGAGCGTCTACTCTGGCCATTTGCTATTGAAGAGCCAGTAGCTGTAGTAGAGATCCGGCCTGAAATAGAAATTAGCGTCGAGCCGGGCAGTATCGATATGCAGCGGGGCGAGAGCGTGACAATAATCGCCAAGGTTGTGAACGCTATTCCGGGTACGATTAACTTGAGGCTCCAAAACGACAATGTGAATTGGCGCGATGTGACCATGAATTTGGATGGCAGTGGCAGCGAATCTGGCACTTACAGTTATTTTATCCCCGCCGTTGAAGAAGACACCACATATTATGTGAACTTTGATGAAGGTGGAGAGCAAAGTTCACAGCAATATCAAATCACTCTTTTCGATCTGCCTAAAGTGGAGCAGATAGACTTAGACTTTGATTTTCCCGAGTACACTTTATTAGAAGACTACGTTGATGAAAACTCTGGTGACATGGTTGTGCCTGAGGGAACGATTGTTGATTTCCAAGTGACATTCAATAAGCCTGTGCGCGAAGCGCTTGTGGTTTTTGATAGCGCTTACAGTGCGGATAACGAAGCTGAAGCGGTATCTATAGCCCCTTACGAAAATGTTCAGCTGACAATGACCGATAGTCTAACCGGACAGGGTCAATTCACAGTGACCCAAGACGGGGTTTATCGCATTACGGCAGAAGATTTCGATGAGCTAGAAACGCTTAACCCTCTCGACTACTTTATCCGTTCAATTGAAGACACTCCGCCGGAACTCGCGCTCCAGCGGCCAGGCCAAGATCAAGAAGTGATGCCTTTAGAAGAGGTGGTGATTCAGGTGGCTGCTTCTGATGATTACGGCTTAAGCCAGTTTTCACTTAATTACAGCGTTGTTGGATCTGATGAAGTCGCTGTTGATTTTTTGCCCGAAGAGCAGGCCAAAGAAATCAGCGGGAATGAGTTGATTTATCTGGAAGACTTGGCCGTCGAACCGGGAGATTTTGTGAGCTACTATCTTACCCTGGCGGATAACAATGGGCTGGAAGGCCCTGCCACGGTTGTTTCTGATATCTATTTTTTGCAAGTGATTCCTACTGATCAAGAGTTTCGCCGCTCGCAGGGTGGCTCCGGTGGTCAAGGCGCAGGGGGTGGTCAAGGAGATGGTGACAGTAGCGCACTAGTTTCTGTGCAGAAGGATATTATTGCTGCAACTTGGAAGCTTAAGAACAGGCAGGGTCAGGTGTCACAAGAAGAATTTGATGGCGATGCAGAGATAATTGCAGAATCTCAAAGAGAAGCAACAGACAGGGCATTAAAGTCTATCGAACGCCTAGCAGAACGGTTGAACTTCTCGGACGACACTTATGACAATGCCGTTGAAAATTTGTCCCTAGCTATAGAGCAGATGAATTTGGCGGCTGGTGATTTGGATATCCAACAAATCACCAGTGCTTTAAAGCCTGAGCAGATAGCACTTCAATATATTTTGAAAGCTGAGGCAAATATAAACCGCACTGATATTTCTATGCAACAGAGCGGTGGTGGAGGCGGTGCAGGCTCTGCCCAGCAAGAGCGAGAAGATCTTCGTGAACTCTTTGAGATGGAAATGGGTCAGCTGGAGAATCGATACGAAACTCCGGAGAGTCGCAGCGGCGGAGGTTCGCCAGAATCGGCGGCGGAAGCTGACAAACTAGAAGAGCTGGCAAGAAGGCAAGAAGGGTTGACTAGGGCTCAGAGAAATTTAGCTCGACGAGAAGAGCAAATGACTGAAGAGCAAAAACGGCGGGAGCTTGAACGATTGAGGCGCCAACAGGAACAGCTTAGTCAAGAGGTTTCTCAGCTGGCACAGCAAATGTCGCGGGGACAACAGTCTCCTCAGAATCAGCGGTCCCAACAGCAGTCGCAGCAGGCAGGACAGCAAAGCCAATCGGCGCAGGCCCAGTCCAGTGGCAGTCCCTCCGGTGGGCAACAAACGCCACTGCAGCGGGCAGCGCAGCAGATGCAGCAAGCGTCAGAAAGTGAAACTGCAGCCATAGCCGCAGCGAGGAGCCAGAAAGCGTTAGAGAACCTTCGAGAGCAGCAGCGAGAAATGGGTGGCGAATCAGAGCGTTCGGTAAATCAGCTAGCTCAAAATTTGGGCCAACGCGGGCAGCAATTACTTCAACAACAACGAGCTTTACAAGAAGCGCTTCAAGACAAAATTAGGCAGCAAGGTTTAGGGCAAACCCGCCAAGAGACGCGCGCGGATGCGGACTTACAGGGCTTAGTGGAAGCCCAGCAGCAGCAACAACGCAATCTTGATGAAATCGAAGATATGCTTCGTGCAATTATTGCTCGCGGTGACAGTGAGGATCAAAGATTAATGTCTCAAGCTCAGGCGGCAACTCGTGAATTGAGACCCATCAAGGAAGAAATGCAAACCAGTAATCGAGTGCTGCGTAATGGCATGGTGAACCTTTCTGTAGACATCGAACAAGAATTACAAACTCCGATGGAAGACTTAGCGCAAAGCCTTTTAGCATTGAATCCTGCAACGGGAGAGTCAAGCTCTGACAGAATCCAAACTGCAGCAGGTGATGCGGAAGCGCTGCGTGAGGAAATCGAAGAGTTGCAACAGCAGGTTGAGGCGTTCAGCGGGCAAGCGCAGGGCGAAGATGCAGGGCAAGCAGGAGAGGGAGCACCTTCTGTGCGAGAAATGAGGCAGCAGTTGCAGAGATCCCAGCAGTTGGCTCAGCAATTATCGCAGCAAGTTCAAGAGTCCCAAGCAGCCGAAAGAGGTCAGCAAGGCGGTCGCTCACAAATTGGTGGTCGGGGAAATCAACAGCAAACAAGTGGCGTGGGTGAAGCGCAAACAGAGGCGAATAACTCAGCACTTGGTAACGCGCGCGCAATACGGCAGCAGTTAAGCCAGCAGGGTATAGAAGATTTTTTGAATCAGCCGGAACTGTTTCGACAACTACTGCAGCCGATAATCGAATTAGAAGGAGCCTTACGAGCTCAAGCGGAGCTCGATAATATCAACAATAAACTCTACGCCACTGTGGATGAAGATATACCGGAAGAATACCGTGAGTTAGTTGAGGAATATTACAAAGTGCTTTCTGAAAACCAGGGTTCTACAAATTCTCGCGCGGGAAGTGTTAATCAGTAGTATGGAATACAACCCACCCAGTTTAATGACCGCGTTTCAGTCGGGAAATCTCAGCTTCGCCTACGGTGTTAGCCCGTGGGTTTTTAGTGTTTTAATGGGGCTTATAGTTGGGCTTGTATGGCTCACCTACTTGAAAACGACCCGTGAATTATCACCCCTTTGGAAAGTACTGCTGATAGGGAATAGATCGCTGGTTTTAGCGCTTCTGCTATTTTGTTTATTGCGCCCTGTGATAGACACGGTTCAGGTGTCCCCGCAAGAAACCTATTTAGCTGTTCTGTTTGATGATTCTCTCAGTATGTCGATTACAGATGTAGGGGACGGTCAGTCTAGGCAAAAGGCGGTTGTTGACAAGTTTTATCAGGACGGGGTTATTGACGAATTAGCTGAATCGTTTCAGATTCGTAGTTTTCGATTTAATAAACAAACTTCTCGTATTGCAGATTTAGACAGTGTGGCACCCGAAGGCACGTCTTCTTCGCTAGATCAGGCTCTTGCCTATGTGGATGCGCAATTAAATGGTTTGCCCTTAGGGGGCGTCGTAATAGTCAGTGACGGGGCTGATAATAGTGACACTGACCCCTTGTCAATTGCTCAGGACTTTGGCGCTAGGCAGATACCTATCTTTACTGTAGGAGTCGGCAAAGAAGAAATCCCTCAAGATATTGGCATTGTTAATGTCAATGCGGCGAAGACAGTTTTAGAAGGATCTGTCTTTAACGTTCAACTGTCTTTGCTTCACTCTGGCTTCGAAGGGCAGGAAGTCGCTGTGTCTATTCATGATGGCGATATTGAGGTCGTTAGTGAGATCGTAACTCTGGGCGAGGGTGGAGTGACCCGTCGTTTTGAGTTAGAAGTGACCCCTGATAGGCAAGAAAAAATTGTTTACGACTTGAAAGTTGAATTTCAGACCGGCGAATTAATTGCAGAAAACAATGAGTACAGCTTTCTGGTTGATAACTCTGTCAAAGAGGCATTGGATATCCTCTATATAGAGGGGCATCCCCGAAATGAGTATAAGTTCATCCGCAGAGCAGTAGCCAATGATGACTCCATACGCTTGGCCACTTACTTACAAACAGGGCCAGAGAAATTCTATCGGCAAGGTATTGAGTCGCCCACTGAGTTGAGTGCTGGTTTTCCTGAAAACAGAGAAGCTCTTTTTCAGTATGAGGCATTGATACTGGGTGATATTGAAGCGTCCTTTTTTAATCAAGACCAACTTGAAATGATTGAAGAGTTTGTTGCCGAGCGGGGCGGTGGCTTACTCATGAGTGGGATGGTCGATGAAGACTTTATCGGTACGGGAATTGCCGATGTATTGCCGTTGGCTTTAGTAGAAGAGAACTTCTTGCCGCCGCAATTACGTGGTGGCATAAAGCGTGGTGAGCACCCAACAGGAGAGGCTTTCTTTCCTCGCCGCACAAACAATGGCCAGTTCTCTCCCTTGATGCGGCTTGCTGCTAGCGATTCTGACAATAATGCAGCTTGGTCGGCGCTGCCAGAACTGCAGGGGGTTTATGTAACCGGCAGAGCAAAGCCTGGTGCGACCGTTTTACTTGAGCATCCTTATTTACAGTATCAGAACCAAGCCTTGCCGCTTATCGCCCAGCAACGTTACGGTAGCGGCCGGAGTATGTCGATCACCACCGCCAGCACGTGGCGTTGGCAAATGATGATGCCGTCTGCTGATCAATCGCAAGAGACCCTATGGCGTCAGATTCTCCGCTGGCTCGCCGTGTCAGCTCCTGAGCGGATAACCTTGGACTTTGATAGGGAGTTTTACAACGTTGGCGATGAAGTCAATGTGACCGCCACTGTGCTGGATGACCAATATTTACCTGACAATGATGCAACGCTTTGGTTGCAATCTACCGATCCATTGGGTAACGCAAACGATGCTCCCATGGAGTGGGATATTGAAAACGATGGGGTCTATCGCTCGTCATTTGTCGTCGACGAGGAAGGTGTGTATGAATTGCTTGCGGACGTTGCGAGTGCCGCCGGAGTGGGTGGCGCTGACAGCTCAGAGAAAACGGCTGCTTTTGTTGTAACACCGTCATTACGAGAATACACCAACGCGGAGCTAGATCGTGGTCTACTATCTCGTATAGCCGACTCAAGCGGAGGAGGCTATTTCGCATTGGAAGATTCACAAGGCCTCACCGATGCGGTTCAGTATACGCCGAATGCTTATTCTCAGCAGGTGCAAATCGATTTGTGGGATCGGCCCTGGTTGTTGGCCTTACTCATTTTGCTGTTGTGCAGTGATTGGATTTTGCGTCGTTTAAGAGGGCTTTCTTAATGTTCAGATTGTTTGTAGTAGCGGCTCCTCGGCATCTCTTGGTGGCCCTCGCCGCTGCTTGTCTAACGGTTTCTGCGCTTGCTCAAAGCGCAGAATTTGGCGACGCATCAGATTACTTTGTTGATCGTCCTAATTCCTCAAAGTTCGTACTAATAATGGCAGGCCCAACCGTAGGCGATGAAAACAAAGCAACATTTCGTCAATGGGCTTTTTCTTTACACGATATATTGGCTCGAGATTATGGGTATAACTCTGACACCATCACTTTGCTTTATGACAATGGGGACGTAGGAGAAGAGGATGCAGGAGCCACAGCTCGCGTGGACGGTGCCGCTGATATTAACGGGATCAGCACGGCCTTAACTTCTCTGCAATCTGTAATGAAGCAAGGGGACCAGTTAACCTTGTTTTTGATTGGCCACGGCTCGGGAGCGGGAGAAGAAGCCAAGTTTAATATAGTGGGCCCCGATATTACTGGATCTCAGTTTTCGGCCATGTTGGATAATTTTGATCAGCAAGATCTAATAATCGTTAATACTACTAGCGCTAGCTATGGTTTTTCCGCGTCCTTATCTAGCGAAGGCCGAGTTGTGATTTCGTCAACTCGCTCACCGTCTGAAAAATTTGATCCCATTTTTTCTCGCTACTTTATCGAGGCGCTAGATCAGCGCAATGGGGACAGAGACAAAAATAACCGAGTCTCCATGTTAGAGGCATTCAACTATGCCAAAGCAAGCGTTAACCAATGGTATGAAGAACAGGGGCGCTTAGCATCAGAGCATGCTGGTCTGGATGATAATGGTGATGCGCTGTTCTCTTTGAACCCCACTCAAGCAGATATTGACGGCCGACTTGCTGAGATAGCCTATATGGATTCTCTGGTTGATGACAAACTGAATTTGTCTGCTGATCAACTTAATTTGAAATCAAAGATGCAGGAGCTAGAGCGGTCAGTGTTCATTCTTCGCGGACGAAAAGCAGATTTTCTGGAGGCGGATTACTGGCGTGGGATGGAAACTTTGCTGGTTGAGTTAGCAAAAACCACAGGACAGTTTAATGATCAAATCTCCCAATAAAAAAATGGCGTTCGCTGCTGCCAGCTTAACGTTGGCGCTGCACCTATCGTTCGATTCAGCGGCTCAAGTTGAACCAGCTGCGATCAGCGACACCCCGTTGTTTAGAGGTGAACAGCTGTTTCTTAACGGTTCCTATGCTGCCGCTAGCGATGTGTTTCAAATGGCGGACGGATTGGATCGCCGAGATGGCATAGTGGGTGCGAGCCGCGCATTCGCTATGATGGGCAATTATCAAGAAGCGATCAGCATTTGCGAGACCGCTATCGGTGATGCTGCCTTCGCAGACTACCCGCTTATCAGTACCCAATTGGCTGAAGTAAAACGATTGACAGGAAAGTCAGCACAAGCGCTGGAAATTTTGCAGGCGGTGGTAGACGATTCTTTTGAGCCGCCGGTGCGAACTCTCGTGCAATATGGCAGCTTGTTAAAATTTACTGGCCAGAGAGCTGACTCCGCAGAGATTCTAAATCAAGCTATTGAGCGTTATAACGACGGTTTGGTCTTCAGCTCTGAAGATGTAGCAATGGTGGCACTGGCGAGCTGGCTTACCGATAATTTTCACGACGCCAATAGTCTTTTTAATGAAGCGACTCGTGCTAACCCAAACAACTTGGAAGCCCACGTGCTGTGGGGTGATCTCTTTCTGGAAAAATACAATGCCTCTGATGCAGAGCGGTCTTATCAAGCTGCACTTGATATCAATAACCGCTATACACCAGCGCTTATAGGTATTGCTCGAGTGGTGGGAGATGAGCGTTCTCTACAGCGGGCCTTAACCATAAACCCCAACGCTATCTCAGCATTGGAAACTTACGGTCAGCTTTTGATGATCAATGGGCGCGAAGAAGAGGCTATGGCGAACTTTGACCGGGTCTTGGCAATGAACCCTGAGTCGCTTAAGTCCTTGAGCATTCTGGCGGCTAAGGCAGCCCTTGAAGAGCGTGACGCAGATTATCAAGAATACAAAGCTCAAGTGGATCAGTTTAGTCCCAATAACCCGCAGTTTTTGGGTGATGTTGCGGACAGTTTCGGAAACAACTATTTGTTCACCCAAGCAGTTAGTTTTGCTCGTGCTGCTATAGAAGCGGACCCTCAGTACTGGCAAGGTTACACACTGTTAGGGAGTAATTTGATTCGGCTTGGCGAAGAAGAAGAGGGCAAGGCCAATTTGGAAATCGGCTATGACAATGACCCATTCAATGTTATGACCTCTAACATGCTTAAAGTATTCGATACGCTAGAGACGTATGCCACACTTGAAAGCGAGCATTTTAAGGTGCATATGAGTCAACGGGATGCCAAAATTTTGTGGCCTTACTTAGAGCCTCTTCTAGAGGAAGGTTGGGACACACTCACGGCAAAGTATGGTTTTGAACCTGAAGGTCCTATATTAATTGAGGTATTTGAGAAGACCGAGGACTTCGCGGTGCGTTCGGTAGGCTTGCCTGATATTGGACCATTGGTAGGTATTTGTTTTGGCAAAGTAGTGACACTGATTTCCCCTGATACGCTGTCAGCTAATTGGCAAGAAATCGTGTGGCATGAATTTGCTCATGTGGTGACATTACAATTGACCGGTAATCGAATGCCCCGTTGGCTTTCTGAAGGTATATCGGTATGGGAAGAAAAGGAAGGACGTTCTTATTGGGGACGCAGTCAAGGTTTGGACTTAGTGAGAGCATCCCAACAAGATAAGCTGCTTCATGTGAAGGATCTTAATTCGGGATTCTCCGGCGCTCAGTCTAGCGCGGATTTGGGTTTCGCCTATTTTCAGTCCTACTTGGTTGTTGACTATATTGCCAGTGAATATGGGTTTCAAAAACTGCTGGAGTTAGTGAATCAGTACGGCCTCATTAAGGACGATTCAGAACGTTTTTCAGAAGTATTCGCCCTGTCTCTTGACGACTTTGACTCTGGCTTTAAGGGTTGGATAGATCGACGGGTAAGCGAGATTAACGTTTTTGTGCATAAGGAAGACACTCCCGACGAAGGCGATGGTCACGGTCATGGAGTGCGCGAGAATTCCAGCGCGATCTTGGCTGAGCTTTATAACAATATTTCTCTTAAGCAGCATATGAGTAACCGCATTCAAGAAAACGTGCGTGATTTTCAAGCACACTTGCAGCTGGGTATAGTGCTTTTTAAAGAAGAAAATTTTGCCGACGCTAAAGCTTCCTTAGAATTTGCTTATGATTTGCTTCCCACCTACACGGGCTACCCAAGCCCGGCTTTAGTGTTGTCGCAAATATATGAGCAAGAAGGTGACAGGGAATCACAGCTGGCGTGGTTGGAGACTTTGCTTGAGAATTTGCAGCATGATTTTGGATCTGCAATGATTTTGGCCGATGCGGCTCTAGAAGAGGGAGATTATGAGCGAGCGAACTATTACCTTGATAGGGCCTTGCAAGTTGACCCTTATCGCAACGATGTTCATGAGTTAAAAGCCCGATATGCGAAGCAGATTGGCGATTCAGCATTGGCTGTGACCGAATATGAAGTGCTAATGAGTCTTGAAGTCACGGACCCTGTGGAAGCGCAAACGAATCTTGCGGAAGCCTATTTATCTAATGGCCAATTGGTGGAGGCGAAGCAGAGTATTCTGCAAGCGTTGGAAATCGCTCCATCTTTTCAAAGAGCACAGCAAGTACTTTTGCAAACGGTTGGTGAAGGCAGCGATTGATGAACTATTCGCTTCTATCAATGCTGTGCCTTTCTCTGTTTATTGCCAGCAGCGATACGTATGGACAAGTGATGCCTCTTAGTCGGGCCGAATCTCCCAGTCAGGCAGGGCCGGCAGACCGAGTAATGCCCCTTGGTAGTGACGAAGACGTATCAATTTATGGCACCGATGTGACGGACTTTAGATGGATACGAGGGGTCTACAGCAATCATTCGGGTACGTTCAGTTTTCGTCGTAGAGGAGGTTGGTGGGATACTGATTATCCAGACTCAGATGAAAATTTCCTGCGCGGTGTGCAGCGATATACAAATGTGGATACAAATCCGGCGAACCACGAGTTTATTGAGTTAACTAACCCTAAACTTTTCGAAAACATCTTTCTTTACATGAACTGGAAGAGAGTGCCTATCGGTTCTTCTTTCAGTGGTCCTGACTTTAAACCCGATGAGATTGAAGCGCTACGGGAGTTTATGTTTAGAGGCGGCTTTGTTTTAGTTGATGACTTTTGGGGGCCACCTCATCTAGATGACATGTTTGTTGAAATGGGTAAGATATTTCCTGACAGAGAAATAGTTAAGCTAGATACCAGTCATGAGATATTCCACACCTTTTTTGATATTGATGAGCTGGCACAGGTTCCGGGTCGCATGGTGACCTGGGATTTTGGCGGCTTTATGAATTTGAACGATCCGAGTTATCCGCCAGAGGTCTACGCGGTTCTTGACGACGATGGCCGAGTAATGATGGTGGCAAACTACAACACTGATCTTGGCGACGGATGGGAGCATACTTTTTACGAAGGTTACCCCACTAAATACACGAACGAAGCCTACAAAATTGGCATTAATTTTTTAATTTACGCATTTAGTCATTAAAAGACGGGATACTAGCAATGGAAGAAACAGAAGAAGTCTTGGCGATTGATAATCAGGATGATTTGGCTTTAGTTAAGCGCATGCAGGATGGCAGGGACCAGATTGTTGCGGAGATAAAGAAGGTTATTATCGGTCAAGATGAAATCATTGATGAGCTACTGATTGCTTTGTTTGGCGGTGGACACTGTTTGATAACCGGGGTGCCCGGTCTGGCTAAAACGTTATTGATTAAAACTGTTGCCGACATTTTGCAAGTAGACTTTAGCCGTATTCAGTTCACACCAGATCTGATGCCGTCGGATGTGGTGGGTTCGGAAATCGTTGAAGAGAAAGACGGTAAGCGAGCCCTCAAGTTTGTAAAGGGTCCTATCTTTACCAATATTTTGCTGGCGGATGAAATAAATCGAACTCCGCCTAAAACTCAGTCATCTCTGTTGGAGGCTATGGAAGAACGTCAGGTGACTGCTGCGGGTGTCACACATCCGATGTCGAAGCCTTTTTTCGTCTTAGCAACACAAAACCCAATTGAATTGGAAGGCACCTATCCTTTGCCGGAGGCGCAGCTCGACAGGTTCATGTTTAAAATTGAGTTAGGTTATTTGTCAGAGGAAGATGAAGTCACCGTTGTTGGTAACACAACTCAGACTAACGATACCCAGCTATCACATCCACTCAGTGGCGAAGATATCTTGGAATTTCAGCGAATAGCACGACAAGTACCAGCAGCGGAAGCGGTGATTAAGTACGCAGTGCGTTTGGTGCATGCTACTCGACCTCAAACACCGGACGCGCCTGATTTCATCAAAGACTGGGTAAGCTGGGGTGCGGGTATACGGGCATCTCAAAACCTCGTGTTAGGAGGTAAAGTGAGGGCGCTACTGCGAGGACGATACAACGTCTCCTTTGGTGATATCAGAGCCCTAGCTCCCTCGGTGCTGCGTCATCGTGTGTTGCTCAATTTTCACGCGGAAGCTGAGCGTGTTACTACAGACGATGTGGTCAAGAAATTGCTCGAAGCCATTCCAGAACCTACGTCAGAGCTCTAGGGGTATTTGCTAACTAATGTCAGAGTCGGCTAACTTTTTAGACCCAACGGTGCTAGCAGGGTTGGACAATTTAGAGCTTCGTGCTCGCGTGGCTGTTGAAGGTTTTGTCTCGGGACTCCACAAAAGTCCTCATCGAGGCTTTAGTGTCGAGTTTAATGACTATCGACATTATCATCCAGGTGATGACATGCGCCATGTGGATTGGAAACTCTATGCACGAAGCGAAAAGTTTTACATCAAGCAGTACGAAGACGAAACGAACGTTCGCTGCATGATTGTGTTAGATACTAGTGCGTCCATGTCTTATTCTTCAGGAGGCATTAGCAAGCTAGATTATGGGATTACTCTGGCGTCCGCTTTAGCCTATTTTATTATGCAACAGCGTGATGCAGTTGGGCTCATCACGTTTGATGACAAGATTAATGAGTTCATGCCGGCAAAATGTCGAAAGCCTCACTTAATGCAGCTGCTACGAACTCTCGCTCAGGTTAAAGCAGGCTCTACCACCAACGCTGTAAAACCGCTCACTGATTTGGCCGCAAGCCTGAATAAAAAGAGTATGGTAATTCTCATTACCGATATGTTGGATGATGAGGAAAAAGTGATTTCCACTCTACAGAATCTTCGGGCCATGGGTAACGACGTTATTACGTTTCAGCTTATGGATGATGCGGAAATGAATTTTCCTTTCAACGAGGCGTCCGAGTTTATTGATATGGAAAATAATGAATCCTATATCACTTCCCCGGCGGCAATACGGGAAGCCTATTTGGAAAACCTCAATGAGTTTTTGGCCTACTGCAAAAAGCAATGTCAAAGCAGCGGTGTGGACTACTGTCTGATGAATACTTCGAAGCCTTTGGACGAAGCGCTATCGGCTTACATGTCTAAACGGGCAAAGAGTTTCTGATGGTATTTCTCACTCCACTTTTCTTATTGGCTTTGTTGGCGGCGCTAATTCCAATTGCCATCCACCTGATTCGTAAAGAAAAGCCCCCTAAGTTAATGTTTAGCACCATTCGGTTTTTGAAGAAAACTTCAAAAAAACTGGTCCTTTTTCAGCAGTTGCAGCAACTTTTGCTGCTGGCATTGCGGTCATTATTGATCATCTTGCTCGTACTTGCGTTCGCGCGACCGCTGATTAACCAAACAGTGGCTCGATTGTTGGACGCAGACCCTCAATCCGCTGTCGTTATGCTCGATGTTTCCATGAGTATGCAGTATGGAGATACGTTCCAACTTGCTAAGCAATCTGTGTTCGATATCCTGAGTACCTTGAGTTCAGGTGATGAGGTGGCGTTGGTTACTTTCTCTGATTCTGCAGAATTCGTGCTTGAGTTTACAACCGATATTGACGCTATCCGTTCTGCTATAGATAGTTTGGAACGGCCAGGGTTCGGCGCCACTGACTATCTACCTAGCTTGAGGCTCGCAGACCAGCTGCTGGAAAATTCTCGATTTGAGAACCGGGCGGTTTATTTAATTTCAGATTTTCAAGCATCCGCCATGAGCGCGGCGAATGACGGCTGGAAGCTAGCGCCGGGCGTAGCATTTAACGGTATTGATGTTGGCAAGCCGGTTACGGAGAATTTGGCGCTTACAGATCTCAGAGCGCCTGAGCAACTTCTTGAAGATGCATCAGGGCAAAAAATATTGGCAAGGGTTAGGTCAACGGGCACCTCATACCTAAATAGTGGGAATGTCTCTTTGTCGATCAACGGTGAAATCGTTGACACCCAGTCTGTAGATTTAAGCGATCAATCTGAAGCGGTAGTTACCTTTAGCGCTGACTTTGAAGGTCAAGGGTCTTACACTGGCGAAGTCCGAGTTTCTGGTGATAGCTTTGCCGCTGACAATGTGCAGTATTTTGCTTTAGATGTGATGCCTAAAATCCGCGTGCTATTGGTTAATGGAGAGGCGTCTGACAATTGGTTCGACGACGAAGGGCATTGGTTTGGTCTGGCGGTGAGTGCTGCCTTGCAGTCCCCCTTCGAATTACAGACTATCGAGCCCTACGAATTGAGCGCTGCGACACTGAGACAAAGTGATGTTGCGGTGCTGCTCAATGTAGGTAATGTCTCTACATCTCAAGCCCAGACTCTAAGTGAATTTGTTCTGCAGGGGGGCAGTGTTTTGTTTGCTCCCGCCGATCGCGTTGAGGCTGAACCGTTCAATCGCTTGTTTGCTGACATAGCGCCAGCTCGAATTTCCCCAAAAGGGGCGGGTCTTGATGATTACTTGGTGATTGCTGATTTCGATCGACGTCACCCCATCTTACGCCCTTTGGCCAGCGAATGGTCAGCTCGCTTTGATGATCACTGGTCGTTGGAGCCAGCGGCTGATGCTGATGTCTTGATGCAGTTCGATTCAGCAGAGCCAGCACTGGTCGAGCGTGCTGTGGGTCAGGGTAGAACTCTGCTGTTTGCCTCATCATTAGATTTGGAATGGAATAACTTGGCACTGCAGGGCCTGTTTCTACCCTTCGTACATGAAACACTCCGCCATTTGGCCCGAGCAGAAAATGCCAGCCGGGAATTCCAAGTAGGTGATAGTTTTAGCTTGGCGGTGGATTCTCCTGCCACTGTTTCCGCGTTGGGGGTTAGGGGAGAGTCGTTAGATTTTTTGGAGGGTAACTATACTGTTTCCGCGGATGCTCCTGGGTTTATTCGAGCCACTGTGGACGGGGAATCAGCAAATTACGCTATTAATGTGTTATCAGGGGAATCTAATTTTGCACGAGCGCCGGTAACTGACTTGTATGATCGAGTTATAAATTCGGATACCAACCCGATTCAATCGCGGCAAGTCAGAACTGAACAACTAGTCTCCGAGCTAGAGCGACCACAGCGCCTTTGGTGGTGGATACTGTGTTTAGTGGCCATACTGGTGCTAATGGAAGGACTAATTGCTAATCGCACCTACCGATAAAAGGCAGGACTATTGGCGAAAAATTGTCTATCCTATGGACAGTCTGAGAGAAATGCGTAAATAGTTGGTTCTCAGGCGGTGGAAGTTCACAGTAAAAGGTGACAATTATTACGCACCAAAAAAGTGCTAAAAATACTAAGTAACTGAAAAATAACAAGTTGTTAATTTTTAATATAACAGTATCGTCACATAACTGAAAAATAGTTAATCAATTACGTTGATTAAACAAAAAATATGGGCCATAGTTACTGTAACTAAGGCACATATTCATGACTTCGATCGACTCTCAAACATTTCTGCAGCACCTCTATTTTAGAAAATCACGGTCCTTTTCTGCGCTCGTACTTACTTTAATTTTGGCGACACCCTCAGTCTTCGCACAGCATTTGAGTGCGTCAGCGTTCACTCCAAATGTGACTAGCGGCGAATTGGCGGCGACTTGGAGCCAACTATCAGATCAACCTCCTGCCAAAGTTATTGCTCAACTTAAAGAGGAACTCGGTGCTTACGACGTCCGCTTGCCTGAAATTTTGAGAGTGTTTGGGCGTCAATATCAAGAGGCGGGTGACCATGCGTCCGCGTTAGAACTTCTGAGTAATTCCTGGCAGCTATCGCGAATCAATGAGGGCTTTTACAGTTCCTCGCAGATTGCAACACTAGAGCTGATTATCTACAGTGACACAGAGTTAGGTAACTGGAGCGATGTAGATAATCACTATGCCTATCTTGAGTTGCTTCATCGTAGGGCTTTTGATGACAACGATCCGCGGTTAGAAATTGGCTTGCAGAAAGTTTCTGCTTGGCATGTGAACGCCTTGAGTTTACGAGTTGGCAGTAAAGAACGAATTCACCACCTGCGATCCGCTTACCACTTGTTTAAAGACCGTTTGGCTATTGCTGAGAAGAATTTAGATGCTACTGATCCTAAGTTCGGGTATCTGCGTGAAAGCATCAAGTTAACTGAAGCACAATTACGGTTCAATTCTAATAGAGACAAAGCCGCTATCTTGCAGCAGCAAGTGGTTGGCATTGGGTCGCTGATAGCAGATAACTATTAGTTCGATACTACATAATCATTCCAATGTAGATTTAGGTTCAAGTCCATGAGCTATGGCTTAATTTAGCTTGTTCGATTCTTTTTTCCACGCTTCAATGCCTCCTTCTAGGCTTCTAACTTTTAGTCCTGCCTCACTTAATAAGAAAGCGACTTTCTGGCTTACCCAGCGCCCTGCCACACAGTACACGACTATCTCTTTAGATTGATCGAGCTGATTTATCCAATGGGGAAGTGACTCGGGATCTTTGTACTGGGCGCCTGGAATTAACTTAGGGTCTTTTTGAAAGTCTTCAGCAAGGCGGACGTCCAGCAAAATCAGCTCTGATGTTGATTCAAGCGCTAAAAACTGATCGACAGAAAGGGTACTAGTATATGAAGGTTTATGGTCGTCCCTGAAAGAAAAAGCTTTCTCTTGGGAAAGAGACAGTTGGGGGACAAGAAAAAAAAGGTGGCGAAAAAGACTCTGTTCATTAGTTTCTCAAAAAAAGTGAAGATGTATTTGGATTTGGTTTACTTCTATTTTGATATTCAATTTCAAATTTATTTTGACAATCGTTAGTTATCCAAATGATTCAAATAGGTATAGTTGCATGCTTCAAAACTTACAGTTGAATAGTTGTTTTCTAAGGTAAGGGCTTCGAAGGGACCAAACCAGTCTGAGCCTGAGTGCCTGCGGATGGTATAGCGAAGCTTGCCTTTTCTATAGAGATTCACTTCGACTGATTTTGAGTCGGAATCCCATTCGCCATCATGAATCAAGCTTATTTCATTGTTGGTTTTTTCATCCCAAACAAATTCTTCAACTATGGCGGTTCCCGCCGGATAGAGATTTAGTTCCGACTGAGATTCGGACCCTTGGGGACACTCGCTGAAATAGTTATAGCTTAAGGGGTTGGCTTCTTCGCCTCCCAGTGAATAAGGATCAGTAATCAAACTTGAGGCATTTACCCTAAAATCAGGGTTAAGCAAATAGACGCCGATGTTGTCAGTGGAGTAGGAGTGGTTGGCCTCTGATTCGAGAATAAGTCTGGGGCTATCGTATCCAGCTTCAGCTAAGGCGGATGTGATGAGTTCTATCTTTGTGAAATCTTGAGTAATGGCTGGGAAAATAACAGTATGCTCAACAAAGGTGGGCGGCACCGGTAGAGTGTTTGCGCGCGCATCAAAGCCAGCTTCATCAAGCCTTTGACTTAAAGAGTCGAGCTCATCTTCCTCTATGCCTAGGGAAAAAATGTGAATACGCGGTTTCGATGCGCAACTGGCTAAAATGCTGAAAGCTAGAAACAGCAGATATTTGAACATAGTCGTTTCTTTGGTTGGTTGTTTAAGTGCCAGACACTGTTGATTTAAATTAGACTTATCGTTTCAAATTTTTAGAGATAGCACCTATGTTAAAAAGTATCGTGTCGGAACAAACCCCGGGCCGGTTGACCGACAATCTACATAAATACTTGTGCTTGCTAGAAAATCATTTCTAAGTTGGAAGTAATGCAACCCCTCTGATTGGCCAATGATTGCGGAGAAAACAACATGCTCCTTACGCTCGAATGGCCGGTGATGTTGAACCACTATATTACTAATTTCTGAACTATTGAATAGTAAAAAGCCAGAAAGGTTAAGAGGCGCCCTTAGCTTTCGAGAAAATTTTTTCAGCGATCTATGAAAAGCAACGAATGCGTCGATTCACTGGCTGAGCTTTCAAAGACCCACAAAAAAGGCCCCGATAAATTGCTCTATCGGGGCCTTTAAAAGCGTAAAGCGGGCTTATTTCTTAGCTTTAGCTTCTTGTCTTTCTTTCTCGGCTTCAACTACCGCGTCAGACACGGAGCGTGGGCATTGCATGTAGTGAGAGAACTCCATGGAGAATTGGCCGCGACCTGAAGTCATGGTCCGTAGGCTGCCAATGTAGCCAAACATTTCCGCTAATGGCACATCCGCTTTGATGCGAACTCCGGTAGAGGCGGTGTCTTGATCTTTGATCATGCCGCGGCGGCGGTTCAAATCGCCTATCACGTCACCTACATGGTCATCTGGTGTGAAAACATCCACTTTCATAATCGGCTCAATAAGCTCTGGGCCTGCTTTGGACATTGATTGACGGTAAGCGCCTCTAGCGGCAAGTTCGAAGGCTACTGCTGATGAATCCACGGCGTGGAAGCCACCATCGTAAAGCTCGATTTCAACGTCTAACACTGGGAATCCAGCGATAGGGCCGTTTTCCATCATGCCCTGAAAGCCTTTCTCAATTGCAGGGAAAAATTCCTTAGGGACATTACCGCCCACCACGCTTGAGCTAAAGACATAGCCTGTACCTGGCTCTCCAGGCTTGATGCGGTAATCGATCTTACCAAACTGACCGGAACCACCAGACTGTTTCTTGTGTGTGTAGCTATCGTCGATCTCTTGGGTGATGGTCTCACGGTAGGCCACTTGAGGCGCACCTACTTCCATTTCTACACCGTAGGTACGGCTCAAAATATCGATCTTAATATCAAGGTGTAGCTCACCCATCCCCTTAAGGATTGTCTCGCCAGAATCTTCGTCTGTTTCCACTCTAAAAGAAGGGTCTTCTGCAACCATCTTACCAATGGCGATGCTCATTTTCTCAACACTGCTCTTGTCTTTTGGCGATACGGCAATTGAGATAACTGGCTCAGGGAAAATCATAGGCTCTAAGGTGCACGGGTGGTCAGGGCTGCACAGAGTGTGACCTGTTTGTACGTTCTTCATGCCCACGATGGCGAAGATGTCACCTGCCTGCGCTCTATCGATTTCATTACGGTCATCAGCATGCATCTCAACCATTCGGCCAACTCGCTCTGTTTTGCCCGTGTATGAATTAAGGATAGTATCACCTTTGTTCAATACGCCTGAATACACGCGTACGAAGGTGAGGGCGCCAAAGCGGTCATCCATGATTTTGAATGCTAACGCGCGGAATGGTTCAGTCTCTGATACTAGAGCTACTTCACCATTGGGCTCGCCTTCATCATCAGTTAGTGGCTGAGGGTCGACTTCGGTTGGATTTGGAAGATAATCAACCACCGCATCCAATACCAATTGAATGCCTTTGTCTTTAAAAGCTGAGCCACAGTAAGTGGGGAAGAAATCTAGCGCGATTGTGCCCTTGCGGATGCAGCGCTTGATATCGTCCATAGAAGGTTCGTTGCCTTCCAAGTAGGCTTCCATGAGATCGTCGTCTTGCTCTACGGCTGTTTCAATCAGCTTTTCCCGATACTCTTCTACTTGATCGACCATGTCTTCTGGCACATCGCCGATTTCAAATTTTTCTGGGTTGCCTGGATCTGGCCAAACATGTGATTTACGAGTGAGAAGGTCAACAATACCGATAAACTCTTCTTCACGGCCAATAGGGAGAACCATCACCAAAGGGTTTGCGCCAAGCACGTTTTCCACTTGGTCCACAACCTTGAGAAAGTCTGCGCCGATGCGGTCTAACTTGTTTACGAAAATAATCCGTGAAACTTCAGATTCATTGGCATAGCGCCAGTTGGTCTCTGACTGGGGCTCAACGCCTCCGGAGCCACAGAAAACGCCAACGCCGCCATCAAGAACTTTCAGGGAGCGATAAACTTCTACAGTGAAGTCAACGTGGCCCGGTGTGTCAATGATGTTTAGGCGGTGATCGTCCCAGAAACAGGTGGTTGCAGCAGACTGAATAGTAATGCCGCGCTCTTTTTCTTGATCCATGAAGTCAGTTGTTGCCGCACCATCATGAACTTCACCAGTCTTGTGGATCTTGCCGGTAAGCTTAAGAATACGTTCAGTAGTGGTAGTTTTACCCGCATCAACGTGGGCGAAAATACCTATGTTTCTATATAGTGATAAATCAGTCATTGTGCGGCTCTAGGGTTAGTTATTAATTAGGTCAAAAAACGGTGCCGTATGATACTAGAATTTAGTAGTGGAACGCGAGGATAATATGCAGAAAGGGTGTGTGTATTGCCTGAATCGGCTACTTACTGCAGCCCTTGATGGGAGATTCGGGCTGTAACGCAGAAAAACTGCGAGAATCCCAACTACAAGCCGCGGTTCACGGAGGTTAGTACCCTACTGGTAGGGCGCGGGCGGTAAAATTCTATCTAAGGAACAAACTTGAATCAGATGCGCCAGAGCTGAGCTGTCTCTAGGCTTCCTTTATGGCGTAGCAATGAGCAGATCAAAGAGCATAAGTAAGAATATAGCTGTGGTTACCGTCGTTTTGGTCTATTTGAAGTGTTCCTGATATTGACGCTAAATCGCCACTGCCTGAGCCGGGTATTATTTCAATTTTCAATTCCTGGGCCTCATGACTCATAAACCCATAGTGACTGAGAGTAAAACCGCCTGATATCCCATCAACGCTGCCAATGACTTCTTCAATGGCAGAATACACAGCCACTGCGTTTTCAGTTCTTTTGCTGAGCATTTGGCCGGTGCCAGCACCGACGATACCGCCCGTATATTCTTTCTTAATTATCATTCGGCCAGCCGGCGCTTCGTCGTCCGCTGCTGGTTCAAAATTTACTGCAAAATCACCATAGGTTTTCATGGTCTGTCCTTAGTTCAGTGGAATATTGGCTCTAAGGCGGCAATGTGAAAAGAGACATTGCACTGTTGGTATCTCGATGTAAGAGCAACCAACAGTGCAAGCTTCGATCTGGATTATGCAGACTGTGTTTTGGCGCGGGAGGGCAGCTTAGGGAGTTTTGCGATAAGCTCTCGCAATCTATCAGGCAGTGCCAACATTGCCGGTGTCACGATGAGGGTAAGGATCGTGCCGAATGAAAGTCCAAATACAATGGCTGATGCCAAGCTCACCCATTGCGACGTGATAGGTCCGCCAACTTCAATTTCCGCTCCGATCAAATCTACCGACACGTGCATGGCCAAAGGTAGTAGTCCAAAACCCGTAGTGAATGTGGTTAAAAACACGGGTCTAAGGCGTTGCACTCCTGTGGTCACGATGATCTTCTGTATAGTCCAATCCGGGTGGTCGTTTCTGAGCACATTAAACGTATCGATCAGTACAATATTGTTGTTCACAATAATGCCGGCCAAGGCCACAATACCTATGCCGGTCAAAATCACACTAAACGTCTGGCCTGTTGTAAGTAGGCCAAGTAAAACCCCCGCTGTGGAGAGTAATACAGAGGATAGTATCAGCAGAGCTTGATAGTAGCTGTTGAACTGAGTTACCAGCAAAATAGCCATAAGCGCCATGGCCAATGAAAATGCCTGACCTAGGAATGCTGCCGATTCCGCTTGCTCTTCATTGGCGCCTCGAAAGTTAAAGAATACGCCAGGTCTGGTTGGATTTTCTTCCATATAGACGGCGAGTTCTTGAAGCTTGTTGTCGGCCACGATTCCTGGCGCGGGGTTGGCGCGCACATACACCACTCGGGCACCGTCCACTCGCTGAATAGAGCTTACTTTTGGCTTAGCGACTCGAGTTACAAAACTGCTAATGGGAACTGGGCCATTAGTGGTGCTTATGCGAATTGTATCCATTTGAGAGAGACCGCGATATTCGGCTGGGTAGCGCACTCGAATATCTACCTCTTCTTCGCTGTCGTCAGGGCGGTAGTCACCCATAAAGATGCCGTTGGTCATGAGTTGAATGGCGGTGCCAATTTCTGCCATGTTGGCGCCAAGCATCGCTGCTTGAGCTCGATCAACGACGATCTCCCATTCGATCCCCGGCACGGGCGCAGTATCATCAATGTCGATAAGGTCGTCGCCCATTTCGGTTTCCATGTAGTTGCGAATCCGAGTGGCTTCGGCGAAAAGCGCATCTAAATCGTCACCCGAGAGTTCGATTTGGATTTCCTTACCCACAGGTGGGCCTTGTTCTATTGAGGCGACTTCGGCCCGAGCCCCGGGAATATTGGCGATGGCATCGCGGTAACGGTTTTCCACTTCAAAGCCATCTAAGTCGCGGTTACGTCTGTCCGTCATTTCAATGAAGATGCTGCCTATCAAATCAGGCGCAGTTTGCTGATCACCGCCTAATTGCTGGCCAGCGCCTGACTGAGTCACAATCCCTTTGTAGTAACCGACCTCTGTAATTCGTCGTTCAACGTCCAACATTACATCTTTCAGTTCGGCTGGGGAAAAATTGCCTCGAGCAAAGACTTGAACTTGTGTTTGGCTAGGTTCAACTCCAGTGAAAAATTCCACGCCTTTACCAAACTGGCCGTAAGCCCACACAATGGTAACCAAAGTGAAAATACTGCCGAAAAATACGATGACCGGCATACGGACGGCCACAGCCAAAACTTTTGCATAAGCACCGGTGATGCCTGTGGCATCCTCTGCATTGCCTTGTTCAAGCTGCATTAAATGAGAGTTGGCAGCATCGGTAGAGCGACCAATAAGAGAGCCAATGGTCGGAGCAAAAAGCAGAGCGTAGAATAATGAACCGATCAGTACAGCAAAAACGGTAATGGGTAAGTAGCTCATGAATTGGCCAGCAACTCCGGGCCAGAACATGATGGGAAGGAACGCTGCTAACGTTGTGGCTGTAGATGCCATAATCGGCCAGAACATGCGCCTAACTGCTTCTCGATAGGCGCCATGGGCATCGAGGCCTTCGGCCATTTTTCGGTCGGCGTATTCAACCATTACGATAGCCCCATCAATGAGCATGCCTAGGCCTAACAGCAAGCCAAAAATGA
>JBGCEK010000008.1:0-6906 GCA_045106275.1 Pseudohongiellaceae bacterium | reverse complement strand
CTAAATAGGCTGTGGCACCCGGCGTGTGGCCCGGTGTATGAATTGCCCACAAAGAACCATCACCAAAGATATCTATAATTCCTGTGTCACTAAATTGCCATTGTTCCAACACGTTCACGTTTCTGAGCAGGCGGTCTGTGGTTCCCTGTGTAAACGCATGAGTGAAGGCGCTGAGCTCGGCATCGTTTGGCCCTCCATAGACTCTGGTGTTTGAAAGGTCAGGCAATCCCATAATATGGTCGGTGTGAATATGGGTAAGCAAAACGCCATCAATGCTGCCAAGTTCCTGCTTGAGTTCTTTGGTGCTTTTTACGACGTCCAGAGCTGACATATTCATGAAGGATTCTACTATCCAGCTTGCTTCATTATTCTTAGATGAATCTGCAAAACTTTCCGCCACGCCGGAGTCCACTATAAACGTTCCATATTCTGGATGAACTAAGCTGTAAACATAAATGTCGATGCTTTCTTCTCTATCTTCAATGCCTGCAGCTTGGCTTAAAGGGTGGTCTAAATTTAAAAGACCGGAAAGAGGCACCGCCCAATGGGCAGCAATATGCTTAGTAAAAACAATAGGGCCAGGGTTTGCGAGAGTTGAAACCATCGCCGCCTCGGTTGATGGGGTTCCTAAACTCGCATCAGTGACATCAACAGTTGAAGCTTCACAGGCGACGAGCAACGTGAGGCAAACGGTAAGACTAAGTTGCCAAAATCGTTTCGAAGCGATGCCGAAGCCGACGAGGCTGTGTTTAAGAGGCGAAGTTAATGATGTCTTTGTGTGGATGTTATTCATAGGTTGTGTCGCTTCAATAACTGGGATTGGCAGAAGTATTTACCATACATAAAGTGATGTATATTCTTTTTTAGAGCATATTAATATGCGTTAATGCATGTATTAACATTTGTCATTTTGAAGGTATTTTAAACCATGTCATCAAATCAATTCAGCTGGGATGATGCGCAAACGTTTTTGGCCGTTCTAGAAAAAGAAAGCTTTAGTAATGCAGCTAAGCGGTTAGGAATTGGTCAACCTACTGTTAGCCGCCGCATTCAGTCCTTGGAAGCTAGGCTTAATTCTCAAATATTTGAAAGAGGGCGGTACGGAGCTATTCCAACCTCCGAGGCCTTGAGGTTGCAGCCGGCAGCTGAGCAAATGGCCAAGTGGGCGGCTGAGTTTCAGCGGATTGCGGAAGGAGTTGAAGACGAGCTGACAGGCACTGTAAAAATTGCAGCACCGCCTGGGGTGGCGTCAGAGCAGCTCGCACCCTTTGCTGAGAAGTTATCCTCAATCGAACCTGGGCTGCAACTTGAAGTGCTGTCAGCAATCGAACACGTGGATTTATCACGGGGCCATGCGGATATTGCGATTCGAAGTCAGCCGCCTAATGAGCCAGAATTAGTGTGTTTGTATGAGGCCATTTCATTGCCTGGGGTGTATGCGTCTAAGGCGTACGCAAAGAAAATCAAGCAGCCCTGCCATTGGAAAGATCTAGACTGGATCAGTTGGGGAGGGCAGCACAAACAACTTGCTCCACGCCCGCTTTTAGAAAAAGCGATCCCCAATTTTCAACCCGTGTTTTCTAGTGATGATTATGTTGTACAAAAGGCAGCGGCAATCGCCGGAATGGGGGCCTTGATAACTAATGCGCCCATTGGTTTGGAAAAATCTGAGCTGGTGAAAATCGATATTGGATTGGAGCTCCCGCCAGTCAAATTCTATTTAGTGTGCGCTAAATCTATGCAGCATCTAAAGAAAATAAAGATCGTCGCCGAGAGTTTGTTAAGCACGTTGAGTGATGGATTGAGCGAATGAATTCCTGCACTTTTGATGTTGACGTCATCAGTGCGTTGATTCGGAAATATAAAGGATAGAACATGCGAGTTCCTAAATCAGTAAAGTCCTTAGAAGAACTGGGTAGAGTGCGTCTTTCTGACTCATTTTTCATGAGAGACTTTCTCTATTCTGAAATTTCTCAAATAGAAGGTATCCCTAATATTCCTGAAGACCCTGATGCTGCAATTCAGGTGGGAACGAAGCTGTGTGAGTTGGTGCTGGAGCCAATTCAAGAGTCATTAGGCAGGATCTCTATCAGGTCTGGCTATCGCTCGCCTAGAGTGAATGCCAAGGGCGCCGAGAACAAGAATCAATATAATTGCTCTAGCAATCAAGCCACTGCCGGACGACATATTTGGGACCGGCCTGATTCGCAGGGAAATTTGGGAGCCACAGCCTGCGTGGTTGTGAACTCGTTTGTTCCGTATTACGAACGCACCGGCAACTGGCGGGCACTTGCTTGGTGGGTTCATGATAACGTGCCACACTATTCTTCCATGTATTTCTTTCCAAAACTGGCAGCATTCAACATAAGGTGGTGCTCGGTTCCGGAAAAAACGATTAGGAGCTATATTCCACCCAAGGGCTGCTTGACCGATCCTGCAATGGCAAACAGTTGTAACAACCACGCTCAGGACTATAGGGAGTATCTCGCAACGCTGGGGCGATAGATGATGTTTCGACTTCATGTCCAAACAGGGGACGTGAATGTGGATTTTGTTCTGCAGCTTTAGTTAAAGGGGTGCTGCATCAATGGGAAGCAATAGCTCTGAGAATCTAGGCGAATAACTGCTGTTTAACCTCAACCGATACAGACTCTTTAAACAACGGCTCTAGACTAGCTATGGCTGCGCCGGTTAATCTGAACACCGAGAATTCTTGAGTCGCCATCTGCAGATTACCCAATGACAGCTCTATTATTTTTCCGTTCCGCAGTAGTTGAATATCCCTGAGTCTTTTTGATACATGATTGCTGTGCACTATCATTCTCCACTGCCCTGAACCTTCTAGTAAAAATGCCGGGCATTTGCGCTGCTTCGAGTCTTCTGTCTCCGCATTGAGGTCTATGAATCTCACTGCTTCGGCGTGGTCTCCGATGATCTTTAACTCGATATTGATTTGCCGGTTACTGAGTCGTTCGAATTTACTAACGGCTGCAATAGTATGCAATCTGCCGTTTCTACCCCCATAGGAGTATGCGGTAAGCCAACCCACTGACATTTGGATGCTGTATCGAGTCTCCTCTGTTTGCAAAAGGATTGTTTTAGTATCTGAATAAAGTTTGTGCCAAAGAGTCGTTGCTACAGACTTTTCGTCTTCGCCTATAAATGAGGAACGCTCTGCCAGATATTCAGCCAGTATCCTTCGTTGTTCCGGCGGCCTCTGGTCATCGACTTTAAGTTGAAAGCATTCTTTGAATCCGCAATACAAGACAATATCCGAAGCCTCTCTGGTATGAGCGGGGGTGTCCTCTCCCAATCTGCCTGAGATTTTGGTGTACATAAGAAACAGCAATGATGTGAAATTCGCGGGGATCTTTAGCAGCCCTGATGTTTTGCTTATTGAACTATTTTTAATGTCTGTTACTTGTATTCTCTCTTTGAGCAATGTTGCTATATTCGATTTTAGACTGGTAATGTTGACGACTTTTCCAGGGAAGTTCTGCTCTGAGAATCGTGACTGAAGCTTTGGTGCATGGTCTTGGTTATCGCCAATGAGTAAAGTGTTACTGTCTAATTCGCTGTCCTTTTCCAACTCACTTACGGTAAGTTTTTTAACTTGAGCTCCAATATAAGCATCCAATGAATGCTGTTGCAGCGTGGGGTAACGCAAGAGGTCGAAATAACCTGCCAATTGCACTCTCAAATAGAATTCTTTAATGGTCCCATACTTCTTGGCCCCCTCTGGTCTGATCATTGAGCGCGTTAAAAGCTGTTCAAACCCTACATGCTCATAGGCATCCATAATGGAGAAAATTTTGTTTAGTGATTGCCAGCTGTTGGCTGCAAGAGGCCGATAGCGCAACGCAGCAACTTGCTGTTCTAGGTGGACTATTTCCATAATCCGAAAACTAGAATCAAAAAGCTGCTTTCTAGCCTTCCCATAACGCCAATTGGGAAGACTGTAATCATGCATGAATAGCAATTCGTAGCTTCTGCGAATATGTCTCAGGTTTTCGATGCTAAGATCCAGCAATTGAGCTCGCTGAGCATCGTCGGGCATGGTCCCTTCTTTGGAGTAGGTCTGAATTAAGCTGACTGAGGCTACATAAATATGTTTCCAATACAGTGCAGTGAGCTCCACGCGCTGCTTGTAGGTAACGGGATAGGCGTTAAAGACGGACAAATCCTTCTTTATTTTTTCTAACGTTCCATTGGTGTTTTTACTGAGCTTACGAAGATCGCTAGAAATACTAGATCTTGAGGTCTCCGGCTTCTTGGCGCGCTTGCTAGATGGGCTTCGTGTGAAACTTAGTTCTAAGGTTCGTTTCGGAAACCCCCTACCAAATAGATTGCTGAATCTACCAGTATTCGATCGATCTTCAATTGTTTTCTTATTAGGCATTTATGCTACCGAGTGGCCTTAAGGCTTGGGAGATAAAACGTTTCATCGTATTCGTATGCTCTTGGTTGATCCAGTGACTTGGTATCAAAAGCTGGAGCCAAAGTTGTCAGGATCTCGCAGATAACTCAATCGCAAAAGTGCAATAGGCATTGATTTTTACCTGAAATTGCCCAGCATGGTGTTTGGCCTAGCCATACAGAGAGATAGAACCACTTCATGGGGATAGCCAATTTGTAAATAGGGGCAGATAAAACTTTTTGATAGGGAGTAGATGTCGGCGAATACCAATCGATACTTTGGTCACCGTTTCTTTGCGGTTTCGGAAAAGGCTGTGGGGACTTTGGTGTTGAATGGCTTGGCTTTTTTCTGTTGAAGAGGTAATTTGTGGGTATCTTATTGCATAACTGACACCCGCTAAAAAAAGGGTAAAGGGATTAAGTGCATGAATGCTGACGAGACAGAGTTAAACGATACCCATTCGGCTGAAATTCAATCACTGTTACGGGCCGAAAAAAACATTATCCGACTAACGTTTTGGCAAACTATACTTTCGCTCGTTGGTGTTGCGATTGCTGTTATCGCGCTCTATGCAGCGTTAAAGGAATCTGCTGCTGTTCGGCAACAGACGTCGGCTGCCGTCTGGCCTTATGTACAGCTTATGATAGAAAACTATGATTCGGAAGAGGGAGCAGGCTTCTCATTGGCATTTCAAAATGCCGGCGTTGGTCCAGCAAAAATGCAGGATGTTCGTATTAGCATTGACGACAATATTATCAGGAATTGGTCGGAATTTGTTGCCCGCGTGGATGGAGATGTCAGTGTTGGGATAAACCGAAACTTTATTAGCGATCGTGTTCTGCGACCTGATGAATCTGTTGTCATGTTTAGTACAAATGATCGAGACCTTGCATTGAAGCTTGTCGATGCCGTTAGCAATCCGAGGGGCGCTGTGAGCTACTGCTACTGTTCCATATTCGACGAGTGTTGGTTTGTCGATACGGCCAAGGAACAAGAAGCGCCAGAAACCGTTCAAGCCTGCCCCGAGTATGGCGACGATACATACCGTAACTAGGGTCAAACCAGCTAGCGCTGTGGAAACTGATCTGGCTCGTGAATCATTAAGCCGTCAATGGCCAGTGAATCCATTAGATAAGCCATATATTCCTTGCTAGTGTAACCCGCTGCAGGGAACCCTGAGCTGGAATGCCAAATGTGCATCCACAATCCGCTGTTATGTGACGCAGCAATACGGTCAGCGTTTGGTGGTAACACCATGCTAAGCAATGGTGCAACACCATCGGCGTAGGTGGCAATATGTTGCAACCCTTCCGCGCTTAGATAATCATAAGACTGCCCCGGCCAGACTAATTGGATGAGTGAGTAGTTGGTGCCATTGAGCTGGCGCAGATACTGCAAGCTTGATTCATTAAAGGACTGAATTATTACAGGCGTTCCAATTTGTCCTTCAGGTGTGTGTAGATTATTACGAACGAAAGCCGCATGCAGAGCGAAATCTATATCAAGCCCCCGAGAGCGATAAAAATCTGCGTCTTTACTCTCAGGATAAAGCCCGACCTTACCTTTGCTTAAATCAATTAACTCCTGAAAACTAACAATACGTTCGTGGGAATATTCAGGTCCAAACCAAGAGCCATAGTCGAGCGTTTTGATTTCTTCGAGACTGAAGTCATTGACGTACCAGGTTTTCACCCGCTCACCGTCGACTTCAATATCCGTGTAGCGGTCTGGAAACAACTCGCGGACATTTGTGCGGTTTTCCAATACCAAGTCATGAAAGCAAATGAGTATGCCGTCAGAGGTTAGCTGTACGTCAGTTTCGATATAGTCTGGCCCCATCTCTATGGCTGCTTTAAAAGCGGATAAGGAACTAAAAGGCAAATGCTCGCTTGCGCCACCATGAGCAATGGATACACGGGCGTAAGGAGCTTCAGATTGGGCCGTGGCGGAGTTACCCAAACATATCAGTAAAAATAGGACAATATAGAAGTCGAGGGTAAAAAAAGCTAAGCGCTTACTACTCATGTGCATCTCTTAGAGTGAGGTAGCCTAGCAATATACGCTGGAGTCGAAGCCGTTTCCACTTAGAATGTTGATTGCCCTGTAAAGGCTGACCCGCCCAGATAATGCCTATTTCGTCTCTCTACTGCTACCTACCGCAGTTTAATAACTTCAAGTATAGTAAGCTGTCGATTATGTTTCTCTTAGCCTATGTTTCAACAATTTCCCCCTATGCCCGTCTTTTACGTGCTCGGCGCAGCCCACGGAATATTCCTTGCGGTTACGCTTTTCCCTCAAGCGGTAAGACTCATTATGACGTTCGGCTGAACTTTGGAGATGAAAATATCGTTGGCACCAGCCCACAGGGAAACCTGAGGTTTAATTCTAAGTTCTCAGGAGTTAGCTCTTTCGTGCACTAAGAGTTGAGCCAAAACTTTCGGCTATACGCAGGGCTTGAATGGCAAGACTGGCAAAGAGGCGAGGATCAA
>JBGCEK010000007.1:0-31157 GCA_045106275.1 Pseudohongiellaceae bacterium | reverse complement strand
CATTCCCATCTTTAAATTTAACATCTAGGCTAACATTAGCGGGAGGAGAATCGTCCGTATTTTGATAATAAACTGCCTGCGCGACTGTGTTAACATCCGTTTGAGCAGCAGCAGTTTTGAACGTGACTCTTAACTGACCATTGGAATTCTTAGTTATATCCCCTATATAGACACCGTTGACTCGAACTTCGCTCCCATTATTAGACCCATTTGAGAGAGTAATATCGGTATTGGTTACGGTATCGATAGTGAACACATCGTTTGAGTTTGTACCATTCCCACTTCTATCGATCTCCAACTGCGAACTATTGAAATTATCTTCGCTTGTAGTCACCAGTTCGATATCTGAAACGGAGACTGCGCCTGTCGTTAAATCGACCGCAGTGCCAGCCACGCCCAAACCGCCGCCCTCTTGATATGTAACACCAGATGAAACGACCGACAATGTTGGTTTATCGTTAACCGCATTGACTGTAATAGTGCCGGTTTGAATAGCGGAAGTTAACAAACCATCAAACGCAGTGTAGGCAAAAGTAGCATTGGCATGTGAGTTTGTGACCGGCTTGAAGACTAGGGTTTCAGCTTCGGCCTTAGTCAAAAGCGCGTCTTTAACTACAAGCGTCGTTCCATCTGACTTATATAGCACACCTTGGGCTGCATTAGGCAGTGTGGTAACAGTGAAATGGGTGGCTGCACTATTCGGGTTGCCAGAGATATCAAGGCTGGCCGCTTCGAGCTTAACGGTAATATCTGTATCTTCATTCCCTGACACACTCACAGGCGTCGAAACATCAGGCGCATCGTTGACCGGAGTAATTGTTATAGCAACGTCTTTAGTGGCAGACTTGGCACCTCCTGCTCCCGTGTTTCCTAAGTCACTAATTGTCGCCCTTAAAGTGTCACTACCATTAAAATTATCTTTAGCCTCATAGGTAATACTGCCGGCCGTATTGAGAACCGCATTTACCTGAGCAAGAGTACCGGTAATCGTGACTTTCCCAGAGGCATTGCCCGACACAGTGACGCTGGATAGGTCGCCGTTGACTGTAACCTTGCCGCCGGTAGTCGAAGTAGAAACAGATTCGAGTGTGACTGAAACATTCCCTGTTGCTGCGTCAACATCAGCAAATGATAAATTACCAAGGGTTAGAGAAGCATCTTCCAAGATTGTTTCTGAATTCGTGAAAGCTCCTATTGTTGGCGCGTCATTGACCGGTTTGATTGTAATACCAATCGTGCCATCGGCTTGCTGGTCAGTTGCTGTGCCGGTGTTTGGGCTGTCTGAAATTGTTCTTCCAGATAGAGCAGCATCGCCCGGGTCTGTGCCTGTTTTACCTTGGTCATTGACGTTGATTGATAATGTATCCGCACCCACCTCATTGGCAGCCCCGGTATATTGTATTCCCTGACCAAGCATGGTGTTGGTTTCAGCAACAGTACCTGTGATTGTCAATGACTTTCCATCACCGGCAATAGCAACCACCGCTCCACCTAATGAAGTGTTAGCAAACGTCACTGTGCCTTTGGTAACAGTAAGCGTGGTTACTACATCATCGGAACCAGCATCCACATCGCTAATTGAAACGCCGGTAATTGTTTTAACGCCCTCTTCTAATAAGGTAACAGCATTGCCAACTACCAGTTCCGGAGAATCATTGATTGGATTTAGTGTGATATTGAAAGTGCCAGTTGGCTCATTACCACCCCCCGCATCAGATACTTTAAAGCTAAAGGCATCAGTTAACGTCCCTTCTTTTGTATGCTGATACTTTAATAAGCCGTTATTCACATCAGCTTGGGTAAACACACTGCCCGCACCAAGCACCTTGCCATTCAGCGTTAAGGTACCCGCAGTAACGTCAGATGTGACGCGGTACTGAATCTGCTTTAATTGAGACGCAGTCGGGGTGCTGTCATGGTCACCGTCTGTACTTGAAAGCTGAGCTGAGGTAATTGTAAACGTTTCATTCTCGTAGCGATTATCGCCCGAAACGATACCCTTATTATTTCCTACTACCGGATCATCATTAACCGGCCTGATTAATATATTTACTTGATCTGGAGAGCTTTCAAGACTGGGAGATCCATTATCTTTGGCCTTAAAAGAAAAATTGTCAGTAAAAAACTCACCGCCGGCGTGTTCGTATCTTATATGTCCCGCATCCAAATCTGCTTTTGTAAAAGTACTACCTACAATTAATGTTACACCTGCTCCACCGCCGGAGTAATCTTGAATCTTACCTGCGGAAGCATTAGGTATTGCAGTTAACTCAAGAGTCAAATTATCTGGAGTATCAGTTGCATCAGAATCGGTGAATCTACCGTTGAGAATCGACGCCAAATTTTGCGTCGCCCCTTCCGTGATTGTGAAAGTAGTGCCTTGCGTAGACGGTGCATCATTTGAGTCGGTGACTGCAATGTTGATGGTTCGAGGCGCACTATCAGTGGCACCACCATCAGTCAATTTAACTGTGAATTTGTCATTTGCCGCATCTGGTTCTTTACCAGCCGTGTGGAAATAGGCCACTTTCCCGTCTTTAACATCTTGAACAGTAAACCGGTCCTTAGTAAGCGACTCATAAGCACTACCATTCCAGATCATCAATTCGCCGCCAGGTGGCTTGCCGGTAACTTCGTAGAAAAGGCTAGAATCTTCGGGCAAATCAATATCTGAGCCAGAGAGCTCAGTCGTGGTCAAAATTACAGCGTTTTCTAGATTATCTAGATTCTGGGTGTTTGCCACATAAGCGGTACTAGTGTCGTCGTGCTCAACCACACTGATCGTTACCGCATTTGTGCCATCCGGAGTGTTTATCACTGGAGCTTCATTGACAGGCGTGATCGCTAGGTTAAAGGTGTTGTCTGCACCGCCATCCGCTTTGAAAGTGAAAGTATCGGTGAAATTTTCAGTGTCATCATGAACGTAAGTTAAGTTGCCATTGGTGATATCTGTTGCTGTAAAGCTGTTGTTTGCGCCTAAGTCCAAGTCTGTGCCATTTAACTTTAATGTACCGTTCGATGGCAGCGCAGATAAAGTGTAGGTCGTGCCGGTGTTGGTTCTGGCCAAATTAGCGTCAGTAATAGTGTGGGTGCCGCCTTCAGCCAGAACCGCTTCACCGTCGTTGTTTGCCCCAACTCCTGAGCTTGTATCACCGCCGCTATCTGCATCATTGGGCGTGACTTTAATATTTTGGGTCTCAGAGATCGTTGCACCATCTCTGTCACGCATTGTGTAGTTAAAGGAATCATCGATGGTGCTGGTATCAGCATCTGGATTACTGTCAAAGTGCCTGTATTCTATTTTATCTGCGACTAGATCACTTCGAAGAAACATTGATCCTACGCCTAGACGTACACCGTCAAGAAACAAAGCCCCTTTCGTTGGTACAGTATCCAGAATGATCGTGAATTGAGTTGATGGACTGTCAGGGTCTGTGAAGTCGATAAAATTTTCATCGATGACTAAAGTGCCACCCTCAGGAATGGTCGGCACGGCTACTGCCTTTTCCGGCGCATCATTTCTCGATGTAATATTAAGTGTAATAGTTTCGTTAGTGACGGTAGAAGGACTGGGGTTGCCTGCCGTGTTAATTCCCGCCGGGCTATTGTCTGTAGCATCGACAGTAAAAGTAGTTGAGGCATTCGCGCCAACTGGTTCTGTACCGTTGTGCACATAACGAAATTTGCCACTGTCCAGATCGGCCTTAGTAAAAGTGTCGTTAACCGCCGCATCGACAAACCCAGCACCTTTATCAATTTCCAGCTTTCCTAAACCTGCATTTGGAAGAGATTTCAACGTAAATTGAATCTGACTTGTATCTGAATTGTCATCATCTTTTGCGCCAATGTTTATCACATTTACATCACCGGCATCGATAAACTCATTTACCGTTATCGTCGTGTCCGTTAATGACAGCGGCGCGTTCACATTGGTAATTGTGAAATTGAAATTTTGGTTGGTTACCTCTGCACCAGCACCGTCACGCACAGTGAAAACAAATGAGTCTGTGTCGTTGGCGCTAAGTTCAGCGCCGGTATGGACATAGCGCACGTTGCCGGAGTCGATATCACTTTGACTGAAGAGGCCGCCGTTTGACAATGTCGCCCAAGTGCTACCAAATAGTTTTTGTACATTCCCTTTGCCCGCTAGCGTAGTGAGCTGATAGATGATTTGGTCAGCAGATTGCTCATTTGGCGCACCAGACTTGGCGGTATAAGCTAAATCGGCGGTCTGCAAAACATAAGTCGTGTTTTCTTCAATAGTTTTCGTGCCGCCGGATCTAACCGGATCATCGTTAACTGGAGTTACCGCGATTTCAGAGGTAAATGAGTCTGTACTCACTCGATTGCTATCACCAGATGTCAGGTTTTCCTTTGCACCGCCGGTGCCAGTAGATCCATCCCACGCTTTATAGGTTAGTGTTCCGCTACCTGCTTGATCTTCGGCTGGAGTAAAACGAATTAAATGTGAGGGAGAAAGTAATAGCGCAGAGGTATTCGAGACCGTACCAACGTTAGTCCAATCAGTGCCGCCATTGGTCGAATACTGCCAGTCACTGCCGGAACCAGTCATTGAAGATACGTCAGTGCCCGTTATGGCCAACCCAATATCAGATGAGTTGTTGTCGATGTCGCTGACCAAACCATTAAGAAACGTTGACACAGTCACTCCATTATTCGGTGATTGGTCTTCTAAGATTGCTGTGAACTCTCCACCTTCAGTAAGGGTTGGTGTGTCGTTTACAGCACTAACTGTGACTCCGACTGTGGTTGTTGCAGCAGCGATGCCAGTAGCGGCACCGTTGCTGGAACTGTCGGTGGTGACTCTCGCACCGCCACTGGTGAAATCTGACACAGTGTTATCAACCACTCTTACGGTCAATGCTGGTGGCGCACCGTTGTAATCTGCAGCGGGCACAAACCTGAGCTGTGTACTGGCAGATAGAGCCAATGCAGTGCCGTTATCAGCTACAGTTCCCATTCCAAAGAAATTAGTGCCATCTGTGGAATACTCCCAAGTACCTTGAGAAAGGAGATCCGCTGTGTTGCCAACCACTAGAATGCCGCCAATGCTGGAGCCAGTGTCTACATCATTGAAATTAGCCCCGCCAAACAAACTGGACACGGTTGTGCCAGTCGGGGAAGTAGTGTCCTCATCGACGTTTGGAAGAGTTACGTTGCTGGCAGTCGGCGCATCGTTAACTGCAGTTACCGAAATCGTCGCTGTTGAATCTGCTGAATTAGTCTCACCTCCAGACTCTACAACCGCGTACGTAAACGTCACATCTGTGTCTCGATTGGCGTCCGGGGTGAACCGGAAATCATAGTTCCCTCCAGTTAGAGTGAGCTTGGTGCCAGCAGCACCAACCACAATCGCACTGCCATCTGACTGGGTTAGCGTGCCGCCTGTGATACTAGTAACCCGAACTTCGGTGGGAGTTGGGTTCGCCCCATCATTCAAGGTTGTCGGTGTTAAACGCACGTTGGCCGAGCCCGGTGCTGAAGCGTCTTCTGTTATGGACGTTGCCCCGCCGGAGACGTTGGTTAATGTGACATTACCACCCGCATCGGGGGTTCCTAAAAGCTCGGAGTAATTACTAAGACTCGTAACACTGATAACCTGTTGTGCTTCAATGTTGCCAGTGCTGTATTCCAGCTCAGCGTCGCCGCCAAGTGCTACCGACCCTGTTAAATCAGTGGAAGCGGCCACATCAGCACCGGTAATTAACGCGAACTGTTCAACAAAGCGCTTACCCTCTTTGCCTTCAGCCACGTTGCAGGCATAAAAGAGTATATCTGCTTCGTTATCCAGCCTTTCAGACATCATGGCCAGATACTGACCATCTTCACCGCTCAAGCTGTCGCTGGTGAGATGCTTATTACCCAGCAATAGCTCTCCGGAATTACCGTGGCTGATGATGTGCAGGCTGTCTACTTTGCCTTCATACTGATTGAGAATATCCGCAATAAAAGCAAGACCATCGCTATCTGCGTCGATCATGTAAATTTCAGCACTCTTATCGAGACTATTACCCAACAGTTGCTCTGGGTTTTCTACCCGAGAATCGATGAAAATAAGAGAGTTCGTGCCAGAGCTACCCTGTTCACTGGGCTGCTCTGCGAATGCGTTAAGCAAGCCCTGAACAGCTTCCTGCTCTTGGGCATCTTCTGCCGCTGCCACCGCAGTATCAATATGATCGGGCAATGTCTCTACAGCAGTCGCCACACCCGCGGCGTCCAATAAGATTCGTTGCTCTAATGCGATATAAAATCCGCGACTATTCATAGACTTCTCCAAACGATGACAGGCTCGGGTTTTTTGCTCCGAGCTACGCCCAAAATGGGCAACACAATTCTATTTGGCTCCTGCAAGAGCCTTGGCTTTATGATCGGGTCCAAAAAACTTGTCGCACCAATATGGCGCAAAACCAAGCGCTTCAAGTTGGCGGTTGTTAACTCCCAGCCAACTTGGTTATTCCCATATCACTTATAAAAATTGGTGTTAATTCACGGATGCGATATTACAAGGTCATTTACGATCAAGAGGGACGAATGCGGGAAAATTTGGACCCAATACGGGTATAAAACGGGCTCAAGTTATCACTTTTTAGCTTCTCAGCATGATTACACAAAATTTTGGGGCCATTTTGCGATCAAGTGGCTATAGGCGGAAGAGCTGGGGCGCTAATGGAAAGTACGTCAGAAGAATTGGAGAAAACGAAAAAAGGCGGTATTGACCACAAACTTAGTGAGCAAGACCAACCGCTTTGCACCAACCATAAAGAACTTATTTTGATCAATGGAGGCAGTAGTCGGCACTTAGGAGAACAGGCGCTTTCTTTTGTAACTGAGGATAGTTCCAACACTAGGGAAGCGAGGGTTCACTTAAGTGGAAACCAAAACATCTTTGTCATTGGTTTCAATAAAGTTGATTAGTGCCAGCGGCGCAAACCCACGCAATTGGAAATGGCAGCAATCTCACTGCCATTACGGAGAGAAGAATGCTATTAAAGCCCGTTGAGAAAATCCAAAATAGCCCGGTTGGTCTGGTCAGGAACCTCTTGCTGTACCCAGTGGCCTACCCCGGGGAACAATATCACTCCTCGAAAATCCTCTGCGATCTTAGACATGGCTCCTTGTAATTGTTGCTCGTTGCTGTGAGCAATCACCATATCATCAGCGCCAGCGATAAACACAGTAGGCACCTTAACTTTTACATCTTGCAAATGCTCGGTGATCTCCCAATTCCGATGAAAATTCCTGTAGTAGTTCATACCTCCACGGAAACCAGCTTCTTCGAACTCGCTAACAACATAATCCAACTCGTTCTGACTGAGCCAATCAGGCAGCCCTTTCGACTCTCCTAGGCGATCAATCCACCCTCCCGCACTGCGTGCATGATCGGTTACTAAAGGCGGATGACGAGGTGAGTCAGGAGATAAATACAAGCGGCTCAACAATCCTACTGGATTCGCGTCATATTCGGCTTCAGCGACCCCACCAGGCTCATTGTGATAGAGAATATAGTGAAAATTCTCTCCAGAAACTTTACGCCAAGTATCCATTGGAGACTCAGGTGGCCGACCTCCGTAAGGAACGCTCATGGCAACAAGAGCTGTAAATCGATCCGGGTGAAGCAATACAGTGTTCCAAGCCACTATAGCTCCCCAGTCGTGGCCCACCATGATTGCTTGCTCTTCACCCAACACATCCAGAATCCCAGTCATGTCTGCCGCTATCGTCACGATATCGTAGTCTGTCACTTCCTTTGGCGCTTCGGTTTTACCATAACCTCGCATATCAGGTGCCACGACCCGATAGCCAGCCTCCGCAAAAAAAGTAAGCTGATGTCGCCAACCATACCAAGACTCAGGCCAACCATGTGCAAATAGAATCAGCGGCCCGCTCGTTCCAGCCTCAGCGATACGCATTGAAATACCGTTATTTTGGATCGTCCTGAATGTGACGCCGTTGATGGGAGAGGGTGTGACGTTGGAATCCATTGATTTACCTCGCGCTAAAATGTCATTTTGTGCGAACAATGCCCCGCTTAGTAAAAGAAGCGCACATAAGCCAACTGCTTGAAGTGAAGTCGCACCAGTAACAAAACGAGTTCTCACAGCTGCTCTCCACATTGCTTTAATGACTGAGTAGAGTATCACGCTGTTGACACGCCCACTAGGCAACTCACTCCACAAACCTGATTGTGTAATTAGACATAAAAAGAGCTGCCAAGCATAGGCTTAGGCAGCACAAGAGGGCCGAATTGTCCTCGGAGAGATTTGACGTCGCTGCGGTATAAGAGCTCCACAGACAGTTCCCACGACAGGGAATTAAGAGCTAGTCCGAAGCGGCTTCTTTGTGTTCGCCTATCCATTTTTCGAGCGCAGATTTTGGCTGCGCTCCCACCAGCTGAGCGACTTGCTTACCCTTGTGGAGCAGTGCGAGTGTCGGCACTCCTCGAATATTAAACTGTGCCGCGATTTCGCCGTGTTCATCAACATCTACTTTTGCAGCTAGGAGATCATCGCTATGCTCCTGGGCCACGGCGTCAAAAATCGGGGCCATGCTTTTACAGGGTCCGCACCAGCTCGCGAGGAAATCTACAAGCACCCATTCGTTCGAGGCCAAAGCCTCATTAAACTCTTGCTGTGATTTGATGGCTAAAGTCATATGAAAATTCCTTTGTTTCCGTTTGGAGTTAATCGCACTATTGCTTAATTAGAATCATACGGGCGCCCCCTTAGAGAAGGCGTCTGTTAAGCCGCGATTTGGCCCTTATCGTCCACACTGGTGAGTCAATCAGCAATCCGCTACTATTCTGCCAGTCTTAATATTTTCAGGATAACCACGTTGGATAAGCTTTCAGAAGTTCTAAACAATTTCGCCATTTCGGCAGGCGTTTTTTACACCGGAAATTTATGCGGTCTTTCGAGTTTTAGTCCTGACGGCACTGAAGAGGGACACTTACATCTGTTAGAAAGCGGATCATTAACAGTTGTGGATCACAATGGCAAAAAACTTCATCTCAACGAGCCCTGTGTACTTTTTTTCCCGAGACCGGCACAGCACCGTTTGATGGCGACAGAAGAAGACAATGCTCAGGTAGTCTGCGCCACGGTAAAATATGGCACTGGAACAAAAAACCCTCTCGCTAACGCCCTACCTTCATTGCTAGTTATTAAGCTAGCTGAAGCGGCCCCGCTTTGTTTAATCACCGATCTCTTATTCAAAGAGGCTTTCGCGGAAAACAATGGCCGACTCGCCATGATGGATAGGCTCACCGAGGTATTCATCATCCATTTGCTAAGATTCGCAATGGACTCGGGCATTGTCGAAACCGGACTACTGTCCGGCTTAGCCCATCCACAGCTCTCCAAGGCCATCATGGCGATGCATGCAGCACCAGAGAACAGCTGGTCACTGGAGACACTGGCTGAGCTAAGCGCCATGTCGCGCTCTAAGTTCGCCGAACTGTTTAAAGAGCAGCTAGGACAGCCACCCGGAGATTATTTGCTCGAATGGCGTGTTGCCTTAGCTCAGAACCATCTTAAAAAAGGAAAACCAGTGGGTTGGGTGGCAAATCAGGTGGGATATGAAAACGCTTCGGCACTGGCAAGAGTGTTTCGTAAGAAAACAGGCCAATCACCGAAGCAGTGGTTAAGCCTGAACAGCCAGACTAGCGAGGCTTGACTCAAATAGGATATCAGGGCTATCAACTCGGGCCAATCCACGACGTATGGCTGGACGACGCTCTACCCGCTCCAACCATCGTTGCACGGCCGGATACGCCTCCAATGCAAGACCCGTTGTTTCGGCATATCGTAGCCATCCATAGTTAGCAATGTCAGCAATTGTGTAATACTCACCTGCCAACCATGTGACCGAGCTTAATCGACTCTCTAAAACAGACAGCAATCGGTTAGATTCCTCCACAAAACGCGCAACCGCATTCTCAGAAGGGTATTTCTCGGACCCTCGAAAATAGTTTATTTGCCCAAACATTGGCCCTACCCCACCCATTTGAAAAAACAACCATTCCAAAGCCGCTGTTTTATCCTGCACAGACTTACCCAACAAATTTTTCGCTTTCTCTGCTAAATGCAGCAATATGGCACCTGACTCAAATATGCTTAACGGCTTACCCTGCTGGTTTAACACATCGTGATCGATGATAGCGGGTATCCGGCCATTGGGATTTATCTCCAAAAAGGCATCAGATTTCTGGTCTCTTTTGCCCAAGTTAAGAAGGATGAGTTTGTACTCTAGCCCAAGCTCCTCAAGAGCTATCGGAATCTTAATCCCATTGGGTGTGTTCGCTGTATATACTTCTATCATTTTCTAATCCTAGCTAACTGCATAATTGATTAATCGTAAAAGCCTGAACTACGCCCCTGGACCACAGTCGAGGCAGCGCTCTACCGGGACAGGGCCCATTTTTAAATTGCGAGCCAAATTGCGCAGTGCAGTTCTAACCCCTTCTTCTATAACCGGGTGATAGAAAGGGCTGTCGAGCATCTGTTGCACTGTCAGACGGTGCTGCACCGACCACGCCAGTAAATGGCCTATATGTTCGGCCGCCGGGCCTACCATTTCAGCGCCCAAAAACCGACCGGTTTGCTTATCTCCATAGAGACGAACCATGCCTTTGTTTTTCGCCATTACTCTGCTTCTTCCTTGATCCTCGAAGCTGTTCTCACCGACGCTAAAATCAATATTACTCTCGATAAGTTGTTTATAAGTGGCGCCTGTCATAGCGATTTGTGGATCAGTAAAAACAACCGACAGTGGAGCCCTTCGCGGCCTTGTGCGGACGTCAGGATAGCGCCCCGCATTGTCACCGGCGATTTTTCCATCATCCGCAGCTTCATGAAGCAGAGGATGAGCATTGCTCACATCTCCGGCAATAAAGATCGGCCCGTTTTCTATTTGACCCGTTGCATCGTTAAAGCTTGGCACTCCCTTCTCGTCTAGAGTAATTCCCGCTTTTTCGATATGTAGACTGTCCAAATTAGATCGACGGCCTGTTGCTGCCAACAAGTAATCATAGCTCGCCTTGTGTACTTGATTATTCTCTCTATAGCTAACTTCAACTCCCGCTTCCGTGCGAATGACAGCCTCAACCATTGCATCAGGGGAAAGAGTTAACTCTGACGCTAGCACCTTCTTCATTGCATTATTGACCGCAGGGTCTGATATTGGACCAAATTGATTTCCCACACCCAACAAATGAGTCCTAACTCCCAAGCGCGATAGTGCCTGAGAAATTTCCAATCCAATAACACCCGTGCCTACCACAGCCACAGACTCAGGAAGCTCGTCCCATTCAAAGACATCATCATTTATTAACAGCCGATCACCCAATTCATACCAAGGGCCCGGAACCGCAGGCCGAGACCCGGCTGCAATGACAATTCTTTTAGCAATCACTCTAGTATGGTCTTCTACCAGCAATTCATTGGTTCCAGCAAAGGTCGCTTTACCTATAATTTTATGTTCTTCCGGCCACTCTTCGACAGCCTCCTCCACGAATCCCACAAACCTGTCCCGCTCGGATTTCACTCTATCCATTACTCGCCGGCCATCCACCGACTTATGAGACACATCGATACCAAACTGGGCAGAATGATCAATTTGATGACTCACCTCAGCCGCAGCAATAAGAAGCTTGCTTGGCATGCATCCGACTCGTGCACAAGTCGTTCCATAGACAGCTGACTCTATAACCACCACATTATCGGTATGCTCTCTCGCCGCACGGTATGCAGTCATGCCAGCAGTGCCCGCTCCAATAATCGCAACATCTACTTCTCTAATTTCCATTGCTGAACTCATGTGTTTCTCCTTATTTTGTGGACAGTTCATTATGCCGCAGAGCGCCTGTTTGTCTCTCGATCTCTGCATTTCAATACCAGTAGTATAATGAGGTCAGTAACAAAGAGGATGCCGAACGTATCTGAAATGGCGCTTATAGTCTTGGAGGCTATTTTGCTTTTCGTCTATAAATAAGTAGATCAATCACGCTATTATCCGGCGATGCACCAGAAAACTAGAATCGCCGCTCAGCGCGCGAACTCAATGGGAGTCAAACGTGGCAGAAAAATACGATGTGCCCTACATGGAAAGAACTCGAGACTATTATCGAGCTCAGGGTTATCAGTCTGATTACCAATGGGCACAGCACACCGAAGCACCGTTCAGCCCCCTCGGCAGGCCATTGTCCAGTTCAAAAATCGCTGTGATTACTACCGCGATGCCAGACTCATATGAAGGGAAAAGCCGCCGAGCTGTTTACTCCACTCCTATTTGCCCAATTCCTGCTGCACTTTATACTGAGGAATTGAGCTGGCACCACAGCGTGACGCACACCAATGACGTGCCCTCTTTTCTGCCTCTTGAGCAACTTCAGGATTTGGTCAATGAAGGCAAGATAGGCAGTATTACCGAAGATTTTCACTCCCTTCCCACCGAATATAGTCAGCGGACAACCATTGAGCAGGACGGACCGGAAATTCTCAAACGCTGCCAAGAGCAGCAAGCTGATGTCGCACTGTTAGTGCCCTTGTGACCTGTTTGCCACCAGACCGTGAGTCTGGTCGCTAGGATTCTTGAGGCCAATGGTATCCCAACGCTTGTTCTTGGCTCTGCCATGGATATTGTGAAGCGCTGCAACGTTCCGCGCTACCTCCATTCAGATCTTCCTTTAGGAAACCCTTGTGGAGCCCCCTATGACAAGGCAATGCAGCGGCTAATACTAGAACAAGGTTTGCAATTACTCACCGATGCTGACGAACCAGGCACCATAAAGCGCTCTGGAGCGGCTTGGCCCGGTCCAGAAGACTGGCGTGAGGACTATTCAAAAGTGGATGACAGCAATCGGGAAGCGCTAAGATTAAAAGGCGAGCAACGGCGACGCCAGCAGGCGGCTGACAAAGACAATGGCGCCACCAGAGCCTCATTAATCCCTTAAATTTTGCCCCGCAACTGTGAATTATCTGCGAATCCAACTACGCTAGGGTCTTGTTACGGTAATAAACAGTGGTTATGCTGCAGAGGATCGTATCAAAAACTTCATTTAGAATAGTATAAGGTTCGGTTTTTATTGAAAAAAGTCAGTTTAAACATTTGACGGCGGGCAGATTAGATGTACAATGCCCCCAAGCTTGAGACTAAGCAACGTTATTTATTGTCCCCATTTCGACGTCTTCTTTGTAATACCTCGTCCTGTAGTTCATAAGTACCAGCCAAAATTTTAAGCACGTGTTCTAAGCTGAAATTCATCTTAGAGAAATTTTACATCCAAACAGGATAATTATTATGTCAGAGACAATTCAAGGTACAGTTAAGTGGTTCAACGAAAGCAAAGGTTTTGGTTTTATCGAACGTGAAGGCGGACCAGACGTATTTGCTCATTTCAGCGCAATCCAAAGCAGTGGCTTCAAGACACTAGCTGAAGGTCAGCGAGTTGAGTTCACAGTATCAGACGGACAAAAAGGCCCACAAGCAGACAACATCGTCGCTATCTAAGCCTGAGCACTACCGCTGAGCAGAGTTTCGGACTAGTCCGGAACTCTGTTTCCAGCAATCCAAACCCCCTCGATTGATTTAGTATTCCCAATATCCTCCAACGGATTATCTCGAAGCAAGACCAAATCTCCCCACTTGCCAGGTTCTAACGTGCCCACATCGCTGGCATTAAGGCACTCAGCTGCCACAGCTGTTGCAGAGCGAATCACATCTATCGCAGCCATACCCGCATCCGCCATCATCTGCATTTCCAGATGGGAAAAATACCCTTGAAATCGCGCGGGTGGACCAGAATCAGTACCCATAGCGATTAGCACTCCGGCTTCATAAAGAATTTTAACGTTGCTCATCGCAATATCTAGACCCGCTTCATAGGCGGCAGCACTGGCGCTACTTGCCATTCGAGCCTGCCGTTCAGGGTTCTTAAGCGTTTCCAACACATTTTCATCAACTTCTTTCAAAAAATAGGGGTCATCAAAGAACGCCGGCTCACCCCCATAGACAAAGGTTGATACCTCTCGGGTTAACGTAGGCACATAGCAAGCATCCTCGTTTCGCGCCAAGTCCATAAACTCGTCGTCCACGATCAAATCTCTGATGCTATGAGCAATAAAGCTGGCACCGGCTTTCAAAATGGCTTTTGCATCTTCCAAGTAAAACAAATGCACTGCCACTGGCAATCTGCGTAGTGCAGCCTGTTCGATCAAGGCATCGACTAACTTAGGGTCCATTTTCTCTGATCGCCCTAAGTTGTCATCCACTCTAACTTTAATAAAATTCGCCCCTCTGTCGGCGTTCTTATTGACCTGCTGGCGAACCGTGTCTATGTCGGTGCCCGTTACCACGTCACCAGCCACCATGATACGAGATCGCAGTAAATTCTGATGGTATTGCCCATTGCGAAGATCAAACCCCTCTTCTTCATCACCGCCCAAACTGTTTACCGTAGTCACCCCGTAGCGAGCGAACAGAGATAATTGCCGAGTCAGATTCTCGAGATTGTAATTTCCGGTGGCCAGCCCTACCGTTCCCCCAACATGAGCGTGGGCATTAACGATTCCGGGCATGATCGTCATACCCGTCACATCTAAGATTTCTGCATCTGCAGGCACGTCTACGTCAGATCGCGGTCCTACTGACCTAATCCGGCCGTCACTTATCACCACGACACCATCGATAAGGGGGGCTGCTTCAGTCCCATCGATGATGGTCGCTCCAACAAAAGCAATAGAGCCCTCATTGGCTCCCACCACCGCGCTTTGCATTCCAACCCAAAACACCACCCATAGAGTTAAGTGCGTCTTAACTTTTATTTTCATTTGATTCATTGCAATTCCCCTTAGGCCCATTGGAGAAGAAAAAAGCCATAAAAGCAAGATGAAGATTGCGAGGAACAATATGAAGCAGTAGATTAAGAGCCACCACTTTTAAATAATCAGTTACAGCCCGTTTAAGGAGAGAAAAATGAATTTAGGCGCATTTTCTGTCAGCTTAGCAGTGAAGGACATTTCGGCATCACAAGCATTTTATGAGAAATTAGGTTTTATTGTGGTGGGTGGCAATCCAGAGGATAACTGGCTAATCATACGCAACAAAGATCATACAATCGGTTTATTTCAAGGCATGTTTGATAAGAACGTTCTCACTTTTAATCCCGGTTGGGATTCACAATGCCAGCCCCTTGAAAATTTTACCGATATTCGCGACGTTCAAAAGCAACTCAAGGCAACTGGAGTCGATTTGTTAGAAGAAGCCGATGAATCCACCTCCGGACCTGCCAGCTGTATGCTTTTCGACCCAGATGGAAATCCGATATTGTTAGACCAACATGTATAAAGCGTTTGGTTTTACTTATCTACCTTGCTCCCCTACTATGCCCACCAATGAGTTAAAGGCCTAAAACATGCCTTCTCCAAAACCCAATGGACTCTTGTTTGAGAAGCACAGTAAGCTTTTGATCGATAGTTTTTTAAAGCAAACTCGACGATCTATGCCGAAAATCCAAAGCGGTGAAGAAGTGACTCCCGAGCTACTTTTTCTCGCGCACTATGCGGTTGTTTCACATGGCGCTGAGCAACCACCGCTATTCAATTATGGAAATCAAACCGCACTAAATTTGTTTGAGCTAGACTGGCAGTCTTTCACTAAACTACCCTCGCAAAAATCAGCAGAACCCGTCACGCAAACAGAGCGGGACAGACTCCTAGCGAGAGTAAGTGAGAATGGTTTTATAGACGACTACCAAGGTATTAGAATTTCTGCAAGCGGAAAGCGTTTCAGGATTGAAGAAGCAGTGGTATGGAACGTTGTTGATGAGTCAGAAACCTATCGAGGACAGGCCGCACTATTAACACGCTGGGCTTACTTGTAAACCACATCGAATCCAGCAATCACTTTTAAAAGCACAGTTTAGGAGAAGTATGAAAATTTACGGAAGAAAGCACGATGATGAATTAGAATTTTTTCAGGAGTCCACGATCATCGGCGACCCAGACGCTCTCCGAGAACTGGCGTCGTTCCTATATCGATGTGCCGACAGTATCGAAGACGAAGGGGAAGCCTGGGAACACGATCGATTTGAAAGCAGCGACGCTGTCAGTGCAGTGGTGACTGTGTTCAACCCTGCGCTTATTACAGAAACCGATTAAACCAAAGCCTACGTCAGGAATACTAGTCGGAATGGCAATTGAACAGGAGCAATTAATTCTCGATTCTTGGCATGAGAATGCGAGTCCGTGGATAAACGCAATATCCAACAATGAAATACCGAACCGGGTTGCAGTGACGAATCAGGCGGTAGTCGAAGCTGCTTTGAACATTGGTGCGCGAGATGTGTTAGATGTTGGCTGTGGCGAGGGTTGGCTCGCCCGAGTTCTGGCGGCAAAAGGCTGCAAAGTGACCGGAGTGGATGCCGTTCCGAAACTTATAGAGCACGCACAATCTCTCAACAATTCAGTTCACTGTAACTTCACCCAACTTCCTTTCAATCAAATAACTACTGCCAATATAAATGAAAGATTTGACTTGGCCATATGCAATTTTTCCCTGTTTGGAGATGAATCGGTTCGCAACTTACTTATCAGCCTTCAACCCTTGCTCACTAAAAATTCCCACCTCCTTATCCAGACGCTCCATCCATTTAATTTTCCTGAGCTAAGCAGCGGCTGGAAGCAAGGAACCTGGCAGGGGTTTAGTTCAGGTTTTACAAATCCGGCACCCTGGTACTTTAGAACAAGTCATGACTGGGGAGCGCTGTTATCAGAGCTAGGATACAGCGATATTGACCTACAATCTCCTACCCAAGATGGCGCCAAAAAACCATCTTCCTTATTAATTAAAGCCACATGGAACTGAAAACGATAGGCAGCTGCTTTTTTTTGCCAAACAATGCTAGCACTTAGCCTACCCACTGAGCTTGGACTTAAATTTACCGTGAGCTGTTCCCCCTACCGCAGTTTTGATAAGCTGACTGCATGTGCGGAAGGATGAACGTTATTGATAGCCCGGAGATACGCTACTTGATGGAAGTGTTAGGGGTGGATCTGTACCCTCTCCGTAATAAGCCCGACATTGCACCTGGCAGCGTCATACAAATCATTCATCAGAAAGACGGCAGACGTCATTTGTCCGATGCTATTTGGTGGCTGTTTTTAGACTCTTCGACGCTGAAGCCAAACTACAAATATGCCAGTTTCAATTCTCGCTCTGACAAATTAAATAGCAGCAAATCGATAGCTTATAAACCATACCGCCAATCACGTTGCATCATTCCAGCCAGTGCCTTTGTCGAAGGTCTGGGTGACAAAAAAACCTACCACAAAATTTCCTTAGAAAACTCTGCTATCGCCTTTGGCGGACTTTATAAAGAAACCATTAATCAGGCCACTGGTGAGAGCGTCTATAGCGCGTCGGTGATTACGCTTCCACCACCGTTGCCAGAGTGGGAAAATATACACCCTAAATCAATGCCGTTGATTCTACCCTTTGCCGATAACGAGATTATTGATAAGTGGTTGGATCCAAACTTCTGTGATGTAAAACAATTTGACTCGTTGCTTGAGCCAAAAATTTTGCAGCCGCAAAAAGTGTGCAAAATTGCAAAAGCCAGCAAATGGGATGATGAAGTGGAAGAGCCCTATATGATTACCTCAATAGCTCAATCCAGATAGCCGCGTAGCCGACAACGTTTTAGAGCCAATATGCCGACACTAAATCCACTCATCAAAGAGCCTCTCTTCCACTGTGAATAATCAGTCCCATCCTCAGTATCAATCTCAAAGTGGTTGGAATGCCTTGTTGGCAAAGCGGCAGCCAAACCCGATGCTCGAAAATGACATAACAGCTGATGTGGCAATAATAGGCGCCGGTTATACTGGACTAGCCGCTGCCTCTCAATGGCATACAACCGCACCAGATGACAAAATTGCCATTATTGATTCCAGTGAAATTGGAGAAGGCAACTCTGGGCGTAACTCAGGATTTTTACTTGAAATTTCTTTGGCAAATGACGCCAACCCAAAACAACTGGCAAAGATGGATGAATGCAATCAGCTCCTTGCTGGAACAATGGCTGAGATCTCTAGCATTGTTGGAAAATCAGAATCCAATTGCCAATTAGTGCGAACCGGAACCTATCGTGGGGCGGCGGGAAAACAAGGAAGCAAATCTTTAGCGAAGTACCGAGCATTTTTAGAAGGTGCTAAGCTGCCTTTCGAGGACCTGACCAGAGCCGAGTTAAACGAAAGAATAGGCAGCAATTTCTATCAAAGCGGGATTTACTCGCCCCACTGCTATTTAGTACAACCAGCTGCACTAATACGGACTCTTTGCCAGCACTTGCCAAAAAATGCGGCACTTTACGAAAACACTCCAGCGTTAAAACTACTTAAGCAAAACGGTTCGTGGATAATAAAAACCCCACGAGGAAGCATAAGAACTAATAAGGTTATTGTCACAAACAACGCTTTTGCAAAATCCTTAGGCTTCGCAGCTTCGAAACTGGTTGCAATGTATACCTACGCTGGCATCACTCCTGCACTAGATCCAGCCCTACTAAATTCACTTGGCAGCGATTCAAACTGGGGACTCCTGCCAACTCACCGCCTGGGAAGCACCCTTCGTAGGACCTCAGACGGTCGCATGCTTATACGCTGCCTTTACGGCTATGAAAAAGAAATACCTATTCAGCGGATTGAAAACGAACTTAAAACAAATCTGAGCAAACGCTTTAAGCAGCTAGGGCCGATTCATTTGGAGCAAATCTGGGGAGGGGCCGTGGGCTTCACTTTCAATGGAGGTGCCGTGTTCGGAGAAACCCAACCAGGACTTTTTGTATCAGCTGGCTGCAACGGTGGAGGAGTCGTTAAAGGAAGTCTATTTGGCAAGCTCTTAGCCGATAGCGCCCAAGGAAAACCAATTCCCGATGTAGCTAGACTGTTTGGCCAAGCCAGCTGGATGCCCCCAGAGCCACTGCGAAGATTAGGCTTTGAAGTAATTTCTCGTGTAGAGCGCTTTCGTGGGCGGGCAGAAATCTAGCAGCACAAGCCGTTAAGTGTTAGCTTTACTGATGGCTGAAAAATAGTAGAGCAAAACTTAGATTGAGATCGCGATCGCCGCCCTCAATGATCAATCCTAACAAACAGAATTAGGAAGTAATATGGAAACCCTCGATTACATTGGACCGCTTTCTCTGATCCCGGCGACAGTTGCCATCGCATTAGCATTCATTACTAGAAACACTGTGTTTTCGCTTGCGTTTGCCTGCCTAGCAGGGGTCTTGGTAGCAGGACAAGGCCTCATGGGGTTCCCAAATCTACTCAAAAGCGCTTTGGGCAACACAGACTTTTCGTGGATTTTGTTGCTTGAGATATTCATAGGCATCTCAATAGCTTTCTTTCAGCGCACCGGCGCCATTTTAAACTTCGCCAAGTTCATTGAAGGCCGTCAAATGACCCGGGTTCGAGTTCAACTTATTGCCTGGTTTATGGGAATGTTCGTCTATTTCAGCGATTATTTCAGCCCCTTGTTCGTTGGCGCGACCATGCGAACTTTGTCAGACCGCTTTAAAATATCACGAGAAAAACTTGCCTACATCTGTGATTCCACTTCCGCTCCGGTCAGTATCCTTGTACCCATCACCGGCTGGGCTGTCCTGGTTGCTGGACTCACTATAGGGATGGGTCCAATTGATAATGCGGGCGACGCTATGTCCGCCTTTATTTATTCTATTCCTTTTAATATTTACGCTTGGCTGGCTGTGGTCATGGTTGGCCTTATCGCCATCGGCATCATTCCTGATTTTGGACCAATGAAAGCAGCTGAACAGCGTGCGCTAAATGAAAACAAAGTATTGGCCGAAGGGGCTCAACCTTTGATGGGTGTTGAGCTGACAAACATAAAGCCTTACCCCGGCATCAATACCAGTTTGTTTTGGAATTTTATTTTCCCAGTAATCATCGTTATAGGATTCGCCGTGGGATCCGTCATTGTTACCGGCAGCGCTAAACCAATGGAAGCTTTCCTGTTGTCCTCGGTGGTAGCTGGCATCGTTATGCGCATTCAAGGAGTGCCCCTTGCTGAAATTATGAACACTGCTATGGATGGCATCAAGGGCATTATGCCTGCCGTTATTATTCTCGCATTAGCCTACTCTCTCAATGACCTCTCCGCCGCGCTCAACACGGCAGACTATATAGTGGGCGCAACAGAGGCATGGCTAACACCTAGCCTGCTGCCAATGCTCGCTTTCTTACTTACTGGAATTATCGCTTTTTCAACAGGCACCTCTTGGGGGACCTACGCGATTATGATACCTATTGCCGTACCACTCGCCTTTGCGTTTTCAGGTGATGAACTCAGTACAGTCGTTTTCGCTACTATCGCAGCAGTTTCCGGTGGCGGAGTATTTGGTGACCACTGCTCACCTCTCTCCGATACTTCAATCTTGGCATCAACTGGCGCCGCGTCCGATCATATTGATCATGTAAAAACCCAATTGCCTTATGCAGTAATAGTCGGAGCGATAAGCGTCGCCGTCTACCTGCTAATTGGCTGGAGCATTTAGGCTAGAGCACATAATGAAAACCCCGAAAAGAATACAGCCTCTTATCGAAGAGGGACTTATTGACGAAGTAACTAGCCGTTTGATGAGCGGCAAAGAAGCAGACGTGTTTGTAGTGCGCTGTGGCGGAGAAGTTCGCTGTGCAAAAGTGTATAAAGAGGCGGCAAATAGAAGTTTTAAACAGGCGGTTCTCTACACAGAAGGTAGAAAATCTCGTAACAGCCGACGCAGCCGAGCAATGGATAAAGGCTCTAAGTTTGGCCGTCAGCAGCAAGAAGAAACTTGGCATAGTGCGGAAGTAGACGCCTTGAGAAAACTTCATCAAGCAGGTGTGCGCGTACCGCAGCCTTACTCTTGTGTTGACGGCGTACTACTGATGGAACTCGTTAAGGATGCTGAAGGCGACGTGGCCCCACGTTTGGGCGATGTGAACTTTACTCATGAACAAGCTATTTCAGGACACGGGAAAGTCATACGTTTTGTGGTGCAAATGCTTTGCGCTGGCGTTGTTCATGGAGACCTCTCTGAATTCAATATTTTGCAAGACGAAAATGGGCCAGTGATAATTGACCTACCCCAAGCGGTTGATGCAGCAGCTAATAACAACGCTGAATCCATGTTGGCTCGTGACGTCAATAGAATCAGAGATTTTTACGGTCAATTTGCACCTGAACTTTTAGACACACAGTTTGCTAAGGAAATCTGGGAACTGTTTGAATCTGGCGACCTGCGACCTGATTCTCCTTTGACCGGTCTCTATCAGGCGCCTACCGATCCCGCAGATGTAGATGGCGTGATGTTAGAAATCAAATCAGTCATTGCTGAGGAGGAAAGCAGAATACAACGTATGGCAGAATTGGAAAATGATCAAAACTCATAAACATTCATTCCACTATACTGAAAAACTTCACTCTCACTCGCCAAGCGCGACCCTATAGGGTTAGTGTATCTGCAGCTCAACCTATTGGGCAGCCAGGGATTGCTGTCCAATAACACTACTAGCCATTGGAGAGCACCATGAAAACCTTAGCAATTTACGCTCTACTAGTATCTCTGACCTTTATTCCTACCTCGCTTTCAGCTCAAGAAAAACGGCAACAAACGAACGTAGCGAATGGAGTCCCTTCTGAAATTATTGTTACGCCCTATTCGAACATGAACCGTCGAAGTATTAGGGCATTGATTAGCAAGACTGAAGAGGAATTTATCAACCGCTTTAACGAACTCAACTTAGATGAGGACTATGACATCGACTGTTATAGATACACATCATCGAGTAGTCATTTCAAACAAAAAATTTGTGAGCCGAAATTTTTTAAAGCAGCACGGTCTGCGGATGCGTCTCTAGCTACTTTTAACCTTTTACAGGCTACCACTGTCCACCAATTGGAATCCGTTCAAGTTCAATCGGACCAAAGTTTGCGTAGTGGACTTCAGGGTAAATACAGCGAACTGCAGCTTAAAGTGCGCGCTTTTGCCAATTCTGACAATGCACTGCAAGACCTACTCATCAAGCTGATGGACCTAAACTCCAGCTTAGAAAATTTTAACAAGAATGATTAGTGAAAATAATTACGAATAGAAGTGGTCTTTCTAACAAATCACCTCGTATACCCTGCTGACCAACAGAAAGCAGGACTGCAAAAAATGCCCCCCTCCCCCAGCGAAGAATCACGAATTATCGAAATGGCGTGGGAAGACCGCACTCCGTTCGAAGCCATTGAAAACCAATTCAGTTTGTCCGAAGCCGACGTCATTAAGTTTATGCGAAAAAACCTTAAACCTAAAAGCTTTAACCGCTGGCGTGAACGGGTCTCTGGTCGAGATACCAAACATGTTAAATTACGCAGCACCGAGGTGAATCGCGGTTACTGCCCCACCCAATACAAACATCGTTGAGACTGTACCCTAACAACGAGGGCAGAACCGGCGGGTAACTGGAATTAGTCGCCGCCGTACTTTGCTTTGAGGGTGCTAAATGCTTTGTCAAAAACATCCCAAGTGGTTTTCAAATCATCGTCAGTGTGAGAGGCCGACACAAACAAATTGTGATGGGATGCCATGAACACCCCATGACGGGTCACCTCACCGCACAAAGCCTGATGAAAACCCGCACCAGATTCATGAACGATTCTTAAAAAAGGCATAGAAGGCATGCCTGTTGCTTGCAACCTGTAGTCGTGGCTATCGCTCACATCCTTCAGCCCTGCGATTAATCTTTCTCCCGTAGCGCGAATAAGCCCAGGAGCATCTATTGCCTTCATCTCTTTAAGGCAAGCCAAAGCTGCAGCCATAGGCGCTGCCGAGAACCAAAAGCTTCCCGTTTGAAAGATCGATTCCGCGGCGTCTTTCAGCTCATCATTACCCATGAGCGCCGAGATCGGATAGCCATTGGCGATTGCCTTGCAGTAGCAAGTAAGGTCTGGCTCGTACCCGAAATAATGATTAGAGCCTTTCATATCCACTCTAAATCCTGCACGAACATCATCACAGATAGAGACAACACCCGCTGCCTTCAAAACACTCTGCACAGTGCTCCAATAGCCTTCAGCGGGCATCTGGTTATCCTGATAAACCGGGTGATGATAGGGAGAACTAATAAACGCAGCAACCTGCCCGCTATTATCTGCCAGGGCTTGGCGTAATGCGGGTATATCGTTCCAAGGTATTCGAATGACCTCGGCTCCGTCTCGTGGTGATATCCCTCCTCTTTCTGGCGATAGCATCCAAGGTGCGACCCCGTGGTAGCCTCCATCGATAGCAATTATCTTGCGGCGGCCTGTCGCCGCTCTTGCGATAAGAACCGCCATATTAGTTGCGTCAGCACCATTTTTAGCGAAACTTGCCCAGCTGGCAAAGGGCACTAGGTCAACTAAGTACTCTGCAAGTTCAACCATAATTGGGGACGCCAACGAGCAGGTATCTGCTTTAGCCGCCTGCCGTTGAAAAGCACCGTCAATAAGCTGGTTTTCATAGCCAAGAATCATCGGGCCATAGGCGCACATATAATCGATATACTTATTGCCATCCACATCCCAAAAATGAGCACCTTTCGCCTTTTCCACATAGAAAGGGTAAGTTCCTGCGGGAACTTGGACAGCCGGATTAAAATGTCCCGAAATCCCGTTCGGTATCACTTGTTTTGCCCGCTTAAAAAGCGCTTCACTTTTGCTAAACCGATACGGCGTGTCCGTCATTTCCTCATCCCTTATTTAATCCTATGCTTCGTCTTGGACAATGCTCTCTTCTTTATAAAAATAAATGTAACCGGCAAAGACAAGAGCCGTTAACGCCATAAATACTGCGAAAAACAGATGATAGTCCGCTCCTTCAAGTTTGCTTGTACCATCTGCATTCTGAATAAACTGATTAACGCCAGCTGTGAAAAGATTGCCCATTGAAATTGAAAGATAAAAAAACGACATTACCAATGACTTCATTTTCTGCGGTGCTTGCGTGTATGCAAATTCCAAACAAGGGATAACCAGCAACACCTCTGCGATGCTCAGAAGTAAATAGGCAACTAGCTGCACACCTATATGAGGTTCCAAGCCAGCCTGAATTTGTGCCTCGGCATAGGCTGTTACAAGAAACGGGGTTGCGGCTAGAAACATGCCCGCCGACATTTTACGCGCGGAGGTTAACGCAACAAATTTGCCAACAGCAGGATAAATAACGTAAGTGAAAAGAGGAATCAACGCCAATATGAGAAAAGGATTAGCTGCCAAAATTTGCGAAGAAAGTAATTCGTAGCCGAACACTTCCTTGTCCATGTTTTCAGCCTGCAGCACCCAAGTGCTCGCCATTTGATCAAACAGCGACCAAAACGCGGCAATCAAAACGTAGACAAATATTAGGCGTTTAAAAACACGCCTACCTTCAGGCCCAACAACTTCTTTCAAGTACGACTTGCCCACCGGCGGCACGTGAACAAATTTTTTCCGGCCGAACCAAAACGTGGAGGTTGCCAAAAACATGAATGCCCCGGGCACTCCAAAAGCTATCGAAGGACCAAAGTGCTCTAACAACCAAGGAATAAGGAGCGATGAAGTGGATGATCCAATATTGATCCCCATGTAATACCAAGAATAAGCCCGCGACAGTAAATGTTGGTTGCTGCGCCCAAATTGATCACCCACATTGGACGCTACACTGGGTTTTATACCTCCGGCGCCTAAAGCAATGAGAGTTAAACCAAGGAACAAACCGACTCGGGTCTCATCTATAAACAGGGCGAAATGACCGGCGCAATACACGAGGGATAGATAGATAATAGTTCGATATTTTCCCAGTACCGCATCGGAGAGGATCGCGCCCAACACCGGCAGAAAATAGGCCGTGGCGGTAAACAAATGAAAAATTGAAGTGGCGTCTTCGTCAGAGAAAGTATTTAACACCCCATCTGAGGACATCAAATACTGGGTCATGAAAACCACCAGAATCGCTCGAACTCCATAGAAGCTAAAGCGCTCCGCAATATCGTTCACGATGATATACGGTATGCCAGAAGGCATATCAGAAGTAGCGACAGGTGCTGTACGGTAGGAAGACACGTGAGCAGTCTAGCAGTACCGGCAAGCAAAAAGGAACTGCTATGGGGCTATAACCCAGTGTTAGATCACAATGCCACCGCCCCCTTATTTAATGCTACTTAGCATGCCTACTTTTCAATGTGCTGTCGGATGAAAGTTTTTATCAGCTGAAAAGCATCGTTTGCCTCAGGTAAATCGGGCGCAAACCCCTGGAACACATGCACCATGCTTGGCCATACCTGCAATGTGACATCGCTTCCCTGACTTATTGCCTTGTTCGCATAACGCACGCCGTCGTCGTACAACATTTCGTCACAGCTTACCTGAATCAAAATCGGTGGCAGATTTGATAGGTCTCCGAATAACGGTGAAACCTCAGAATGATTTACCGGCTTTCCAGCAGCCTTACTCAACACAGGTCTTAGTAACATTGACGGCGTTTTTACGGCTTTTCCAAGAACCGGTCCAAGGAACGGGTCTGAATCAGCATTCGTCTTCCAACTAGGGCACGACATACTGATGTCAGTTGCTGGAGCAATGGCAACTGCCCCGTCTGCAGCTCTCTTCCTGTTGTCTCTGGCCCAAGCTAATAATGCCAACGTCAAATTGCCACCGGCAGAGTCTCCTGCCACGAATAAATGTTCTGGAGCACTTTTACCCTCAGGTCCGTTCTCCAAAATCCATTCATAGGCAATCCGACAGTCTTCATGACAGTGGATCGTTTTGAATTCAGGCTGCATTCGGTAATCAATCGAAAGCACCGAAACCCCCGCTAAGCGAGAAAATTCAGAAGCAATAAAGCGATGGCTTTTTGTACTGCCAACTCTAAATGCCCCACCGTGGATATACAGGAGTCGTTTATTGGGATCGGCCCCTTCGGCAATGACCCATTCGCCGCCGACACCATTGGCGTCAACTGAGATAGTAGTAGACTCAACCGGCCTGCTAAACAGCTCATCCATCCGCTCTCGAGCCCGAGCAGTGCTTAACACCGGCTTTTTGTGGTATTCCTCAAGGGTTGCTAGAACATCGTGATGCTGAGCACTAATAGCCTCCGGCGGCTTTATCAAAGGAGGATGCGGCTGATCATATTGACTGTAGTCTGGGACTCGAAAGCGAAAGCAATGAATAAGGATAAAAATCAGTGTTATAGCTAGTATGCCAGCACCCAAAATAGCGAAAAAAGTCATGATTCCTCCTAAAAACTAGACGCAACATACACTGTCCAACTACCGGGTGCAAAAAGGCCGCTATTGTTGGCATTCTGCTGTCTTTCAGTCACCATCGTCTAGCACCCCGTCCATAAAACACCCTTTTTGCAAACCTTTACTAAAAGCTGTCGTCTCACTACTAAACGCAGGAATAAATGATGACAAACAGCAAGATTCTCCAATTTGAGCGCCCAGACAAAGAGTCTGGACGGGCTCTAAAAGCAGATAGGACTCTTGCTCAACGTGCTGCCAATGGCGACAGAGATGCTTTTCAGACGATTGTTGAAGAAAACAAACAGCGTATGTTTACGGTGGCTCAATCTGTTATTCGAGATGCAGGAGTCGCCGAGGATATTGTCCAAGAGGCGTTTATCAAAGCCTATCGATCTCTGGAAAACTTTCGCGGAGAGTCTAAGCTCTCGACCTGGCTGCATCGCATCACCTATCTCACTGCAATCGATTTCCAAAGAGCGCAAGCTCGCCACATCAAATTGGCTGAGCCCGAGACGTCAACTGAGACCATCGACAGCAGTCCTTACGCTTCTTCAGAGAGTGCTGTAGACGCCAAGCAGTTAAAACATAGACTTGAAGGAGCTCTGACCTGTTTAACCGATTTCGAACAGTCGGTTTTCACCTTGCGTCACATGCAAAATTTCAAACTAAAAGAGATCGCTGTTGTGCTCGATCGATCCGAAGGTGCCATAAAAAATATACTGTTTCGAGCTATCCGAAAACTAAGAGATCAACTCGATGATATTGCAAATTTACATCAGGAGAATGGCAACTAATGAAATGTGAATCCTGCCAAATCAAATTGACTGATGCGGTCTATGATAATGCTGAGCTGCTTAGTGAACCAGAACTCAATGGACATTTGGAAACCTGTCTCGAATGCCGCGAATACCTTTCTGACCTGCAGGCGTCTGTAAGCTCACTAAAGGCACAAGGCATTAGCAATCAAAATTTTGATGACATCCCTCAACGAGCAAAGCTCAACTCCTTATGGGAAGAGTTGCAGCCCTCGCTGGATAAAATTGATGCTGACAAATTTCGTGAAATGCCTAAACAGTCGCACAAGCTAGCAATTGGTTCTTTCATCGGGATTGCGGCAAGCGTTATTGTTTTTCTTGGCATACTGCAAACGCCCACTGAGCCCACCAGCGAAGTGGCAATGGTTGATAATTCCATCAACCCTGATCTTATGAACTATCTCGATCGAGCGCAGATTATGCTCCTGCAGGTGGCAAACTCCAGCGCTCCACAAGCAATGGACATTCCTCTGTCTCAATCCTTTGCACGGGATATGGCGCTTGAGGCAAGTTTTCTGAACGCAGATAACAATCCTAGCGTCAATTCTGGTCAGCGAAAACTGCTAAGAGATATAGAATTTCTCCTCACCCAAATTGCCAATCTCGATGAAAGCAATGCGATATTGGGTGTAGACCTTTTGCAAAGTTTTTTGGAAGAAAAAAACATTCTGTTCAAGATTCGTATGCTTGAACTCCGTGAGAAACAACAGCTAATTGAACTTTAAATCTAAGCTCAGTAAACGAGGCTCTATATTATGAAATATTTACTCTTACCTCTGGCCATTGGCATCAGTTCATTGAGCGCTGCTCAAAGCGTGTCACAAGAGCAAGACCATGTGGAATACCGTCAGGGCTACAACTATGTTCTGCAACAATCTTGGGCCCAAGCCCAAGACTATTTCAGCGAGTTTCAAACTAACTGGCCTGATAGTGTGTGGGCAGACGATGCCGCTTTCTGGCGCTGTTATTCAATCGAACAAGAAAAAAATGACGCAGATGAAAATTTTCAGTGCTACACCAGTTTCATTCGTGATTGGCCTGATTCAAGCTGGGCTGCTGATGCTAGCTCCAAAATGGCCATTCTCGGCGCTAACTTAGCCGCACTAGGTTTTCCTCAGTACATTGACGAAGTCTCTGATGATTGGGATTTCGACTTCGACTTCGACTCGGATGAAATTGAAGATTCAATTGAAAAAGCGATGGAACAAGCTGAGCTTGAACTCGCTCGCTATGAAGCAGAACGGGAGCGAATGCGTATCGACGGTATAGAATTACCTCCGATGCCACCAGTACCACCTATAGGCCCTGTGGTCAGCGACCTTCAAATGAATGCTCAAGATATTCGACGCCAAGCCCAGCGAGTGATGCGACGATTCAGCAGAGAACAGCGTAACTCAGCTGATGATGAGTTGCTCACTGTGATGACAGCACTTAGAGATAATGTTCGAGCTTCTGAAATCTTAATCGACCGACTTGAAAGTAGTGATAATCCGGTAATGCGCAGTCGAATTGTCATGTTATTAGAAGATGCCGTCGGTGATAAGGTAACCGAAGCATTAGTCAACGTTGTTAAGAATGATGAATCTAATGAGGTTAAAGCGGATGCAGTCTTGGTCTTACTAGATAGAGATGAAGAATCTGTTCGCGACCTGCTGCTGTCTTTAGTCACCGATCGTGACTTCCCGCTTGTCGCCCGCGTAGAGATTATCGAGAGCATGGAGAATTGGGACGAAGATACAGCACTACCAGCCCTCATTGAGATACTCAACAATGAGACTGACCCAGCCTTTGTTTCGGAGGCCGCTCGTTCTTTAGCAGGCATAGGTTCCGATGCAGCAACCGACGCACTGATTGCCGCTTTTAAAAACAACAACGACGACAATGCTCGCCGTGAAATTCTTCATGAGATTAGTGATATCGAGACCCCTCAGGTCGTCGCTTTCCTCACTGACATTGCGTTGGAGTCCGACGATGACGATACCGCCGCAACTGCTATCGCAAGTATTGCCGAGCGTGGCGACAACATAGGCCTCGCGGCCTTAGACCATATCTTTGCAAATACGATTAATCAGCAACGGCTCTATGCAGCTATCGAAGGTATGGGTGAAGTGGAATCTCCACAAGCGGTGGAGTTACTCGCTCAAATCGTGACATCATCGACCAACCCTTTACTTCCCGCGGCTGCCGTTCGAGCACTAGGAGACACAGACCTCGCGATTGCTGTTCCCATCATTGTCGATGCTTACCAAAGTGCCAATAGTGAAGATATTAAGAGGTCTGCAATCAGAGCATTACGACGGCTAGACGACTACCCTGAAGCAACCGACGCGATGCTGCTAATTCTTGAGCAACGCCTAGATGAAGATCTGCAATAATTTCCAAATGCGCGAACCACTGATCTAATTGGACTGTAATATTCATGTCCACTTAAGGTCAGTGAAGCGCCACCACTTCTATTATGTTTGAAAGGCCGCTTCCAAGTACGCCATTCATGCGAGCTGATAAAAAAGCACCAGACTTTATGCCCTACCCCGTTGAACCGTCGTTGTGCTTTATCAAAACACGTAGGTGCACGGGTTGATTGATCAGGTAAATATTTTTTGCCTGTTCAAATTTTGTAAAAGTACCCATTACTTCAAGACAGATCGCTCCGAATCAGCGAATTGAACCTGACTGCTTTCTAGCACAGGTACCGGATGTGCTGAACTGTTTTTTATGTCTTCGGAAACTTCTGGTTCTACTGGTATCGGATTTTCCGCGATTTTAAGATCCGCTGCAGCAGGAGAAACCAGTGCTGGCTCCGAATCTATAACGGGCGGTACATATTTATCTTCAGGCAAATCTCGCCCAATTTCATTGCCCGAAGCGGCCTGTTCTTTTGCAGAATTAAGATCGGAGGCTAACGTCTTAGCTATTGCAGTTTCGGGCAAGGCAGTATTTAAAGTCTCAGGTGTCAAATGGGAATTCGCCGAAGTACTCACTGGCAAGCTAGTAATCCCTGAAGAGCCGTCTTGGTTTTCATTTTCGCTTGAGGAAAACACGAACACCAGAAGTGGGGCAACAACTGCCATGAAAAGTAGCGCGATTGGAACAGTACCCTTATGCCTGTCAGCACTTCTCTGGCTTTCTTTTTGAAAAAGTTGATCCGGCGCTGGCACCGGTAGATCATCGTTGCGGATACCATAAACTCGGACGGGTCTGCTAATACCTTTGAGCTCTTTCTCGCCGAGAAAGCTAGCTTGGAAATTTTTATTATTCCCGATAGTATCAAACACCGAACCAGACACTGCTATTCCACCGGGCTCGGCGATGGGCTCGATTCGTGCGGCAATATTAACCCCATCGCCAAACACATCAGCTCCGTTGAAAACGACATCGCCTAAATGAATGCCTATTCGTAGTTTAAAATTGCTGCTTTCCCGACATTGTTTTTGAATATCAATGGCGGCCTGCACCGCATCAGCGGCGCTGGCAAAACTAGAAAGGGTTCCGTCGCCCATTTCCTTGAGCCACTGACCGTTATGAAAAGCGATTGACGGCTCCAATAGATCACGCTGAGCTTCTAACACTTTTAAGGCGCTTACCTCATCGTCTGCCATAAGACTGGTGTAGCCTACGATATCAGTAAACATAATGGCAGCAAGGCGGCGATCATTCATAAAAATTCAGCACATGTGGCTTTTGGCTTTTAGTAGTCAATAAAGTCTACACCAGTCAGACTCGTTTACAGTGATGCGTCCCATGATTTTGCTGCGCTATTTGAAGTGGGTCACAGCTTAGCGACCAAAAGCGGCCATTGCCCTTGTGATTCAACGCAAAGCGACAAATCGATTAAGGTATAAATTGCCAAAATCATTCGACGCGCGCTTTAGGTACCGCAAAAAGTTTGATAGTCCGCGGTAAAGCTTTGTGGCGCGGGTTTAGCATAATCAGCTAAACCGTCACGCTCTTCAAATGGGTTCTCCAGCACTGCCAGCAATTTTTGAAACGGTACGTAGTCCCCCTCGAGGGTTGCAGA
>JBGCEK010000006.1:0-128941 GCA_045106275.1 Pseudohongiellaceae bacterium | reverse complement strand
GTAAATAATAAAGAAGTAGAGACTAGTCGTTAATCTTAGGTACAATCTTACCGCATAAAAGCGATCTTCATTCGGGGCGTAGCGCAGCCTGGTAGCGCACTACACTGGGGGTGTAGTGGTCGCAAGTTCAAATCTTGCCGTCCCGACCAATTCAATACAAAATAAGTTTGACCTCGGTGCTCGAGAAAAATAGTAGTTTGATTGATCTAATGCATAGTTAATACAGCTCTGTAACCCCGCAACTCTGTGATACTTTCGATGGTAGTCTATGTAGGCCAGAACAGGGTACTCGCTATGAGCAACAAGACCTCATCCTTAAAGTCAGTTATTTCTCCCACATTGATTTGCCTTGCCGGCTTCGTCTTTACGCAGTCTTTATCACCAGCCTCCGCACAAAGCGATTCAAGCTTTACAATGCCAGGTGCTCATCTCATAAAGACCGTGGAAATTGATTACAGCGACCCAGCGGTGATTAATGATGCAAAAGTGGAAGCCGCCTTCAGCCGGGCCTATGGTCTGCTGACGTATGAGGGCGACAATGAGGCCGCTTTGTCTGATCTTGCCAAGTTCACCCAGAATGACAGGGCACTAATCTATGATTCTTTGTATTCAGCGGAGTATACGAGAAATGCTATTGCGAGCATGGTAGAGGCCTGTCGCTACTTTGAAACAACTGCCTATGATCAATTGGATGCTGAATATTTAGCGCGTAACCGCCCCGAAGCACAAGAGCTTGAACTGCGTGATAGAAAAGCCTTTGTAGCGGGACTCTATCTGCAATTGTCTAAGGATGGCAAAAACCAACTTGATCATTATATGTCCCGATTCGATCCGGGAAATAGAGCGGGGCGCGTCTCAAAAGTAGACGCTGTTGAATATGCTAAAGCTTACCCTGAACAGGTTAAATCGAGTTTCTACGGTTCATGTACTAACATTTACGATGCAGCAGACGACTTGGCAAACAATGAACCGCGCTCAGTTCAAATGACAACTCTAACGCCAGCGGATCTCAAATAGCTTATTGAGCTCTATTGTAGACATTCTCGCGCGGATCAAAATTATGGGGCAGGGCACGCCCTGACTATTGTGAAAAGTCTTATTTACCGCTGACTAAGGTGTGGTCGTCCTGATGGCTTTGCATCTTATCCAGGCGGCGGCACATGGTAGGCTGAGACATATTGATGAGGTCGGCGGCTTTTCGCTGGCTATTAGGTTCGTATTTAATAGCACCTAGAATGAGCTCTTCTTCAATTGTGTCTTTCCAAACGTTCACATTGAGAGTCTTTAGCCCGCAAAGTCTGCGAATAACTTGCCATTTGATGGACAGAGAGAGGAAAGCGCCTTCTTCATCCATATACAAAAGCGAGACTAAGAACACGGTGGTGGCCAAAGGTAAAAAGAGAGCAGACGATGCGTCAATACCAAGGGCTCTTAACACGGCTACTGCAAAGCCAATGGCAAACATGGGTGATAGAGCGAGCAGTACCATTTTGCATTGGGTTTGGACTCTGTGGGCTTTGTTTGTGATTCCGTGAATTAAAAACCCAAGAGAAGTTGCGATGCAGGCCAGTACATAGACTAGGAAATGGGAGTAGAGTGCTCCTGCTTCGCTGGTTATGGTGTAGTCATGCTGACTGAATCCGGCAATTAACTGGCCCGTGAGGTGCAAGTAAGCCAGATAAAGAGCTGCGAGTGCGTAAACTACGCTGATTGAGGTCTTATTCTTAATTTCTGCTGTCACTGCGCAAAAATAAACGAGTCCGCAGCAAATGGCATACAACGAGGCCATATAGAAATGAATGAAATACTCTGAAATTCCCGGGCTATCAAACCAAGTTAGATAGCCAAGGAATTCAGTGGAGTTTTGCATCACTAGGAGCAACGCCAAAATAACTGTCGCCGCTGAAAGCTGAGAGTAAATTTTTACTCGAAACAAAAACCCAATTTTCAGAACCAATGCAATTAGCGCGATGATTCCATTTAAGTAAAAAAAGCTCACTGATACTCCTAGTTGTGGCGCCTTTTCCCTGTTGTTAACAAGGTATATTTAAGCCCACATAATTCAGGGCTTTAGTAAATCATAGATACGAAAGTTACCGCAACCCCGCTGCCTGAAGAGATAGCTAGAATTTTGTCCCCAGTTTTGAGTTTGCCCTCTGAATCTAACCGAGCGAGGGCAACAGGAATGGTGGCGCTAGCTAGATTGCCAAGCTCTGGATAGGTGGCGATGGATTTTTCAGGCGGCAGATCAAAAATCTCCAAATACTTCAAAAATGGCAGCTCCCCAACCTGATGTGGAACAAACCAATCGATAGAGTCCCAGCCTACTTTATCAAGCACTTGCTGCCGATAGTCTTTAACCATTTTAATGGTGATGGCGCAAATCTTTTGCATGCTCATGCCGTATTCCGGCTCAACCCCCAGTTCGGCTCCAAAATTTTGAAATTTGCACAAGTCTCCCCAGCGTGAATCTGTAAACGTGCTCATATCAATAATTCCGGTTTCTTCATGGCAAGGGCCTAGAATCATTGCACCCCCAGCGTCTCCTAAGGTGAATGCGCCAATTTTGTCTTTAATATCGGCGGCGCCGAGTTTTCCCTCGTTGAAAAACCCCGAAACCTGCTCTGATCGAATGGAAGAGCGTTCGCCTGTCACAATTAGCGCGAATTTGATGGTTCCGTTCTCGATAAAGTTTCTGGCCACGTTCATGCCTTGCGTGAAGCCATGACAGGCATCGGTAATGTCGAAGACAAGGCTCGCTTTGGTGCCTAGGGCCTTGTTTATCCGGTGAGCGGTTGAGGGCTCTGTGCAGTCTCTTTCAATGCCACAAAAAATCAATGCGTCGATATCGTGAGGCGAGCCCGGGAATTCGTTGAGGGCTTTCTCTGCAGCGCCTATTGCTAAATCGCTGGGCAGAACCGATAGATTGCTACGTCTAACGTGCGAGATTTTTAATTCTTGTTCGATAAAATCAGTGGGATGGCCTAATTTTTCAAAACCTGCGTTTTTTAAGAGTTCACGAGTTGAGACTCGGTGTTCTCCCAAAACTGAACTTACTGCTAAAACTTGAGCGCGTGCCATAGAGTTGACTCCTGTAGAAGAAACAAAGGGTTGTGTGTGTAATTTCAAACTGAATCACTAATCTACGGGAATTAATTCCTTGAATCACTTCTCCTAAAACACATTTTGCACCTCTGTTAGTGCGGGTTGTTAGAACTGAGGACTTCATGGTAGGTCAGATTTTCTGGGTTTGGGTGTGTTTAAGCGGCTGCTGTGATTTTTCAGTTCAGGGGAGGAGCTATGAGCAAGCAGAAAGAGTGCGTGGGTGCTGTATAAAATTAGAAAACATACCAGCGAGAAACACGCCGACATGGAAAGTAGGAGCGGGCGATTTAAGTCTGAAAAGACGCGAGTTCAATAGGGAAAAGCTGTGATGCAAATAGAATCGGGACTCTGGGGAATAAATCAGTCAAAGAAAAGTCTGGCCGTGATCCTATAACAAGAGTTAAGAATGGCTAACCACCCCGTCGGCAGGTCGCTAAACTTATTGTTTAACAAAAGTGCCCAAACTTAAGAGTAATTATCTTCTGTAGTCCTGGGAGAGTCCTGGGAGAGACGTGCGAGTTCTCGCTCAAGCCTGCGGGCACTGTCGGTCAATCTGGTTCAAGTCCATATTCCCCATCAAACCCGTTCGCATCTACAAAAGAGAAATAGCAATTTGAATTTTCATCCATCACATGGATGCGCTCCTCAGCGTCTTCTAAATAGTATTTAATAGCCTCCAGCAAGTAATACTCCTTAGTCCGTCCAGTGGACAAAGAAAGTAATTCAAGTTGATTGTTGACGTCTTCGCTAAGCTCTATAGACAGCATGGCTGGGTCCCTTTTTGTTTTTGGTGTGTGAGGCGAGATAACATCCTTGTTGTTCGCCGTAGCAGTCCTTGCTGATAATCACTATAGATTCTTTCAGCAGGCGAGGTATGTGACTGGGGTGTAACGGTTAGCTTACCTTTGTTGATAATTAGTAAGAGAAGTAACCGTAATTGCTGACGTCAGCGCTAAAGCGACTAGTTCGCTTAGTTTGAGACAATCATGCTGGATGCAGTGGCAGTGCTGTAAAAATTTCGTCCTGTAAAAAGCCCATTTTTGAGTCCCATTGTTGTGTTATTAAACGGCCAAATCAGATAAGATTCTGATCCTTCAAAAGACAACAAAAAATCTTACGAAAATCATTTTGACAACTAATTACTTTATTAAATCTTCAAAAAGAATAGCGTCAATCTTCTTCAGCTTTTACACAGTTATTATTAGGACATCCAATGCGGCTTAAATGCATTAAAATCGCCGGTTTTAAATCCTTTGTTGATCCCACAACAATCGATTTCCCTTCAAATCTTTGCTCGGTGGTTGGCCCAAACGGCTGTGGAAAATCCAATGTGATCGATGCTGTTCGATGGGTAATGGGAGAATCGTCAGCGAAGAACCTGCGCGGCGAGAGCATGACAGATGTCATCTTTAACGGCTCTGGGGGCCGCAAGCCAGTGGGGCAGGCGAGTGTAGAGCTGGTCTTTGATAACCAAGATCATCGACTCACCGGGGAATATGCAAATTTCACTGAAGTTTCGATCAAACGAAAAGTGGACCGGGAAGCGCAATCAACTTATTCATTGAACGGCACTAAATGCCGCCGTAAAGACGTTACCGACATATTTCTCGGCACAGGCCTTGGCGCACGTAGCTATTCGATTATTGAACAGGGGATGGTGTCTCGGTTAATTGAATCAAAACCAGAAGAACTCCGTGTTTTTATTGAAGAAGCGGCTGGTATATCAAAATACAAGGAACGGCGCAGAGAAACCGAAAATCGCATCAAGCGTACTCGGGAAAACCTCGAAAGGCTTGCGGATATTCGGGAAGAACTGGGGCGTCAGCTCTCTCATTTGCAGAGGCAGTCGGTCGCCGCGGAAAAATACGCTGAATTTAAGAAAGAAGAGCGGCAAACCACCGCAAATCTCAATGCGTTGAAATGGCAGGCGTTGGACGAAGAGATTAAGACTAATCAGCAGGCCATCGCTGAGCTGGAAATTCAAATTGAGGCCACCATTGCTGATCAGCGTGAGCTAGATGCTCTGGTGGAGAAGCATTTAGCTGATAATGCTGACCTCACCGATGCGTTGGGAGAAGTACAAGCTCGGTTTTACAGCTTGGGCAATGATATTGCGCGGATAGAGCAGTCAATTGAGCATCATATTGAGCGAACTGATCAGCTGCAAACTGATTTAAAAGAAACCGAAGAAGCTTTCGCCCAAACTAAAGACGAGCTGGATGTAGATTTGACGCGAATCACTCAACTCGATACAGACCTTCGGGATATTACGCCAGAATTAGAAGAAGCTCTCACAGAAGAGGCTATGTCTTCGGAAGCCTATCAGGAAGCGGAACAAACGCTGCAGGAATGGCAGTTACATTGGGATGAGTTTAATCAAAAAGCCGAAGAGCCTCGTCAAGTTGCTGAGGTTGAGCAGTCTCGTATCCAGCAATTAGAGCGAATTGTAGAGCGCGGCTTGGAGCGCAAACGCAATTTAGAAGGGGAGCAAGAGGAGCTCAATGGACAGGAAGAAGACCCAGGTTTAGCTGAGGCAACCGATGAAATTGCTTCAATGCAAAATGATATTGCCCAGCGTCAGTCCAGTAACACCGCTATTGGTCAGAAAATAGATCAAAATCGAATAGAGCTCAGTGACTGTGCGGATGAGTTAAACAGGGTTCGCAGTGAATTGCAGGAAGCTAAGGGTAAACAGGCCTCGTTAGAGGCACTTCAGCAAGCAGCCCTTGGTCAGGACAACGAGCCGTTGAATCAATGGCTGAGCTCAAAGGGCTTAGATAATCAGTTACGCCTTGCAGAGAGCTTGCAGATTACCGCCGGCTGGGAGCTAGCAATAGAAACGGTTCTAGGAGACTCCTTGCAAGGAATTTGCATAGAGGGCATGGATGAAGTGGATAAAATGCTGGCGGACTTGCCTCAAGGACGCCTAGCAATGATTGATGTGACTGCGGGAAATACCGCGGAAACGTCTGTTTCAAACAGCTTAACGCCGTTGGTTGATCGCATCGAATCCGACTGGAATCTCAATGACTTACTCACTGGCATATACACTGCAGCGGATCTTGCTGAGGCCTTAACCCAACGGATGAACCTGGGTGCAAAAGAGTCCATCATCACCGCTGATGGTTTGTGGCTGGGCAAATCTTGGATTCAAATCAACAATTTTTCTAAGCAGGATTCGATCATAAAGCGTCGAGGTATTATTGCTGACTTATTTAGGAATATCAAAGAATTAAATGGAAAATCTGATAATTTAGTTGAAAAGCAGGCAAGCCTTAAAAACCAGTTAATTGAAGACGAGGCCGCCCGGGATCAACTGCAATCTGATATCTCCGAAACAACGGCTCTGCTGAGTGAGCGCAAAGCCGAAATTAGTGCACAGCTTGCGAAAATTGAAGAAGCTAAAATTCGTAAACAAAGAGTGGCTCACGAGCTAGATGAGCTGGGTCGCCAACTGGAGATCGAGCAGCAGAATATTGCTGAATCAAGACTTCGCCTGCAAGAAGCGTTGGACTCCATGGAGCAGGACGTTGGTGCGCGGGAAAACCTCGAACAATCCCGCGAACAGGCTAAGGAGCAGTTAGAAAGTTCGCGGCAGAAAGCGCGGGCCAATAAAGATAAAGCTCACGCATTGGCGCTGAAAAAGCAGTCGTTTGAAAGTCAGCTCAATTCTACCCGCGAAACGATGGACCGTATGGCCAGCCAGGTGCAACGATCCAAGGAGCGGATTGAGTCTCTTACTACGCAGATCGATGCATCCGATGAACCTTTGGTGAATATGCGCAGAGATTTAGAAGAACAGCTTGCGAAGCGCCTTGAAGTGGAAAAAGAACTAGGAGCGGCAAAGTCCGCGGTTGACGCCAACGAGCATAAAATTCGAGAACTAGAGCAAAGCCGAAACGCAGTGCAGGAAAAATCGTCTGCCTACCGCGAATCTCTCATGCAGCAACGCTTGAAAACGGAAGGAGCGTCGGTCAAACGGGAAGGCCTGCTGGACCAGCTTAGTGAGGCAAAATTTGAATTGAGCGCGGTGATTGAACAGCTTCCTGAAGATCTCGATCAAGCTCAATGTGAGCAGGCGTTGGAAAAGCTGGGCAACAGAATTCAACGTTTAGGCCCAATCAATCTCGCAGCTATTGACGAGTATCAACAGCAATCCGAGCGCAAGGTTTATTTAGATAAGCAGAATGATGATTTGGAAAAAGCCTTGGATACCCTCAATAACGCCATCAAAAAGATTGATGTTGAGACGAGAACTCGCTTTAAAGAAACATTCGATAAGATTAACTCAGGCTTGCAAGAGCTGTTTCCGAAGGTTTTTGGTGGGGGCCATGCCTACCTCGATATGACAGGGGAAGACTTACTCGATACCGGTGTGGCAATTATGGCTAGACCTCCGGGTAAGCGAAACAGCACGATTCACTTGCTCTCCGGTGGTGAGAAAGCCATGACTGCAATCGCGCTAGTGTTTTCTATATTTCAGCTAAACCCCTCACCGTTCTGTATGTTGGATGAGGTTGATGCGCCGTTAGATGATGCAAACGTGGGCCGCTACGCGAATCTAGTTAAGGAAATGTCAGCGACGGTTCAGTTCATTTTCATTACCCATAACAAAATCACCATGGAAATGGCCAATCAACTGCTGGGTGTCACTATGCATGAAGCTGGCGTGTCTCGTATCGTTGCTGTTGATATCGAAGAGGCGGCAGAACTGGCTGCAATGTAGCCTTAGCGCGTCGATGAGGCATCGGTAATATCACTTTTGCGGTTATGCTCAAAAAATCATTGCTCGTTAAAGAAATAGCGGTAACTGTCAGATAATACTACTGATTTGTAATTTTCGATGCGCATTAAGATAACTACGATAAAAAGTCCATGAACCCCCGCGAAATCATCATTTTAGTACTAGGTTTGGCCATCGTTGCCGTTATTTTGCGCGGATTGTATTTGGCTTTGCGAGCCCGTCGTGGCCAGATCAAATTAGCAATTGATAAAAACATCCCCCAAGATATAGATTTAGAGGCTCTGGAGTTAGCAGAATTGCCTGGCGGTGGCGCTCGAGTGGTTGAAAGGACCGTTGACCCAGGTAATCCAGAGACCAACCGGTTGGATGAAGCAGAGCAAAGAGCTGCCGCATTAAATCTAGGTAAACCAGATTCAGACGACGATGTGATTCCAGTGTTGATGGATGCTGTGAAAGTGAACAATGAGTTTCAATCAGAGACTTCGGCGCCAACTATCGATTCAGAACCAGAACCAGAACCAGAACCAGAACAGAGCTATCAATCAGCAACGGTGAATTGGGCGGAAAAGGAGCCTGTTGATGCTGAAATTGGTTATGAGCCGCCAATAGAGGCCAGTGGTGAAGGGGCTGTACCCTCAGACAATGAACTTGACGCAACCGAAGCTCAAGAAAGTTCAGACAGTGCAGGTTCAGGCAGTGATAGCAAACTCGAGACAGGTGAAGTGTTCAGTGAGGATTTTTCTTCAACTGCACCGGCCCTAGGTGCGGGTTTATCAGAGCCGTTCGTAGAACAGCACGACACTACTGTCTCAATACAAACCGAAGCACAGGGCGCTGAAATTCCAGAGATTGAACCAGAACAACAGCAGAAACTAGTTGAGCAAGAGCAAGAAGACGACCTTTTACTGGACTATGGACCTAACCATTACGAACAAGATTCTGAGCTAGACCCCTTGGCACAGCTAGCGCCGGATTATCCAGAAGAACCGGGAGAAATAGCCACAGCTGACGAAGATTTTTCGGAACAGGAAGCTCGTTATGATCCTCCAATCTCTCCAATAAGCGAGGAAGAGGCAGCGCTGGGCGAAGAATCAGAATTAGAAGAGGAGCCCGATGAAGAAGTCGAACTTCAATTAGAAGAAGACTCTTCCTCCGCTGATGAACAGGGCATGACTCAGCCCGCTGTGCAAAGCTTTGAAGACCAGCTAGAAGATTTTTCCATGAGTGCAGGGGAGCGCATTGGCTACGACCCTGAGGAAAAACCAGCTGCCCCAATTCAGTCACTGCAGGCTCGCACTGAAAACAGTAAGTCTACAGAGACAAGTGAAAAGAAATCTGCGGTGGAAGCAACAGAGGTTCCTGCTTCTGACCCTTCGCTTAACGAAACAAAACAAGAGAGCAGAATTAAACGCTCTTTCTTTTCAGTGTTTAAACGCAAACCCAAGAATGAGTTAGAAACTGAGACAGTAATCGAGGAAGTAGAGCAGGTAGAGGAGGTAGAGTTAATAGAGGTGGAAGAAACCACCGCTGAACCTCAATCAACTACGGAGATCGATTCCCTTGGCGCTGATTCGCAACTGGAAGTGCCACTTGCCCAGCCCGTTGATTCAGAACCAACTATCACTAATGACGTAAGTGCAGATGAGACAATACCTTCTTTAGTGGAATCGAAGGCACTGGACAGCTTAGAGAGTTATGAACAGCAAACGGCGATGGATGAAGAATCCGATTCTCAGCCAGCTGTTACCGAGCCATCTGAAGTATTGGTGATCAATGTGATGGCCTCGGAGGGGTACGCCTTTAGAGGTGATGACTTAATGCAGGTACTGCTTAACTCTGGATTGAAGTTCGGAGAGATGAATATTTTCCACCATCACTTAAGAGGGCACGCCAAAGGGCCGGTATTGTTCAGCGTGGCTAATGTTTTGAATCCAGGGACTTTCGACCTAAACAACATGAACGATTTTACTACTATGGGTGTTAGCTTCTTTTTAGCATTACCTACTTCAATCAGAAATATGGACGCTTTTGAGACGATGCTATCCGTTGCCCAACAAGTTAAAGATGGACTTGGGGCAGAGCTTCGAGATGACCAGCGCAATCTTATGACTGCGCAAACTATTGAACACTACCGTCAGCGAGTGCGAGACTTCGAGCTGCGTCAGTTAAAAGCTGGCATTCGCCAAAACTAATGGTGACTCGCTAGGTGGCTGTCGATAAGAAAATAGTGCAGGAAGTTGATTCGCTTCGTAAAGAACTTGAGAAGCACGACCGCCTTTATCACACATTAGATTCCCCCGAAATTACCGACGCTGATTACGATGCTCTCATGCTACGTTTGGAGAAACTCGAGCAGGAACATGGTTTAGTTTCACCTGAGTCTCCGACTCAACGGGTGGGCAGTAAACCACTTTCTGAGTTCAACCAAGTAACCCATGAAATATCCATGCTCTCTCTCAATAAAGTGTTTGATGAGCAAGATTTACTGGATTTTGAAAATCGATTAGGCAAACGGCTTGATGATACTAGTCCGCTGGAGTTCAGCTGTGAACCTAAAGTGGATGGCGTTGCAGTAAGTTTGCTTTATCGGGGCGGCAAGCTAGAAAGAGCTGCGACTCGGGGCGACGGTATTACCGGTGAAGATATAACTCACAACGTGCGGACTATGCGCTCAATTCCTCTCAGTTTAGAGGGACTCCCGGATGATTCGGTACTAGAGGTGCGCGGTGAAATTTTTATAGGGAAGCCGGGCTTTAAAGAGCTAAACCAGCGGGCTGAAAGGGATGGCAGCAAGGTTTTTGTAAACCCTCGTAACACCGCCGCCGGAGCCATACGCCAATTGGATCCCCGTAATACGGCAAAAATTCCGCTGCAAATGTATTGCTATAGCATTGGTAAGTTAGAGAATTTGGTTTTTCCTAACAAGCTCAGTGAGATATTTGTAGCTCTGGAAAAACTTGGGCTGCCTGTCAACCCAGACCGCGCAACTAGCATAGGAATAACTGAATGCTTACAGTACTGCCTTCAGTTGTTGGATAAAAGAAACACCCTTGATTATGAAATTGATGGGGCAGTTCTCAAAGTAAATGACCTTGCCACCCAAGCTGCCCTTGGGGTGAATGCCCGCAGTCCGCGATGGGCTATGGCTTATAAATTCCCTGCCGAAGAAAAATCAACGCAGGTCTTGGATGTGGAGTTTCAAGTAGGGCGCACTGGCACTATCACACCGGTTGCTAGACTGGAACCTGTTTTTGTAGGTGGTGTCACAGTGAGCAATACGACGCTTCACAACATGGATGAAATAGACCGTTTAGGCTTGCAGATTGGCGACACGGTGGTCGTAAGACGAGCCGGAGATGTTATTCCAAAAGTGGTTAAAGTTCTTAGCCATCTCGATAACGAACCCCATCGGAAGATCCAACTTCCAAGCTCTTGTCCTGCTTGTCAGTCTCCTGTTGAAAAGGATGGGGAGGTGCTCTACCGATGCACGGGAGGCTTAGTTTGTCCTGCTCAGCGCAAGGAATCCATCAAACATTATGCATCGCGCACGGCAATGGATATTGAAGGTCTTGGCGACAAACTGGTGGAACAATTGGTGGATGAGGGATTGGTTGAGTCGGTCGTTGATCTCTATAAGTTGGACCTAGACTGCCTGGTCGCATTGGAGAGAATGGGGAAAAAATCGGCGGAAAATTTATTAAGCTCAATCAACACAAGTAAAAACACCACACTGGCAAAATTTTTGTTTGCTCTTGGAATTCGTGAGGTGGGGGAAGCGACTGCATTGTCTCTAGTAGGTCACTTTGGAACCCTCGACCTGATAATTTCCGCTAGCGCAAAGGAGCTTGAAGATGTGCCGGACATTGGGCCAATTGTCGCTAGGCACATAAGGCAGTTCTTCTTGAATCAAGACAATGTTAGCCAAGTTCGTGAACTCATCGGCTGCGGGCTTAGCTGGCCGTCCGTGATTATAGACAGGTCTGAATTACCTTTAGTGGGCGAGACTTATGTACTTACTGGAAGCCTGGAAAAAATGGATAGAACGGCGGCAAAGGCGCAGTTGATCAGCTTGGGTGCAAAAGTGGCGGGCAGCGTATCCAAGAAAACGAGCTGTGTCGTTGCCGGGCCTGGCGCTGGTTCTAAACTTTCAAAGGCTGAAGAACTGGGTATAAAGATAATAGATGAAGATGCTTTTATTGCCTTGTTGGCTGAGCTTCCTTCAAGTGCGGAACAAACTTAAATTTACGTTTTCAAGTCTTAGACCTATGAATTTTATATTTATGAGATCGCTCGGGCGTGCAGGGTTGCTAGCAATTTTGACCTCCTGTGCAAGCTCTCCGCCGCGAGATGCTCAGAATATTTGCTCAATTTTTGAGGAGCGGCGGGCATGGTACAAGGCTGCTAAAAATGCGGAGCAACGTTGGAATAGTCACATTCCAGTGGCTATGGCAATTCTCTATCAGGAGTCTGGTTTCAACGCTAAGGCCAAACCGGCACGCGACCGCTTCTTATGGATTATTCCTGGTCGGCGACCGTCATCCGCATACGGTTACGCGCAAGCGTTGGACGGCACTTGGAATGATTATGAAACCAAGTCGGGAAATTCCAGAGCATCGCGAGCAAATTTCGCTGACGCGATTGATTTTGTCGGTTGGTACAACGCCAATTCAAACGCAATCAACGGTATCTCGCCACTGGCGGGCAGAGATCTATACTATGCCTATCATGAAGGCAACGGCGGCTTTAACAAGGGAACTTATAGAGACAAACAGTGGCTGATTGAAGCGGCAGGGCAGGTTCAATCAAATGCTACTAGGTTTGATGCTCAGCTAAATAGTTGCCGGGCTAATTTAGAAAAGAGCTGGTTTCAACGGCTGATTTCATAGTCTTTACTAGTTCTGAGGTAAGAAGGCTTAATGTAAAATCACCCAGCACTGGGTTTTAGACGATTAAATCGATTAGACGAGAATATTTATGAGTTGGTGGGGAAAAGTTGTAGGTGGCACCTTTGGTTTCATGCTCGGAGGCCCATTAGGTGCCGTAATGGGTGCCGCTATCGGAAACTATTTTGACAGTGGTTTAAGTTCGGTGGGACTGCAGGAATCGTTGGGTGTTGGAGCCACAGAAAGAATTCAGTCTGCATTTTTTACAGCGACTTTTTCAGTTATGGGTTATGTGGCTAAGTCTGATGGAAAAGTGTCTCAAGACGAAATTGCCTTAGCCCAGCAAGTTATGGATCAGATGCTGCTTAACAAGGAGCAGCGTAAAGTCGCGATCAACCTATTTAATGAGGGCAAGAAACCAGAATTCCCCATACAGGAGGTGCTTGCTCAGTTTAAAAAAGAAATATTTAGGCGTCGCAATTTAGTACAAATGTTTTTGGAGATTATCTCGGCGACCGCATTAGCCGACGGTAATTTAGACAGTAAAGAGCAGGCGATAATTGAACAAATAGCAACAGACTTAGGTTACAGTCAAAGGGAATTCAATGACCTGTTACAACGCTTGTCGGGCCAAGCTCATTTCTCTTCCCAAGTGTCTGTTAAAGAAAAGTTAAAGGCAGCTTATGAACTCTTGGGTATCGATGAAGCAGTCGATGATAAGGAACTCAAGAAAGCCTACCGCCGATTGATGAATCAACATCACCCTGATAAGTTAGTTGCCAAGGGGCTTCCTGAAGAAATGATTTCTATTGCGACTCAGAAAACCCAAGATATTAAAGCGGCTTATGAGCTCATAAAAACTAATCGGAAGTAGTTAGTGATCGTACTTCCTGACGTGGGCTTTTGTACAAACAGTTAAACTTTTTATATAGTCCAAGTCGGCGATTGCATCACCTATTTGCGTTAGTAGCTTTTGTTCGCACGTTTTACGATCTAGAGTGACAACGGCTGCAATTCCTGCATCGGTTCGCAGTAGTCGCACTTCTTCCAGTTCAATCTCTGACAGGTATTCATTCCAGCGATTTTGTAACAGTCGTTTGCATGTGTCTAACGGGGGCATCGACAGTTCGGCGTGGAGAAGGTTTTCCTGTTCGTAAGTATCTATGTGAAAAAGTACATCGGCGATATCGCTAAACTCCCCTAAAAGTTTTTGAGCAACGTCGCTTCCAATAGCATGACCTGCTGCTACAGAAATGTCCGGTAAGACAGTTATACTAATTTCTAGAATTATTTTACCTCCCGATGAGCGACTTCTAAAATTGCTCAATCCTTGAACTCCCTCCACCCTAGTAATGGCATGTATTAGCTGATCTCGACGTGGTTTAGGAATTTGAGTGTCGACTAGTTCTTTTAGTGCATCCAAACACAGCTCCCAACCTATTTTAGCGATGATAAGAGCAACAAATAGAGCGGCTACCGTATCCATCCACGGATAACCGAGTAGCGCTCCGCCTATCCCAATAGCTACAGCGATAGATGAAAGGGCATCGCTACGACTGTGCCATGCATTTGCCCTCAAAAGACTCGAGTTCAGCTTGTTTGCAACCCCCATGGTGTAGTGATAAAGCCATTCTTTCATGGCAATTGAAATGACGGCGATAGCCATGGTTGTAGCGGTTGGAACCAAAATTAGCTCTTCGCTCCAGAGTTTAGTGAGGCTGTCATAGACAAGAATTCCAGCAGTGCTAAAAAACAGCATGCCCATCGCAATAGTGCCGACAGTTTCAAACCTGCCATGACCCCAAGGGTGCTCAGTATCTGGTGCAGCTTGACCAATACGAGCCATAACGATAACAAACACGTCTGACAGTGCATCTGTTAAGGAATGTATTCCATCAGTCACAAGGGCAAATGAATTGCCTAGCATTCCGCCGATAATCTTCGCGAATCCCAAGGCAATGTCTGCCAACATGCCAACCAAGGTGACTTTGGTGGCAGCTCGAATGGTGTCTGTTGATGATTGGGCAGATGAGGATGTCACGCGATATGCTCGTTGGTTTTCTAAGTGTTATTACAGGCTTGGTTTAGATTGGGAGGCTAAGCGACCAAAACTCACACTGCTCGTTAGAAATAGATCGCGTGTGGGGTGGAGCTGAACGGGCAACGGGGATTGTCTAAAAAAGAAAAAGCCCAACAACCAAGGCTGCTGGGCTCAATATACTATCAAGGGAGAGATAAATGAAACAAAACCCACAATTTTGTAATGCATCTACCTACACTTATTCAGACCTGAGGGTTGGGAATTAGTTCCCCGCAAATTGAAAATATTTTCTAAAATTATAGTCAGCCCAATAATTATTCTAACCCGTTGTAATTGTTATATATTAATTTCCGTAAGCCGATATTTTTCTAAGCTGCTAACAGCATCTTTGTTGCTAATAACTCCAATGCTAGCTTGCTCAGGGCTGAAATAACGGTCAACCACGGCCCGTAGATCATCCATGCTCGTGTCCAAAACCTTTTGACGAAAATTCTTTCTTTGTTCCAGACTCCGGTCAAATAGGTGATTGTAAAAAGCCTGTTTTGCTTCGCCAGCAGGTGATGATGGCTTGTCCATGCTAGCAATAACGCCCAGAATCGCTTCTTCCAATTGATGCTCACTGTGGTTTGCTGAGCTAACCCAATCCAGAGCTCTGTCAAAATCGTCTAGGGTTTCCCCAAGCCTTGGATCTCGGTAGGAGAAAAACCGAAATGACGCAGAATTAGCGTCCTGACTGGCCCCGCCGCCATAAGCGCCGCCTTGCTCACGAATCGCTCGGTGGAGAAAGCCATTGCGCATAAACCCAGCCAATACACTTAACGTCGCGTTGTCTTCGTGGCTAGGCGCAACCGTTTGATAGGCTTTAGCGCAAAAATTGACAGCTGTGGATGTGGTCCAAACTTCACGCACGGTTTCTCTAACTTCAGGCAGCGCAAGCTCGCTGCGCAGCGGGCTTGCGACGCTTTCCCAATATTTTTCCAGTTGTTGCTGCATCGTGTCCAAGTTTGCCTCTTCGCCGATAAGCAGAAACCTTCTTTTTGCTGATTGCATTAGCTCATGGAGTTCTTGAAAGTCGTGCAATAGCGAGCGCCGGGAGGCTTCGCTTTCCATCTCCGAACGAATTACTTTCAGCCGTTTGATGCCAGCGAGGCCACCAGCATTGTGATTTAACCGAGCCGTAGGGCTCATGCCAGATGCAGCAAGATTCATGGCTAGACTATGACCCTGGCCCGTAATGCTATTTTCTTTACGAGTACATATTTGTTCAATCAGTTCAGCCAACCGCTGGTCTTCGTCAAAGCGAACATGGGCTATGGTTTGGGCCAACAGTTCAGTCACTTGTTCGTGATTGTTGTTTAGACACTTAGTCGAAAATGTCAGCAAGCCTTTCACTTTTTGTACATTGTCCGTCCGGCTTCGAATGCTGCTATAGCAGCTGATTCCGCCGCTTATTTGTGCTTGCCATGTTTGTACTTCTGCATAGTCTTTATCGCCAATTCCAAACTCAGGCAGGCAGCTGGTGTAGAGCGGCAGGGTGGCGACTTGGTTTTCAGTTAGTTCAGGTAGCCGCATAACAATTTGTTGGTAACTGAGCCCGTTTGTGCCTTGGGCGTAGCAACTGACTCTGTCACCACTGGCAAGCTTTCGTTCTAGTCGTTCAGGCTCTGAGATTGTTTTAGGTACATCGTCAAGATCAACTTTAGGCAGAAGGGCTGGATCGTCTTCTTGGCTTTGGCGTTCAGCGAGGGCTTGCGCTTGTTCAACAATTTTCTGAGATTGGCTATCTGACAGGTCGGCTTTTATCTTTGCTAATTGCTTGATTTCAGCTTCAACCTTTTTATTGGCCAATTCTGTATCTGGCGACAAGGTCAAGGTAAGTCGGTGTGGGTTATCTAAGATAAGGCTTTGAATTAGATCCGGTATAAAATTGGGCTCGAGCACTTCTTTACGAAGCTGGTCTAGCACGCTGTCGATATTTAGGAGTTGGATTGGGTCCCCTCGGTGCATCGCTGTGGATAGACCGGTCAAAATAAGTTGCAATCCGTAGGGGTAACTGTCCCCAGAGATTTCTCTTTGGTTGAGTTCAAGTTGGTGCAGGGCGGCTTCGACTTGATCCGCAGCAACGCCTTCCTCGGCTATCTTCTTCAAGGAGTTAATGACTAGGTCTTCTATGGCCTGAGTGTTTTCGGCGCTACAACCTTCGAGCCCAGCGAGAAAACTCATTTCTCGATTAGAATCTTCCAGGCCGCACATAGGAGATGGGGAGCTGCCCAAATCGGAGGTTTCAAGTATTCTAAGTAATGGGCTTGAGCTGTTGTCTAGCAAAACGCTGGAAAGCAATTGGGCTTTAAACAATTCCTCCAAATTACTGCTGCGTCCTAGTAACCACCCAATTACAACGTGGTGTTTGTCGGCTTCAGTTTCTTGAGCTGCGTAATACTCTTGCACACGGATAGGGGACAGATAGCGCTTCTCGTCATTTGCCGCGATATGCACGTCGAGTTTGTCGAATTCTTTTAGTGCCAGTTCCTCAAAATTCTGCTGATGATCAGAAGCGGAGATATCCCCAAACGTCATGAAAACTGCGTTACTGGGGTGATAGTGGGTTTTGTAAAAAGCGAGCAGGTCTTGATATTCCAAATCAGGAATATGCTCTGGTTCTCCGCCGCTGTTGTAATGATAGGTGGATGTTGGAAAAAGGTGTTTGCTCAAGGTTTGCCACAGGACGCTAGATGTGGAACTCATGGCGCCTTTCATTTCGTTATACACCACACCTTTGTACTGCAGTTCGCTGTTTGGATTATCGGCTTCCGCGAATTCCAAGCGGTGGCCTTCTTGAGCAAAATCTAGCTCATGTAAGCGGGAAAAGAAGGCGGCGTCTAAATACACTCGCAGCAAGTTGTTAAAGTCTTTCTTGTTTTTGCTGGCAAAGGGATAAGCGGTCCAATCACTGCTTGTGAAAGCGTTCATAAATGTGTTGAGCGAGCGCCTTATCATCATGAAGAAAGGATCTCGAACGGGAAAAGTCTTGCTTCCGCAAAGTGCAGTGTGCTCAAGAATATGTGCCACTCCAGTTGAGTCCATGGGCACGGTTCTAAATCCTACGAGAAATACGTTTTCGCTGTTATTACTGGCCAAATGATAATGCATGGCTCCGGTTTTTTTGTGCCGATATTCTTCCATCACTATATTCAACGACTCGATTGGTTCGCTGCGCAGCCATTCAAAAGCTGAGTGAGTGTGAGGCGGGCTATTGGGTGTTTGATGTTCTTGTGCTGCTAATTCAGACATAGGTTTGGATTTGCTCTACTACTCAATTGGAATAACGATTAGGTTGCTTAGTTCTAGCGCTAACTAGGTGCCGCAGGGGCGCTCTAGGCTGATGGCACCTAGTTTACCCGAGCGGAAGTCATTTAGTAATATTTCTGCTGTCTTATGCCAGTCCACTTTGCCTTTTTTGCTGATGGCACCTCGGTTAGCAGCAATGGCCTCCAACACTTGCTCTGGATTTTCGACCTGATCAGAAATGCCATAACGTTCCTCAAGGCGGGGACGAAAGGTGTTCAGCAATTCTTGTGCTGCAAACCATGCTATATCTTCCGCTTCGATGGCAGTATTACGAATAGTACCAGTCATCGCTAGGCGATACGCCGCCTCTTGATCCTCGAGTTTTGGCCAAAGCATGCCAGGGGTATCTATTAGGTACCAACCTTCGGTCAATTTGATGCGCTGTTGATGTTGGGTTACCGCCGGTTCGTTGCCTGTTTTGGCGAGCTTTCGTTCCGACAAAGTGTTGAGCAGTGTGGACTTGCCAACATTGGGAATACCAGTGATGAGCAGTTGGATCTTGGTTTTGCCTTTGGTTTCACATAGCCGCTTACTGCATTCAATGACCTCACGGGCTTGCAGAGGACGCCCCAGACCACTTACGAGGCAGCTTCTATTGGCTTTAGCGTCTATGGCTTGCTGCCATTGTTGGGTAATTTGAGGTGAGGCTAGATCCGCTTTGCTTAACACGCTAATCCGAGGCAATGAAGCTGTAATCTCATCGAGCAGGGGGTTTGCGCTTGCTCTTGGGGTCCGAGCATCAAGCAATTCCAGCACTAAATCCACTTTAGGCACAATTTTCTGTAGCTCTTTTCGAGCTTTATTCATGTGTCCTGGATACCAGTTAATTGTCATAGAGCATTTTCCAAAATGGGCCGCTATGGTAACGAGGGAAAGTGTTGAACTCTACCACTGCGTCGCGATTCAGAATAATTTATACTGACACCGGACTAAAAATACTCACGAGAAATGATTGATGACTAATGAATTATCCATGCAAGCCGTAATCGAAAACAAACTCAGAGACAGTCTTCGTCCTGAAACGTTGGTTATTGAGAATGAAAGCCACAAGCATGGAGGGCCGGCTACTGAATCCCATTTCAAGCTCACTGTAGTTGCAGCTGAATTCGAGGATATGAGGGCGGTTAAACGGCATCAGCGGGTTTATGGTATTTTGGCAAGTGAGCTGAAAAATGGTGTACATGCGTTAGCATTGCACCTTTATTCGCCAAATGAATGGGAGAATAGCCCGCAGGGTGCTCCGGTTTCTCCCAATTGTCTTGGAGGGAGTCAAACTTAAAAAACAGTTAAGCGACGGTTCAGATACTGTTGCTATGCTCATCACTATGATGGTGGAGCGCTGGCAGTGGGTACTGATCTGCTGATGATTTCAGGTCGTATTAATGATTTAAGAGAGTTATGGGTACTTGGCACCTCAAGCATCGAATAGTGAGCAACACCACGGATTGGTTTTCTGCTCTAAAGCCCGCAAGGATGCAAATCAAAACACAGTGACGCTATGAGTTTGAAAACTGTAAATCTTCAGCAAGCTAAGCCTCTGGCGGCAGTCAGCGGGCTGTCTATTGCAATGATTGTGCTCATCGGAATCGTCCAGACCGTGGCGCCAAGACAGAGACCTCCTGAGCCAGTACTCAGCGAGCTTGACCCCATTGCTATTTTTCCTGATTTTGGCGCTATCACTGATGTTTCAGCTAAAAAGCAGCAATTCTTCGATTATCTCGAAGATTACGTTGATCATGAAAATCAGCGAATGTTAGGCCTTCGAGAAGAGCTATACCCCCTCGCAGATATGGCCCGCAGTGGCGTGCCTTTCAGTGACAGAGAGCGAAATTGGATTTTTGAGCTGGCGATTACCTACGATCTAAACCCAGCTGAATTGAGTCAAAAGGCCTTGCTGGCAGAGCTAATGTTAAGAGTAGATGTGATTCCTGCTTCATTGGTGCTGGCCCAAGCGGCCAATGAGTCTGCGTGGGGTACGTCTAGGTTCGCGCTGGAAGGGAACAATTTATTTGGCCAGTGGTGTTTTGAAGAAGGCTGTGGCTTGGTTCCAAGACGCAGGGCTAGCGGAGCAACCCATGAGGTTAAAAGTTTCGATTCAATAGCAGGGGCTGTGCAGGCCTATTTCAATAACATTAATACCAATCAGTCCTACGAGTATCTAAGAGAGTTACGGGCTGACATGCGAGAGGAAGAGCAGCAAATCGATTCTATGGTGCTAGCTTTTGGCCTTGGACGATACTCTGAGCGAGGGGACCACTATGTTGACGAAGTGCAAAACATCATTCTTCAGAATGAATTGCACGCAAGAGACAGGGATTTTTCCGGCTAGCAGTTACAGCGGGTTAATCCACTGAACCGAGTACCAGTAAAAACGACCATCGTTAATGTCCGGCGCCGTGCAAACATAGCGCGACCTGCGCCCGTTTAAATCCTCATTCGGTCGAATCACTACCACCCCGTCTTCATCGTCCGACCAATCCATTTGCATGGGCTGACCGCCGCTGAAACAAGCGACTTGTTGGCGACGGTAATCGTCGGGTGAAAATTTTAGTTTCGCCACTGGTCTTAATTCGGAAGTCACTGGAGATATGGGAGCTAGCTGTTCCACCTTAAAGGCTTTGCTAGCGAATTTGACCTTGGCAGTGTCTAGATTTGCATAAATGCTCGCCAAGGGAAAACGTGGCAGGGCGGTTTTGTCGCTAAAAAAACCCACAGCGCCCGAGTTTTGCGCAACACCAGTAAAGCCCAGATCGCTTACCAACTTTTGAATCCTATTGTCATATTCTCCGTAGGGATACGCTAGAAGTTGATGAGACTGCCCAGTCTGCATTTTAATAGTGTTTTCGGCCGCTAAAATTTCCATGCGCAGCCGATCCAGCCATTGAGTATCATCCTCATTCGCCCTTTTTTCTAACATATAGGGATGGTCAACTAAGTGATTGGCGATTGTGACACCCGCAGCAGCCATTTCTTTGATGTTTTCCCAAGACATGTATTTCGATTGGGCACGATCGATGGGACCCGTACTTACAAATAAGGTAAAGGGATAACCAAATTCTTGCAGCATAGGAAAAGCGGTTTGGTAAATTGATGAATAACCATCATCGAAAGTGATAGCAACGGCTTTGGGAGGTAAGGGCTTCTTGAGAGCCAGTGACTCAAGCATTTCTGGCAAACCCATCACCGAAAAATCATTCTCTTTAAGATACTTCAGATGAGCTTCGAAAGCCGCAGGTGATAAAGAGGTCGACGGTGGAGTGTCGGTAGCTACATGGTGATAGGCAATAATTACGCCGCTCTCGCTTTCAGCTCGTGTAAAAGTGCTGACCAAAAGGAAGATAGCGGTAGCAAGAAATAGACGCATGATAGTTTAGTTACCAATACAAAAAAGCCGAAGAGCTTACAGGGTAACTGATGTTAGCCCGTTAGAAAACCAAACCTAGGCTTTGGTATTGATACTCTACAACAGGTACAATACGCCCCCCAAAAGGCCTTACGGCCAACTGTAGCCCTCAGCGGGTATTCGCCGAATTCGGAGTTAAACATGATTTATTCAGGCACAGCGCTTCGCGTTGAAGAATTGCCATCAGGTATTGCGCACCTGATATTCGATTTACAAGGCTCGTCAGTTAACAAGTTCAATATGCAGACTCTAGCAGAGCTACGTGATGCTGCCGCAGCCTTGGCAAGCTCTGGAGTTAAAGGCGCAGTTTTTTCCAGTGCCAAATCCAGTTTTATAGTCGGAGCAGACATTACCGAATTCACGGGAATATTCCAGCAGTCAGAGGCTGAAATAAGTGATTGGGTAAGTCAGGCCAACGATGTGTTTAATGCTATCGAAGATCTGCCATTTCCCACTGTTGCGGCGATTAATGGCATCGCGCTTGGGGGCGGCATGGAGTTGGCCATCTCGGCTGATTACCGCGTCGCAACTGAAAAGGCTGTAGTCGGGTTTCCCGAAGTTAAATTAGGCATATTGCCCGGGTTTGGGGGCACCGTGCGAATGCCTCGTTTAATTGGAGCTGACAACGCCAACCAGTGGATAAGCAGTGGAAGTCATATTAAGGCGAAGCAGGCGTTCAGTGAGGGAGCACTCGATGCAATTGTGGAAGAAGATAAATTGCTCGAAGCGGCAGAAGTTCTCGTTCAGCAATGCGTCGATGGGAAGTTAGACAATCTAGTACGACGGGCTCAAAAAATGTCACCGCTTACATTGGAGCCCATAGAACTAAACGTGGCGTTCGAAACTGCGCTAGGTATGGTTGCGGCGGCGGCTGGACCTCATTACCCAGCGCCTGTCACGGCAGTTAAAACCATGCAAAAGGCGGCGATGCTAAAGCGGGACGAGGCTCTTAAATTAGAGCATGGAAGTTTTGTTAAGTTAGCTAAAACTGAAGTTGCAGCCAACCTAGTCCAAATGTTTTTAAATGATCAATTTCTTGCCGGAAAAGCTAAGCAGCATATGGCTAATGCTCAAGAAATTAAGCAAGCAGCGGTCCTCGGTGCCGGCATAATGGGTGGTGGTATTGCCTATCAATCTGCATTGAAGGGTACGCCGATCTTGATGAAAGATATAGCTCAGGAAGGACTGGACTTGGGCATGGCAGAGGCGAATAAATTATTAGAAAAACAGGTCAGTCGCGGCAAAATAAATGCTAAGAAGATGTTCGGAATCTTGTCTAGTATCGCGCCGACGCTAGATTACTCTGAAATTGATAGTGCTGAGATTGTTGTCGAAGCTGTGGTCGAGAACCCACAAGTTAAAAAAGCAGTGCTTAAAGAACTAGAGGAGAAAGTTTCTCCAGACACCATCATAGCGACTAATACTTCGACTATCTCAGTGGATGATTTGGCAACCGCTTTGGAGCGCCCAGAAAATTTTTGCGGCATGCATTTCTTCAACCCCGTACCTGTAATGCCTCTGGTAGAAGTGATTCGTGGGGAACACAGCAGTGAGGCTACCGTGGCAACAACTGTCGCCTATGCCAAAAAAATGGGCAAAACGCCTATTGTGGTTAACAACTGCCCCGGTTTTCTAGTGAATCGAATATTGTTTCCGTATTTTGGCGCATTCTCGAAACTTGTTAACGAAGGTGCAGATTTCCGACAGATTGATAAGGTGATGGAAAAATTCGGCTGGCCTATGGGCCCTGCGTATCTATTGGACGTCGTTGGTATCGACACAGGTGTTCACGCGCAGGGGGTTATGGCTGACGGTTTTGATCGAATGAAGTTGACCTTCGAGAGCGCCATCGACAAGCTCTACGCGAAAGGTGATATAGGACAAAAATCTGGGAAAGGCTTTTATCTCTATCAGCCAGACAAAAAGGGTAAGCCTCGTAAACTTCCAAATCCTGACATTGATGAGTTAATTGCATCTGTCAGTGACAGCCCAAAAGAATTTAGCGATGCAGAAATACTAGAACGAATGATGACTGCACTCTGTCTCGAAACAATCCGGTGCCTGGAAGACGGTATTGTAGAGACTGCCATTGAAGCTGATATGGGGCTGGTATTGGGTCTTGGTTTTCCTCCGTTTCGCGGTGGAGCAATCCGCTACGTTGATAGCATTGGTGTGGCCGCTTTCTGCGAAATGGCGGAAAAATATGCCCACTTAGGAGAGCTGTATCATCCGACAGAGCAAATGAAAGCTAAAGCCGCCGCCGGCAAAACTTATTATTAAAAAGGAGAGCACCATGACTTTACAGCCAAGAGACGCAGTGATTGTAGATGGAATTCGCACTCCTATGGCCAGATCCAAGGCCGGCGCGTTTAAGCATGTGCGGGCAGAAGAGCTGTCAGCAAGGCTTATAGATGCACTATTTGAAAGAAACGAGGGACTGCAGCCAAGTGAAGTGGAAGATGTCATTTGGGGGTGTGTTAATCAGACTCTAGAGCAGGGTTGGAACGTTGCTCGCAATGCGGCGCTGATGTCCGTGCTGCCCCATTCAACCTGTGCACAAACCGTAAACCGGCTTTGCGGGTCGTCTATGTCTGCTCTGCAAACAGCAGCGATGGCCATTCAAAGTAATAATGGTGACCAGTTCATCGTGGGCGGCGTTGAACATATGGGCCATGTGGGTATGACCCATGGGATTGATCCAAACCCCAAAGCCTCTAAACACATTGCCAAAGCTGCTTGGATGATGGGAGTTACCGCGGAAGTATTATCCAAAATGCACGGCATAGATCGAGCGGCCCAAGATGAATTTGCAGTTCGCTCTCATTTGCTCGCTGATAAAGCACGAAATAGCGGCGGCTTTGCTAATGAAATTGTTCCCATCGAGGGCCATAACGCAGATGGCTTTAAGATGCTGATTGAGCATGACGAAACAATTAGGCCTGACACTACTGTTGAAGGGCTAGCGCAATTGCGACCAGTATTTGATCCAGCCAATGGAACGGTTACTGCAGGTACATCGTCTCAACTTTCCGATGGCGCATCAGCCATGTTGTTGATGTCGGCAGAGAAAGCGCAGGCCATGAATCTTAAAATCAGAGCACGTATCCGATCAATGGCCTACGCTGGAGTAGACCCGTCGATTATGGGTTACGGCCCGGTACCGGCGTCCAAAAAAGCGCTTAAGAAAGCAGGGTTAGACATTAGTGATATGGATTGCATAGAGTTAAATGAAGCTTTTGCAGCACAGTCGCTGCCGGTCCTCAAAGACTTAGGGTTGCTGTCGGTAGTCGACGAAAAAGTTAATCTTAAAGGCGGAGCAATCGCTCTAGGGCATCCGCTAGGATGCTCAGGAACGCGCATTACAACAACCCTTCTGAATAACATGGAAGATAAAGACGCGACCTTTGGTTTAGCCACTATGTGTATTGGTCTTGGCCAGGGCATAGCAACAGTGCTTGAAAGAGTCTAAGCGAGAACAACGCATGAGCAGGGCAGGGAAAGAAGACTTCCAACTAAATCGTAGCCGAAAGAATTTACGTCGTGACGTGGGCCATGCAATCGCCGATTTCAATATGATTGAAGACGGTGACCTTGTAATGGTGTGTTTGTCCGGGGGAAAAGATTCTTACGCAATGTTGGATATACTGCTGAGACTGCAAAAGTCAGCCCCCATAAGTTTTAGCATACACGCGGTTAATCTTGATCAAAAGCAACCAGATTTTCCAGAGCAAATTTTGCCAGCTTATCTTGAAGATTTGGGTGTTGACTATACGGTGCTGGAAAAAGACACTTATTCGATTGTTACAGACAAGGTTGCCGAAGGGAAAACCTATTGCGGATTGTGCTCTCGGCTACGTAGGGGGATTCTCTACAATTATGCTGAAAAAATTGGTGCTAACAAAATAGCGCTCGGACATCATCGTGACGATATTATTGAGACGCTTTTTCTCAATATGTTTTACGGAGGTAAGCTCAAGGCAATGCCCCCGAAGCTGCTGAGTGACGATAAGCGCAATGTGGTGATAAGGCCGCTGGCCTATTGTAAAGAAAAAGAAATTTCCCTTTATGCAGAGCTTATGAATTTCCCCATCATTCCTTGCAACTTATGCGGCAGTCAAGACAATATGCAAAGACAGAATATTAAGGCAATGCTGAATGAGTGGGACAAAAATTTCCCTGGCAGAATCGAGACTATATTTCGAAGTATTGGCAACGTATCGCCTTCTCAATTGGCGGATCTAAATCTATTTTCTTTCACTGAGTTGGCGCAACAGAGCACTGATGTTCAAATACTGAATGCTGTGGAAGTCAACTAACACCAGTTTGGAAAATCTGCGGACTTTTAGCTATGGCATACAACTTCTAAATGGAAATTCCTTTCAATCAGCTACCAAGCGATACTCTCAAAGCAATAATCGAGGACTACGTTACTCGAGAAGGCACGGACTACGGTCACCAAGATTATTCTTTAGAAAATAAAATTGAACAGGTATTAGCGAGTCTAAAAAACGGAAAAGCCATTATCACTTTCGACGAAGACTCGGAAACTTGCTCGATCGTGGCGAAAGATTGACTTTAGAGTGAAGCCTGTTGTCTGTCATATTCGTTCTGGTAATACTTGGCATAATCAATCCATTTTCCAATAGACGCCTTGACGTGAAGTAAGAAACCTTGGTCTCCTTGTTGCGTTTGTAGCACTTCTTCAGCTAATTCTTGGCCTGCAATAGCAAGCGTGTCTACAACACGTTTTAAAGTATAGGAGTCAAGTGTCAGTGCAAATTGATCGGTAGGATGGGGGTTAGTATAGTGCTGGATATAGGGTGTTGAGGTAGGTGCTATCAAATTCTGAATACGCAACGCCAACGATGGATTGTGCGCTCTAATCAACTTCACAGTGAACTGAAGCGTTGCGCGGTCGAAAAGCGTATGCTTACTTGGCGTCTTATGTGATTCTACCGTGCATATGGCCATAGACAATTATCATGTTGTGTATGCTAAGTTATAAACGTGTGGCGTAGAACAAGTATGAAGTGGGTATGCCCGACTCACAACTATCATTAAGTTATAATATCTGCGTATGAAAGAAGTAATCGCAATAAGACCTTTGAATTCCAAGGCCTGTCACGGAAAAATAGTTAATCCATGAAACCAGATTTAGTGTTAGACGCGAAGGGGCTATATTGCCCAGAACCGGTGATGATGCTTCACGGTAATATTCGGAAAATTGAGCCAGGACAAACTCTACAGATCATCGCGACCGATCCTTCTACAGTGCGTGATGTGCCAAAATTTTGTCTGTTTTTGGGTCACGAACTTATGAGTCATGACGAAAAAGAAGGGGTGTTCACCTATTTGATTCGAAAAAATTCCAGTGCCTAAAACTAGGGTAAAGCTGAACTCTCAGCGACGCAGAGCTTGTTCATGATGACTCCTACTCGACCTAAAGCTCAAACCGTGTATTTGATTGACGCGTCTATTTACATATTCCAAGCCTATTTTTCTCCTTATACAGAGTGCAATGACTCTGACCACAATGATCTCAGCGCGGTCTATGGTTTTATCCGGTTTTTACTTCAGTTTATGAATCGAACTAAACCTAACCACCTTGCTATCGCTAGGGATGAAAGTTTATTTTGTGGCTTTCGCCATCAACTGTGTCCGCAGTACAAGTCAAACAGAGAGTTGCCAGATTTAAATTTGGAGTCTCAGTTAGAAGGTTGCGCTCGTGCCTGTGATGCAATGGGATTACGTCATTTCGCGAGTAAGCAATTTGAAGCTGATGATATTCTTGGAACTCTAGCTAATCGTGTTTCTTCGTCTATCGGTACTGATTTGCAGCTTGGAATTGTATCGCGAGATAAAGATTTGGCTCAGCTATTACTGAAAGATCAAATGTTTCTATGGGACTATAGCGGTGATAAGAAACGCTATAGGGAAAATATCGTAGACGAATACGGAATTCTTCCGGAGCAGTTTCCAGATTACTTGGGTCTAGTGGGTGATAGTGTTGATATGATTTCCGGAGTCCCTGGTGTTGGTCCAGTTAAAGCCAAAGCATTGCTGAATAAATTTGCGACCATGGAAGAGATCTATGAGGACTTGGAATTTATTTCAAAAATGAATTTCCGTGGTGCAAAAACGCTGCCTGCTTTGTTAGCTGAAAATGCAGACAAGGCAAAACTTTCCAAATCGTTGGCCACTATAGTTTGCACTGTAAACAATCCCGCGGAATCATTTTCAACAGTCGAATTAGATGATCTTAAGTTAGGCTCGCCGAATTTACAGTTATTTACCGACTTACTTCGAGATCTGAAATTTCAAGCAAGTGATTCAGAGAGTCTTCTCTACCAGTTTGAAAAGTTCGCTCAGAAATCGAAGTCCTACGGTACCTGATATATTTTTAGTGGTGTGTTTATGAAAATAGTTGCCGACGAAAACTTGAAAGATGTTGAAAAACAGTTTGCTGGATTTGGAGATGTTATCCTTCTTCCAGGAAGAGAGATTAATGCGAGCTCGGTAAAGGACGCCGATGTGCTTTTAGTTCGCTCAGTAACTCCTGTTAGTGAATCGTTATTAAGAAACAGTGTCGTCAAGTTTGTAGGTACCGCTACCAGCGGAACTGAACATGTGGATCAAAGCTACTTAGCGAGTCGCAACATCGCTTTTGCCCATGCTCATGGTAGTAATGCTCAGGCAGTTGTGGATTATTGCATAGCTGTGTTGTTTTCAAATCTCAATGGCTTCAATACCAATAATAGAAAAACTATCGGGATCATTGGCTTGGGCGCGGTCGGTTTTCGATTAGCAATGACAATACGCCTGTTAGATTGCGCGGTCATTGCTTTTGATCCTCTCTTGAGTGAAGAGGGTAAGCTGAGAGCTGAAGCGCTAGGGATACAGTTAAGTCAAACATTGGCATCTGTCTTTAGTGCCGACGTCGTTTCGCTTCATACGCCGCTCACCGAGACTGGCGAATATCCCACACGCTACATGGTTGGATCTGCACTTCTCAACAAGCTTCCAAAAGACGCTGTTTTTATAAACGCAAGCAGAGGCGGCGTCGTTAATCAGAAGGAGCTTTTACAATTTTTAAAAACTCGCCCAGACGTTTTTTCTGTGTTGGATGTTTGGGAAGACGAACCTCATATTGATCTCGAGTTGTTATCAACAGTGTCACTTGCCACGCCGCATTTTGCTGGTTATAGCCGCAACGGAAAAATTCTGGCAACCAAAATGTTAAGGGACAGTTTGAATGCCCACTTGGGGAAACCCCTCATTGAAAAGAGTGAAGGAAAAGGCGAGAAGTATGAGATGGCAATCGGCGATTCTAGTTCTGTCGCCGCGTTATTGAGCTTGGCATTGCCTGTAAGCGCTTGGTCTAGAAAATTTAAGCAAGAAATGCTTGTTTCTAAAAATGTGGCGCAAACTTTTGATGAAACTCGTAAATCTATGATTGATCGACGTGAGATCGCAGATTGTGCAGTCAATAAGTCGAAACTAGAACCTGCCGAGCTTATGCGCGCGGAGAAATTGGGTTTTGATTTGCGAGCTTAATTTCTTAACTGAGCCAATACTTTCGCGATGCTGTTTATGGCAGGTTCCAATTCTCCCACCGTAGGCAAGAAAACTATCCGTAAATGTGCAGTGTCACTTATGTTAAACGCGCTACCTTGAACCACCAATATTTTTTCTTGTTCTAATATCTTCAGTATAAGTGCAACATCATCGTCGATTTTGTAGATCGAAGGATCTAATTTTGGAAAGAGATAAATGGCACCTTTGGGTTTAACGCAGCTCACTCCAGGAATGTCGCAAAGCAAACGCCATGTAATATCCCTTTGTTCTTTTAAGCGCCCTCCGGGTAACACAAGATCATTTATGCTTTGATAGCCCCCTAATGCTGTTTGCACAGCAAATTGAGCAGGCACGTTCGCGCAAAGACGCATATTGGTGAGAATTTCCAAGCCTTCGATGTAGCTTTTAGCTTGATGCTTAGGGCCGCTTAATACCATCCATCCCGAGCGGAATCCGGCTAGTCGATAAGACTTTGAAAGACCGTTAAAGCTCACCGTGAAAACATCATCACTTAACGATGCCAAGGGGATATGTACTGCATCGTCGTAGATGATTTTGCTGTAGATTTCATCTGCGAATAAGATCAATTTGTGACGCCTAGCGACTTCCACCAGCTCTAGTAATATTTCCTCACTATAAACTGAGCCCGTAGGGTTGTTTGGATTTATTATCAGAAGCGCTTTGGTACGGTCAGTGATTTTTGCTTCTATGTCTTCGATCGATGGGAACCAATCGGATTGTTCATCACAAACATAGTGAACTGGATTACCTCCACTCAAACTTACGGCTGCTGTCCAGAGCGGATAATCTGGAGCAGGGATTAGAACCTCGTCTCCATTGTTGAGCAAGGCTTGCATAGCCATCGTTATTAGCTCGCTGACGCCATTGCCTAGATAAATATCATCTATCTCAACGCCTTTCACATTGAGCCGCTGTGCCTCTTGCATAATGGCTTTGCGAGCAGGGTAGACGCCTTTTGAGTCGCTGTACCCTTGAGCATTGGATAAGTTATGTATTACGTCATAAAGAATTTCATCTGGGGCGTTGAACCCAAACGGGGCTGGATTGCCGATATTGAGCTTGAGAATGCGCTGACCATCTTCCTCTAGCCGCTTAGCATGCTCTAGGACCGGTCCCCTGATGTCATAGCAAACGTTTTTAAGTTTGTCAGACTGATGAATTTCCGTCATGGTGCCTCTGTTTATTGATGGATGTTTGGCTAAGGGTGTCGGCAGCGCCGAGGATTAACTAAAGAGTGTGCCGAAAATTGCCTTACGAGCTGAAAAATGTGGCGTTTAGATGGTAAAATTTTACTACAGCCTTTGGGCTAATACCTACTTTTGGCTCAACTGATTTGATTTGAACTGCTGGCGCTTCGAACCGGAGATAAGGCAGGGACTAGGAGAACGATAAATGAGTGCGAATCACGAAAAGAATACTTCCCAGAAAGATGACCAATGGAAAGATAAGCTGGACGAGGAGGCTTATCATGTTTTGCGAGAGGGCGGCACGGAGCGGGCTTTTACCGGCAAGTATTGGGATCTGAAAGACGATGGCACCTACAACTGCGCTGCTTGCGGTGAGCCGGTATTTTCGTCAGAAACCAAATATGATTCGGGCTCAGGCTGGCCAAGTTTTGATCGACCTGCGAGCGAGGAAAGCGTTGCTGAGAATGTTGATCATTCCCATGGAATGATTCGCACAGAGGTTGTGTGCGCTAAATGTGAGTCCCACTTGGGCCATGTGTTTCCAGATGGCCCGGAAAATACAACAGGTCTTCGCTACTGTATCAACTCAGCGTCACTTGATTTCCAGAAGAAGGACTAGGACTAGCTAATACACTCGATAGTAGCCAGGCTAATTTGTAGGCGGACGGAAAACAAGCTTTGTCACCGGAGATCAAGCTCCAACTGCTGCTCTGATGGGTTCCTGAGTGGGGTTGATTTTAGAATTATCAGAGGTCTGTGGCGTTGGCTTTTTTAGTGTGCTGATATCACTGGCGTCGTTGAAATTAAATACACCAAAATTAATTCGGAAGTCATTCTCGGGTAGGCACTTATCTTCGGATTGCAATTCTAGGGCTCTGGCATTCATTGTTTGCAGAGCCTCCATACCCAGTTTATTGGCAAGGGTGCTTAGCTGAGCGACTGAGCTTGGGGATAACTTGTCGTAGAAAACGCTGCGATCAAAGTAGGGGGGGTGTTGCCCCATCAGATTATGGCTGCCAGCAATTAAATGATCGTGGATGTTTTGGCTGAAAAAGGCCAGTTTCTCGTGAAGCGGATTGTTTGATAGCTCACTTTGAGGAGTGAGGGTAACGCAATCATTTTCCTTCTTTACGATGCTGATCCGAAGCCATTCTTCGAGGATGACTTTAGCTCTGATGTTCTTTTTGCAGACGCTGGCAACCAATTCTTCAAAGCTTACTTTCGAACGGTTTTTGGCCCTTATGGGAAGTGCTAGTGGCTTTCCTTCGTTATCTAAGTATTTTCTATTTTTTTGCCACCGTTGGAGAATTTTTTCAGCGATTGAGCTTCCTTTATCAAGTCCTTCTGCTTCATCAAATTCGCGAAGACGTTTAATATCTTTCCGATGAACCCCCGTTAGAAAATTAACTCTGCTGTCTGTTTGCCTGTTACCGTCAATCGCAAAATCAGCGATTGCCACCTCAATATAAATGGACTTGATTACTGCGGTTAGCTGAGGAAAGCTGACTTGATAGTGCAGCAAAAGCTTAACTATTGGTCGCATTATTTGGGAGATAGCACCTACAAGAATAGGAGAATTGGACCTAAGCTGTGTCTTCAAAAGTGGACTCATCAAAAGAGTATAGACACTAGCGGGAATTTTTCCCGCAAATCGAAAATAGTAGTCTCTTTTCGCGAGCGTAGGGCTTGCCAAGTTGGCTTTAGAGGCACAGCCTGTAAGGCACGGTGATCCCGCTCACCCCTGACTCGCAAATTCAAATTTTTACGCTCAATTTTCACATTATCGTGGCAAGTGGTAATGATTGAGTTGGTTTGAGTGAATAGACGAAAAACATACTCAACAGAGATTGTCGGTGTTCCATGGTTTAAAGTGAGAAGGAAGGGAAAAGGAAAAGGAAAAGAAAATTTAGAAGAGAAGCAACGGAGGAAGGTGAGCTGTTAAGGATAACTACCTATGGGAATTGGGCAAGTGAGCCTTGCCCTTCTGTACTAGTAGCGATAGTAGTGACGATGCCCCTAAGGAAAGTCTATAGCGTAGGTCTAAGCGCTCAACCTACAGCCTTCAACCTTCGACCCCGAGTTGTCCTTGAAGCTGGGCTAAGAACCGATTCAAATTTGATTCTGCTTCTGATTTGTATCGAAACGGGCCCACCGTGTCCCCTGCATCAGTGTCGAAATACCAAAGGTCTTGGTTTAAGTAGACTTTGTCTTCAATAGTTGAGGCGGTATCTGTGCTGCTAAAGGGCTTAGTCATCGAATGTTCCTTGCTGTTTTAGTTTTGGTGGTGCTATGCATTGGTGACTTGATTCGTCTATTGCGCGTTTTTTCAAAATTTGTGACGTGGGTTTCAAAAAATCTGGACGAAATTTACCTTGGGTCGCAACTTTGAGCAACCTCATTTTTTTCCGATCGAAGAAATAATGACAACATGAACTCATAGCTAAGATGAAGCGTTTATTCAAGCTGATGAAAGGACAATATGTCACCGTGAGGATACAAGACCTGATTGTTTCGCTGTGACACGAGGCTAATCTAGCTTTTGTTTGATGTGTGTAATCAAGAAGGAATCAAGGCAAGGCAAGACGACACGGGTCTAGTGATTGAATCTCGAATTCTGGTATGGGAGAATCTCGCTCTTAGCCGTGTCCAGCGATTTGGTTCAACTTCTTGAATTCGCTGAGAATCACGAACGGTAATCCCCAGCGCTATTGTGAAATCGACCGATGTTTCTGTCGGACGTTATCCTAAGCTACTGAATAGAACTACTTTCGGGTGCTCGCCACCTAGGATATTTGAGGTCAATAAATGCAGGTTTCAGTTGAAACAACGGAAGGTTTAGAAAGAAAAATGACAATCGCGGTCCCTGGCGCTCAGGTTGACAGTGCGGTTAACGACAGACTTAAAGATGCGGCTCGGACAGTTAAGCTCAACGGTTTCCGACCGGGTAAAGTCCCTTTTAAGGTTGTAAAAGACAAATTTGGCCCTGGGGTTAGACAGGAAGTCGTCGGAGAATTGATGAGTCAATCCTTTTACGATGCAGTCAACGAGCAAGACCTGAAGCCAGCCGGTCAGCCCAAAATTGAAGCGACGAAGCTAGAGGAAGGCGCAGATATAGAGTTTACCGCCGTATTTGAAGTGTACCCGGAAATTGAGCTTCCTGATTTTACCACGATCTCCGTTGATAGCCTTAGCGCCGACGTTTCTGAAGATGACGTGGATGAAATGATCGAAACACTCCGCAAGCAGCGCCAAACTTGGCAGTTGGCCGAGAGAGCCGCGGCTGATGGAGACATGGTTAATATAGACTATACCGGGCGTAAGGACGGGGAAGAGTTTGAAGGAGGCGCTGCTACGGGTAGTAGTCTCGTGTTGGGGTCTGAGCGCATGATTCCTGGTTTTGAATCCGGCATCATTGGAAAGGCCGCAGGAGATAAATTCACCTTGCCACTCGAGTTCCCAGAAAACTACCAAAGCGAAGAGTTAGCTGGCCAAAAGGTAGAATTTGAGATCACCTTAAACAACGTCAGTGAACAGACATTGCCTGAGGTAGACGAAGAATTTTATAAAAGCTTCGGCGTAGAGGAAGGAGGGCTCGAGGCATTTCGAGAGGAAGTAGTTAACAATATGCAGCGCGAGATGAAGACTGCGAGCCGTAACAAAGTGAAAACCGCTGTGATGGATGCCATTATTGAGAACACTGATGTTTCAGTACCTGCAGCGCTGGTTTCTGCTGAGACACAGCAGCTCAAGTCTCAAGCGTTACAGCAAATGGGTGGTGGACAAAACCTAGACCCGAGCATGCTGCCAGACGAGTTGTTTCAAGAGCAAGCCTCTAGACGAGTAATTTTGGGCTTAGTACTCGGCGAAGTTATCAAAGTGAAGGAACTCAAAGCTGATGCGGCTAAAGTGCGTGAGGCAGTCGAAGAATTAGCCTCTACTTATGAATCGCCGGAAGATGTCATCAATTGGTACTACGGTAACGAAGAGCAATTAGCAACAATTGAGTCTGGAGTACTTGAAGATCAGGTATTTGACCACATACTAGAAGAAGCCTCTGTCACTGATAAGAAAGTGTCTTATCAGGAAGTTATTAAGCAAGAAACGCCGAATCAGGATGCGGAAGATACGTCCGAATCAGGCAGTGCTGCCGAAGACGGATAGGGTGATCGCAGCAAATAAGAAAGGCGCAATTTTTTTGCGCCTTTCCAGTCTGCGACAGGCTACACTTGAGTTAGATTATTAGGATAGAGGTGTTTCGCTGAATAAAAGGCGTAATACTCAACATTGTTAAGGAAATTTTATGCTCGACACGCAATTATCGCCGCAGGCGGCCTTAGTGCCGATGGTAGTAGAACAAACTGCCAGAGGTGAGCGGTCTTATGATATTTACTCCATGCTGCTCAAGGAACGAGTTATCTTCATGACCGGGCAGGTAGAAGATCACATGGCTAATCTCATCGTGGCTCAATTGTTATATCTCGAATCAGAGAACCCAGATAAGGATATTCATCTGTATATTAATTCACCGGGCGGTTCGGTGACTGCGGGTTTGTCCATTTATGACACAATGCAATTTATCAAGCCCGATGTGAGCACTATGTGTATTGGGCAAGCTGCTAGCATGGGAGCGATGCTTTTAGCGGGGGGAGCCGCGGGCAAGCGATTCGCACTGCCACACTCCCGGATGATGATCCACCAACCCAGTGGAGGAGCGCAAGGACAAGCGTCGGATATTGAGATACAAGCTAATGAAATCATAAAGATACGCAAGAGACTTAATGTTTTGCTTGCAGAGCATACCGGGCAATCTGAGGATCGGATCGCGACCGATACCGAGCGCGACAACTTTATGAGCGCAAAAGAAGCGGAAGAATATGGCTTGGTTGATAAAGTAATTGATAGAAGAGTAGATAATAATTCAAAGGCAGCGAATTAATTAGAGTGGTGTTGGTTGGCTTTCAGGTCGAAGCTCTGTAGCTCAAAATTGATAACAGCTCGTTAGTAGGGTGCGCAACAAGAGACGAGTTAAATAGCTCAGCCTATAGGTGTGAGCCCCCATTAAATTATTTGGAAAGTTAAAGACTTAATAAACATATGTCAGATGATCGTTTCGATAAAGGTGATGACAACGGCAAGCTTCTTTACTGCTCATTCTGCGGAAAAAGTCAGCACGAAGTCAGAAAGCTAATCGCTGGACCTTCAGTATTCGTCTGTGATGAATGCGTAGATCTTTGCAATGACATCATTCGTGAGGAGATCCAGGAAAAGGAAACCGAAACAAGCACTCGTAAGTTGCCGGTACCTGAAGAAATCAAAAATACCTTGGATGACTACGTAATTGGTCAAGATAATGCCAAAAAAGTCCTCGCAGTGGCTGTTTATAATCACTACAAGCGGCTTAATTACGACAAGGCGAAAGGTGAAGTTGAGCTAGGGAAGAGTAATATTCTCATGGTCGGCCCAACCGGCACGGGTAAAACCTTGCTAGCGGAGACACTTGCGCGATTATTGGATGTTCCCTTTACTATTGCTGACGCGACCACGCTGACTGAAGCGGGGTACGTAGGTGAAGACGTAGAGAATATTATCCAAAAGCTCCTGCAAAAGTGCGACTACGATGTGGATAAAGCCCAAATAGGTATCGTCTATATCGACGAGATCGATAAGATTTCCCGCAAGTCGGACAATCCGTCTATCACAAGAGACGTGTCCGGTGAGGGAGTGCAGCAAGCACTCTTAAAGTTGATAGAAGGTACAGTCGCTTCAGTGCCTCCACAAGGAGGGCGAAAGCACCCTCAGCAAGAATTTTTGCAAGTAGACACGTCCAATATCTTATTCATCTGTGGCGGTGCCTTTGCGGGCCTAGATAAAATTATCCGAGATCGCTCAGATAAAGGCGGAATAGGGTTTGGGGCAGAAGTTCGAAGCAAGTCGGAAGAAATTAAGGTGGGCGAAACACTGCGAGACGTTGAGCCTGATGACTTGGTTCGCTACGGCTTAATCCCTGAGTTTGTCGGCCGCTTACCAATGATAGCCACCCTTGATGAGCTTGATCTTGATGCGCTTGTGCGTATTATTCGAGAACCCAAGAACGCATTGACCAAACAGTATCAAAAGCTGTTTGAAATGGAAGATGTGGAAATTCAATTTCGTGATGATGCGTTGCGGGCTATCGCGCAAAAAGCTCAGGATCGAAAAACGGGTGCTCGAGGGCTGCGTTCAATCATGGAAGCGGTCTTACTAGACACCATGTATAAAATCCCCTCGTTAGATAACGTGAGCAAAGTCGTTATCGACGCAGCAGTAATTCAGGGAGAATCTGAGCCACTGTTAATGTACGAAAATGTCGAGCAGCCATCCAAATCCGCCGCCGACGAATAAAGTGCTTCTAGCCCTTGAATTATCGGGGCTAGCCGCCATTTCCCTATACTGCACCCACACTTTACAAAGGTAGTTTATGAGCGACCCTGCCGAAGGCATAAGTATTACTAGTTTTCCTCTATTACCCCTCAGGGATGTCGTTGTTTACCCTCAGATAGTTCAGCCGCTTTTCGTTGGCCGACCCAAATCCATCAAGGCGCTGGAAGTAGCTATGGCCAGCGATAAGCAAGTCTTGTTGGTCGCACAGAAGAATGCCTCTGAGGATGAGCCAGGTATCGATGATTTATTCCAAATAGGTACTGTAGCAACCATTTTACAATTGATAAGACTACCTGACGGCACGGTAAAGGTCTTAGTCGAAGGTCTCGATCGAGCTCGCATTAAGAATGTGATGTTCGAGGCGGACTACTTCAAAGCGGAGACGAATGTGCTTAGCTCTGAGGACATTCCTGAAAAAGAGTCTGCGTTGCTGATCAGATCACTTCTCTCTCAATTCGATCAATACGTCCAGCTTAGTAAGAAAATTCCACCAGAAGTGATGACCTCTATTTCAAGCATCGACGAGCCAGGTCGGCTTGTGGATACCATTGCGTCCCATATGTCCCTGCAGCTCCAGGAAAAGCAAAACTTGTTAGAACTGGCCGGATTGCAGGCGCGGATTGAGCATTTGATGGCGCTTATCGAGTCCGAAATTGATCTTTTCCAGGTGGAGAAGAGAATCAGGGGGCGCGTTAAGAAGCAGATGGAGAAAAGCCAGCGCGAGTATTACCTGAACGAGCAAATGAAAGCCATTCAGAAAGAAATGGGTGAGCTAGACGACGTACCCAACGAAGCAGATGAGTTAAAACAGCGCATCGATGAAGCGGGCATGCCGAAGGAAGCGAAGGACAAGGCAACTGCAGAATTGAACAAGCTGAAACTTATGTCACCAATGTCATCTGAAGCATCGGTAGTTCGCACCTATCTTGACTGGATAGTAAGTATTCCTTGGAAAAAGAAAAGTAAGGTACGACTTGACCTGGATAAAGCAGAGGAGATCTTAGAAAGCGATCACTACGGCTTGAAAGAAGTTAAAGAAAGGATAATCGAGTATTTGGCCGTCCAAAAACGCGTCAAAAAGCTCAAGGGACCCATACTCTGTTTGGTTGGCCCCCCTGGCGTCGGTAAAACGTCATTGGGCGAATCGATTGCAAGAGCGACGAACCGCAAGTTTGTTCGCATGGCGCTTGGTGGAGTTAGAGACGAAGCTGAGATAAGAGGGCATAGACGGACCTATATTGGTTCACTGCCCGGTAAACTATTACAAAAGCTGTCTAAAGTCGGCGTAAAGAATCCACTTTTTCTATTGGATGAAATAGATAAGATGGGCATGGACAACCGCGGTGATCCAGCCTCTGCTCTCTTAGAAGTCTTGGATCCAGAGCAAAACAACAGCTTTAACGATCATTATTTAGAGGTGGACTACGATCTCTCGGAAGTAATGTTCGTATGTACCTCAAACAGTATGAATATTCCTGAGCCGTTACTGGATAGGATGGAAGTCATAAGAATTCCAGGATATACAGAAGATGAGAAGGTCAACATAGCTGAGCGATATTTAGTGCCTAAGCAAATGAAAAACAACGGCCTGAAAAAATCTGAATTGAGCTTTGATGACGGACCTATCAGGGATCTTATTCGATACTACACGCGTGAGGCGGGTGTAAGAGGCTTAGAGCGAGAGATTGCCAAGGTATGTCGCAAAATCGTCAAAGACAACTCTGTAGGAAAGGAAGTTGACGAGGTTGCTTTAACTCAGGATATTCTCGAAAAATATTCGGGAGTTAGAAAATACGACTACGGCAAAGCTGAAAAAGAAAACCAAATAGGTCAAGTCAATGGTTTGGCGTGGACTTCTGTGGGTGGAGAGCTGCTCACAATTGAAGCAATCTCCGTGGACGGTAAGGGCAAGATCATTAAAACTGGCTCATTAGGCGACGTGATGCAGGAGTCTATTCAAGCGGCGCTTACGGTGGTTAGAAGCCGCGCAGCAAGCCTTGGTTTGGCTGCAGACTTCCATGAGAAGTGCGATCTACATATTCATGTTCCAGAAGGTGCTACGCCTAAAGACGGCCCCAGTGCCGGTGTTGGTATGTGCACGGCTTTAGTCTCCGTTCTCACAGAAATCCCGGTTAGGGCTGATGTGGCTATGACAGGCGAGATCACGCTGCGAGGACAGGTTTTAAAGATTGGCGGATTGAAAGAAAAACTTCTGGCTGCGCATCGCGGAAATATCAAAACGGTTATCATTCCTGCGGACAATGAAAGGGATCTTGCTGAGATTCCAGACAATATTAAGGCGGAATTGGAAATTATTCCTGCTCGTTGGATAGACGAAGTATTGGATGTCGCACTTCAGTATCAGCCAAAGGCGTTAGTGGCTGTGAAATCCAAAAAAGAGAAAAAGGAAGCGGCAAAAGAGGATAATGATAAGAGTAGTGATGAAAAGCACATAAATACCCACTAATACCGCTAATCGAGGGCGTTTAAGTTGACAGTTGTTTCATCCAATTGGTATAAAGACGCGATAAACACTAGGGTGTGCGGGTTTTTTCATGGTTTGGTTGACCGCTAGTAAATAAAACCAACTATGTTAAAAACTGCTGTATTTTTTGTTTAAATCACTGGATTTTAATCGCAAAAAGACGATAGTTAATAAGCAGAGACCTACAATACTAAGTAATAAAAACATCAAACCGAAATAAAAGGGGATAACGTGAATAAATCAGAATTAATAGATGCGGTTGCCGCGAGTGCAGACCTTCCTAAAGCTTCAGCCGGTCGTGCAATTGATGCCATGATCGATGCGATCACCGATTCTTTAAAGAAGGCAGATCCTGTTGTTCTTGTAGGCTTCGGCACTTTTGCAACTAAAGATCGAGCCGCACGAACAGGGCGCAATCCTCAAACTGGTGCTCCTATTGAAATTAAAGCAGCGCGTGTTCCTAGCTTTAAGGCAGGTAAAGCGCTAAAGGATTCAGTAAACTCCTAATTGGCGTCATTTACCGATCAGTTTATTATTAGTGATTAATAATGAATCCACACTGATCTAGAGCTGACTGCCTGTAAGACAGTTGAATAGGGCGCATCTATGATGCGCCTTTTTTAGTTTTAGATGTTCACCCAATTTCATAGATAAGATGTTTGGACGCGCAGCGTTTGGAAAATAATCATGTTGCAAGATATACGAGATAACTCACAAGGTGTCATTGCTAAGGTAATTGTTGGCGTGATTATCGCAATATTCGCACTGTTCGGCGTTGAATCAATCATCGGGGGGTTTATTACTTCTCCACCGATTGCCGAAGTTAATGGTGAAGAAATTACTGAGGCTCAACTGCAGGCTAATACGCAGAATTTACTAGCGACCTTAGGTGGCAATATAGATGCGCTTGATCAAGGTTTATTAGAACAAATATCACTGAATCAGTTGATTGAAGAATTGGTTATGCGCCAGCTGGCCGATTCGAATTCTATGTCTGTGTCAAGCGATACAATTGATCGCTCGATAATTGAAACCCCCTCGTTTCAGATCAATGGCTCTTTTGACCCTGATCTCGCCATAAGAACAATGAATAGCCAAGGGTTCAGCGTTCCCCTTTATCGTGAAACTTTAAGCGAGCAAATGCTTCTAGCGCAGGTTGCAAACGCCTATGCTAGCTCTAACTTCGTTACAGATCACGAATTGGAGCGTTTGATAAAGCTCACATCACAAACCCGGGACCTTCGCTATCTCTCCGTTACAATGGGCACAAGAACTCTCGATACACCTATAACCGATGAAGAGATCCAAACTTACTATGACGAGAACCAAAGTCAGTTTGAGGAAGATGCATCCGTTGTTGTTAATTACGTATTGCTTGATAAGGCAGTTATTGAAGAAGAAATCACTCTAGACCCAGTTCTTGTTCAAGAAAAGTACGAGGAAGACAGAGGGGCTTTCGAAGGTTCATCGGAGAAACGAGCTTCTCATATCCTATTTGAGGTAGGAGCCGATCTAAGTGAGGCTGAGGCCATGGAACGCGCAGCTTCTGCAGCCCAGCGTCTCAGCGCCGGCGAAGACTTTGCTGATCTCGCGTTAGAGCTTTCGAGCGATACCGCCTCTGCAGAAGAGGGTGGAGATATAGGATATACCGATGGCAGCGCATTTCCGCCTGAATTAGAAGAAGCGCTTGCTGAGCTGACCCTTAATGAAATTTCTGCGCCAGTTACAACCGATTTTGGCGTGCACTTGGTAAAACTAACTGAAGATAACGACAACGTTTACCCTGCTTTTGAAGAGGTCTCAGCTCGCCTTGAAACTGAATTAAAGTCTTCTGAGGTCGAACTCCTCTATGCAGAACGGCTGGAAGACCTATCCAATTTGGCGTTTGAATCAGCGGATTTGCAGGCAATCTCGGAGCAATTAGGATTAGAGATACTCCAAAGTGGCGATTTTACTCGGATTGGTGGCAGCGGCCTGTTCTCGAACCAAGAGGTCATTGATGCCGCCTATTCTGATCAAGTGATCACCGATGGCAATAATAGTGACGCGATAGAACTTAGCGACTCTCAGGCAGTCGTTTTAAGGTTAGAAGCCTTTAACGAGGCGAGTATATTGCCTTTGGAAGAAGTGGCCGGTGAAATCTCAGTGATTATTCGAACAGAGATGGAACGTGACGCGGTGAATGAGCTTGGTGAACAGCTTCTGGCCATGATTGAAGAAGGCGCCGATCCAACAGAAACTCTACTTGAGAACGGTTTAGATTGGGTTGAGGCTAATGAAGTTGATCGAAATGGCTTTAGTGTTAATCGCCAGATATTAACGGAAGTGTTTGCAATGCCTGAGCCTGTTGAGGGTCCTACACGATCTAGTTTGACGTTAGACAATGGAACTTTTGTGATTGTAGAACTTAATCAGGTTAACGAAGGGAGTCTTGACACCATATCCGACGAACAGCGAGAGAGTTTAACGAATAGTATGCTCGCTGATTTGGGGAACAGTGATTTACAGGCAGTTCTCGCGAACTTGCGAGGCAATGCAGAAATTCGCTCTAGTCTTGCAGATGAAAACTTTTAGGTAATGATACAAATCTAAAGATATTGCATCATTGTTATCTACAAAAAAGGCCGAGTAAATAAGATCTACTCGGCCTTTTTTGTGTTTGGACTTTTACTAGCCAGAACTAGCTTTCGTCAAGGTCATTCAAAGAGCCCATCGCAGTGGTGTTAAAACCACCATCTACGTAAAGAATTTCGCCGCTAATTCCTGAGGCTAGGTCTGAGCATAAAAAACTCGCTGCGTTACCTACCTCTTCGATTGTGACGTTTTTACGCAGCGGAGTTTGAGCTGCATTGTGCTGGAGCATTTTACGGAAGCTTTTAATGCCTGACGCAGCTAGTGTCCGTATGGGCCCTGCAGAAACAGCATTCACCCTAATACCTTCAGGCCCTAAGCTGGATGCCAAATAACGCACATTGGCCTCTAAGCTAGCCTTAGCGAGCCCCATAACATTGTAATTAGGTAGGCTTCTCATGGCGCCCAAATAGCTTAGAGTGAGGATGGAGCCATTGCGATCTCGCATCAATTCACGGCCGGCCTGGGCTAAAGCTACCAAGCTGTAGGAGCTGATCTCATGAGCAGTCAGAAACCCTTCACGAGTGCTGACTTCAACATAATTGCCATCGAGCTCGTGGGCGGGAGCATAGGCCAGGCAGTGAACGATACAATCTAAGCCATCCCATTGTTTGCCTAGGTCGGTGAATAAGTTTGTTATCTCGTCATCTTTCTGCACGTCACAGGGAAACACCAATTCAGATCCCCAGCCGGCAGCGAATTTTTCAACTCTATCTTTGAGTTTGTCATTCTGATAAGTGAACGCAAGCTCAGCACCTTCGCGATGCATCGCTTCGGCAATTCCAGACGCGATCGAAAGTTTGCTTGCTACACCTAAAATCAGAACACGCTTGCCAGTTAAAAATCCCATGAAACATTCCTTTTATTCGAATAGTTGTTACTTAATTATCTTGTTGGTTCTAACCCTAAACTACTTAATGCCGTGCATAAAATGCTTTAAAACAGGCACTAACAAAATGGCAAAAAGACCTGCGCCAATGCTATACCAGCCGGCAGTTTCATACACTTCCATATAACCTGCCAGAGCTGCTGCAGGGTCTGTAACTTCGCCGCCCACAGTGTCTGAACCGGTCATCGCTGCTATAGTTCCTGAGACGTAATTACCAGCCGCTGATGCTAAGAACCAGCATCCCATCATCATACCAACCACATTGGGCACTGATAATTTGGTTGTCATTGAAAGACCAACAGGGGAGATACAAAGTTCGCCTGTAGTGTGAAGTAGATAAAGAAGCACCAACCAAATTAGTGCGACTTGGGTTGGGTCAGTTGCTTGTGACGCCCCGTAAACCAAAAATAAGAAACCAAGCCCAAGCTGGATAAGCGCTAGGGAAAATTTCAGCGGGGTAGAGGCTTCCCAGCCATTTTTTGCGAGAAAAATCCAAAGTAAGTTGAATAATGGGGCAAGGGTGATGATAAAGAATGCATTGACTGACTGGAAAACAGCAGCGGGCAGCTCAAACCCAAACACTACTCGGTCGACATTTCGATCAGCCATTAAGTTCAATGAACTGCCGGTTTGTTCAAAGAGCGACCAAAATATAATTTGATAGCTCATCAGAAAAAGACAAACCAACATTCGATTGCGATCCATGGGCTCGCACTTAGTGAATGCGTAAACAACGACAATCAGCGTCATAACGACCAATGATGCACCTAGCAGTCCACCTACCACAGCGCGTTGCTGCATCAATAGCCAACATACTAAAACACCGACTAAGGTTAAGAGATAAATTGCCTGCTCCCGATTAATACCTGCGATGATCTTGTCTTTTAACAATTGCGGATTTTTGGGTTTGCCAGCCTCGCCAAATAAATGGTGTCCTTTGAGAAAAACGAACAAGCCAAACAACATGCCAATACCGGCAGCACCAAATCCCCAACTAAAGCCTCCGTACTGCAAAAGTAAGCCGCAGACAATAGCGCCAAGGAATGAGCCTAGGTTGATACCCATATAGAAAAGGGTGAAAGCTCCGTCCCTCCGTGGATCGCGCCTCTCATACATAGAACCGACAAGCGTGGAAATGTTAGCCTTGAGAAATCCAACTCCCATAATAATTAGAGCGAGCGAGAGATAAAATGTTTGTAAGAAGAATTCATCTCGCTGAACTTCTGTGACGCCGTTAACACTCACCTCAACTGCGGTGGCGCCTTCTATCGCCATTCCTAGATGGCCGGCCACTAGTAGAATCGCTCCCAAGATGACCGCTTTAACAGGGCCTAAGTAGCGATCAGCAACTATTCCACCGATGACTGGGGTAATGTAGACAAGTGAAATATAGGCTGCATAGATACCGGCAGCGGATTCATCAGAAAACAAAAAATGCTGAGTCAGGTAAAAAATTAGCAAAGCACGCATGCCGTAGTAGCTAAAGCGCTCCCACATTTCTGTGAAGAAGCAAATAATTAGTCCCTTGGGGTGCCCAAAGAATTCACCTTCCTGTAAAGCGGGTGCGGAGTTTGTCATTTTAATTAGTTCCTGATTCGGGAGGTGTGAGGCGGATTAGTTGTCCTGGGTAAATGATTTCATTCGAGCTAATGTTGTTCCATTGTAAAATACTGTCTATAGACAAGCCAAAGTGCCCGGCGATGAGAGCGATGGAATCTCCAGTCTGAACTGAATAAATCGACCGGTTAGCAGCCGTGGCTTTTATTGACTTCGACAAACGTAAAATTTGCCCAGGCTGTAGGAGTGAGTTGAGGGAAAAACCGTTATCCTCAGCAATTGTTGAAGATTTCATATCGAACTTACGCGCGATGCTCCATAGATTATCTCTGTGTTTTACAATGTATCTTTCCGGTGTATCCAAGAAACGATACCGATGTTGGTTGATGTTACGTAAATCATTGGTTCCTGCGAGTTGAGATAGTGAGTTAATGTTTCTCGGTATTAAAAGAGAATCGCCGGCCACTATTCTAGAATTACGGAGGTTATTAGCGGTTTGAATGATATCGACTCGGGTCCCCAAGTTGCGGGCTATTTGGCCTAACGTGTCACCGTTTTTAATTTCATAGCGATCCCAAGTCATAAATTCTGATGAATCAGCTTCAGAAATTGCTTTCTGGAAATCACCCGCCTTTGAAATAGGGACCAGAATTGATTGGGGTTGGTCCGGATGTGTTGCCCACTGGAGAAACCCAGGATTTAAGGCCTTCAGTTCTTCAATTCCCACTCCTGCTAATGAGGCGGCATGGGCTAGATCGATCTGATTTTCCAGCTCGACTTTTTGTAACTGTGGTTGGTTGGGAATTCTCTCGAGTTCAATACTATTTGGAGTTATGTTGCTCACCACGGCTGCAATGGCCAGTAATTTAGGCACATGTGAACGGGTTTCGGGGGCCAGAGGCAAATCCCAGAAGTTCAAGTCGTCCATGGATTGACCGTCACGCCGAATTGCTCTGCGGACATTACCATCGCCAGTATTGTAGGCGGCCATGGCAACTAGCCAATCTTCAGAAAACTGCTGATGTAGCTGAGAGAGATACTCAAGCGCCGCAATCGTTGAAACTACAGGGTCACGTCGGCCGTCATACCACCAGTCTTGTTGGACTCCAAAGCTCCTAGCGGTCGCTGCCATGAATTGCCACAGTCCTACTGCGCTCTCACTTGAGGAGGCATTGGGGTTAAAAGTGCTTTCAACAATAGGAAGTAGTGCGAGTTCTAAAGGTAAGCCTCGTCTTTCCACTTCTTCAATGATAGAAAATAGGAAGGGAGAGGCTCTCTCTACAACCAAATCAAACAGACGCTGATTATTGGCATAATTCTCGATATAAGTCTGAACTGTAGGGTGGCTATAGTGCTGCTGTAGTTCGAAGCCCTGACGTAGCCTTTCCCACAAATCATTGATCTCTGCGGCTTGCTCATCTTTTACGAGGGCTGCTGATTGCGAAATAGGTTCGATGCTGCTGTTATATGCCTCAGTAGGTGCCGTAACAGCCCCTGTTTCAGTGAGGATCGCCGGTTGCTGAGCGCTTTGACAGCCCACCAAAAACACAACAAGAAGAAGCAGAGAAGAGCGAATAGAAAGGGTAGGGATAGAGGAATTTATCATTTTACTGCTTAAAAGTTGTCTTTCCATTGCCGAAGTGCGGCAAATATTTCGGTTGATGACGCAAGTTCTTTTTCAGCATGTGCGCGCGCGGAATCAATCACTGCGGCTACATCACAACGCAGAAACGGATTGGTATTAAGTTCCAGTTTGACAGTAGTGGGGAGTGTAGGGGCACTAAGATCTCGCTTTTTTTGATCTGCCGCTATTCGCAGTTGAAGTTCACTATTAGCCGGTTCCACCGCCTTCGCGAAGGCAAGGTTAGCCATGGTGTATTCGTGAGTGCAGTAAACCAAAGTAGCACTGGGTAGCGCGCTTAATTTAGCCAAAGAGATGTGCATCATTTCCGGCGTGCCTTCAAATAATCGTCCACAGCCAGCGGCAAATAAGGTGTCGCCACAGAATAATAATGGCTTATCTGAGTCATTGGAGTAATACGCTAAATGATCTAGCGTATGTCCCGGCACTTCTATAACGCGAAATTCGCAACCAAACAGAGACAGAGAATCTGACTCCTGTACAAATTTGGTAATCCCTTTGATATTTGATATTTCAGGGCCATAAACCGTCGGTTTGTAGCGCTCAGTGAGCTCTGCCAGACCGCCTATGTGATCGGGATGGTGGTGGGTAATCAGAATGTCGGTCAACTCTAACGAGTTGTCATCTATATATTCGTGTACGGGCTTGGCATCACCTGGATCAACGACACAAACCTTATTAGAATCTGCGGAGTGGATAGCCCATATATAGTTGTCTGTAAACGCAGGGATAGGATGTATTTTTTCTATCATAGTGCTCAGGTTCGAATAAAAGCCACATGATAGCTGGACTAGAGCGTAATACAAGCCGCAGAGTTTTCTCTTCTAGTCACCGGTTTTCTGGTAGTAGGCAGGCTGGGACGATAGAATCACTTCATGATTCAGTTGTGCCTGACAATTTATCTCTCTTTCGCCGCCAACGAGTGTTTCTGATTTGCGTTTTTTAAGTAAAAGAGAGACCCGCCGCCGACTTTTGCAAGGTCTCGATGACAAAGAGTCCATTGCAGAGCAGTTATCACAGTGGTTTCAAACTCCATTGGGGCAGGTGACATTAGCTTGTGAACTGGCAGCTGCAAAGCCGATTATTGAGCGAATGTTTGGCTACCACATACTTCAAATTGGCGGGAGTGAAGAGGCTATGCTAATCGAACATAGCCCCATAGCCCATAAAATTATGTTCTCATCAGAACGCCGCCCAAGAGGGAGAAACCCAGTAGCAGACAATGAAGAGCTACCGTTGCCTAACGACAGCATAGACGCGGTAGTCGTGCATCATGGTCTGGATTTTACCCGTGATAGCCATGCATTATTGAGAGAGCTTACCCGGGTCCTTAGACCTGGAGGCCAAATGTTAGTCATTGGTTTTAATCCCTTAAGCCAATGGGGAATGATTCGACTCCTAAGGCGACGCTTTACGGTACCGTGGCAAGGACGATTTATTGCCAGACATCGATTGCTGGACTGGTTTAAATTATTAGATTTACGGGTGGAACAATCACTAACTGGATTACATTATCCACCATTTAACGTGAGCAAATTACTTGAAAAATCACAAGTATTTGAGTCGTTCGGGAATCGAGTGAAAAGCCCGTTTGGTGGAGCTTACCTTCTTAGCTGCGTCAAACAGCACGCACCAATCACGCCTATATTACCAAAATGGCGACCTGTTCGGACGCAGCGTGGGGTGGTGCCGGTTGCGGACAATTTTCGAAGTAAATTGCATTAGCATGGCAATCCATAGGCAGAATATGAGTGTAGGGTATTATGGTTGAAATATTTACTGATGGAGCGTGCCGCGGCAACCCGGGTATTGGTGGTTGGGGTGCGTTATTGCGATACGGCGAAACGGAGAAAACTCTGCATGGTGGCGAGGCGATGACCACCAACAATAGGATGGAACTCACAGCAGTGATAAAAGGGCTGGAAGCCTTGTCCAAACCTTGTGAGGTTTCGGTGACCAGCGATTCGAAATATGTGCTTTCTGGCATAACAGAATGGATGCCTAATTGGAAAAAACGTGGCTGGAAAACTGCAAGTAAAAAGCCAGTTCAAAATGTGGATCTATGGAAAAGATTAGATGAGCTAGCCGCTAAACATCAGATTCAATGGAACTGGGTAAAAGGGCATAGTGGTCATCGCGAAAATGAAATCGCAGATGAACTAGCGAATCTTGGAATTGATGAACAGGGCGACTAAAGTCAGGATCGAGCACTAACTATGAGACAAGTAGTACTGGATACAGAAACAACGGGCTTAGACCCAAAGCAAGGCCATCGGGTGATAGAAATAGGCTGCGTAGAAATTGATAACAGAAAACTTACGGGTAAGCATTTCCATTGCTACTTAAACCCGGAAAGGGATATCGATGAAGCCGCGGTTGAAGTTCACGGTTTAACTAGAGCATTTTTAAGCCGGAAACCCTTATTCAAACAGATAGAAAAAGAGTTTGTAGAATTTATTAAGGGCGCTGAACTGGTGATTCATAACGCCCCTTTCGATTTGGGTTTTTTAGACAATGAACTTGAGTTGAACAAATCGGAAGTGCCTAAGATTGATACGTTTTGCGGTGTGTTAGATACCTTACTGCTGGCAAGAAAGAAGCATCCCGGCCAAAGAAATAACTTAGATGCGCTGTGTAAACGCTATGGAATCGATAATACTCAGCGGGAACTCCATGGAGCACTGCTTGATGCAGAAATTCTAGCCGACGTTTATCTCGTTATGACGAGCGGTCAATCGAGTTTGCTTTTGAAAGAGGAGTCTGAAGAAGTTGCAGAGACCCAAAATAGAGTGAGGCGCCTGAACCCAGACCGTAAACCTTTAGCAGTCGTTAAAGCCGATGTTAACGAGTTAGCCGCTCATCAACACAGATTGAAAGAAATCGCCGATAGCAATGATGAAGGCTGCGTTTGGGATCAACTGGAGGGTAAGTCTCAGTAAGTGATGTTTTTACCCCTAACTTACTGAGAATTTGTATATGGATATAATGCTGACGAAAACTATTTTTCCTGGGACCCAGGATTTAACAAAAGACGATCGATTCGTGGTTTTTTTTGGTGACCGGCTTGCTACTAGAAACAACGAATTCATTTGGTGCTTGGATGATGTAGAGAGCATCATCAGCGACCGCGATGATTTGATTTATATAGATGAGGCAGGGGCAGCATCCTATTACTTACTTCAAGTGAAAACGGATCCTAGTGAGTTTTTGGCGGCGAGCCTGCAGTCACTTCGCTCACTCTTGTTTAGCCAAAGTGAATTGGCTTTCACAATTGCAGGCAAGGCAGCCCAACTTATAGATTGGTATAACAGTCATCGATATTGCGGTGCATGCGGGACGGAAACCAAAAATCACTCTGAGCAACGAGCTGTTATTTGTGAGTCTTGTAAGCGTCATTACTTTCCGCGGATTAATCCCTGCGCCATTATGCTCGTTGTTGATGGGGATCATATTCTGTTAGCAAGAAGTGCTCGCTTTAAGAGCAACTTTTTCAGCTGTTTGGCTGGATTCATGGAAGTAGGTGAGACTGCTGAGGAAACGGTTGCCCGAGAAGTTAAGGAAGAAGTGGGCGTAGAGATCGAAAATATTCGATACTTAAAAAGCCAGTCATGGCCTTTCCCTTCGCAGTTGATGTTAGGGTTTATTGCAGACTACAAATCCGGTGAAATTATTCCTGAACCTGGGGAGATAGAGGAAGCAAACTGGTACCACGTTAATGACCTACCCAATGTCCCTGCGCCCGGCATCAGCGTTGCCGGGGAACTAATCCAACATTACGTCAAACAGGTTCGTGGTCAATAGAGCGGTGATGACGCAGCCTGGAAGTACCTCGAGACTGCTTAGCTAAGAAATAGGTAAGTGTTTGCCTTTTATTAAAATGTAAGACAGGAGAAATTGATTGGAATTTTTTATTGAGTACGGCATGTTTCTGGCGAAGGTGGCGACTATTGTTGTGGCTATAGCGCTAGTGGTTGGAATAGTGGCGTCGAGTGGAAGTAGAGGCAAAAAGGCCGGAAAGAAAGGCTCCATCCGAGTATCTGCAATCAACGATCATATTGATGAAATGCGTGATAGTTTGAGGGAAGGTATTCTGGATGAAGCCGAATTGAAGATGCTCGGAAAATCAGAAAAGAAGCAAGAAAAGGCCGACGCCAAAGACCGCAAATCTATGCTCAAAAAGCAGGCTAAGCAAAGCGCTAACAGCGATGAAAATGCCTCAGTTATTGAGCAAAAAAAGAGGGTTTATGTTCTTGGATTCAAAGGTAACGTTGCTGCAGATGCGGTTGAATCTCTGCGTGAAGAAGTTACAGCGGTTTTATCTCTTGCTACGGAAAAAGACGAAGTTATTGTTAAATTAGAGAGCCCTGGGGGTATGGTTCATGCCTATGGATTGGCATCTTCTCAGTTACTTCGAATTAAAAACCAAAAAATTCCGCTTACTATTTGCGTAGACAAGGTTGCAGCGAGTGGCGGTTATATGATGGCTTGCCTTGCGGATAAATTGATTGCCGCACCTTTTGCCATTATCGGATCCATTGGTGTGTTAGTCCAATTGCCGAATTTCCACCGTGTCTTGAAGAAGAATGATGTTGATTACGAAATTATTAGTGCCGGCGAATTTAAGCGTACGCTAACTACGTTCGGTGAAATTACTCAAAAAGGAAAGGACAAAGTTCAGGAAGATGTTGAGACTATTCACGATATTTTCAAACAATGGGTTAAGGACCATCGCCCGAGTGTAGATATCGACAAAATTGCCACAGGCGAGACTTGGGTGGCAATGCAAGCCAAAGAAAGATACATGGTTGATGAAATTAAGACGAGTGATGAATTTATTGTTGACGCATGCCAATCAGCGGATGTATTCGAAGTTGAATTTGAGTTCAAAAAATCTATACAAGACAAATTGGGTTCTGCGTTTGAAGGTGCCCTAGGGCGCACCTTGTCTAATTGGGCTAATAATTCTTCAGAAGCAAACTATCAATGAAATAGAATTTGAAAGGATATTACAGTGAGCAATTTTAAAGCATATCAAGTAAGCGAAATTGAAGAAAAGAAATTTGCCGGTGAATTAGTGGATCGCTCAATCGATGAGCTACCTGAAGGGCAGGTGCTTATTCGAGTTCATTATTCCTCAGTGAATTACAAGGACGCTCTATCAGCCAACGGAAATCCTGGTGTAACTCGAAGCTATCCTCATACTCCCGGAATCGATGCTGCAGGTGTTGTGGAGTCTTCTGATTCTGCACAATTTAGCAAAGGCGATGAAGTCATAGTAGTAGGGTATGATTTAGGTATGAATACCGCTGGTGGTTTCGGGCAGTATATACGGGTGCCTGAAAATTGGGTCATCAGTTTGCCAAAATCGTTAACCCTTAAAGACAGCATGGTGTTAGGCACTGCCGGTTTCACGGCAGCATTGTGTGTTGAAAAGTTGTTACATAACGGGCTAGTTCCAGATGATGGAAAAGTGTTGGTTACTGGAGCGACTGGTGGAGTGGGTGTGGTTGCTGTTTCTTTGCTCAGCAAGCTAGGCTTTGAAGTGACTGCCAGTACATCCAAAAAATCTGCCCATAGCCTTCTGACAGCATTGGGAGCAACAGAAATCATCAATCGTGATGATCTTAGCGAAGAAAATCGTAAACCCATGTTGGCGGAGCAGTGGGCAGGAGCGGTTGATGTTGTTGGAGGAGCCACCTTATTCAATGTGGTTAAGTCACTGAAGTATGGCGGCAGTGTTGCAGCGTGCGGCCTAGTTCAATCACCTATGTTCCAAGCGTCTGTGTTACCTTTTATTCTAAGGAACGTGAACCTACTTGGAATTGATTCTGTGCAGTTACCTATTGAGACTAAACGAAGAGTTTGGCAAAAAATGGGGGATCAATGGCGTTTGGAAAACCTAGATAGACTTAGTACGGAAATTGAAATGGAAGATCTGCCGAAATCATTGGAAACGGTTTATAAGGGTGGGGCAACAGGACGTTTTGTAGTCAATTTAAAAGCCAAATAGCCTTTCTAAAGACTATCGCTAGTCTCTCCGTAATTTAGGGTTGCTAGCGATTGGTGTGGGGCAATACATAACAACAAGATAGGACGATACAAGAAAGGTCACGATGGCAGCACCTTGGATAACAAGAGAGGCTGTCTCGGTAATCATGCCAGAGGTGGTCGCTACAAAAGCGATCAGCAGGGAAAATTCACTTATTTGACCCAGTCGGAGCCCAGCATCCCATGCGAGTCTGTTTCGTTCGCTGAACTTATGCAGTAAAAAGCGGAAAACAACCGGTTTTATGATCAGTGCAAGTATGGCTAACGTTAAAGCAGGGGCCGCTATATCGTTAAGCAACCCGATATTGAACTGGGCTCCCAAAGAAAAGAAAAAGAGGATAAGGAAAAAATCTCTTAGCGGTTTCAAGTTCTCTGCAATGTATTGAGAGATAGGATTTGTAGCTAATGACACTCCGGCAATAAAAGCGCCTATTTCAGCCGACAACCCCAAACTTACTGCGAATTCTGCGACACCAAGACACCAACCGATGGCCAGCAAGAAAATGTATTCTCTGAAGTGATCAAACCGAGCGATCAATTTAATGAGGACATAGCGAGTTGTTAAGTAAGCGAAAGCCACCAAACATGGAAAGGCGATGAGCATCTGAAGGGCAACCGATTCTTCAACGTTCCCTGAATCAAGAAATACTAAGATAAAAATCGCTATAAAATCTTGCAGCAACAAAATTCCCACCATGAGCTCGCCCATATGTTTTTGGTGCAACACTGTGGTTGGTAATAATTTGATTCCTATTATTGTGCTGGAAAATATCATACTGAACCCAATTACTAAGCTTTCGGTAATTGAGAATTGAAATAAAAGGCCAGTAGCCAAACCAAAACTAACAAATATAAGAGAACTCGCAACAGTGACTAGAAATGTTTTTCTTAATGTTGTGACCAGTTTTTTCGGCTGCATATCTAGACCTAGCAGGAACAACAGAAAAATTATTCCGAACTCGGCAATATCCGAAAGTAGAGAGGCATCTGAAATATAGGCGAGTCCAAAGGGCCCGATTGCTATACCCAAAAATATATAGGCTACAAGAAGAGGCTGCTTGAGTGACAAAGCCAGCGTGGAAAAAGCAGCTGCACCGGTAAAGATTAAAAAGAATGGAAACAATAGTGATTCGTGCTCCATTAAGAAATCCTTTGGCGTAAGTTAAGAAGGTTCAAGAAACATCTGCTAACGGCGTCGATAAAGCGGTACAGGTTCGCTTACCGTCGCTTGATAGCTGGTCGCAAAATCATTCAAAGCTAATACGCAACCGTCGGGGTCTTGATCGTGGCGCAGAGCGAAAGCGTTAAATCCGCACTGGGATAAATAGTAAAGCTGATCTCGGAGAATATCCCCAATTGCTCTAAGCTCTCCTTTGAAATTCAGATTTTGACGAATCAAACGGGCGTTAGAGTAGGATCTGCCATCGCTGAAAATTGGGAAGTCTAACGCTATAACTGGGAAGAGATCCCAGTCTATATCTACTTCCTCTGCGTCCAGAGCACTAGGTAACCACACGCCAATTGCGCCATTGTAGTCAGCCAGTTCAGCTTGGTTTTCTTGCCAGAACCCCAGTGGAACGATTAGGTTTCTATTGGGAATCGCTTCTAATACTTCTGGACCGGTAGATTCTTTAAGGAGCGTCCAACTGTCATTGTCGATGACGCCATCTTTAATCAGCTTTGACATAAACCTTTTCCTTGAATGACTCGATGCCGATCCGTCTGTAGGTATCTATGAATTTCTCGTCTGTGGTTTTCTTTTCCCGGTACACGTTGACAATTTTTTCGATGACATCGGGGATTTGATCCTGCGCAAACGCCGGACCAATTATTTTCCCTAAGCTGGCATCATTGCGAGATGAACCACCAAGAGATACTTGGTAAAACTCGGCGCCTTTTTTGTCGACTCCTAGAATTCCTATGTTTCCAACATGGTGATGACCGCAGGCGTTCATGCAGCCTGAGATATTGATGCTTAGATCACCAATATCCTGCTGATCTTCTAAATCCTGAAATTGACGCTGTATAGATTCAGCTATTGGTATGGACTTAGCATTAGCAAGGGCACAGAAATCTCCGCCTGGACAGCAAATGATGTCTGACAATAAGTTCAGATTGGCGCTTGCCAGCGAGTTTGATTTGAGTTCTTTCCATAGATCAAAAAGTTGATCTTTACGGACATCCGCAAGGACTACGTTCTGATCATGACTTACCCTGGCTTCACCAAAACTGTAAGCGTCTGCTAAGTCGGCCAGAATTTCTAACTGCCTGTCTGTGACATCCCCCGGTGCTACACCTGTTTCTTTAAAGCAAACAGTTACAATCGCGTAACCGGCTTTTTTGTGTGCTCGGACGTTCTGTTGATGCCATGCAGAAAACACCACGTCTTCAGCTAACGCCTTGGTTAAACTCGCGTTGTTGTCGTGTAATTCTTGATAGGGCGGGTCGACAAAAAACTGCGAGCAACGATTAAACTCTGCCTCAGTCAAGGCAAGCTGAGATGAATCGATTTTCTGCCATTCTCGCATCACTTTTTCTTTGAATGCTTCAATGCCAGTCTCGCGGACAAGTATTTTTATTCGTGCTTTGTACTTATTGTCTCGTCTTCCTTCACGATTATAGACCCTAAGAATTGATTCAAGTGCAATTAACAAATCTTGCTTTTTAACGAATGGAAAAACTTCTTGCCCGATGACGGGAGTACGGCCGAGGCCGCCACCTGCAAGAACCTGAAATCCAATCTCGCCGCTATCATTTTGGATTAGGTAAATACCGATATCATGAACCTGGGTTGCAGCTTGGTCTATTTTTGTACCACAAACGGCGATCTTAAATTTTCTGGGCAGGTAGGCAAACTCTGGGTGGAACGTTGACCACTGGCGAATAATTTCACAATAGGTACGTGTGTCTTCAAGCTCTTCTTTAGCGACACCGGCGAACTGATCAGTAGTTGTATTTCTTATACAGTTTCCACTGGTTTGTATCGCGTGCATTTCCACTGCAGCCAGTTCACTAAGGATATCTGGCACATCTTCTAAAGCCGGCCAATTAAATTGTATATTTTGGCGTGTGGTGAAGTGAGCATATCCTTTGTCAAAGTGACGCGCTATAAAGCCTAGTTTTCGAAGTTGCTGAGATGAAAGCATGCCATAGGGCACGGCCACTCGAAGCATGGGGGCGAGTCGCTGTACATAAAGACCGTTTTGCAGTCTTAGAGGGAGAAATTCAGCTTCGCTTAGGGAACCTGATAGAAAGCGATTAGTTTGATCACGGAACTGTTTAATCCGGTCATCGAGCATTTGGTGATCATAATTGTCATACTGATACATTATGTATTCTCGTTACTGAAAGCGTAGTCGCCTAAATTGACAAAGGTTCAGTGCTTAACTATTTACCATGTTTGGGCCAAGTAACTTACTCATTTTCTCAAGGGAGGCCCCTTTGCGCTGCGCTAAATCTGCCACCTGATCTTCTGTGATTTTTCCCACAGGGAAGTATTTAATTTCAGGATGTGAAAAATAAAAACCGCTTACACTGGCTGCGGGAGTCATAGCAAAGCTTTCTGTTAAGGCAATATTTATTTCCTTCTCAGCGTTGAGCAGCTTGAACAGAGTCTCTTTTTCGGAGTGGTCTGGACAGGCGGGATAGCCGGGAGCAGGGCGAATGCCTTGATATTTTTCTTTTATTAATTCTTCGTTTCCGAGTTTTTCGTCTTTTGCATAGCCCCAATAATCTGTTCGAACAAGCAGGTGCATGTATTCTGCAAATGCCTCTGCTAACCTGTCGGCGAGCGCTTTTACCATGAGGGAAGCGTAATCATTGTTCTCGCTTTCATATTTAGCTGAAAGCGCCTCTGCGCCAATACCTGCGGTCACGGCAAACCCACCCATAAAATCTTGAGTGCCCACCGGAGCGATATAGTCCGAGAGCGACAGATTGAATAGCTGGGCCTCTTTGGGCATTTGCTGTCTTAGGAAATGAAATTTCGCTATTTCTTGGCTGTTCTCGTCGCTGCTATCTGAGCTGTAGAGGACAACATCGTTATCCTCGGTTTGGTTGGCTGGCCAGAATCCTATAACGGCTTTTGCTTTCAACAATTTGTTATCTATTATCTCGTCCAGCATCTGCTGTGCATCGCTGAATAAATCCCGTGCAGCCTCGCCTACTTTGTCATCTTGAAGTATGGCTGGGTATTTTCCTGCTAAGCTCCAAGTGATGAAGAAAGGTGTCCAATCTATATAGTCCCTGAGCGCCTCCAACGGAAAATCCTCAAATACTTTTGTACCTGTGAACTTAGGCTGGGTGGCTTTGAACTCGTCCCAATTAAGCATCAGTCGTCGCTCATTTGCTTGGGGGTAACTCAAAAGGGTTCTATTAGAGGCTCTGTTTGCTGTTCTTTTCCTGACTACTTCATACTCTTTTTTGATATCGTCACAGTAATCAGGTTTGGTTTCCTTGTTTAGCAAGTTACTGACTACAGTAACGCTTCGAGAAGCATCTGGCACATAAACAGTGCAGTCATTAAGATAGTTTTCTTCGATCTTGACCGCAGTATGAGCTTTGGATGTCGTAGCGCCGCCAATGAGAAGAGGTACGTTGAAATCTAAACGCTGCATTTCGCTTGCAACATGGACCATCTCATCCAGTGAGGGCGTTATTAGACCGCTTAGTCCAATAATATCAACGTTTTCTTTCCTGGCAGTGTCTAGTATTTTCTCAGCTGGCACCATGACGCCTAAATCAATCACGTCATAATTGTTACAGCCTAAAACCACACCGACAATGTTTTTTCCGATATCGTGTACATCTCCCTTTACTGTAGCCAACAAAATTTTGCCTTTGGTGCTAATTTCACCGCCTTCTTTTTCAGCTTCTATATACGGGAGTAAATAGGCCACGGCTTGTTTCATTACTCGGGCGCTTTTCACAACTTGAGGGAGAAACATTTTACCTGCCCCAAATAAGTCACCCACCTCGTCCATGCCGCGCATCAATGGTCCTTCGATAACTTTGATGGGCTTATCCGCTAATTGTCTTGCGGATTCAGTGTCTTCTTCAATGAATTTTGTTATGCCCTTAACGAGGGCATAGCTAAGCCTATCTTCAACTGACCGTTCCCGCCATTCTAGGTCTTCTGTCGCCTGCATTCCTTTACTGCCGCTGTATTTTTGAGCTATTTCCATGAGGGTTTCAGTGCCCTCTGGATCTTTGTTCAAAACTACTGTTTCTACAGCGTCTTTTAGATCTTTTGGGATCTCGTCATACACAGCAAGCTGCCCAGCGTTGACAATACCCATGCTTAAACCTGCCTTAATGGCATGGAAAAGAAACACAGAATGAATAGCTTCTCGAACGAGGTTATTGCCTCGAAATGAAAACGATACATTGCTGATACCGCCAGAGATGAGTGCGCCTGGTAGTTCGGATTTTATATACCGACAGCTTTCAATAAAATCGACTGCGTAATTATTGTGTTCCTCGATACCCGTTGCGATCGCAAATACATTCGGATCAAAAATAATATCGCTGGCACAAAAGTTCAGTTTTTCCAGTAGCAAATCGTAGCTTCTTTTGCATATAGTATTTTTGCGTTCAAGGGTATCTGCCTGGCCTTTTTCGTCGAACGCCATAATGATTACAGCTGCGCCATAACGCTGACAAAGCGCTGCTTTCTCCAAAAATTCTTCCTCTCCCTCTTTGAGGCTGATGGAATTGACGATTGCCTTACCTTGAACGCATTTTAGACCGGCTTCTATGATTTCCCATTTAGATGAGTCAATCATTATTGGAACTCGGCTAATTTCCGGTTCTGCCGCGACCAACTTCAGATACTTGTCCATTGCTCCAAGAGAATCGAGCATGCCTTCGTCCATGTTGATGTCTATGATTTGGGCGCCGGCTTCTACTTGCTGTTTGGCTACTTCCAAGGCCTCTTCGAAATTTTCTTCACGTATCAAGTTGGCAAATTTCGCGGAACCAGTCACATTTGTTCGTTCTCCAACGTTCACAAAGAGTGAATTGGAATCAATGCTAAAGGCTTCCAATCCGCTGAGATGACAGGCTGGGTCCGATACCGGAATTTGCCTTGGTGGAGTTTGCTTAATTGCCGCGGCTATTTTCTCTACATGCGCAGGTGTTGTTCCACAGCAGCCACCGACAATATTGACAAAACCGCTGGCAGCGAATTCACCTACGATGGCAGCCATTTCTTCTGGGCTTTGATCATACTCTCCAAACTCGTTGGGAAGCCCCGCATTGGGGTGAGTCGATATATAGGCGTTCGCTATGGATGATATTGCAGCAATATGAGGCCTTAGTTGCTCAGCACCTAGGGCGCAATTGAAGCCCACAGAAAGGGGGTTGGCATGCGCCACCGAATGATAAAAAGCTTCTACTGTTTGACCAGAAAGTGTCCGACCGCTTGCATCAGTAATAGTCCCAGAAATCATTAAAGGAAGGGTTTCGCCGATTTCTAAGAAAATTTCTTGGGCAGCAAAAATGGCGGCTTTGGCATTGAGCGTATCAAATGCAGTTTCAATAAGCAGTATGTCCGCTCCGCCTTCAATTAGTCCCTGTGTTGAATTTTTGTAATCTTCAACGAGCTCATCGTAACTGATACTGCGAAAACCTGGGTCGTTTACATCAGGAGAAAGTGAGGTGGTTTTGCTGGTGGGGCCAATCACTCCAGCAACAAACCGAGGCTGATTCGGAGTCAACGCAGTCATCTCATCACAGGCTTCGCGAGCAAGTTTAGCGGCAGCTAAATTAAGCTCGTACGCCAGATCTTCCAATCCGTAGTCTGCTTGTGAGCAGCGAGTGCTGTTAAATGTGTTAGTTTCTATAATATCCGACCCGGCTTTAAGATATGCTAGGTGAATATCCCTAATCGCACCAGGCTGAGTCAGGGTTAGCAAGTCATTATTGCCCGATATGTCTCTTTGGTAAGTTTTAAACCTGTCACCTCTAAAGTCATCCTCAGTGAGCTTCTTGTTCTGAATCATAGTTCCCATTGCACCATCTAAGATCAAGATTCTTTGTTTCAGTGCTTGGTGAAGCTGTTGCTGTTTTACTGCGCGTGACATTCGAAGGACCTAGTGTTTGTGGTTGAAATGAGCTGCTTATTCTATCAAACCCAAGGCACTTAAGACATTTTTAGACGTGGGTGGTTACACTTGTATAATAACCAACTAATTCACTCGGGTATTTGATTTTTACGCAGCTTGAAGTATCATCCTGCCATAAGCGAACTATTGAGAATTACTATGGTTACCATTACTGAATCTGCCCAAGAATACCTTACAGATTTGCTGAAGAAGCAAGAATGCGATGGAATCGCGGTGAGGGTATTTATCCTCGATGCTGGAACTCCTCGCGCGGAAACCTGCATCTCATTCTGTCGTCCCGGCGAAGAGCAAGAGGGCGACGAATTAAGAGAATATCCCACTCTTAAAGCGTTCATCGACAAGCCTAGTATTCCGTTTCTTGAAGAAGCGGTCGTGGACTTTGCAAAAGATACTATGGGTGGTCAACTTACTATTAAAGCGCCAAATTCTAGATTGCCCAAAATTTCAGAGGACAGTCCTTTAGAAGATCGCATTAATTATATTCTCTATAATGAAATCAACCCTGGGCTCGCCGCACATGGGGGCAACGTTACACTCGAAGAACTATTTGAGGACGACGTAGCTGTTTTGAGATTTGGCGGTGGCTGCCAAGGTTGTGGGATGGTAGACGTCACACTTAAAGATGGCGTAGAGAAGACCTTACTCGAACAAATCCCCCAGTTACGTGAAGTTCGCGACGTGACCGACCATACTGTCACTGAAAATGCTTACTATAAGTAGTAGAACTTGAGTCTTGGTGCGTGCAGTTTTAGCCGGGGTATCTTGCCTCTAGCTGCGCGTATAGGGACTCGGTGTAATCAACGTCATCAGCATCCAAGTCATTCATAATCTCTACTAAATGCTCGTTGTCTTCTAGGCCATTCCATACCTTGGCATAGGTGCCAGCTTTGTAGCCGTTGTTTTGCCTGAACACATTCAGCACATTTTTTCCTACGTATTGCGTAAAAAGCCCGTCCCAAGTAAGCGCACAGTGTTTCATGATGGAGGCGAAAAGTGCCACTTCTATGCGTCTGGCACCGGCTACCGCAATAAGTAGCTCAAGTTGGCGAATAAGATCCAAGTCCTTGAAGTCATAGATTTCACCATCAAAAGAAAGGCTGGATGCAGAATTAGCTTGAGAAATTGCACTTTCAAGAAACACTGACGCAGCGGTTTCGTCGGCATCGTTACGGAGCAGGATTTCAGAAAGCAAAAAATGCCAGATATCAATAAGTTCCATTTGTAACTGAGGTAGGTCCTTATCCTGCTTCTTCCACCATTTCCAGCCGTGATGTTCAATAGCTTCCGCTCCTTCTATCACCACTGCACGCAGGTAAGGGTATCTTGCTGATTTCCAATCGGGGTCAATCTTGGCGTTCATACTTGCTTGGAGTGAGAGCATAGTTGAGGCTTGGATTTTGGTGAGCATAGTCTTTTGGGTTCTATAGGAAATTTTTAAGGATATAGTGGATAGACCGAAAGCCAAGGGCAGGGCGGTCTACTTTAGCGTACTTAGGAGTGACGTAAACTTGCGAATCTACTCAGAAGAGACCGCTTGAAGCTTAGAATGCTGTGCGAGACTGCTAAGCATCTCTCGGCGGCTTCTTAGCATGTCGTGATAAGATTTACGCGCCGCGATAGTTTCTTGATCATCGCCTTTAAGTAGCTCCAGTTCACGCAGCCAAGCCTCAAGAACTTCTATCTCGCTGGTCAGTTGCGCGGTTCCTTCTTCGATAAGTTTCTGGTCTATGCTAATGCTCATGGGAATCTCAAGGACATATTTCAGCCCATCTCTTTATTTATCAATGCTTGTTCTAATGACAAACGTGCCGTTTCTGAGGTCCAAGCGCCCTCAAGACTCACTAGATTATCTTCAATGCTTTTGATATCGGCAGCTTTTCAGAATCGCACAGTGTAAATCTGCGGTCAAGAATGAAAGGTAATTAGGGTAGGTCGGCTTATGCTTTTAATAGCGTGGTAAATAGCGGGATGGGTCAGTCTTTCAGTTTAATTGCGGTTTTCTGAGCTGGCTATCTCGCGGTTGGCCGGTATCCAGCGAAATTAGCCGTAGTGATTGTAAAGAGTGTTCCAGCGCTGACGATGGTAGTCTCTAGGGCACTGATGTTCTTCCGGATCTCCCCATGCGGCCCGCATTTGCTGTACATCGCTCCTACGCAGGAGCTTGAGCTTTTTGTAGCCGATGGCTTGATAGGGCATGTCGAGCTCATCAATGAATTGTTCTGGAAGCGATTTCAATCGAGCGAGTGGGATTCTGCCTTGGCTGTTTTTGCCGTGCAGTAATTCAGCGACCGCGGCATTTCGATAGAGGGAGTTCAATGCAATGGTTCTGTTTGATTCGCTTTCGGTGGCGTCTCTTAGCGCCCTTCGGAGTGTAATAGAGCGAGTATTAAAAGCCCCTAACATCGGGAATTCGTCATCACGGGCTATTTTAGCGGTAGACGAAGCAAGAAGAGATGCAGGGGTAGAAGGCGGCTGAACTGATGACAGGGTACTCCTGGCTAATAAGCTCTCGCTGATTGTGGTTTCTCCGGACCAGCCATTGGATAGTTTAAGTTGAGAAAGATCTGCATCGTGATCATTAGGGCCTAGCGGTACGAATCGTTCCGCAATAGCCTGTCCTTCACGCACTTGGTACTGGCGAAGTAGGATTACCGTAAAAGACAGTAAACACAGAATGATTACTAGTGAGCTTAGGGTCAATATCAAGGGTTAGTGCCTTTTGAGTGGATTAGCCTCTCAGTGGATTGTCGCTGCTGTAATTTATTAGCCATATCCTATAGGCATAGTTCAATATCGTTTTTTCTTCCAGTCATCTTCTGTTGATTTTATTGATTGCCATTCGGCAAGGACGTTCGGGTCTGCATCTATGACACTCTGGCTTTCTTCTTCTTGCACCCGAAGCTCAAGCTTTAAGACTTGATCTTTGAAGTATGCCCGCTCTTTTTCCAGTCCAGTTGCCCCGATGTCTTGGTCCAAACGGCTCTTAGCCATTTCACAGTAGTGGAGAGCGAGCCCCGTATTTTTGGCTTCCAAAGCGCCTTTTGCCGCTATTTTGTAGGTTTCCAGGCTAACTTTTAATAGCAGTGAGCGAACACTGGCCAAATGAGCTTCCGTCAGATTTCGGTCTAGTAGACCTTCAGCATGGAACTCCAAAATCAAGTTATACAGATCTTTAAGCAAATGCTTGCATTCTTTAGGGTCGCTCGCAGAGTTGTCTTGCCCCAATCCTGTACTCTGGGCAGGTGCCTTTGTTGCAAGAGAACTCAAAGTTTGGCGAATAGTATCGATCTGACTATTGATATTTTCATTGCCAGTGAGTGAATAGACCTGTCGAAGACTCTCGATGATGCTGCCATAAACCAATTCTTGAAGAGTTTTAGGAAGATAAGTCGCCGGCAATCCGGCAATTATGCCGTCAAGTTTGCGCGCTCTTTCGTTAAGCTTTGTAATTCTTCGTGCTTTGAACTGCTCGCTGTCCTCTTTTCTTCTGCTTATGTAATTGAAAAAAATCATAGCGAATGCTGCTGCTAGGACGGCGGCAATTACGAGTGGGTTCAGAGTCACTTAAAATCCTTCTATGTAGCAAAATGGCCATAAATTGATCATTTCAAGCGGGTAGAAATCGCTTCTATGTAAAAAGTGTAGTATTTCCTTGGGAAAATGACAGTTTACTCTTGACTGAGAAGGCCAAGATTCTTAGAATCCCCGCGTCTCGAAAATGCTGTAAAGCGTTTTCACTCTGTCCCCTTCGTCTAGAGGCCTAGGACACCGGGTTTTCATCCCGGCAACAGGGGTTCGAAACCCCTAGGGGACGCCAAATTAAAAAGCCCGGTTTATGCCGGGCTTTTTATTGTCTGGTTTTTGCCGTAGTAGCTTACTTTCATTGTGCTCGCACGGTGTTAAAGACATACTCTGGCTTTTCAAAATAGTGGACTTTGCCCATGACCGTTGCGATAGCAATAAAAAATCTGACTAAAACCTATGGAAACGGTTTTGAAGCCCTCAAAGGTATTTCATTAGAAGTACAGCAGGGTGATTTTTTCGCGCTGCTCGGGCCCAACGGGGCAGGTAAGTCCACAACCATCGGAGTGATCTCTACACTTGTAAATAAGACTGGTGGCGCTGTCGAAGTGTTTGGGCGTAATGTGGATACACATGTGTTCGAAACCAAACTGGATTTCGGCGTAGTTCCACAGGAAGTGAATTTCAGTCAGTTTGAGCGGGTTAAAGATATTGTACTAACCCAGGCTGGCTATTACGGATTACCTCGGGCCGTGGCTAATGAGCGCTGTGAGAAGTATCTCCGCAAATTAGGGCTTTGGGAAAAGCGAAATGATCGCTCCCGCTCGCTGTCAGGTGGAATGAAACGCAGGTTGATGATCGCAAGAGCGTTGATCCATGAGCCGCGTCTACTCATTTTGGATGAGCCTACAGCAGGAGTGGATATTGAATTGCGTAGATCCATGTGGGAATTTCTAACTGAGATTAATGAAAGCGGAACCACGATAATTTTAACTACCCATTATTTGGAAGAAGCCGAACAACTGTGCCGCAATATCGCGATCATCGACGAAGGACAAATCGTCGAAAACACAAGCATGAAGCAGCTCCTTAGTGAGCTAGATTCGCAGATCTTTATATTTGATGCCAGCGAAGAAGTAAGTGAAAAATTCAAGAACATTGCAGATAGCGATTACGCATTGGAGGGCGTCAGCTATTCGCTGCTTGACTCTCATAGCATCGAGGTCACTGTCCGGGCTGGCGTTACCCTTAACGACGTTTTTAAAGTGATGAACAAGCTCAACGTGCAAATCGTTGGCCTACGGAATAAATCCAATCGCCTAGAACAGCTTTTTCTGTCGAAACTTCAATCTAATTCATGAGTTCAAAGTCAATGATATCAAATCATAAATATATCGCTTTTGAGACTATTGTAATAAAAGAGATCCGGCGCTTTACAAGAATTTGGCTTCAGACCTTGGTGCCGCCGGTTATCACAATTGGACTCTATTTCGTGATATTTGGTAATTTAGTAGGCAGCCGCATTGGGGACATGGGTGGTTACGATTACATGGATTTTATCGTCCCTGGCTTGATTATGATGTCGGTTATTCAAAATTCTTACTCAAACGTGGTTTCCAGTTTTTTCAGTCATAAATTTCAGCGAAGTATTGAAGAATTGTTGGTATCTCCAGTGCCAAATTACATCATTTTGTCTGGATTTATAGTTGGAGGGATGGCGAGAGGACTAGCGGTAGGGGGTGTGGTAACAACGATGGCGCTGCTATTTGGCGGCCTGACGATTGCGAATCCATTAATAACTATTTCTGTTGTTCTACTTACATCAACGGTCTTTTCAATGGCAGGATTTATCAATGCTATTTTCGCCAATAGCTTTGATGATATATCGATTATTCCTACGTTCGTTTTGACTCCTCTTATCTATCTGGGTGGCGTGTTTTATTCGATTCAGCTGCTACCGCCTTTTTGGCAGGCTGTGTCAGGACTTAATCCTATTTTCTATATGGTAAATACGTTTCGTTATGGAATATTGGGCAGTGCAGACGTGGATGTATACTGGGCATTTTTAATTTTGACAGTTTTTATAGTGGTCCTGTTTAGCATTTGCATTTCACTATTGCGAAGCGGTAAAGGGTTGCGAAGTTAAATAAACTTATTATGGCAATAGATAATCCTCTTGGTAGTGAAGCCAGTTATCCGACTTCATATAATCCTGATCTCCTTTATCCAATTCCACGATGGCCGGCAAGATCGTTGCTGGATATTGATAAGAAAATTCAAATGTACGGCTTGGATCATTGGCAAGCCTTTGAGCTTTCTTGGTTGAATTTGAAGGGAAAGCCGCAGGTGGCAATTGCCGAATTGTTTTTTAACTGTGAGTCGGAAAACATTGTTGAATCAAAATCCTTAAAACTTTATCTAAATTCTTTTAATCAAGAAAGAATCGAATCTATCGAGAAAGTGGTGCAAACCATTCAGAAAGACCTGTCGTTGCTAACTAAGTCAGAAGTTAAAGTTATTGCAGCGCCGCTGGGCAGATCATCGCGCCACACAACTGAACGGTTACCTGGCAGCTGCATTGACTCGCTTGATGTTGAGATCACTGACACTACACCCAATGAACAATTGTTGATATGCACAGAAGAGTTAGTCTTCGACGGTAGGGTGTACTCAGATTTGTTTAAGTCGAATTGTCCAGTCACGGGCCAACCAGATTGGGCGAGCGTTTCGATTCAGTACACAGGAATGGAAATTAACAATGAATCTTTGCTGCGCTATCTTTGCAGTTTCAGATCCCATCAAGGCTATCACGAAGAGTGTGCCGAGCGAATTTACCGAGACATTATGGTGCGCTGCCAACCCAGTGAATTATTAGTGGCGATGAACTATTTGCGTCGAGGCGGTATCGATATTAACGTCTATAGAAGCACGACAATTTTAGGTTCTGACTCTGTCAATCAACGTCTCATTAGGCAGTAAGGTTCTTGTAATGATTTTGCCGGTGAGATAGAGTACGCGCGTTTTCGAGCTGCGTTGTGTAGCGCAATTTATATCTCGCGTAACCAACACAGATCGGCTCGATATGACCACCGCCCTCTGTTAAACGAGTCAACAAAAGACGGAGAGATGGCTGAGCGGTTGAAGGCGCACGGGGATAAGTGTGTTATGGCTAATACCCATTGAGGGTCGACCAGCGCGTCAGCGCGCAGCACGGCGACTAGCCGCCCGAAGGGTGAAATTTTGTCCAAGACAAAATTGAATGCATCCCGAACGGGGTAGAGATAAGCACTGGTCAGCAATAGATCAGCAAACAGAATACGGTGAGATGGCTGAGCGGTTGAAGGCGCACGCCTGGAAAGTGTGTAATGGCTAATACCCATTCGAGGGTTCGAATCCCTCTCTCACCGCCAATTTCAAGCTCAAACCTCCAGTACCAACTAGTCTACATATTCTCGCTCAAGAGAGGGTGAGAACCCTCGCGGTTCGATAGGCGCGAAGCGCCGCAGACGGCTGTAAGCTGCCCCTTGGGGTGAATTTGTCAGCTTCGCTGACAGATGAATCAATCCCTCTCTCACCGCCAATTTCAAGCTCCATCCGCCACTTAACTCTTTAACGCATCTCACCACCTAGCAGGGTTTTCTCTTAAGCCGGGCATGTTGTAGACTCTTTAGAAATCCAGTTCCACTCCTATTTCGGTAACTTTATGAATTTAAAAAGATTTTCTAAAAATTTGGTGCTTGGCATTACAGTGGCAGGCGTTAGTGTTGCTTTTGCTAACGATTGGCCAAGTTATGGCGGAGATAACGGCTCTCGGAAATACATGCCGTTCAGTCAGATTAACAAAGCGAACGTAAGCGGCGTTGAAACCGCATGGGAATGGTTAAGCCCAGACAACGCGACCGTTGCCGAAAATTATGCCAAAGAAGACTACCGTGCGACCCCCGGTGGGTTCAAATCTACGCCCATTGTTGTGGACGGCACAATGTTCGTTCCCTCTTCATTTGGACGAATAGTAGCTCTGGACGCAGCCAGCGGTGCGGAAAAATGGGTTTTTGATACCAAAGCGTGGGAGGCCGGCAGGCCAGCCAATCTTGGCTACAACACACGCGGCGTGGCTTATTGGGAAGGAGGTAGTAAGCAAAGAATCTTTTTTGCCACCAATGATTCTTATCTTTGGTCCATTGATGCAATGTCAGGCGAGCCAGATTCTGCTTTCGGAGATAACGGTAAGCTGGACCTTGCGCAAGGCTTAGGACGGGAAATAGACCGCCGTCAGTATGGAGTGGTGTCCCCTCCATTAGTAACCAACAATAGAGTGGTAGTGAATTCAATTATTAACGATGGGCCGTTAACAAAAGAAATGCCTCCCGGTCATGTAAGAGCTTTTAATCCTGAGACCGGTGCGTTGGAGTGGATGTTCAAAACGATTCCTCAAGCGGGGGAATTTGGCAATGAAACTTGGGAAGATGGCTCTTGGGAATACTCCGGTAACACCAATAGTTGGACGATCATGAGTGCGGATGATGAACTGGGAATAGTCTACATTCCAATCGGCACGCCTACCAATGATTGGTACGGAGGTCTGCGCAAGGGAGATAATTTGTTTGCAGAGAGCCTATTGGCCGTGCGCGCCGATAACGGCGAGCGGGTTTGGCATTTTCAAATGGTTCACCACGGAGTATGGGATTATGATTTGCCAGCCGCTCCAACGTTGGTGGACATTAATGTGGATGGGCGAGCAATCAAAGCAGTGGTTGCCATCTCCAAGCAGGGCTTTACCTATGTGTTTGACCGCATTACAGGGGAGCCAGTTTGGCCCATAGTAGAGCGGCCAGTTCCGGCAAGCACCGTGCCGGGAGAAGTATTGTCTCCAACACAGCCGTTTCCAACCAAGCCGGCTCCCTTTGAGCCTCAAGGGATCACTGATGAGACCTTAATCAATTTCACTGCAGAGCTCCGTCAAGAGGCGTTGCAGGGTATTGAAAAATTTGATTATGGGCCTTTGTTCACACCGCCGTCATTACGGGGAACTATCAATTTTCCTGGCTGGGCAGGGGGTGGTGAATGGCATGGAGCATCATTCGATCCAGACACCGGACTGTATTACATCCCGTCAGCGTCATCTCCCATTGTGGTCCAATTAGTGGAAGCTGACCCTGAATTATCCAATTTGAACTATGTTCGAGGCGGAGCGACCAGTGTGGGTGGTCCACAAGGGTTGCCACTCACTAAACCACCCTATGGGCGGATCACGGCGATTGATTTAAATACTGGCGAGCACGAATGGATGGTTCCTCACGGCGAAGGAATTAGACAAAAGATAATCGATATGGGTATTTTGGACCCAGGCCCCGTAGGGAGCCAAAGTAGAACAGGCCCCGTGTTGACGAAAACACTCCTGTATCTTGCCCAATCAGACGGTTCCAGAAACTTATTGAGGGCTTTTGATAAAGCAACAGGAGAAATTGTTCACGAGATGGATCTGCCGTTGCCTCCTACGGGCACTCCAATGACCTATATGGCGAATGGAAAGCAGTACCTTGCTGTTGCTGTTGGTGGTGCGCAAGATGCCCGCATAATTGCCTTAGCGTTGCCTTAATCGGTTTTTAATCAAAAACCTAGGCTTATGGCAGGAGAATGGACGTCGATTGAAATCAATGACGTTCATTGCTTGCGTCTGGCTGATTTATTTCCCATAATCCGCCGCTGCATAGGACATCGACTGTGCTATGATGCTTTATGGTATCTCTTGTCGGTTCCCGCGCAATGATAGATTGTAAACCCCGCCAGGCCCGGAAGGGAGCAACGGTAGTAATCGACTCATGTGCCGTGGTGTGGCTGGCAGGAGCTGCCACCTAAAGTTGTTATGCCAAGAGTTAAAGCCAGTGCCCGATCAGCGAACACCCTAGCCAACCGATCTAATTACTTATGAGCTATCAAGTACTTGCCAGAAAGTGGCGTCCTAGTAACTTTAGCGAAGTCGCGGGGCAGGCTCATGTCCTCAAATCTCTCATTAATGCCCTCGACAATGAACGCCTGCATCATGCCTATTTGTTCACTGGCACGCGAGGTGTTGGAAAGACTACGTTAGCGAGAATACTTGCCAAGTGCCTCAACTGTGAGGAGGGTATTAGCTCAAAACCTTGTGGTAAATGTGACTCTTGCATCGAGATAACCGACGGCAGGTTTATTGATCTTATGGAAGTGGATGCCGCTTCGAGAACCAAGGTTGAGGACACCCGAGAGTTGCTCGAGAATGTTCAATACACACCGGCAAGAGGAAGGTTCAAGGTGTACCTTATTGATGAGGTGCACATGCTTTCTAATCACAGTTTCAACGCGCTATTAAAAACCTTAGAAGAGCCGCCTCCACACGTCAAATTCCTTTTTGCAACGACCGACCCACAGAAGCTACCGATCACCATTCTTTCTCGATGCTTACAATTCAATCTTAAGAATTTGAGTCCGAAAATGATCTCTGACTATTTGGTTGATGTACTAACCCAGGAAGAAATTCGCTTCGATGAGCAAGCGCTGTGGCAAATCGCGGCTGCCGCAGGCGGAAGCATGCGAGATGCACTAACTTTAGCCGATCAAGCAATCTCGTATTGTGAAGGAAGTGTCGAAGCAAGCGGTGTTGTGGATATGCTTGGTGTTCCTGAACAGCAGCAAGTTTTCGACCTGGCTGAGCATATGGCAACCGGCAGCGTTGAGTCCTTAATCAAACTTGTTTCTCTAATTGCAGAACAAACCCCCGATTACGCTCACACACTAGACAGTTTACTATCGCTTTTGCACCGAGTTGCAATTGCACAGGTAATGCCTGACGCTATTGATAATAGTTTTGGTGATAAAGAAAAAGTAATTGAATTGTCTACCAAAATTAGCGCCGAGGACGTCCAACTTTTTTATCAGGTGGGTTCCAAGGGACGAGAAGAATTACGATATTCCGCTGATGTTCGCTCTACCTTTGAAATGCTTCTTCTCCGGATGATGGTTTTCTCTCCCACTTATTTTGCACGAGAAAACGCCAAGCCTTTCGCTAACGAAGGTGCGCTGTCAGATCCTTTAGATTCTGAAAGCGAAAAAAAAAAGAATTTAAAACCTGATCGATTAGTGGCGCAAACGGTTGTTCAGACAGTCGATGATGACGCTTTTTCTGCTGAAAGCGAAATTGAGGCCGCGATGAGCCAACCGGACTCATTGGTGACAAAACTTCCATCTTCTGCAGATGTAAAACCCTGTTCCGAGCCTGCAGACAAGAATGATATTCTACTCAACGAAACGGTCACTCCCGACGTTAACACAGAAAACGTAGCGCAAGAAATCACCAAACATAGTGCTAGTCTTGCTAAAAGTTCACTGCCTGCCTCTCTGGAAAATTTGACCCATGAATACTGGGTCAGTAATTATTCAGAAATTCCAGTAACAGGTATCGTTGCCAATGTACTAGCAAACACTCAATTGCTGGGAGTCAATAACACTGAAATTCATCTGCGTTTAGACACCAATCAAAGTGCAGTTTTCGGTGAGGAACTGCTCGGTAAAATCGCTGATGCCTTGAGTCAGTGGCTAAAACAACCTGTTCAAGTAAAAGTGGATATTGCTGAAGTTGATCGGGAAACGCCTGCTTTAATTGGTCAAAGGATTCGAGCAGAAAACCACGCGCAGATGGTGTCAGGGTTTGAAAGCGATGAAACTGTGCAAGAACTTGTGAGTCGTTTTTCAGGGACGTTATTGCAAGACAGTATCAATGCTGTTGTTAAAGATGAAAGTAAAAAGGGTAAGAGATGACAGATTTCAATGAGATCATGAACCAAGCGAGACAGATGCAAGAGCAGCTTAAAAACGCTCAAGATGAAATGGCTAAAAAACTTGTTGTCGGTGAGTCGGGTGCCGGCTTGGTCTCTGTAACTATGAACGGCCGGCATGATGTCACCAGTGTGGATATCGATAGAACTTTAATGAGTGAAGACAAAGGCGTTGTTGAAGATCTCATCGCTGCTGCGATAAACGATGCGGTTCGAAAGGTGGAGGATCAAAATAAGGAATCATTAGGGAGTATGGCGGGCGGGCTAAATTTGCCCGAAGGATTCAAATTCCCATTTTGATTTTTTTGATTCGATAGGTTGCAGCAACGATGAATTCAAGTCCATTAATAGAACAATTAATAGAGGCGTTTCGGTGTTTGCCAGGTGTAGGTCCGAAATCGGCGCAGCGAATGACTTTACAGTTGCTGGAGAGGAATCGACCAGGCGCTAAACTACTCAGCAGAGCATTAGACGAAGCATTAGAAAAAGTCGGTAATTGCTCGGATTGCGGTACGTTAACTGAAGAGCCTGTATGCCGAATATGCGCCAGCCATTCTCGTAATAAATCAATTTGTTGTGTGGTTGAATCACCGGCTGATATTTTTGCAGTTGAACAATCGGGCTCATTCAGAGGTGTATATTTCGTTCTTATGGGCCACTTATCACCCATCGATGGCATCGGTCCTGAACAGCTGGGAATTCCTAGACTGCTGAAGAAAGTGGCAGACCAGAGTATCAAGGAATTGATAATAGCCTGTAATCCTACCGTAGAAGGTGAGGCCACTGCTTTTTACATTGCAGAACAATTGAAGGGTAGTGAAGTAGTAGTGTCTCGTATTGCACATGGAGTGCCGGTGGGAGGCGAATTAGAGTTTGTGGATGGCGGGACACTTAGTCACGCGTTAAGTGGACGAAAGGTAATAGACTCAGAGTAAGGCTCAATCAGATTTATATGGATGCAAATAATACAGTTACGTACGTGACGAGCAACGATGAGTTCAATGCTCTCTGTGAGAAGTGGCAAAAGCTATCTGCTATCGCAATAGATACTGAATTTATGCGTACAAATACTTTTTACGCAAAAATTGGGCTCTTACAAATCGCGGACAGAGAGCGAATTTATCTAATTGACCCACTCGAAATTAAAGATTGGGACGGGTTTCGAAACTTGCTTAACAGCCCAGACTGTACAATCGTTGTCCACTCGGCTGGCGAAGACTTGAACCTCCTGCTAACCCATATTGGTTGTCTTCCCTGTTGTCTTTTCGACACGCAAATAGCGGCAGCATTTTTAGGTTATGGGTTTAGTCTAAGCTATCAAGCATTAGTTGAAAAATTAGTTGGGGTTACCGTTGAAAAAGGAGAAACAAGATCAGACTGGCTAAGGCGCCCCTTGTCACCGAGTCAACTACAATACGCTGCAAGCGACGTGCTCTATTTGTTGGAAGTCGCTGATACATTGCGAGAATCACTCATTGAAAAGTCTCGGCTGTCTTGGTTTGCTTCAGAATGCCAATTGCTTCTCAGTGCCGCGGAGCAGGTAGAAGACGAAGCTAACTGGGGCTTGTTATATGCTAACGTTAGCAATTCATGGCGACTTAATGATCAAGCCCTAAAATATTTAAAAACGCTTTGTATTTGGCGGGAGCGAGAATCTCGGGAGCGTAATAGGCCTCGTAGCTGGATAGCAAAAGACAATGACCTCTATTCATTAGCCGAGTCTGCAGCAGGGTTCGAATCTATCACAGAAGAATCACTAAAAAGCATCAAGGTTCAGGAAACAAAATTTTTGTCAAGATACGCCAAAGAGTTTAAAAAACTTCTGTCAGAATCTAAGAGCGACTTGGCAACTGATAAATCTGTTCTCAATTACCCCCTGGAAAGCAGCGATCGAAAAGTGCTGAAAAAGCTTCAAAAAGTGGTTGAAACAAAAGCGGAAGAATTCAATCTCGCACCAGAGTTATTAGGACGAAAAAAGCATCTTTTAGAGATCATAAAACGTTTCAAATTGTCCGGTAAAGTAAGTTGGGAGGAAGCCAACAATGATTGGCGTTCACAGCTATTAGAAACGGAATTCTCTAAGTTATTAAAAGTGGGGGGATGAGATGGCAACGCTAATAGACACAACTCCCAAGCACGGGCTAAGAGAGAGGTTCTGGGAGTTACCGCTTGAAGCTCTAAATCAAGAAGAATGGGAAGCGTTATGTGATGGTTGCGGCCGTTGTTGTCTAAAAAAGCTTAGTGATGAGGAGTCAGACCAGCTAGTTTGGACACGGGTTGTCTGCAGATATTATCAAGAATCTTCGAGTAACTGTGGTTGCTATAGCCAGCGGACAGAGAAAGTACCCGATTGTATAGATGTAAGAAATTTGGACATAGCGGCAACGCAATGGATGCCAGAAACTTGCGCTTATCAATTAAGGGCATTAGATAAACCGCTTTTTGATTGGCATCCGTTGATTGCAGGCAATAGAAATTTGATAACAAGTGAAGGCATAAGTATTGAAGGCAAGGTAGTTTCAGAAGACTTTGTGCATCCGGAAGGCTATGAAGAGCACGTTATTCGGTGGGTGAATGGAGATGAATAGATCTTATGAGTTCTGAGTTTGACTATTGGTCGGTGTGGTTGGTCTACCTCACAGCAGGAGCCGGTTTTTATTGGGTTTTCCATCTAACAACACGTACTGCAGGGCCATCTTGGTGGCTTTACTCCCTACGCGGATTATATTTTGCGCTTGCTCTAACTCCAGCGTATGCAAATGATCAAGGGAGTTCCTTAGCGCCAGCATTAATGGTTACGACGCTTGATCTTATTACCATAGGCCCAGAGGCACTGAGCCGGGCTTTGATACCTTTACTACTGGGAATCTCGCTTTCTGTTGTTATTGCCAGCGCTATTTTTGTTTATCGTAAGAAGAAAACATGAACATGCGAACAGAATTCGAAGTTCTCTGAGCTATTGAATTTGAGTTAACTATCTATTTATTTTGATTGCATAAAAGGCAGATGAGCAGGCTTTTTGAGTACACTAACCATACTAAAGCAAAACCAAAGGGGTGCATTATGACAGGCCATTTTTCTACTCTAGTATTCATCATGCTTCTAGTGGGTTCGGCAGGCGGGGTCATTAACTATTACACGCTGAATACTAGGAGTTTGCCGGATCGAAGCGTGCTTTTACGGTGCATCATGCTCGGTGTCTTAGTGACTTTCCTTGTTCCGTTTATGCTGAGTGTTTTTGGTAGTAATTTGGTTGTAGAAAGTGAAGGAAATTCAGCAAAGCTGCTAAATTATGTGGCTATATGTCTAGCCGTTGCCATCCTACCTCGGTTTTTCATGACTGGTTTAGCGGAGAATGTGTTAAATGAGGCACGGGCGAGCAGTGATAAAGTAGATTTGCTTCAATACCAACTCAAACAATTACAAGAGGAAATGCTACCTCTCATTGATACTGAAACAGAAGATGACAATCTTGCTTTAGGCGTCGATGAACAGGTCGTTGAGCCTGCGGAGTTAGACGTAGCGTCGACCAAAGTGCTCAAAGCCTTGGGCTGCGGTCGATTTATTTATCGATCTCTCGAAGGACTGTGCCGAGAAGCTGAAACTGATGAGACCACTATGGCAAAAACCTTGAGTTTTCTAACGTTGAAGTCGTTGGCCGGGAAAGTGTCGGGGCGAAAAGGCGTGCGGTGGTATATTACAGAGAAGGGGCGGCAGCTGATTGATGTTGGTGCCTGACGCTTCAAACTAGTTTTCTAACGGTGGGCTATTTACTGGAATCACGCGTAGTGCTTGAATTGCCGAGAGTAGTGGAGTGCGGTTGCTGTATTAATCATGCTCCGCTGTTTACAATAGCGCACAATCTTAATCGAGTAGTGGAATAGATTTATGAATTTTAAAGGTACACAAGAATACGTAGCTACGGAAGAACTGCAAATGGCCGTAAATGCTGCAATCGCATTACAAAAGCCACTTCTGATCAAGGGCGAGCCTGGGACTGGAAAGACTATGTTAGCCGAGCAAATTGCCCAGTCTCTCGATTTGCCGTTGATCCAGTGGCACATCAAATCTACTACAAAAGCTCAACAGGGTCTTTACGAATACGATGCTGTCTCAAGACTTAGGGACTCACAGCTTGGCGATGACAAAGTTCACGATATCGGAAACTACATACTTCAAGGTAAAGTATGGCAAGCGTTTGAGTCAGAAAAACAGGCAGTGCTCTTAATCGACGAAATCGACAAAGCTGACATTGAGTTCCCAAATGACTTGCTCTTAGAACTCGACAAAATGGAGTTCTACGTCTACGAGACAAAACAAATAGTAAAAGCTAAAACTCGCCCAATCATCATTATTACAAGCAATAATGAAAAAGAGCTACCGGACGCTTTCCTGCGGCGCTGTTTCTTTCATTACATCGAGTTTCCAGACAACCTTACGATGGAAAAAATAGTCGATGTTCATTATCCAGACATAAAAAAAGAGCTTGTAAGCCAGGCTATGGACATTTTTTTCGATGTGCGGAAAATTCCAGGTCTCAAGAAAAAACCGTCAACATCCGAGCTTATTGATTGGCTGAAACTCTTAATGGCAGACGATCTTCCAGAAGAAATTTTGAAAAATAAAGATGCAAAAAATGCCATCCCACCACTTTATGGTGCTCTATTGAAAAACGAACAAGATGTGCATCTATTAGAGAAATTGGCGTTTATGCACAGGGCCAACCGTTAATGTTGATTAATTTCTTCATGACATTAAGAGCGCAAAAGTTGCCGGTTTCATTTACCGAGCTTTTCGCGCTGCTTGAATGTTTGAAGCAGAATATTGTGTTTGGCAGCGTTGAAGATTTTTATCATGTAGCCCGAATGTGCATGATCAAAGATGAGAAAAACTTCGATAAGTTCGATATTGCTTTTGCAAAATACTTTGAAAACATTTCGGTATTAGATGATTTGGCATTGTACGAAATTCCAGATGATTGGCTTCGAAAAGAAATCGAATCCATGCTTAGCGACGAAGACAAGGCTCAGATAGAAGCGCTAGGTGGCTTGGAAAAGCTGATGGAAGAATTCCGTAAGAGGATGGAAGAACAGAAAAAGCGCCATCAAGGAGGCAACAAATGGGTCGGAACTGGAGGTACTTCACCTTTTGGCGCGTACGGCTATAACCCGGAAGGCATTAGAATTGGTCAAGAAGGAGGGCGTCAAGGTAAGGCGGTTAAGGTATGGGACAAGCGGACCTACCGTGATTTAGATGACACTTTGGAAATAGGTACCCGCAACATTAAAATGGCCCTTCGAAGGTTGAGGAAATTTGCGCGTACCGGAGCAGCAGAAGAATTAGACATTGATGATACGATCTCATCTACTGCTCGAAACGCGGGTCTCTTAGATATAAAAATGGTTCCAGAAAGGCATAATTCGGTAAAAGTGCTTTTGTTTTTTGATGTAGGGGGTTCTATGGATCCCTATGTTAAGCTCTGTGAAGAGCTTTTCTCAGCAGCCCGCTCTGAATTCAAGCAGCTCAAGTATTTTTATTTTCACAATTTTATTTACGAATCCGTTTGGACTAAAAGCCAGAGAAGACACGCAGAGACAACCTCAACGTTTGATATTATCAACAAATTCTCGAAAGACTATAAAGTGATTTTTGTAGGGGATGCGACCATGGCTCCTTATGAAATAACTCATGTAGGTGGCAGCATAGAGCACTACAACGAAGAAGCCGGAAGCACATGGATTAATCGTATCGCTGAACACTTCGAACACGTGGTTTGGATAAATCCTACGCAAAAAGATTATTGGGAACACAGCTACTCTATAGAAGTTGTGAAAGAGTTAATGGAAGATAGAATGTTTCCACTTTCAGTCAAAGGCTTAGAAGAAGCTATGGCCTTGTTAACCAAGTGAATACATATGATTGAACAACTGGATGAACAGTTCAGCCCAGATAAATTTTCATCAGTTCTGGAAGTCATCGATTATGCGGCAAAAGAGCACGCGGAGCTGCCCGCATTTAGCTGCTTTAGTCAGACCTTAGATTATGCCACTATCGATCAGCTGAGCAGTCGTTTTGCTTGCATGCTGCAAAAAACGACAAACCTAAAGCCCGGTGATCGCATTGCTATTCAGTTGCCCAATCTTTTGCAGTTCCCAGTTGCCGTTTATGGGGCTTTGAAAGCTGGATTGGTAGTGGTGAATACTAATCCGCTTTACACGTCTAAGGAGATGGCTCATCAATTTAATGACTCCGGAGCTAAGGCGGTCGTTATTCTGGAAAATTTCTGTGACAAGCTGGAAGAAGTCATTGCCGAGACGGCAATAGAATCAGTATTTATTACTCGTTTGGGAGACTTGCAAACACCTCTCAAACGAACCTTGATTAATTTTGGTATTAAATACATAAAAAAATTGGTGCCAAGCTATCACTTGCCGGATGCGATGGCTTTTCTAAATCTTAACAATTACGCTCCTCAGTATTTCAAGCCAGAAAACCCAGCCACTGCCAATGATGTCTGCGTCATTCTGTACACTGGTGGAACAACGGGCGTTTCAAAAGGCGCTATGCTAAGTCACCGAAACCTTATAGCCAATATGATGCAATTCCGTTCTCGGTGTACCAATATAATCGAAGACAAAATTGAAACTATTGCGGCTCCTTTGCCTCTTTATCACAGTTATGCGTTCCTACTTCATTGCTTTTCCACGCCGTATGCGGGTAATCACAGCGTTCTGATTCCAAACCCTCGGGATCTGGACGGCTTAATGAAGCTTATTAAGGGAACCGTAATCAATGGATTTGTTGGAATCAATACACTCTACCTCGCAATGCTACGCCATAAAGAATTCGCGACTATAGATTGGAGCAACTTAAAATTCTGCGGCGCTGGTGGAATGGCTATGACTAGTTCCGTCCTTAAAGAATGGCAAGAGAAGACCGGGTGTGAAATTTATGAAGGATACGGGCTCACTGAGTGTTCGCCGGTGGTCTCGGTTAATCTGCGTGGAAGAGTAAAAGTCGGCACTGTTGGGCCGCTTGTTCCGGGCACAGAGATTAAGGTTGTCTCTGATGCAGGTAACGAAGTCGAGCCTGGAGAGTCTGGAGAGGCTTGGATCAGAGGCCCCCAAGTCATGTTGGGTTATTGGAATCGACCAGAGGCTACTGCCGACACTATAACGGACGACGGTTGGTTTAAGTCAGGTGACTATGTCAGCGTGGACGAAGAAGGGTTTGTAAAAATTGTCGACCGAAAGAAAGACATGATTTTGGTATCTGGTTTTAATGTTTTTCCAAACGAAATCGAAGACTGGGTTAATAGTCATCCTGGTGTTCTAGAAAGTGCCGCAATTGGCGTTGCCAATGAACGCACAGGCGAGGCAGTGAAATTATTCGTGGTTTTAGAAGACCAAAAGGTAACTGCAGAAGAAATAATCGCCCACAGCAAGAAAGGCTTAACTGCTTACAAATTGCCACGGCAGGTGGTTTTTGTCGATGATTTACCCAAATCTAATATAGGTAAGATAATCCGCCGTGAGTTACGAGAATAGAAACTGGTTGTTTTAAGGCCTCATTAGAGCGCCAGGAATTTTCTTGTGCCTGATACTTTCGATTTAGAAATTGACCAATGCCAAATAGCAGATCAGCACCGACTGCGCCGAAAATATCGAGAATTGTTGAAAAAATCCGGTGATAGTGCCCCCTCTACTCACGCCCTAGATTCTCTTCGCGCAGGGATAAACAGTTCTCTCAAAAAATGTGAGTCTCGCCAATTAGCTATTCCCTCTGAAATTTCATTTCCAGAACTGCTCCCCGTTTCCGCAAAGGCCAAGGAAATTTCCGCTTTGCTAATGGACAATCAAGTCTTAGTAGTGGCAGGAGATACAGGGTCTGGAAAAACCACTCAAATTCCTAAGCTATGTTTAGCAGCTGGATTTGGCCGACGAGGTCTAATTGGACACACCCAGCCTAGGCGATTAGCGGCTCTTTCGGTAGCTGATCGTATTGCCGATGAATTAGGTGTCCAAGTGGGAAAAGGGGTGGGCTATCAAGTTAGATTTAATGAAAAAGTAGGCGACAGCACTTTTCTTAAATTAATGACCGATGGAATTTTACTCGCAGAAATTCAACAAGACCGTTTTCTGAATCGTTACGAAGTCCTGATTATAGATGAAGCTCACGAACGATCTTTAAACATTGACTTTCTACTGGGTTTTTTGAAACAGCTATTACCAAAACGACCAGACCTAAAACTAATAATTACATCCGCCACAATCGATCTTGATAAGTTTTCAAAGCATTTCAACAATGCACCTATAGTAGCAGTCTCTGGCCGGACCTACCCAGTCGAAACCGTTTACCAACCATTGGTGGACACTTCCAAAGATAAAGAGGGAGGGACTAACAGCGATTTAATGATAGATGCGGTTGTGGATGCGGTGTCAAAGCTGTATTCAAGTAACCACACGAAGGTCCACGAGCATAGTGATGTTCTCGTCTTTTTAGCATCAGAGAGAGAAATAAGAGACACAGCAACCGCCTTTCGCAAACAAAAACTGGCGGGTGTTGAAGTACTTCCGCTTTATGCTCGCCTTCGTCACACAGAACAAGTGAAAATATTTAAGCCTCACAAGGGGCGCCGTGTAGTGTTATCGACGAATGTCGCCGAGACATCAATTACGGTGCCAGGCATTCGCTACGTAGTTGATACAGGCTTTGCCCGAATTAGTCGCTACAGTTTACAGAGTAAAGTTCAGCGATTACCTATAGAGCCTATTTCTCAAGCCAGCGCTAATCAAAGACAGGGGCGTTGCGGTCGCGTTGCCGAAGGCACCTGCGTGCGGTTGTACTCTGAAACCGATTTTCATTCTCGTTCGGCATACACAGACCCAGAGATTAAGCGCACGAATTTGGCGTCAGTCATTTTACGTATGCGGTTTTTGCGTCTTGGGGACGTCGATGACTTCCCGTTTCTTGAAATTCCTGAAAAGAAAGCGATTAATGAAGGTTTCAAACTACTCTATGAATTGAACGCATTGACTCCAGATAGAGAGTTAACTGCGCAAGGTCGTTGTATGGCAAAGTTGCCAATTGACCCGAAATTCGCACGAATGTTAGTAGTTGCCGAGTCAAGAAATTGTCTAACCGAAGTGTTGATAATTGTTAGCGCCTTAGGAACTCAAGATCCTCGAGAAACAAATGCTGAAAACAAATCTGCAGCTCAGCAAGCTTTGCAAAAGTTCAACCATGCTGATTCTGATTTTTTGACATTTGTTAATCTGTGGCAAGAATTCGAAAAAGAGAGACAGCGTCTAAATCAGTCCCAACTCAGGAAGTATTGCAAGAAAAACTTTCTTTCCTATATGCGCATGAGGGAATGGAGGGAGGTGCATCGCCAGTTACTTTTATCTTGCCAGCAAATGGGTTGGACTTTGAATAAAAACTCTGCTGATTACAAATCAATCCACGAGTGCATCATAAGCGGTTCGCTAAATCAGATCGCATGCAAGAGTGAGGAGAATCAATATCTAGGGAATCGAAACCGTAAGTTCAAGTTGCTATCAAGCTCAGTGTTAGCTCGAAAACAAGCAGACTGGATAGTGACTGGTGATTTAATTGAGACTCACCAAGTATTTGCCTCCATGGCAGCTAAAATCCAGCCTGATTGGGTAGAGCAAATGGCCTTGCACCTTGTAAAGCGCGAATATTTCGAGCCCCATTGGAGCAAGAAGCGACAGCGAGTCATGGCGTATGAGAAAGTTCATCTCTATGGCCTAACGATTCTTGAAAAGTCACTTATTTCATTTTCTGAGGTCGATCCTGAGACTGCTCGAGCCCTCTTTATATCCGAGGGTATAGTAGGGCAGCAGTTAAAATCCAATCTTCCATTTTATGTGGAGAACATCGCTTTCTTAAGTAAATTAGCAAAGCAAGAGGATAAGATTAGACGTCCAGATTTTATTCTTAGTGACTCAGATATTATTCGTTTTTACGAAGAAAAGTTGCCCGATACACTGCTGTCAACTCGGCAATTAGAAACATGGTTCCGAAACGAAGCTAAGTCAGATAAAAATGCCTTAAACACACTGCTGATTGAGCAATCAGAACTATTGAGTATCAATGCAAGCGCTGATGCGTTCGGTGCTTATCCCGACGAGGCTGTCGTTAACCTAAATCCGCTGTCAATTAGTTACGTTTTTGATCCCTTAGATAGCCGTGATGGTGCCACCATTGACGCACCATCGTTGATACTGAATCAGTTAACTCAGGGTGATATCGATTGGTCTGTGCCAGGCACTCTGCGAGAAAAATCTATTTTGCTATTGAAGAGCTTGCCTAAGGCTGTTCGAAAGAACTTTATTCCTGTGAGTGGTTTCGTCGATGATGTATTGCCACTGATGCGATCTTCAGATGGGAGTCTGTTAGTCAGCTTGCTTGCTCAGATTAGACGAACCAAAAAGCTTAAGTTGGATGAATCTGATTTTGCGAATGCGGAAATACCCCCTCATTTGCAAATAAAAATTAGGGTGCTAGATACTGACGGGCAAGAACTGGCTACTGGAACTGATTTACAGGCTTTGAAAAAACAATTTGCCCTCGATACTGGTGACGCTAAAGATTCCCAAGATGCCCCAGTTAAAAGCCATCCTATCGAGGAGAAAGGGTTAACGGATTGGTCGTTTAAGGAACTCCCTCGCTCACTACAAATCGGTAGTGATCTGTTGCTTATTCGATACCCAGCCCTAGTGGATGAGAATGACAGTGTAGCAATTCGGCTTTTTGCCGACGAAGCGCAGGCTTGGGATACAAATAGGCAAGGCCTGATGCGGCTATTGATGCTGAGAACTGTACAGCAATGCAATAGTATTAAAAAAGCAGCTACTCGCTCCCTCAATTCCATGGCTCTAAAAATGGGCGGTAAGGCGATCGTAGAAGTCGATGAAATAGTAAATGCTGTTTATTCGGACGTTTTTGATGGTGAACTTTCAACGCCCCGCAGCAAGCAAGAATTTGAAGAGCTGTTAGAAAGTCGCAAGGGCAAGCTTATTCTTCGTTCTGAGGCTGTCCTGCGTTTACTCGCATCAGTAGTAGACAACCAGTTTGAGATAAGAAAATTGTGCGCGAGTAAAAATTTAAGCTCTTTGGGTTATGCAATGGAAGATGTCGATTCTCAACTTGCCAATTTACTCTATGATGGGTTTCTTTCCACAACCTCTCTGGTGTGGTTGGAACAATTCCCGCGATATTTAGAAGCAATTACACTTCGAATAGCCAAGGCTCCCCATTTGGGTGTCAAAGACAGAGAAAATACGGAACAACTTCAACGCTATTGGGGGCGGTATACAGCTCTAAGAGATGATTCAAACGACTATGACGTAAAGTTATTAGAATCCCTGCGCTGGCACCTAGAAGAGCTCAGGGTTTCCTTGTTTGCACAGAATTTAGGGACCAAAATGCCAGTCTCCTTTAAGCGTGTTGATAAACAGATCGAACTAATTCGCTGAATATGTGGTCTACTAATCAGAAGACGTGAATTCCTAGCTCGATTACACCAAAACTGCTTCATCTTCAAAGTTTGTAACTGCTGTCACTTTCTTCCCTTGAAACTACAGATAATATGCTCGCTGTGCGCTGACGATTGTCTTACGAGCACGGAATATTCAAGCAGTTATAGGTCAACGTTAATGAGAAATTTGCTAGCAAGTATATTACGGATGAAGGCGGCTTCGATCGCCTCTCAAGTGGGTAATGTATTTGTAATCGTGGTTTTTTTCTCAATATCCACTTCTGTATCTGCTCAATCGCCTGATCCTTGGGGCAAAGCCAACCGGCAGACTTTTGCTTTCAACGACTTTTTTGATCAACTTATTGTTAGACCCGTCGCCGTAACGTACACCACTATGGTGCCTCGGATCGCAAGGCAAGGCATCGGCAATTTTTTCAGCAATATTGACGATGTTAACGTTCTTGTAAACGACGTTTTGCAGCTTAAATTGAAAGATGCTGCAGGAGATACTGGCCGGCTTTTGATCAACTCAACAATCGGTTTAGGCGGAGTTCTTGACGTTGCGACCGGAATCGGACTTCAAAAGCATGAAGAAGACTTTGGCCAAACACTCGGGTTTTGGGGGGTAGGAGCTGGCCCTTATGTAGTTTTGCCCATATTTGGTGCCAGCAATGTGCGTGATTCTTTTGGTCTAGTCTTGGACACCTTGTTTAACCCCATTCAATATCAAGACAATAGCGCTACCCGCCTAACCTTGTTTACTGTAAGAGAAACGGATACTAGAGCGTCATTACTGGCCTTAGACGAACTAATCGGAGGTGATAAGTATTTATTTATCCGTGAGGCCTACATTCAACGAAGAAATTATTTGGTGAATGACGGCCAAATCGACGACGGGTTTGGTAGTTTCTAAAAAACGGGCTGGTCTGACGTATAGGAAATATCCTACACTGTGCTGGCTAACAACCAAACTCAGACAGTCAACTTAGGATGTGGTCAGCTTCAGATGCAAGGAAACACCAAACACGTTCACAGCATGCCCAATCAAATTTTGCTTATCGATGATGACGCCAGCGTGCGTCGAAGTTTCTCAGTGTTCCTAAGCGACAGTGGGTATCGAGTGCACGAAGCTGTCAACGGCGCTGAAGGCGTTGCTTTGGCGCAGCAGTTAAAGCCTGATCTTGTGTTGTGCGATCTTCGAATGCCCGATATGGATGGCTTAGATGTCATTCAGCATCTTTCTAGTGAGGGGCTTAATATCCCTGTCATCGTAATTTCTGGCCTAGGCGAAATAGCAGATGTAGTGCAAGCCTTAAGGCTGGGCGCAGCGGACTACTTGACCAAGCCCATTGAAAACTTGGAAGTTCTCGAATATTCGATCAACAGAAGTATCAAACAGGCGGCTTTAATAGCAGAAAATGCCAACTATAGTAAGCAATTGGAAAGCACCAATTCCCAACTGCGCCGTTCTCTGGATTTACTGCGAATGGACCAACAAGCAGGAAGAGTGGTTCAAACTCGTCTGCTGCCAGAAACACCCTTTGTGTTTAAAAACTTCATATGCCGTCACAAGATCGTACCTTCACTCTATTTGAGCGGAGATTTTGTCGATTATTGGGAAACTGATGGCGGACAGTTAGTTTTTTATATTGCTGATGTTTCTGGCCATGGTGCTTCTTCAGCGTTCGTAACCGTGCTATTGAAATATATGGCGAGAGACTCATCTCGGCGGTTTTATCGTGAAAGAGGGGAACTCCGAGCCTCAGACATATTGGAAACATTAAACACGGAATTAACAGTTGCCAATTTACAAAAACACGTAACGATGTTTCTAGGTATTATCGACTCAAGTTCGAAAAAACTCTCTTACAGTGCTGCTGGTCATTATCCAATGCCAATAGTTGGGACAACAGAAGGCTACGAACTGCTCGAAGAAAAAAGTTTTCCAATTGGTGTGCAAAAAGGGGCTCTATATACCGAGCATGAAATGGGAATAGGTGACTCTTTTACTATTAATCTATTTTCAGATGGGGTTCTTGAGTTGTTTAATATCGATAACCTCGACGGAAAAGAAGCCCGTTTAGTTGATGTTGTATCTAAAAGCCACGGGAAATTCGAAAACGTATCTGGAAGACTGGATCTGGACTCTGTTGCTAATGCACCAGACGATGTTGCTTTACTGACCATTGAGCTAAATCAGTAGAGAAACACATTTTTAGAATTTAGAGTACAGAAAAAGCTATTTCTCAAACCCCTTGCTGCCACGAACTTTTAGTTTGGACTTGATAAAGTCACTGTGCGAGACATAGATCAATTCCGATACTTTTCTTATCAAATGATCTTCGTACTTATCTAAATTATCGTCTGAAAAAGCGATCCGCCACATATTCTCTATTAATACCGTCTTCTGTTCATAATCATAATGATCATTTATAAGCCGGGTAAATTCATACAATGACGTCGCTTCTTTTGCTTGCTTCTCGGCCAGCATTTTCAGTTCAATTATAGCGTCTTGTGAAACACCTAAGCTGGATTTCAGAATATCCAGAAACTCTGCCTCTTCTCTTTCATCGAGCTGATGATCTGAATTCATGACTTCAATCATTAATGCCGCGCAGGCTAGATTTAGCTGCTTGGTGGCATCTTCCGATTCTAATGTAGATGTTCCTTTTAAATTATTTTCAAAAAAGGATTTAAATGTAGAAAGCATAGAGTTTTCCGAATAATCAGTTGTTAAGTTTAAGTACTTAACTAGTTTAAGGTTTCAATTGCACTGTAAAGCGTATCGATACCTGCATCTTTTCTAAACGCGTTTTCAGACAAATAACGGCGAAACTGCTTCCCTCCAGGCTCACCCTTGAACAACCCTAAAATATGTCGAGTCATATGTTGAAGAGGCGTGCCTGCCTTCAACTCGTTTTCCATATAAGGAATATATTTTAACAAATACTCAAGGCGACCTAATTGTTTAGTAGACTCTCCGTAAATTTCTGAATCTACTAGGGATAATAAATACGGATTTTGGTAGGCCTCTCTGCCTATCATGACTCCATCTACTTTAGAGATTAACTGCTGTGATTCATCTATGGTTTTTATGCCACCATTGATAAGAATTTCAAGAGCGGGGAAGTGATTTTTAATAGCAAAAACTCGTTCGTAATTAAGCGGAGGTACTTCCCGGTTTTGTTTTGGCGATAGTCCGGAAAGTACAGCGATTCGTGCGTGAATAATAAACGTCTCACAGCCTGAATCCGCAACTGGCTTGACAAAGTCTAGAAGGAATTTTTCACTGTCTTTGTCATCTATCCCGATTCTGCATTTAACTGTTACCGGCAAGCTGGTGGCTGAACGCATTTTCTGGACACATTCCGCAACGAGGGAGGGTTCAGCCATTAGACACGCCCCAAAGGCTCCTGATTGGACACGTTCACTGGGACAGCCAACATTGAGGTTGATTTCTTGATAGCCTGCGGCTTCGCCCAATTTCGCTGCGAAAGCTAGTTGTGCAGGGTCACTGCCGCCTAACTGTAATGCAACTGGGTGCTCCGATTGATCATGTTGTAAGAGATAGTTGGAATCACCATGAACTAGTGCCGCGCTTGTTACCATCTCAGTATAAAGCAAAGCATGTTTGGAGAACTGCCGTAAAAACATGCGATCGTGTCGGTCAGTCCAGTCCATCATCGGGGCAACTGAAAATTTTCTGCTAAAACTCATGGTATTTAACGTTTGCTCTCGTTGTTAGGTCAGACTCAACGTGTTAAGACCGTTAAGCTAAGGAACTAGTCTCGGGATATTATAGCAGTTAGGAATTGAGAAGGTTTAGCGTATAATCGCGATCTCCAATCATCTGTGGTCATACTTTCTCTAATGTCTGAAATAAGAACTCGAATAGCTCCGTCGCCTACTGGAGATCCCCATGTAGGTACTGCCTATATTGCTCTCTTCAATCGCTGTTTTGCCCGCCAGCAGGGTGGCAAGTTTATCCTTCGCATTGAGGATACAGATCAAGTTCGTAGCACAGAGAAGTCTGAAACGGACATCTTAAATTCCTTAAAATGGTTGGGGCTGGATTGGGATGAAGGTCCTGGGATAGGGGGTGACTATGGCCCGTACAAGCAAAGTGAGCGAGGCGACATTTATGACGCCCACATTGATCAATTGCTCGAAGAGGGCAATGCGTTTAGATGTTTTTGTACTCCAGAGCGCTTAAACAATCTGCGCAAGGAGCAGATGCAAGCTAAGACTGATTTGGGCTACGACGGTCATTGCCTTCACTTGAGCCCTGAATCAGTTGAAGCTCGAGTGGCTGCAGGAGAAAAGCATGTCATTAGGATGAAGGTTCCAACCAAAGGAGATTGCGTCTTTGAGGATCTTCTCCGCGGCACCGTGACCATCAATTGGTCCCAGGTAGATATGCAGGTCTTAATCAAATCTGACGGCAAGCCTACCTACCATTTTGCCAATGTAATAGATGATCACCTAATGAGAATTAGCCATGTGATTCGAGGAGAGGAGTGGATTAACTCGGCTCCCAAGCATCTTTTACTCTACAAATATCTTGGATGGGAAGCGCCGGTTCTATGTCATATGCCGTTGCTTAGAAATCCCGATAAAAGTAAATTGAGTAAGCGAAAAAACCCAACGAGTGTCGGCTACTATCAAGCGATGGGCTATCTCCCAGAAGCGTTAGTAAATTACCTTGGTATGATGGGCTGGACCATGCCATCAGGAGAAGAGCTATTTAGTCTAGATGAGATGACCGAGGCGTTCGACATTCAGCGAGTCTCTTTAGGTGGGCCTATTTTTGATACAGAAAAACTGGATTGGTTAAACGGCAAATATTTGCGTGAGAAATTGAGCGATCAGGAATTTGCAGCACAATTCGCGGCTTGGGCATTTACTCCCGAGAAAATAGAAAGAATCGTACCGTTATTGAAACAACGTGTGGAGAGATTTTGCGATGTTGCCGAACTCGGCAGCTTTTTTGTAAGTGGAAATCCTCAGCTTTCCCAGGAGCTTTTTGTCCATAAACACTTGGACTTAGCTACTCAGGTCAAAATTGTCCAATTTACCCTTTGGAAATTGGAGGCGCTCAATAACTGGGACAGAGGTTCGATTGAAACCGCGTTGCAAGGCCTAGCAGAGGCTATGGGATTGAAGATTAGGGACTATCTTTTCCCTCTTTTCGTTGCCATAAGCGGAAAACCGGTTTCCACCTCAGTAATTGAATCTATAGATATACTGAAGTTAGACATCAGCAGAGCGAGACTCAGAGCCGCCATCGAGATTTTGGGCGGTGTATCCAAAAAGCTGGCGAAGAAGCTGGAAAAGGAATATCAAGAGTTGACCGGGGTATAGTTAGGCGTAAAGCAGCGAAGGCTGGTAAGAAACTTCTCCTTGGATTGACTTGGGAGCCGCCTCTGCTTAGAATGCGCGGGCTTTTGTACACGCCATCTATTAACAGCACAAAAATTTGGGGCCTTAGCACAGCTGGGAGGTCGCGACGCTGGCACCGTTGAGGTCATCGGTTCGATCCCGATAGGCTCCACCAATTTCAATTCTTCATTATCTCCAAACTTAGCGTTGATATTCGGCACACAGTGTCATTGTTATCTTTACGCAAGGCATAAAAAAAGCGGCAAATTTTCACTTGCCGCTTTTCCGGATCTAAAGCCTATTTGCCTTTTATTTAGGATAATTCCTAGCAGTATGCCCTTTGTAAAGTTGACGGGGCCGTCCAATTTTGTAATCGCTGCTCATCATTTCATTCCAATGTGCTATCCAACCCGGCGTGCGGCCGGTCGCAAAAATTACAGTGAACAAGCTGGTCGGGATGCCAATGGCTTTGAGAATAATGCCTGAATAAAAATCAACGTTAGGATAGAGCTTTTTCTCAATGAAATAATCATCTTCTAAAGCAATCTTCTCTAGTTTCCGAGCGATTCGGAATAAAGGATCGTTTTCGATCCCTAGTTCATCGAGTACTTCGTCACAAATGCCACGCATTACTTTTGCTCGTGGGTCAAAGTTCTTGTAAACCCTGTGACCAAATCCCATAAGTCGGAAAGGGTCGTTTTTATCTTTGGCTTTCAAGACAAACTCTTCGATGCGTGATTCATCGCCAATTTCGTCAAGCATTTCCAAGACGGCTTCGTTAGCGCCCCCGTGAGCAGGCCCCCATAAAGCGGCGATTCCCGATGCAATGCACGCGTAGGGATTGGCTCCCGTTGAGCCGGCCAGTCTAACGGTTGAGGTAGAAGCGTTTTGTTCATGGTCAGCGTGGAGTAGAAAGATAGTATCCATCGCTTTAGCGAGCGTAGGACTGACTTTAGGAGATTCGCAGGGGGTGCCAAACATCATGTGAAGAAAGTTCTCACTAAAAGACATGTCGTTTTGTGGGTACATAAACGGCTGCCCAACGCCATGTTTATAGCACATAGCTGCCAGTGTCGGCATTTTCGCAATGACACGCCGCGCGGCAGTCATTCGATGTTCGGGTAAATCGCTGTCTAAAGTATCGTGATAGAACGCTGACAGTGCTCCCACAACCCCGCAGAGCATGGCCATAGGGTGAGCAGTTCTTGGAAAGCCTCTAAAGAACTGATGAATTTGCTCATCTACCATAGTGTGGTATCGAATCACGTTTTCGAAATCTGATTTTTCCGCTGCGCTTGGTAGCTCACCATTTAGCAACAGATAACAGGTTTCGAGGAAGCTAGAATGCTCGGCTAGTTGTTCTATAGGGTAGCCGCGATGCAAAAGAACGCCTGCGCCACCATCGATATAAGTAATCTCGGAATCGCAAGCAGCTGTGGAGACAAAACCAGGGTCATAGGTGAATACGCCTTTTCCTACAAGACTCCTCACATCTACAACATCAGGGCCAGTACTGCCTTCATAAACGGGCAACTCGATGGTCTCATCAATCCCGTCGATGGTTAGCTGGGCCTTTTTTTCACTCATGCTGGACTCCTAAAGAATTTTTTAAAAGGAAATAGTACTTAATTATCAGTTATATACGGTATTAAAGCCTCAATTCTTGAAGCTCGGAGCCGACTGAATAGGGAGGGCAATACTAGGGAGAGACTCGGCCAATTGTCAAATCTTTGTGCCCCAAAGTAATCCTAAACCCTATAACGTTGAGTATAGCTTAGAGGATCATCACTGTCGGACTCGGATATACATTTGCTCAGTTTGTGCTACACCAATAGAAGGGGCGCTACTTGCTGTGATTATAGGGGATTGGCGGGCTGACAAAGTATTGTCATAATCGCTGGCCTCAGCTCAAGTTTTATTGAATTGGGTAGGCTATAAGCATATACTTTCGGCCGTTTGATTTTCCCAATTTGTATAAGTATTTCAAATAGTTTCAGCAGTTTTAACCTGAATTTGAAATCCAATTACCTTAACGCTAACGGACTCGCTATAACGTGAAAGATACTAGACCGGTAAATCTTAACCTCCTGCTTTTCAAATGGCCGCTTCCTGCCATCACGTCAATACTTCACAGAATTAGTGGGGTGTTTATTTTCTTTGGTACCGCAGTCCTTCTCTATTTGCTGGATATGTCGCTCTCATCAGAGGCCGGATTTGAAGAAGCCATTGGGTTACTTAGCGGTAATGTCGCGAAGTTTATCCTGTGGGCTGTCGTTTCCGGAATCCTCTACCACCTAATTGCAGGCATCAAGCATCTAATCATGGACTTGGGGGTAGGCGAGACAATCGAGGGCGGTAAGACCGGTTCGGTGATTGTTCTAATTGTGTCGGCGATAGTAATCGCATTAACGGGGTTCTGGATATGGTAACTAACGCAACAAGTCTTAGTCGCTCTGGACTATCTGATTGGATTATTCAGCGCTTTAGCGCGGTTATTTTAGCTGCCTATACATTTTGTATCCTCGGCAGTTTCCTTGTTCACCCAGAAATGGATTATCAGACGTGGACTGCCATATTTAGCTCTGCTCCCATGCAGCTGTTCAGTTTAGTCGCAGTGTTCGCACTTTGTGGACACGCTTGGATAGGCCTATGGACTATCACTACCGATTATTTACACGTTCATCACATAGGCAGTTTTGCGACAGCTATTCGACTTATTACTCAAGCAGGGTGCGCACTGATTACAGTGGTTTACTTGCTTTGGGGCATTCAGATTTTTTGGGGTTCATAAATGACAGCAATGCGAAATATTTCTTTTGATGCGGTAATTGTGGGCGGCGGCGGAGCTGGCATGCGTGCCGCACTGCAACTGGCACAATCTGGTTACAAGACGGCAGTAATTTCTAAAGTATTCCCAACTCGTTCGCACACTGTCTCAGCTCAGGGCGGAATCACCTGCGCAATAGCAAGCGATGATCCCAATGACGATTGGCGCTGGCACATGTATGACACCGTCAAAGGCTCTGATTACATTGGCGATCAAGACGCCATTGAATATATGTGTAGCGAGGGTCCCCAAGCAGTCTTTGAAATGGAGCATATGGGTCTACCGTTTTCCCGAACAGAAAGCGGCCGAATTTATCAGCGTCCGTTTGGCGGGCAGTCTAAGGATTATGGCAATGGCGGCCAAGCTGCCCGAACCTGTGCTGCAGCAGACCGGACTGGGCACGCGTTGCTTCACGCCTTGTATCAAGGCAACCTTAAAAATAACACCGTGTTTCTAAACGAATGGTATGCCACTGACCTGGTAAAGAACCAAGACGGTGACGTGGTAGGTGTAATTGCAATTTGCATCGAGACTGGAGAGACAGTTTTTGTAAAGTCCAAAGCAACAGTATTCGCCACCGGCGGTGCTGGGCGGATTTATGCGTCCACCACTAATGCAATGATTTGCACCGGTGATGGAGCTGGCATGGCAATGAGAGCCGGTTATCCCATGCAAGACATGGAGATGTGGCAATTTCATCCTACGGGCATATACGGCGCTGGCACCTTGGTAACGGAAGGCTGTCGTGGAGAGGGTGGTTACCTGATCAACAAGGATGGCGAACGTTTCATGGAGCGCTATGCGCCAAACGCGAAAGACCTTGCCGGTCGAGACGTGGTAGCTCGATCCATGGTTCTCGAAATACTAGAGGGACGTGGTTGTGGTGAAGACGGCGACCATGTGAAACTTAAACTTGATCACCTTGGCGAAGATGTTCTTAACGCCAAACTGCCGGGTATCCTAGAGCTGTCACGCACGTTTGCCCACGTTGATCCTGTTAAAGAACCAATCCCGGTAGTTCCCACTTGCCACTATATGATGGGCGGAATTCCTACCAATGTTAACGGGCAGGCTTTAACCCAAAATGGTGATGGCGTGGACCAAGTAATCCCAGGTCTCTTTGCTGTTGGTGAAGCAGCCTGTGTGTCGGTGCACGGGGCTAATCGCTTAGGCGGCAATAGCCTTCTCGATCTAATCGTTTTTGGACGTGCTGCGGGCAAACATATTGAAGAAATGTTGCAGCAAGGGCTCGAACAAAGACAAGCAAGCGATACTGATATAGACATGGCCATGGGCCGTTTGGCGCGGATGAACGAAAGCACATCTGGCGAAAGTGTGCCTGACTTGCGTAAAGAGTTGCAGGCTGTCATGCAAAACCACTTTGGCGTTTTTCGCAAAGGCGAATTCATGCAGGAAGGTATCAAAAAGCTTGCTGACCTACGTGAGCGTATCAACAACGTTCACCTGACCGACAAGAGTAATACGTTTAATACTGCAAGAATTGAAGCGTTAGAACTGGAAAACCTTTTTGAAGTTGCTGAGGCAACAGCGATTTCCGCAGAGGCAAGAGATGAAAGCAGGGGCGCTCATGCTCGCGACGATTTTAGAGAGCGAGATGATGAAAATTGGCTTTGTCATTCCATGTACTTCCCAGAAGACAAAAAGGTAGGCAAGCGCCAAGTGAACTTTAAGCCTAAGACTGTGGATACTTTCGAGCCAAAAATTCGTACTTACTAATCATTGAAAATTAAACTCTTATTGTGAGAATGGTGAACCGTGTTAGTTAGCATATACCGATACAATCCTGAGACCGACGCCAAGCCGGTCATGCAAGACATTGAAGTCGATGTTCCTGAAGGTAAGGACTTGATGGTGCTCGATGTTCTTAATCTTGCCAAAGAGAAAGACCCAACCGTAGTTTATCGCCGGTCTTGCCGAGAAGGCGTCTGCGGATCAGATGGCATGAACATAAATGGCCAAAATGGATTGGCCTGCATCACTCCTATCTCTGAGGCTGTAAAACCAGGTAAAAAACTTGTGTTAAGACCTCTGCCAGGACTTCCCGTTGTTAGGGATTTAGTAGTGGACATGTCTGTTTTTTATAAGCAGTTTGAGAAAGTGCAGCCATTCCTGATGAACGATGAACCCGCGCCGGCGATTGAGCGGCTCCAGTCTCCCGAAGACAGAGCAAAGCTCGATGGCCTTTATGAGTGCATTCTTTGTGCTTGCTGCAGTACAGCGTGTCCATCTTTCTGGTGGAATCCAGACAAATTTATCGGGCCAGCCGGTCTTCTCCAAGCCTATCGATTTTTAGCCGATAGCAGAGACACAGCAACAGCTGAACGACTTGCTGGATTGGACGATCCGTTTAGCGTTTTTCGATGCCGAGGCATTATGAATTGTGTGTCGGTATGTCCCAAAGGCTTGAATCCAACAAGAGCAATTGGACACATCCGGAGCATGCTTGTTGCGCAAGGAACTTAGATCAAAAAAAGAAACATGGAAAAGCCCAGATTAAGCTGAGCTTTTCACAAACATGCTAGAGCATCAAAGAATTTGATGTTTATTGGTTCAGCATTTGTAAAATGGATTTACCACTTCGCGAGTGGTAGCTGAGGTTAAAATGCAACAGAATTTAATGGAATTAATGTTGAGTACCGGACATATTTCCGGCTCTAACGCTGCCTATGTTGAAGAACTCTACGAATCCTTTTTAACTGATCCCGATTCCATTCCCAGCGAATGGAAAGACTACTTTTCTTCGCTGCCTCCCAGCAATGGTTCAACGGCAGCCGATGTGTCACATTCTGACATTCGCAATGATTTTAAGGCTCTGAGCAAGCGCAGCCGATTTACTCCTGTTTTAAGCAATGATGCGGTAGTTAATTCTGAGCATGAGAGCAAGCAAGTTAAAGTGATGCTGCTGATTAGCTCTTATCGGTTTAGAGGTCACCAAAAAGCCAAACTTGATCCTTTGAGTATTATGCATCGTGAGCATGTGCCTGATCTCGAACTTGAATTTCACGGTCTTTCACCAGTTGATTATTCCACCGCATTTCAAACCGGCTCGCTCTTTATTAGCCGCGATATCGCCCCATTAAGAGATTTAGTAGACACGCTAGAACGCATTTATTGCAGCTCCATTGGTTACGAATTTATGCATATCGTAAACCTCGAAGAGAAACAATGGATCCAGCAGCGCATCGAAGGGAACGATGGTTATCCTGCGTTTGAATCTGATGTTAAACGACACCTTCTCGAGCGATTAATTGCAGCGGAAGGCTTAGAAAAACACCTCGATTCAAAATACCCCGGCACCAAACGTTTCGGTCTAGAGGGGGGTGAAAGTCTGATACCTGCATTGGACGAGCTGGTGCAACGATCTGGTAATTACGGCGTCAAAGAAATCGTTTTGGGTATGGCGCATCGAGGCCGCCTTAATGTTCTTGTAAACATACTCGGTAAAAACCCCGCTGATCTGTTCGATGAATTTGAGGGCAAAGCAGTCTATGAGAGCTCGGGTGACGTCAAATATCATCAAGGGTTTTCTTCGAACATCATGACTACCGGCGGTGAAGTACATATGGCGATGGCCTTCAATCCGTCCCACTTGGAAATTGTAGCACCAGTGGTTGAGGGCTCTGTTAGAGCTCGTCAATCTCGACGGGAAGACAAAGACGGTGCCCAAGTCCTTCCGATCATCATTCATGGGGATGCTGCTTTTGCAGGTCAAGGCGTGGTTATGGAAACATTCCAGATGTCTATGACTCGCGCTTATTCGACCGGCGGCACAGTTCATATTGTAGTCAATAATCAGGTGGGTTTTACAACCAGCAGACAAGATGATGCCCGGTCAACTGAATACTGCACCGATGTGGCCAAAATGGTACAGGCTCCAATTTTCCATGTGAATGCTGATGACCCAGAGGCGGTATTATTTGTCACCCAATTAGCGCTTGATTTTAGATATCAGTTTAAGAAAGACGTGGTTATCGATTTGGTGTGTTATCGCCGCCGAGGCCACAATGAAACAGACGAGCCTTCGTCGACTCAGCCCCTAATGTATTCCGCTATTAAACAGCATAAATCTACCCGTGTGCTTTATGCTGAAATGCTTGCGTCACAAGGAGTGATGAGCACTGACGAATCTGACCAGCTTAACAAAAACTATCGTACTGCTTTAGATACAGGCGAGCACGTTGTTAAAAGTTTGGTCAAAGAACCTAGCGTCGAGTTATTTGTGGACTGGAGTCCTTACCTTGGACACGCCTGGAGTCCTCATTTCAATACTTCAATGCCGCTTAAAATTCTGCAGGGTTTAGCGAAAAAATTGGTTTCAACCCCAAAGGACTTTCAAACCCAGCGACAGGTTAAGAAGTTACTGAACGATCGAACCAGCATGGCAGAAGGGGAACTTCCCGTTGACTGGGGATTTGCTGAAACTTTGGCTTATGCCAGCATATTAATCACAGGGAATAAAGTACGGATTACCGGCCAAGACGTTGGGCGTGGCACTTTCTCCCATCGTCATGCCGTACTGCATGATCAAGCCACCGGCGACTCTTATACGCCCTTGCAGTCTTTAGAGAAAGATCAAGGTAGTTTTACTATCTACGATTCATTACTTTCAGAAGCTGCAGTGTTGGCTTTCGAATACGGCTATGCGACGACGAGTCCCAATGCTTTGGTTATTTGGGAAGCTCAATTCGGTGATTTCGCTAACTCCGCGCAGGTGGTTATCGACCAGTTTATTACCAGTGGCGAGCACAAATGGTCTCGGCTTTGCGGTTTGACCTTGCTGTTACCTCATGGATACGAAGGGCAGGGGCCGGAACATTCTTCTGCAAGACTTGAGCGATTCCTTCAGCTGTGTGCAGAACAAAATATTCAGGTGTGTGTACCAACGACATCCGCTCAAGTATTTCACATGCTTCGTAAGCAAGTACTTTGCCCACTCCGAAAACCACTAGTGGTCATGTCGCCAAAAAGTTTGCTGCGACATAAAGAATCAGTCTCTAGCTTAGAAGAGCTCGCTGACGGTTCATTCCAAGTAGTTCTTGATGAAACAGATGGCTTTGATCCCGCCTCTGTTAAACGTCTTATTATTTGTAGCGGGAAGGTCTATTACGATTTACGTCAAGAACGAAGAGCAAGAGAAAAGAATGACATTGCCATCATTAGAATGGAGCAGCTTTACCCGTTTCCACATGATGATTTCTTGAAATGCCTACTTCAGTACAAAAACTTGGAATCGATCGCATGGTGTCAGGAAGAGCCTATGAATCAGGGTGCGTGGTATTCCAGCCAGCATCATTTGAGAAAAGCTATTAACGAGCATTTTCCGTCGATTTACTTAGAGTATGTTGGACGTGACGCATCTGCGTCCGTTGCCGCTGGATACCCGGCTCTTCATCTCAGCCAATTAAAGAAATTTATTAACGAAGCCTTAAGCTAATATTTGTATGCAATCGGCAGCAACTTGGCTCCGATAAAAAGGACAAACTATGACAATCGAATTAAAAGCACCGACACTTCCAGAATCAGTTCCAGATGGCACCATTGCGACTTGGTATAAAAACGTGGGTGATTCCGTATCCCGTGATGAGTTGTTAGTAGATATCGAAACTGACAAAGTAGTCATTGAAGTTGTGTCTCCAGCGGATGGCGTTTTAAAGGAAATAATAAAGAATACCGGTGACACTATTGTTAGTAACGAAGCGATTGGTAGTGTCGCAGCAGGCGAAGGGGCTGCACCCGTTGACGCAACACCAGCAGCCGAGACTAGTGCTCAATCTTCATCAGAAACAGCTGATGAAGGGAATTCTCTTCCAAGCCCTGCAGCTAAGAAAATGATTGCAGAGAACTCACTCAACGGAACCGACATAGCGGGGAGTGGCAAAGGGGGACGAATAACCAAAGAGGATGTAGTTAATCATTTAGAAACGCCGACCACCAAATCTGCATCATCAAGCTCAACGTCTGCACCGAGTGTGTCATCAGACGGCCGCATTGAAGAACGAGTTCCAATGAGCCGGTTAAGAGCGAAAGTGGCTGAACGTTTACTGCATGCAACACAAACAACTGCAATGCTGACGACGTTCAACGAAGTCAATATGAAGCCAGTTATGGACATCCGAAGCCGCTATAAAGACCAGTTTGAGAAAACACACGATGGGGTACGACTTGGGTTTATGTCGTTTTTTGTGCGTGCCTGTATCGAGGGTTTGAAAAGATTTCCCGCGGTAAATGCATCCCTTGATGGCAAAGAAATTGTCTATCACGGCTATCAAGATATTGGTGTTGCTGTAGGGTCGCCACGGGGTTTAGTTGTGCCGGTTCTGCGAAATGCGGACAGCATGGGCCTAGCTCAAATCGAAAAATCAATTCGTGAGTATGGATTAAAAGCACAAGATGGAAAGCTTTCTATCGATGAGCTGGCTGGCGGTACTTTTACCATCTCAAATGGCGGGGTTTTCGGGTCGTTACTTTCAACGCCTATTTTGAATCCTCCCCAAACTGCAATTTTAGGCATGCACAAAATCCAAGACCGCCCCATGGCAGTCGATGGCGAAGTCAAAATTTTGCCGATGATGTATCTCGCGCTTTCCTATGATCATCAAATGATCGATGGGAAAGAAGCAGTTCAGTTTCTTGTTACAGTTAAAGAGCTTCTAGAAGATCCTACGCGATTAATTCTAGAAATCTAAAATACTTAAAGAGCACCGTTAAGAGAATTAATTTATGGCTAGTGAATATGATGTAGTGGTTATTGGTTCTGGGCCTGCAGGGTATGTCGCTGCAATTAGATGTGCCCAGCTAGGATTCAAGACTGCTTGTATTGAAAAGTGGTTGAATAAAGAGGAAAAGACGGTCTTTGGAGGCACCTGTTTGAATGTTGGTTGTATTCCTTCCAAGGCACTTCTAGACAGTTCACACAAATACCTTGAGGCTACTTCGCATTTCGATGTCCACGGAATTGAAGTGGACAAGGTCGGAATTGATGTTCCAAAAATGATTGCTCGCAAAGAAAAGGTTGTTGAGCAGCTTACTGGGGGCATAAAGGGACTCTTTGCTGGAAACAAGGTTGAAGGCATCGGCGGAACCGGCAAAATCACTGGAGCCAACAGTGTTACGGTTACCAAAAATGATGGAGAGCAAGAAGAACTATCTGCAAAACACATTATCATCGCTGCAGGCTCAGTACCGATTGATATTCCTCCAGCGAAAGTTGACCAAGAAACCATTGTCGACTCTACAGGTGCTCTAGAATTTCAAGAAGTACCAAAGCGCCTCGGAGTTATTGGCGCTGGAGTCATTGGTTTAGAGCTTGGCAGTGTCTGGGCCAGACTTGGCTCTGAGGTTACAGTGTTAGAGGCAGTGGACGATTTTCTACCTATGGCAGATCGGCAAATCGCTAAAGAGTCAGCAAAGATATTTGCCAAACAAAAATTGAATATTAAGCTCGGAGCAAAGGTTACGGGCAGTAAGATTGCAGGTAAGGGCACTAAGAAAACCGTTACAGTCGAATATACTGATTCAGAAGGGGAGCAGTCCGCTGAATTTGACAAGCTAATTGTTGCCGTCGGGAGACGACCTTTTACCGAAGGCTTGCTTGACGATTCTGTTGGGGTTGAAAAAGACGAACGCGGTTTCGTTAAAGTAAATGATCAATGCCAAACTAATGTGCCCAGCATTTTTGCGTGTGGTGACGTTGTTAGAGGCCCGATGTTAGCCCATAAAGGCAGCGAAGAAGGAGTCATGATCGCCGAAAGACTCGCGGGGAAAATGACACAAGTGAACTACGATTTGGTTCCCTCTGTCATCTATACGCATCCAGAAATTGCCTGGGTTGGTAGAAATGAAGAGCAGCTTAAAGCCGACGGAGTTGACTATAACGTCGGTGTCTTCCCGTTTGCTGCAAGTGGCAGAGCTCTGGCATCGAACGACTCTGACGGAATGGTAAAAATGCTGGCTGACGCAAAAACAGACAGAATTTTAGGCTGCCATATCATAGGTTCGGCTGCGGCCGATTTGCTACAACAAATAGTTATCGCTATGGAGTTCAGTGCAAGCGCTGAAGACATAGGGTTAACCATGTTCTCACACCCAGCATTATCCGAAGCCGTTCATGAAGCCGCCTTGGCTGCTAATGGTCACGCTATACACATTGGCAACCGAAAACGCCGCAAATAATTTATTAACATCGATGGAGTTTAAATGAATTTACACGAATATCAGGCGAAAGAATTATTCGCCGAATACGGACTGCCCGTATCTAAAGGATACGCAGTTGATACGCCAGAGGAAGCTGCGGCGGCTACTGCTAAAATTGGCGGCGACAAGTGGGTGGTAAAAGCTCAAGTACATGCTGGAGGAAGAGGCAAAGCAGGTGGTGTAAAACTTGTTGATAGCGCAGCGGAAGCACAGGAATTTGCTGCCTCATGGTTAGGCAAAAACCTCGTCACTTACCAAACCGACGCGAACGGCCAGCCGGTGACTAAAATTTTGGTTGAATCCTGCACTGATATCTCTCAAGAGCTTTACCTTGGTGCGGTGGTTGATCGATCTACCCGCCGAGTAGTCTTTATGGCCTCTGTTGAAGGTGGCGTTGAGATTGAAAAAGTCGCAGAGGAAACCCCAGAAAAAATTCTGAAGGCAACTATTGACCCTATGGTAGGTGCACAGCCTTACCAGGGTCGAGATTTAGCATTTCGTCTAGGTTTGGAAGGAAACCAAATAAAACAATTCACTGCATTGTTTTTGGGTCTCGCTAAAATGTTCCACGATCTGGATTTCGCACTATTAGAAATCAATCCACTGGTTATCACTGAACAGGGAAATCTTCATTGTTTAGATGGAAAAATAAACATTGATGGAAACGCCATTTATCGCCAGCCAAAACTTAAAGAAATGCATGACCCCTCTCAAGAAGACGAGCGTGAAGCTCATGCTGCTGAGTGGGAGCTAAACTACGTAGCCCTAGACGGAAACATCGGCTGCATGGTCAACGGCGCGGGACTTGCAATGGGAACAATGGATATTGTTCAACTTCACGGCGGCAGCCCAGCGAACTTTTTAGACGTGGGCGGCGGAGCAACTAAAGAACGCGTGACAGAAGCCTTCAAAATTATTCTATCTGATGAGAATGTGGCTGCTGTCTTGGTAAATATTTTCGGTGGTATTGTGCGCTGCGATTTGATAGCTGAAGGCGTCATTGGTGCCGTTGAAGAAGTAGGGGTGAAAGTTCCTGTAGTTGTTCGCTTAGAAGGCAATAATGCGGAACTAGGCCGTGAAGTATTGGGTAACAGCGGCTTTAATATTATTGCAGCAACAAGTCTGGCGGATGCAGCTGAAAAAGTTGTAGCTGCTGCCGGAGGAGATAAATGAGTATTTTAATTGATAGCAACACCAAAGTGATTTGCCAGGGTTTCACTGGTTCTCAGGGAACATTTCATTCAGAGCAGGCCATTGAATACGGTACAAAAATGGTCGGCGGAGTGACTCCAGGTAAAGGCGGGCAGTCCCATTTGGGTTTGCCGGTTTTCAATACTGTCCAAGAAGCTTATGACGCAACAGAAGCAGATGCATCGGTGATTTATGTACCGGCTGCGTTTTGCAAAGACTCAATTTTGGAAGCGGCAAATTCTGGCATCAAATTGATAGTATGTATTACCGAAGGCATCCCAACACTAGACATGCTAGTTGCCAAAGAAACTTGCGATCAACTTGGAGTCCGCTTAATAGGACCTAACTGCCCAGGAGTTATTACACCTGGTCAATGTAAGATTGGTATTATGCCTGGGCATATTCATTTGCCTGGTAAAGTGGGCATCGTTTCCCGCTCTGGCACTTTGACTTACGAAGCTGTGAAACAAACAACCGATTTCGGTTTTGGTCAATCTTCATGTGTTGGCATTGGCGGAGACCCAATACCTGGCTCTAATTTCATTGATATTTTAGGCATGTTTCAAGAAGACGCTCAGACCGAAGCCATCGTCATGATTGGTGAAATTGGCGGCACCGCGGAAGAAGAGGCTGCTGCGTTTATCAAAAGTAATGTGACTAAGCCTGTCGTTGCCTATATTGCCGGTGTAACAGCTCCTCCTGGGAAGCGAATGGGCCATGCTGGGGCAATTATTTCCGGCGGTAAAGGCACTGCTGATGAAAAATTTGCGGCGCTACAAGACGCCGGTGTAAAGACGGTAAGAAGCCTTGCTGATATCGGCAATGGTCTGAGTGAACTAACGGGCTGGTAGATTTCTACCAGCGCGACCCTTCCTATTTTTTGCAGCGAATTATCTCTAAAATTTTGCCTCGCAAAAGGTTCTAATCCTTCAAGATTCTATGATAGTCTTTGTGAAATCCAGCATAAAACGCTGAATTACAGGGACTATTTTTCTTTTTGTACTATGGAAAAGTAGACAGCCTGTTAGATGGTTACTTACATACTCAAATTGCACATTTTTTGGGTAGATTGGTAACCGTCTAATAGTGCATTGAAAGACAGGCTGAACGAGTAGGGGTAAGTTGACTTGTTACAGTCTGATTTAAATGTTTCGTTAAGGTAAATTAAGTAATAAGTTTTTATGGCTAAGTTGGTTGTTTGTACCAGTGGTGTCCCGGAACTAACTTAAGCTGAATTGTTAACAACAATAGGATGGCACATGAAAAACCGTCAAATAAAAAATATGAGCATGTCTGCGCTGGCATTGCTCGTTTCTAGTTTCTTTGGGTTCGCGCAAGCTGCTGAAATAATCGTGGACAGCAGTATTTTAGATCAGGCGATGGATGTGATTGCTGAGAAATACAGTGATTCGGCTGAAGCTCAATCTGAAATCACTCGTTTGCAGAACGATACAAGTTCTCTTTACGAAGAATTCAAACGAGAGAATGATAATTTAGAGTCTCTATTGGTGGTGAATGCTGGCTTTAGAAAGCAGATAGCTAACCAGGAAGAACAAATACTTACTCTTGACGAGTCTTTGGCCTCAGTTGCTGAAGTAACTCGTGAAATTCCATTGTTAATGGAAAAGATGCTAACTAGCGTTGAGCAGTTTGTCGAATTGGATTACCCCTTCCATATAGATGAGCGACGTGCACGTGTTCAATTCGCCAGAGACGCGATTGACAACCCTGATGTTTCCATCGCCGAGAAATTTCGACAGGTTTTGGTGATGTACCAAACTGAGACTTCCTATGGTCGAACGTTTGAAACTTACCCAGACACCATTGAATTGAACGGTGCGCAGCGAGATGTCACTTTGGCTCGATACGGTCGTGTCGCATTGATGTACCAAACCACTGACCGCCAAGTGACAGGCGCGTGGGACAACACTGCTCGTCAATGGGTAGAGTTGCCTGCCGGTGATTACAGATCTGCTATTCAGAAAGCCATCCGCATAGCACAATCTTTAGATGCACCGGATATTATTAATCTACCTGTAATCGCTCCGGAGGCTGCACGATAATGAAAACTTTAACTAAAGCACTAAGCCTCGCAGCAACCGCTATTTTCGCGTTGTCTTCAACACAAGTATTCGCGCAAGCAGGCAATCTAAGCGATCTTCTGGACCTAGTCCGTCAAGACGCGGTAGCAGAATCTGATGAGTATCGACAGCGAGTTCAAGAGTTTGAACAGAACGCGAATCGTCAACAAGAGATCCTTGATATCACCAAGCAGCGCTACGAAGAACAAGAAACTCTTCAAGGGCAGCTAAGTGATCAGTTCGAAGCAAACACTATTATCATAGGTGATAAACGTGAACTTCTTCGAGACGCTCGTGGCGATCTCAATGAACTATTCGGTACTCTACAAGGTGTAGCCGGCGACTTCTTAAGCACTTTTGAAGACTCGTTGATTAGCGCCCAGTACCCTGGCCGTTCTGAAGCTGTAGAAGCATTCATCGAAAAGGCGGGCAGCACTATTGAGCAGTTAGATGTAGATGAAATCGAAACGTTTTGGTTCTACATGCAGCAAGAAATGACTGAATCAGCAAAAGTTGCTCAGTACAATGGCGACGTTACGTTACCTACAGGTGATACCGTAAACCGTCAAATTACTCGAATCGGTTCATTCAATGCCATATCTGATGGTGATTATCTGAGCTATGACGGTGACATCGGTCACTTACAGGTTTTGCCTAAACAGCCTGAAGCAGGAATTATAGGTTCTGCTAGAGCACTTGAGAGCGCAACTTCAGGCTTTACACGAGTTGGTATCGATCCAACTGGTGGAGTAGGCGGACAGGTTATGGCTAACTTGGTTAACTTCCCAAGCGCACAGGAACAGGTTCAAGCAAATGCAGGAACAATCGGATTCATCATTATTGGTGTTGGTGTCATTGGCATCATACTAGGGTTTTTCCGACTGCTCATGTTAACTCTGGTTTCTGTGAAGGTTAGATCTCAACTTAAGAGTGATAAAGCTTCTAAGAACAACCCACTTGGCCGAGTCTTGATGGTAGCTGAGTCAAACCCTGACTCAGATACTGAGACACTCGAGCTTAAACTGGGTGAAGCTATTCTTCAGGAAACGCCTGCACTTGAGAGCATGCTGACTTTAATCAAGATGATTGCGACTATCGCACCTTTGGGTGGTCTACTTGGTACGGTTACCGGCATGATCGTGGTGTTCCAGCAAATTACTGTTTATGGTGCGGGTGATCCGACTATTATGGCTGGTGGTATTTCATCAGCATTAATGACTACCGTATTAGGTATTGTTGTTGCGATTCCTACTATATTCATGCACACAGTAGTAAAGAGTAGAGCAGACGCAATTATTCACATACTAGAAGAACAGGCCACTGGCATGATTGCTCAAAAAGCTGAGCGTATGGCAGGCAGCCGCTCTTAAACCCAGAGGAAGAAGTCATGTATTTTTTTATTCTGGATATTCTTGACTCCGTTAACCTGTTTATGGAGCGCGGCGGTTCAGTACTTACTGTAATCGCCTGGCTTCTGCTGGTGAAGTGGTCATTAGTTTTCGAGCGTATTTGGTATTTGAATACTACTCACAAAAAGAATGTTAAAAACACTCTTGCCGAATGGAATGCTCGCTCCGACACCAAGTCTTGGAGTGCTCATCAAATTCGAACTATGATGATTTCAAAAATTTCATTAGATGTTAAAAGCACGCTGCCTGTTATTGAAGTACTGGTCACGATCTGCCCTCTACTTGGTCTAATCGGAACAGTGACAGGAATGATCGAAGTGTTTTTTGTAATGGCCGTAAGCGGTGGTGGTGATGCTAAGTCTATGGCAGGGGGCGTTTCTAAAGCTACGATCCCTACCATGGCTGGAATGGTAGGAGCTATCTCTGGAATCTTCGCTTTTAATTACTTAAAAGCGAAAGTTGATAGAGATATGGAGCTTTTAGAAGATCATTTACCACTTACAAGCTAATACGTTTATAGACTAGGCAATCGACATGATTGCGAATAAAACCTAGGACAACGCTAAAAATGAAATCAGGTTTAATGAAAAAGAAAGCAGAAGAAGATGCGGGTGAAATCGATCTCACCCCCATGCTTGATGTGGTCTTTATTCTGTTGATCTTCTTTATCGTAACCTCAGTCTTTGTGACTGAGGCCGGTATTGAAGTGACTAAGCCAGAAGCATCTATAGTTGACGATACTTCAGGCGACCTCATATTAATCGCTGTAGGAACAGCAGGTGATATTTGGATTGACGGTGAAATGATTGACCCTAGATTTATTAGGTCAAGATTTGAGTTACGTCTCGCAGATGCGCCAAATTCATCAGTTATTATTCAAGCTGACCAAGCCGCTAACAATGAGCAGGTTATGCTTATTTTAGAAGCTGCTCGAGAAGCTAGTATAAATGACGTTTCAATCTCTGCGGAGGCATAGTCGATGATTGTAGTTAGATGGGCAATTTCAATGGTACTAGCCGCGTTGATAACGTTGGCTCTTTTCTACTTTATGCAGTATCTAATTGATACAGGCGATCAATTTGATGAGCGCGTAAACGTTGTCAAAATTGTTGATGCGACAATGCCGGAAATCATTAATGAAGTTATCGAAGAAATCGATAAGCCGGAGATGATTGAAGAGGTTCAGGAAGACATCCCTGATACACCGGATAAGCAAATCAGCTTAGATGCAGGCCCTGCGCTTAATATCGACCGTGGCGGAGCCAACTTAGATACTGGTTTAGATTTAGGCAGTGCTTCAATATCTGCAACTGACGGTGACTATTTGCCGCTAGTTGCTATTGCTCCTCAATATCCAACTCGAGCTGCACAGAGGGGAATACAAGGTTGGTGCCTTGTTTCATTTACTGTGAACGGGCTGGGCAATGTAGTGGAAGACACTATCGAAGTCGTAGATGCTGAACCTGCAAATATCTTCAATCGATCTTCTATTAGAGCGGCGACTCGGTTTAAGTTTCAACCAAGGGTAGTCGATGGCACTGGCGTAGATGTACCCGGTGTTCAATATTTGTTCCGTTACCAGCTAGAGGAATAATAGAAAATGTTTAATACAAACAAATTGAAGCTGGGGTTTTTAGTAGCTGTTTTGAGTGTGCCATTTTTGCCAAGCCAAGTTGTTTTGGCAGGCGAGGAACAACGTGCACCACCAGAGGCACGCTCTGCGGGAACATTGGGCCAGCAAGTACTAAGAGCCATCTCGTCTATTCAGGGACACATGTCACCTGAAGATCCTGAAGACGAACCTAACATGGCGGCGGCGAAAGAAGAGTTAGATGAGCTTTATGAGCGTCGATTCGAAAGGATGAATGACTTTGAAAAGTCTACTACCTTAAGTTTCTACACTAACTATTATCTGACTCTGGAAGATTACCCCAATGCGTTAAGAATTTTTGAAGAAATCTTAACCATTGAGACTCTGAGAGAAGACCAACGTCTGCGAACTCTTCGATCTCTAGGGCAGCTATACGCAGCCGAGGAGAACTGGCAGGGCTCAATCGATAACTATTTGAAATGGCGTGAGTTGTCTCTTGAAGAAGACCCGATTGTCTTTCGCGGTTTATCCTATGCCCATTATCAAATGGAAGAGTTTGATCAAGCGCTTCCGTATTGGTTGGACTACATGCAGTACAACCTAGATGCTGGAGAAGAACTAGGTCGGGATGACTATACTTACCTAAATGGTATTTACTTCACTTTGGAGCAGTTTGATAAGGCTCTAGAATTAACTAAAACCATGATTGTTCTGTTTGATGACGCCACCGATTGGCTGAACTTAAGCGCGGTCTATGCCAGCGTAGAAGACGAAGAAAGACGAGTTAGAGCTCTCAATCTTGCGTATTTGAAAGGACATGTGGACGACGAGAGTCGCCACTTGAACCTTGGTCAGTCATTGGCAGGTAATGAAATACCTTTGACGGGTGAGAAAATAATCAAAGCGGGTTTAGACGCTGGTTTCGTTGAAGCGAACGAAGAAAACTTAACCACGCTGACTCAAATGTACCTGATAGGGTCAGATTATGAGCGCGCACTCCCTACAGCTCAGCAGGTTGCTGAAATGTCCGATAGCGGTGACGGCTTTGATACTCTAGGTTATATCCAATATGTGCTCACGGATTACGAAGCTGCCGCTGAATCATTTCAGGCAGCAATAGATAAAGGTAATTTATCTAACCGTGCTGATACATTATTGTTCCTGGCTCGAGCGCTTCTGGAATTGGATGAATTTGATGAGGCTCTAGAAGCCGCAAGAGATTCGGCAGAAGCAGGCGAAAGAAGGCAACAAGAAGCTGCTGCAAACTATATCAAGTTTATTGATAGTACGAAGAGTCGTTTCGACCTATTAGCTACACGTAGGCAAGACGCTATCGACTTTTACGAAACCTATCCACCTATTACTCGGTAATAGATTGAGATGGTGGCTATAGGTTTTTTGCAAAGAGGAGCCATAATTTAAGCGCTAAAAACTTGAATTTTGGCACCTAGGCCCCATTAAAAACCCAACTGTTTTACCAGCAGTTGGGTTTTTTTGTGGCTTTTTTTAAGCTTCACCGAAATAAAAGGCCTAACTCAGTACCATTAACCACTTAACCTGTTTGGACGATTGATATGAGTACAGAAACACGCGGTTTTGAAACTGAAGCGAAACAGCTGCTTCAATTAATGATTCATTCCCTATACAGCAATAAAGAAATTTTCTTGCGGGAACTGATATCCAACGCATCTGATGCGGCTGATAAGCTCAGATTTGAAGCGCTTTCAAAGCCCGAACTTTTAGAAAATGAACCAGATTTACGAGTTCTAATTAACTTTGATCCTGAAGCTAAGACGATCACCATCGATGACAACGGTATTGGCATGAGCAAGGACGAGGTCATTACAAACCTCGGCACTATCGCAAAATCCGGCACCGCTCAGTTCTTAGAATCTTTGACAGGGGATGAGCGTAAGGATTCCCAGTTAATTGGACAATTTGGCGTTGGTTTCTATTCAGGTTTTATAGTGGCTGATGAGGTTGAAGTTTTAACAAGAAGGGCAGGTACAGACGCCTCCGAGGGTGTTCTTTGGAGATCTAAAGGCGAAGCTGAATATTCACTAGAATCTATAGAAAAAGCCCAACGAGGAACAACTGTCGTTCTGCATTTAAAAGACGATGAGACAGAATTCGCCGAGTCTTATCGTCTCAGAAGCATCGTTAAAAAATACGCCGACCATCTCGCTATACCAGTGATGATGGAAAAGGAGGAGTTCCCAACACCGGCTGACGATGACAAAGATGAAGACAAGACGGACGAGGTTAAAGAGCCTGTTTTTGAAGCGGTTAACGATGCTAAAGCACTATGGGTCAAATCCAGAAGCGACGTTGAGGACTCTGAATATAAGGAATTCTATAAATCTGTAAGCCATGATTTCCAAGATCCTATGGAGTGGAGCCACAATAAAGTTGAAGGCAAACTTGAGTACACAAGCTTACTTTATCTTCCCGCGAAAGCACCCTATGACCTATGGAATAGAGAAGCTGCACGTGGTTTAAAACTCTATGTACAAAGAGTTTTCATCATGGACGATGCTGAACAGTTCTTGCCGTTATACCTGCGCTTCGTTAAAGGGGTAGTAGATTCAAATGACATATCCCTTAACGTGTCTCGAGAAATACTACAGAAGGACCCTGTAGTGGATTCCATGCGCAGTGCGCTGACTAAAAGAGCGCTTGATATGCTCACCAAGATTCGTAAAAAAGACAAGGCCAGATACGATGAATTTTGGGCCGAGTTTGGTCAGGTCATAAAAGAAGGTCCTGCAGAAGATTTTGCCAACAAAGACAAAATTGCCAACCTTCTACAGTTCAGCACGACCCATTCAGAAGGTGTGACCCAGGACCAAGGGCTGGCTGAGTACGTTGAACGTATGAAGGAAGACCAAGATAAAATTTACTATTTAGTTGCAGAAACCCTGAACGCAGCTAAAGCGAGTCCTCATCTGGAAATCTTCCGAAAGAAGGGGATTGAAGTCGTATTAATGACAGATCGCATCGATGAGTGGTTAATGGGACATCTTCGAGATTTTGAGGGCAAAGAGTTCCAAGATATATCACGGGGAGAACTGGACCTCGGTAAATTGGAAGACGAAGAGGGCAAGCAGAAACAAGAAGAGACAGTCAAAGAGTTTGAAAGCTTAGTGGGCAGAATAAGCGAAACACTCGCTGACAATGTCAAAGAAGTGAGAATTACACATCGATTAATAGATTCTCCTGCTTGCTTGGCTGTTGATGATAATGATATGGGCGCCCAGATGCGAAAAATTATGGAAGCTTCGGGGCAGGCTGTTCCCGAAACCAAACCAATTTTTGAAATCAATCCCGAACACTCATTGGTGAAAAAGCTGGACACAGAACAAGACGAAGATCGTTTTGCTGACCTTGTGACGATTTTGTTTGGACAAGCTCAACTTGCCGAAGGTGGTCAGCTCGAAAATCCAGGAGAGTTTTCTAGCCGGTTAAACAAGCTCTTACTTGAGTTAAGCAATTAACGTAAGCAGGCTCGCTAAGATACTCTGGGGTGCTGCTGTTAGATGCACCCCAGAGTTTGTTTACTCATTACATTTTTTCGAGAGTTTTAATACCTAACAAATCGAGACCTTCATGAAGTGTTTTTGCTGTTAGCATGCATATTCCTAACCTTGAAGCTTTGGTTTGAGCGTCCTCTTTGAGAATAGGGCAGGCTTCATAAAAGCGCATGAAATGCCCAGCCAGTTCATAAAGATAGTTACAGAGGTGGTTAGGATAGCTGTCGTTTGCTACCGCGTTTACGACCTCAGGAAATTGCATTAACTTAACCACAAGACTCCGTTCTTCAGCGGCATCACAGCTGGCTATCTTCATTTCGGCCGAATCGCTACCGGCCTTTCGCAATATGCTTTTTAGTCGGGCGTAAGCATACAAAAGATAAGGTGCTGTATTTCCCTCGAATGAAAGCATGCTAGACCAGTCAAATACATAATCACTGGTTCGATTCTTAGAAAGATCAGAATACTTAACAGAAGCAATCCCTACTTCCTTGGCGATTTCTTTTCTAGATTTCTCGTCTAGATCAGGGTTTTTCTGGCTCACCAGGTCATAAGCTCTTTTAACCGCTTCATCTAACAATTCAACTAGCTTTATTGTGTCGCCTGAACGGGTTTTGAAAGGCCGGCCATCTTTACCCATCATCGTGCCATAGGCCACATGCTCTAAAGAAATGGATTCAGAGCTTAAACCAGCCTTTTTAGCGACAGAAAACACTTGTTGAAAATGAAGAGACTGCCTAGCATCAACCACATAAAGAGAACGATCTGCTTTTAATACGAAAGATCTGTATTTAACAGCCGCTAAATCGGTGGTGGCGTAAAGGTAACCGCCGTCTGTTTTTTGAATAATAACGGGGAGGGGCTCTCCCTCTTTACCTTGGAATTCGGATAAGAAAACAACCAAGGCACCGTCTGATTTTTCGAGCAATCCTTGCTCATCTAACGTGGAGACTATTGAGTCGAGCTCGTCATTGTAAAAACTTTCCGCGGCAAGGTGAGATCTATTTAAAGTAACGTTCAACTTGTCATAAACCGCTTGGCAATGAGAGAGAGACTCACCAATGAACAACTGCCACGCATCCAAATATTCTTGCTCGCCGCTTTGAAGTTTAACTACAGCGTTTCGCGCAAGATCAGCGAACTCTTCGTCCTCATCAAACTTAGCTTTGGCTGCCCTATAAAAAACCTCTAAATCTGCTAGCTGTTTCGGTGCGTCATCATTTTTGCTTACTTCTTGCATATAAGAAATAAGCATTCCAAATTGGGTTCCCCAATCTCCAACATGATTTTGACGAATTACTTTATGGCCGGTTTTCTCAAGAACTCGTGCTAGGCAATCTCCGATGATAGTTCCTCTTAGATGACCAACATGCATCTCTTTCGCTAAATTAGGAGACGAATAATCAACAACGACCGTCTCGACTTTGTCTGCTAATTCAATGAGTGGCACGTCATCTTTTAGGAGGGAGCTACTACGTAATACAAGACTTGAATTACTTAGTTTTATATTAATAAATCCCGGGCCAGCGATTTCCATCTTTGCGATGTAAGGGTGGGCAGTGACATCGATTCGCTCTATCACTTCACTGGCAATCTCTCTTGGATTCTTTCTCAATTGCTTAGCAACTGCCATCACTCCGTTTACCTGATAATCGCCAAACTCGGGGCGCGAAGAGGTGATGACATTGGCGTTACAATTTTCTGCAGAGCTGACGTCGCTCAGGGCAACGCCAAAAATTTTGTTCAATTCAGATTTGTATGAAAGCATTTTGTTGTTGGGGCCGAAAAATAGAGGATTGTACACCATAAATAGTTTGCCATATTAAGGTATTATAGGATTTAACGATTTGTCACTGGATGAGAGTTTTTGAGCACAGCAGAACAAGTGAGGTTTGTTGAGATTTCCCCGCGACACGAAGGGCAACGAATCGATAATTTTTTGGTGAGGGAGTTAAAAGGCGTCCCTAAATCTCGTGTTTATCGTTTGATACGCAAGGGCGAAGTACGAATCAACAAAAAGCGTTGCAAACCGGATACCAAGCTCTTACTCGGCGATTTGGTCAGAATTCCTCCTTATTCTGGTGCGTCTGTTAAAGAACCGGGAACCGTCACACCAGGATTAAGTGAATACCTGCAGGCAAATATCCTTTACCAAGACGACGAACTTTTAGTGGTTAACAAACCTTCTGGATTGGCAGTGCACGGAGGGTCCGGAATTAAGCTGGGTCTTATCGAGGCGCTTCGTCAAATTAGGCCAGACTGGAAAGATGCGGAGCTCGCCCATAGACTGGACAGAGAAACATCCGGGTGCCTCGTTATCGCTAAAACCGGCAATGCACTGCGTTTCTTGCATGAAGAGTTTAAGCTAAGAAAAGTGAGTAAGACTTACCACGCTCTGGTTTACGGCGGTTGGCCAACTCACATTAACCAAGTGGAGGCAAAGCTGCATAGAAAGCAGCTGGATTCTGGGGAGCGCCTTGTTAAAGTAGATGAAGTGATCGGTAAGGAGGCTATTACTCGATTTAGGGTGCTTACACGCCTTTCCGAAGCGACTCTAATTGAGGCAAAGCCGGAAACAGGACGAACTCATCAGATTAGAGTTCATTGTCAAAGCGCTGGGCATCCGATTGTCGGGGACGATCGCTATTCTGATAAACGGGTGATAAAGCATCATAAGGTCTTAAAAGATGCCAAGTCCCTTTGTCTGCATGCCGCGGAAATCACCTTTAGGAAGCCTAAATCAGGTGAATACCTAACAGTGAAAGCAGATCTAGGCCAAAATCTTCGGCACGCCCTGACTCTATTACAGGAATAGTCTGCTAAAACAGTAGCTTAACATATTTGTCATAGTGAAAATTGCTTCACTAATTCTTTGACAGATGCCTCACACACGCCTATTATTGCGCGCCTATGACGGAGTCTGAAATTCCCCCTTATGTCGACACGCGGAAAGTTTTCCAGCAAACGGAAACATTGAAGGGAACCATTGAATTCGATCGACTCCCGCGTTTTCAGGATTGTTTACTAGAAATTCGAGGAAATGTGCATGTTGAGCTTGAGTTTTCTACGAACAAGTCGAAACAACGTGTCATTACAGGCAAGCTTTCAGCGCCATCATCGGTTGCCTGTCAGCGATGTTTGGAAGCTGTGCAAATAGAGGTAACTGATTCTTTTCAGCTAGCGCTGGTAAAAAAAGAAGCAGATATCGACAAATTGGATGATTTGCTCGATCCGTGGTTCTGCGAAGATCATAAGCTTGATGTAGCAGCCATGGTAGAAGAGCAACTATTGCTCTGTCTTCCTCTAGTTAGTAAGCACGATGATAAAAATTGTCTAAGCTCGCTTGGCTATGAGCAACAAGACAAAGGTAACGAAGAATTGGAAGACCGGCCTTTGAAAGAAAGCCCCTTCGCAATTCTAAAAGTTTTGAAAGATTAGTATTTAATGGTTCGATTATAAAGATATTGGAGAAAAGAAATGGCTGTTCAAAAGAGCAAAGTAACTCGCTCGAGACGTGGACAACGACGTTCACATGACTCGCTAACTGGCCCCACTTTGTCTACAGACCAAACAACTGGTGAAATCCATCGTCGTCATCATGTGACTGCTGACGGATTTTATAAAGGCAAAAAAGTCCTAGACATAGGCGAAGACTAGTATTGAAACTGCCGATGCGCATAGCTATCGACGCTATGGGCGGAGAGGGCGGTGCTCAATTAACGGTTCCCGCAACAATTGCCGCATTGGATACGCTTCCTAATGCGGCTTTTGTGCTTGTGGGTAATCGTCAAATTATCGAACAAGAGTTGCTTACGCTTCAATGTTCTAACTCCGCGCGATTAGAAATACTTCATACCGACGCGGTCGTCACAGACGAAGAAAAGCCCTCTAATGTGATTAGACACAACCGGCAATCTTCATTGTACTTGGCCACTGAATTGGTCAAACAGGGTGCTGTGCAGGCGATGGTGAGCGCTGGTAACACAGGTGCGCTCCTGATGGCCGGTCGACACCTTCTAAAAACAATCCCAGGAATTCAGAAACCCGCAATAGTCGCCACGTTGCCCAGTCTGGCTAGGCCCACTTATTTCCTAGATGTAGGCGCCAACCCTCACTGCAATCAACAGCAGCTGTTCGAATTTGCGGTAATGGGTTCAGTTTTGGCGGAATCTCTGAATGGGAGTCCTGCTAGAGTTGGGTTACTCAATATTGGGTCAGAGCAGCATAAAGGCACTAGCGCAGTTCAGCACGCCGCCGAAATGTTAAGAAATTGTGAAAATATCAACTACGTAGGGTTCGTGGAAGCTAATGAGCTCTATATGGGAGTTGCCGATGTTGTTGTTTGTGATGGCTTTGTAGGCAACGTCACTATTAAATCTAGCGCTGGTGTAGCTAACGTGGTTAACGATTTACTCAGTGCTCAGGAATTCCATCAACACAAAGAATTGCTCTCCCAAGTTAAAGAACAGATAAACCCTCAACGCTTCAATGGCGCTATTTTACTGGGTCTGCAAGGGAGCATTGTAAAAAGTCACGGTAATGCAACTTTAGAAGGGTTTCGATATGCTATCAGTCAAGCAGCAAAAGAAGTGGAAACCAAAGTGCCACAATTGATTGCCGCTAAAGTAGCTGCCATCATGCAAGCTGCGTAAGCTTAATTACTGTTTTGAATTGCTAATTGAAGAGATATCGACATGCACAAATTTGGATTTGTTTTCCCGGGCCAAGGCTCACAAAAGTTGGGGATGCTGGGAGATCTAGCGAACGATTCTTCGCTCATTCTAGACACTTTTAACGAAGCATCTGCAGTTTTGGACATAGATCTTTGGGAAACAGCTCAGCACGATGGTAAAAATAATCTTGATCAGACTCATATTACGCAACCTGTATTGTTGACTGCTTCGGTAGCCATTTGGCGACTTTGGCAGCAAAAAACAGATATCAGACCCTCTATTTTGGCAGGGCACAGCCTTGGTGAATATTCGGCTCTTGTCTGTGCAGATGTACTTAGCCTAGCTGATGCGGTGCGAGTGGTTCACCAAAGAGGCCAGTTTATGCAGGCTGCGGTACCCGCAGGTGTCGGTAAGATGGCCGCGATTGTTGGATTAGAAAACTATCAAATTAATGAGATTTGTGACGAAGCGGAAAAAGGCGAAATTGTCTCAGCTGCAAACTTTAATTCTCCCGGCCAAACGGTGATAGCTGGAGATACTGCCGCTGTCGACCGAGCCATAATTCTTTGTAAAGAGGCCGGAGCAAAGCGGGCTCTTCCGCTAAATGTGAGTGTTCCATCCCACTGTGCCTTAATGAAACCAGCGGCCTCAGAACTCGAGCGAACCCTTGCAGAAATCGAATTTTCCACACCGTCTATAGCCGTTGTTCAAAATGTGAATGCTGAGTTAGCCCAGTCTCCACAAGACATTAAGCAGAATCTAATTAAGCAACTGTACGCGCCAGTTTTGTGGGTAGACTGTGTGAACGTTATCTCGAAGGCTGGCGTGAACAAACTAGTGGAATGCGGCCCTGGTAAAGTATTAAGCGGGCTAATCAAAAGAATCGATTCCTCCATCACTAGTTTTGCGAGTGATGACCCAGCCAGTTTAGATAGCGCCATTGCTGAGATGGCTTCATAAGCCTCAAAAGAATAATCAATATTTAGGAGTGAACATGGAAAATGCGTCGGTCATTGCCTTGGTTACAGGTGCCAGTCGAGGTATCGGTAAGGCAATAGCACTTGAATTAGGTAAGCAAGGCCATACGGTTTTGGGAACAGCGACGACCCAACAGGGGGCTGATGCAATTACCGCTTACTTACACGCCGAACAGATTTCAGGCAAAGGTTACGCCGCCAACGTAGCAGATGATGGTTCTGTAGGTGACCTGATTAACGCTGTTGTCGAAGATTTTGGGGCTCCACTCATTGTTGTCAATAACGCCGGTATAACGCGCGATAATCTTCTTATGCGTATGAAAGCGGATGAATGGAGTGATGTAGTCAATACCAATCTGAACTCGATGTACCGAATTTGTAAGGCCACGGTCAAAGGCATGACTAAAGCGAGATTTGGTCGCATTATTAATATTTCTTCCGTAGTGGGATCAAGCGGAAATGGTGGCCAAACCAACTATTGTGCGTCTAAAGCTGGGATCGAAGGATTTACCCGTTCATTAGCTCAAGAAATAGGCTCTCGAGGTATCACTGTCAATGCCGTAGCCCCGGGATTTATTGCCACAGACATGACGAAAGACCTACCTCAGACTCAGGCAGACGCATTGCTGTCTCAGATTCCACTCGGGCGTTTAGGTCAGCCTGAGGAAATCGCCGGGGCAGTGGGATTCCTTGCATCAGATAAAGGGGCGTATGTCACCGGGGAAACTTTACATGTCAATGGCGGCATGTACATGGGCTAAAGCCTGTTCGCTGCCTAAGGTATCCGGAATTCGCTCATAATTAACTGTGAATTTTTCAATTTAGGCATTACAAGACGAATAAATAGAGGTAAACTTGCCAACCTAATTTACATGGTTCGTTAACTGCGAGACGACCATGTTTTAAAGTAAAAGAAAGGCCTTAAGAATCAAAGTATTAGGAGCTAATATATAATATGAGTAGCATCGAAGAGCGCGTTAAAAAAATTGTCTGCGAACAGCTTGGCGTAAAAGAAGACGAAGTTAAACCTTCTGCTTCATTTGTGGAAGATTTAGGCGCTGATTCTTTAGACACAGTGGAATTGGTGATGGCCCTTGAAGAGGAGTTTGAAACCGAGATTCCTGACGAGGAAGCCGAAAAAATCACTACAGTCCAGCTCGCCTGCGACTACATCAATAACAACCTGTAACACCCAAACACGCAGTACACGAGAGCTACTCTAGAGTCATCTAGGGTAGCTTTTGCGTATATGGTGTAGCGAGAATCAGGAGAAGAGTGTTTTGAACGGACGGCGAGTCGTAGTTACGGGACTTGGCATGGTTTCCCCGGTAGGAAACGATGTGAAATCTGCTTGGGAGTCTCTAACCCGTGGTGTTAGTGGCATCAACCCCATTGAGCACATTGATGTAAGTGATTACACAACCCGCTTCGGAGGATCCGTCAAAGATTTTCAGGCGGCCGACTTCATGGCAGTCAAAGAAGCGAGACGCATGGATATATTCATGCAATATGGCGTAGCAGCAGGCGTTCAAGCGTTTAATGATAGCGGACTTGCCGACAGCAATTTCAATCCTGAGCGAGCTGGAGTTGCCATTGGCTCAGGCATTGGTGGCTTAACTAATATTGAAGCCACAACTTTGCAAATCCAAGACTCTGGAGCACGCAAAGTCTCACCTTTTTTCGTTCCAGGATCGATTATCAATATGATCGCCGGAACTCTTTCTATCCGTTTTAATATGCAGGGCCCCAATATTGCTGTGACCACTGCCTGTACCACAGGTACCCACAATATCGGATTAGCTGCCAATATGATTAATAATCAACAGGCTGACGTTATGTTAGTTGGCGGCGCTGAGATGGCTACCACCAAAGTAGGCTTGGGCGGATTCAGTGCGGCTAGGGCACTTTCCTGTCGTAACGATGATCCGCAAGCAGCCAGTCGACCTTGGGATAAGGACCGAGATGGCTTTGTACTAAGCGATGGTGCCGGAGTAATGGTGTTAGAGGAACTCGAACACGCGAAACAGCGCGGCGCCACAATCTATGCAGAGTTAAGCGGGTTTGGAATGAGCGGAGATGCCTACCACATGACGTCTCCTTCAGAAGGGGGGGCAGGTGCTGCTCTGTGTATGCGCAACGCGTTGCGAAGCGCAAATCTGAACCCAGATGACATCGATTATATCAATGCGCACGGCACGTCTACCTTAGCGGGAGATGTGGCGGAAACAGAAGCGATCAAATCAGTTTTCTCAGATCACGCTAACAGACTTTGCGTTGGTTCGAGTAAATCGATGATGGGCCATTTACTCGGCGCCTCGGGTGCCGTCGAAGCAATAGTCTCAGTGTTGAGCCTACGCCATCAATGTGTAACCCCGACAATCAACCTAGATAATCCCGCAGAGAATTGCGATCTCGATTACATTCCCCACCAAGGGCGAGATATGCAGCTTAACCAGGTGCTATCAAATTCATTTGGTTTCGGTGGGACCAACGCCAGTCTAATATTCTCCCGTATAGATTAATACAGCGCACATCTGTATGAGCTAATTTTTGGCGGCCCTAGAAAATCATGCAAACTCTGATTAATGGATCACCAAAGAACGAAGTTTCCGTAATGGATCGGGGCTTTCTTTATGGAGATGGCGCGTTTGAAACTCTGCGAGTGCAAGATGGCAGGGTAATCCTTCTAGAACAGCATTTAAAACGTCTCCAACGGGCATGCCACTCCTTAAAAATCAAATTTGACGATACGCTTGTCTTAGATGAACTGATCCAGCTCTGCAAAAACTCTCGCGGCAACATGGCTGCTAAAATCATTATCACCCGAGGCGCAGGAGGAAGAGGCTACACACCTCCTTACGGAGTAGAAGGAACCCGCATTCTGCAACTTTTTGACCAGTCTCCACTCACCGATGCCAATGAAGAAGGGATTAGTGTCACTGTCTGTCAGCACAGACTCTCGCAAAGCACTACGTTGGCTGGCATAAAACATCTCAATCGGCTGGACCAGGTTTTAGCCAGCTCTGAATTGATGGGACAATATGATGAAGGCCTGTGCTTAGACGTGGAGAACCATGTTATCGAAGGTACAAAATCTAACATTCTGTTACGTCTAGGGGACCAAATATTTGGAGCCGATCTGAGTAAAAGCGGCGTCCATGGAATAATGCTTGAAGAATTGATTCGTGGCATTCGAGCTCAAGGGCGGCAGGTGATCACGAAGAACCTCACCCTTGACGACATTTTCAATGCGGAAGAATTAGTCTTCTGTAACAGTGTCGCAGGGATCTCGCCGGTGATTAAATTAACTGAAAGTGATAGGGTCAAACACTGGCCAATAGGTAATTTGTTTCACCAAGCGATAAAATTAAAAAATGACGCTTTTGCTTCTACTTAAATCCAAGCGAGTCAAACTGGCCTTATCAACTCTAATATTGTTGCTGGGTTCAAGCGCTTTTCTTTATTGGTCTGCCTTAAAAATTTTACACACTCCTTTAGCAATTCCCGACCGAGGATTTGAATTCGAGGTGCCAAAAGGTAGTTCTCTTCATCAGCTGAGTCGCAAACTTCAAGCAAACAACATCTTTGAATACCCCCAACTTCTAGTTTTGTATGCAAGAATTCAAGGAGACTCTGATGCGATAAAACAAGGAAAGTATTTGCTTGAACAAGGTGAAACTGCTAATGACTTATTATTAAAAGTTGTCGCTGGGAAAACCATTCAATACCGAGTGACATTGGTTGAGGGCTGGACTTTTTCTCAGGCCTTAACAGCAATTCAGGCAAGTGAAAATATAACAGTTCAGTTATCTGGCCTGAGTTCAGCAGAGATAGCTGAAAAAGCAGGCATCCCCTATGAGAACCCTGAGGGCGCTTTGTTTCCTGACACCTATTTTTATTCGGCTGGCAGCACCGATACAGAAATCATCAAACGCGCGAGCGAAAAACTCCAGCTGGTTTTAGCGCAGCACTGGGAGCAGCGTCTTGGCGCGCTGCCCTATGATACTCCCTATCAGGCGCTCGTTATGGCTTCGATAATAGAGAAAGAGTCCGCCGCTAGCAGTGAGCGCGGCAAGATAGCTGGAGTTTTTGTTCGCCGATTAGAACAAGGTATGAGACTGCAATCTGACCCCACAGTAATTTACGGCATGGGAGATGAGTATGATGGTGATATACGAAGCAAAGACCTAAGGACTACAACTGCCTACAACACGTATCGGATAAACGGTCTCCCTCCAACTCCGATTGCGTTAGCCGGCAATGAATCATTAATGGCAAGTCTGAACCCTGAATCTGGAAATGAGCTATATTTTGTCTCGCAAGGTGACGGGACTCACTATTTTTCCTCAAACCTCCAGGAACACAATGCTGCTGTAAAGAGGCTAATCAATGGAATCAGCAGCGAAAACTAAAATGAAAATCAGGAACGCTTTGTGAAAGGAAAATTTATAACTATTGAAGGGGTAGAAGGTGTTGGCAAAAGTACAAACATCGAAACCGTTAAGGCTTACCTAGCACAAAATAAAATAAAGTTTGTGGTATCCAGAGAACCTGGAGGCACCTTAATATCAGAAAAAATTAGAGACTTGCTGCTAGAGAAACATGAAGAAGATCTCACTGAATTAAGTGAACTGCTTTTGGTCTTTGCTGCTCGATCGCAGCACATTGAAACTTTTATAAAGCCACATTTAGAAAATGGGACCTGGGTTCTTTGCGACCGTTTTACTGATGCCACTTATGCCTATCAAGGAGGAGGGCGAGGCCTTAGTCGTGAATCAATATCCGAGCTGGAAAATTTGGTCCAGAAAAATCTGCGCCCTGATTTAACTGTAATCTTGGATCTAGATCCTAAAATTGGTTTAGAGCGAGCAAAGAAGAGGGGAGAGTTAGATCGATTTGAAATAGAAAAGCTCAGCTTTTTTGAAAAAGTAAGAGACGCTTATCTTGAAATTGCTCGTCGTGATGGTCAACGTTGCCGCGTGATCGATGCTTCGCAGCCTTTGGTTCAAGTCGGTGAAAATATAACCCAAGTAATGACGCAGTTTTTGGCGGACCTAACTTAAATGTACTCCGAAGAAGTTCTTAAACAACTGTCCAAGTTACTTCCTTTCCCTTGGCAAAAACGGCAATGGGCACAGTTAATCCAGCAAAAGAAATCAGGATTGCTTGCTCATGCCTACCTTGTTCAGGGCAGCAGAGGATTAGGGAAGCGACTTTTAATTGAAAAATTTGGGCACTGCTTGCTGTGCTTAAAAAGTGATGAAAAAGGTGCTTGCGGACAATGCACTGTTTGCAAAATGGCTGCAGGAGGCTCCTTGCCAGATCTCTTGCATATTCAGCCCGAGCAGGGCAGCCGGGATATAAAAATTGACCAGATTCGACAGCTAGCAAGCTTCATGGCTAAAACCAGTCACTCAGGCAACGGTAAAGTTGTCATTGTAGATCGTGCTCATTGCTTAAATAATGCAGCTGAAAATGCGTTATTGAAAACTTTAGAAGAACCTAGCAACTCCGCTTTCATCTTTTTGATAACCGATTTGCCGGGTGCGCTGTCAGCCACTATTAGAAGCCGATGCCAACGCTTAAAGTTCTCCTTAGACAACCCTCGTGACGCAGAGGATTGGCTGTCAAATAATCAAGAACTCGCCATTGCTGAAAGCGCTACACTTCTGTCTTATTCGGCCCAACCCTTACTCGCTTTTGCTGAAGAAACCTCTTCTCAGCAAAGTGACCGTCTTACAGTAATTAATTGCTTAGAGCACTTGCTTCAAACCACTCTCGAACTGCGATCCACGGTTTCCACCTTAGTCAAAATAGGAGAGCTGGCATCAATTGAGTATTTAATTGATGTATCGTCTATATTAATAAAAGAGACTCTTATTAGGCAGCAACTAGCGCCCGAGTTAGCAAAGTTAACTGAATTGCTTTCTAAATTACCCGGTACGGGGCCTGAGCTAAGTCTTAGACTAATGACTTTTCAACAGGAGCTAATTCAGGCTAGACGGCAACTAATGAGCGGCTCTAACCCAAACCCACAGTTAATAGTTGAGTCGTTATTGTGGCACTGGACGAAAATAGCAGTTTGAATGAAATGGCTCAGGAAGAGCTAAGCATTAGTCTAAAGCAAGTACCCCTAAAAGCTAGCCGCGGAAATTGCTTTAGTTTGGCGCGTAATCAAGGACGAACGAAGTGGCAGGCCACGGAATATTATCTCTCACAATAAAGGACAAAGCCGTTCTCTACGCGGCATATATGCCTTTTATTCGCTATGGAGGGCTATTTATCCCTACCAGTAAGCCATACTCTTTAGGAAATGAAGTTTTTATGCTTCTCAAACTGATGGAAGAGTCGGAAAAAATACCAGTCGCGGGTAAAGTCGTCTGGCTAACGCCACCTAGAGCTCAAGGCGCTCGCGTGAGAGGAATTGGGGTCCAATTTAGCGACCCAGAGGCTGGCGTAAAAACGCGGATAGAAAATTTGTTGGCAGGCCAACTTGACTCCAGCATGACCACTAATACCCTGTAGTTTTCGCCTTCCTTTCTAGACTATGCCACAACCACCCCTTTTTTGCCCACAAAAAAAACCTGAAACCGGGGCAGGTTTCAGGTTAATACAATAGGAGTAACACAATAGGATAAGCGAGGGCGTAGCAAATAAACGCAGTTCGACCGCGTAAAAGCCTGCCTAAGCTGGTCCACAAAGGAAAAACCAAAGCAGGGTGCAAAGATTAATCCTCTACTATCAAGTAAAGACTAAATAGGAAAAAATGCTAGTAAAATGGCGGGATTTTTTAGTTTGCGAGCTTTAAACCTAACAAAGCACAAATATGCTGGCCTATAGCAAGGCTAGCCGTGATTCCCGGAGATTCGATGCCAAACAAGTTTATCAAACCTTTCAAGGCGTGATGTTCTTTGGTTTGAAAAACAAAATCTTGCGCCGAATCACCAGGTCCAGAAATTTTAGGCCGAATACCAGAATAGGCAGGGGATAGCTTCGCCGGATTTATATTAGGGAAATAACGCCTGACAGAAGCAGCGAAACCTGCCGCTTTTGAAAAGTCTATATCGTAACTTTCCTTATCGATGTAATAGGCATCCGGCCCGAATCTCAATTGATTGCTCATATCCATTGTCGAATGTATGCCTAAACCAACGGTGTTTGGCTCAGGAACAGGGTAGATCAAATGCTTAAAAGGGTTTCTATCGTGGTAAGCGAAGTAATCTCCTTTGCAAAGCCAAACCCGAGGAATCAATTTCGGGTCTAGATCAACCATATTTTGCGCGACAGCAGCCGCGTTCAGTCCAGCACAGTTGATGACATTGTCCACCTCAAACGAGTATTCAGTAGCCTCTGCGCTAGAACCGTCACCGGCAGATAGTTGAACCCTATGCCCATCGCTGGCCGAGACTATTTTTTCTACACGGCTATTGAACGAACAGATAGCACCCGCTGTTTGGATTTCAGCAAGCAGGGAGTGCATATAGTCATGACTATCGATAATTCCAGTTGATGGGGATAGCAGGGCAGAGCGGGCGTTAATTTCGGGCTCTCTGCGCTTGAGAGCGAGTTGGGATATCAAGCTTAGGTCGTGAAGCCCCGACAAGCGAGCATTTGCTAAGAGCCCCTCCAGCTGATTTTCTTGAGTGTCTTGAGCAACTATCAGCTTGCCACAGCGGCGATAAGCTACGTTTTTCGCCTGAACGTAGTTATAAAGGAGCTCTTTTCCTAAAATGCAAAGTCGAGCCTTTAGGCTATTCGGTGGATAGTAAATACCGGCATGGATAACCTCACTACTTCGACTACTAACACCATGGCCAAAGCTTGGCTGAGCTTCAACAATGAGTATTTTTTCAGGATTCACTTCACTGCTTAATAAAATCGACCTAGCCACAGCCAAACCCACTGCACCGGCACCGATAATACAAAATTCAAATTTATCCATAAGTTTTCAGTGGGTTTACTCAACTACTTTTTGAATAGGTCACTAAACATGCGAAAGTTTAGCTCTGTCTTTGTATATTCCTAAATGTTAGATTAATTCGCACCTTGGTATTCTTTTTCTCTTTAGGGACTTGATGCAACCAATTGTTTTGCATACCTTTACCCATAATAAGCAGTGAGCCATTTAGGAGAGGTATTCTTGCTTTTACGGCTCTGCTCGTGGTGTTTTTGGGGCAAAGTTGCAAACTGCGGTCAGCCCCTAAACTCAACGATGCAATCACTGGATTAGCCCCTAGTTCCGGCTCATCATCTGCATGCCAAGCGACGCTATCTGCACCATCTCTGTAGTGATTCAACAAAACAGAATTGAACTCGTAACCGCAAACTTCCTTGATTTTGGCACGAATTTCCAGCACCACAGGAGACCAAGGTACCGGCTTCAACCTAATGCCTGAATAGCTGTAATTGCTACCCACATCTCCCATCCAGCACTGTAACCTCGGAACTTGCACGGTCTTACCAGCAATGACCAAGTGGTCTTGATGCCACGGAGTTAGCTGTATTAGCTCAGCAAGAAGGAGGGCGGCCTTCTCTTGATTGTAAATAGATCGATATTCCTCAATCAAAGCGTTCCCTAAATCATGGGTCTGGTGTGTAAAACCGGTGGATTCATCATCGAATAAGGAACCTTGCATGTGATTACTATCCTGTCTAACGTGGGTGGTGCATAATGCCGGCTGGTGGGGTTTTCACTGAATTTTAGAGTTTAAGGATACAGTAAATTGTCTGATTTTGATTATGATCTTTTTGTTATTGGTGCCGGTTCAGGCGGTGTTCGCGCTAGTCGAATTGCGGCGGGTTTGGGAGCAAGAGTAGGCGTCGCCGAAGAGCGATATTTTGGCGGCACTTGTGTGAACGTTGGTTGCGTACCAAAAAAGCTATTTAGCTATGCGGCGCATTTTAAAGATGATTTTGAAGACGGCCGGGGGTTCGGCTGGAAGACAGATAAGCCAGAATTTAATTGGAACCAGTTAGTTAGCAATAAAGACAATGAAATCAATCGTTTAAATAAAATATATGAGACTATATTGAAGTCCAATAATGTCTCCATTTACGAGGCTAGAGCACGAATCAAGGGGCCAAATACACTTGAAGTCGATGGGCGAACGGTCACTGCTAAAAACATATTAATCGCAGTCGGTGGTTGGCCATGGGTACCTGATTATCCAGGCAAAGAGCATGTGATCACATCAAATGAGGTCTTTTATCTTGATGAACTGCCCGATGCTATGGTTATCCAAGGCGGTGGATACATAGCTCTGGAGTTCGCCAGTATTTTCGCGAGGTTTGGAGTAAAAACCACGCTCGTTTACCGAGGAGACAAGTTTTTAAGGGGGTTCGATGAGGAAATCAGGGATTTCATCACTTCTGAAATTGGACGGCATGTGGAGCTGAAGCTCAACGACGATATTGTTAGTATAGATAAACAAAACAAAGACTTACATATAAAACTTAAATCTGGTGAAGAACTTGTAGCACAGCAAATGTTGGCAGCTACCGGGCGCTCGCCAATGACTAGCGATTTAGGACTCGAGACTGTAAACATCCAACTAAGTGACTCTGGCGGCATTAAGGTTAATGAGAATTATGAAACCTCTGAGCCAAACATTTACGCAGTGGGAGACGTAATTGAGCGTGTAGAACTCACTCCAGTGGCACTAGCTGAGGGTCAGATTGTCTCCAGGAGATTATTTGGAGGACCTAAAAACAAACTAAGTTATGACAATATTGCCACAGCGGTTTTTTGCCACCCAAATATAGGAACTGTTGGCCTTAGTGAACAATCTGCACTGGAGCAAGGGTTGGACATTGATGTGTATACGGCTAAAACGAAACCGATGAAGCATACGCTTAGCAAGCGGGACGAATATTCCTTTATCAAATTGATCGTCAACAAGTCAGATGACAGAGTCATCGGAATGCACTTGGTGGCGCCCGATGCTGGAGAGTTAGTCCAAGGGTTTGCCGTCGCCATGAACTGTGGCGCAACCAAAGCCGATTTCGATGCCACCATAGGAATCCACCCAACCTTAGCAGAAGAAATTGTCACCATGAGGGAAACTAGAGATTGATAAGTGAGTTAGTCTGTAAAGAAGACTAAAGGACGATAAGCTTAAATGAAGCCTGGGACAGCATATTACTTAGCTATTTCACTATTTCCGGTAATAAAGATTACCGGAAATAGTGTAAGTGTTTGTAGTATTTAAGGTTATCCCCTCAGTTATCGGTATAATTTTGATAAACCCCATAAAAGCATTACGGACAACAGCCCATTCTTCAATACAGGACTAGTCAACGAAATTGCTAGCCAAGTATTTGAGAGTTACCTGTTCTAGCACAGATATTGTCTACGGCAGTTTTTGCAGAGGAATCTAATTGCAGGTAATAGTTTCTAAGCCAAGTCAGGCACTTTGCTTGGTAAGGAAATGAGCTTTGCTGCCAAGGCCTGCCATCAATCATCATTGTGAAGTCTTTTTTTCCCTCACTAACTGCCGCAGCATTGGCTGTGAGATAGGGAGCATAAACGTGCCCTATTTCTTTGAGCAGCTCCAATAAGGTCTGTGGAATGTCCGTATCAAGTAGCCAATCGTCATCTAACAAATCATATCCTGACAAATCTTCCATGCATTCGGTCCAAGCATAAATTCGGGGGTGCTTATCTTGAATAATTGACTGGGGAGTTGGATCAAAAAGCGCCAAACACGTCAGCTGACCAAAGATGGCAAAGTCGCAGCTCGATGGCCTTCCACCGAATACAAAAGCATTATTTTTCAGATGGTTATCGAACACTTTTAGAAACCGAATAAAGCTACTTTCTATGGTTTCTTTAGTCTCACCACTAGACCCCACATAACGTAACCGACTTATTTGATGCTCTTGAACTTGTTGGCTTCTGCGCTGCAGGAGCGATTCATCCGTTGTGGTATTACCCCATCTGGGCAGCATTTTCCCAGCTTTGTTAATATCAGGCGCATAGCTCCAGCGGTAATGAAACATAGCCTTTGTGAGCCATTCATCAGCATAATCCTCAATCAATTCGTTAAGGAAACCCAGTACAGGCGTCTTTGGAAGTGCAGATCTTCCTCCAAAGGCAGTTTCTAGCTGTCGAATGATTGGCGTGCTATCACACACCGCAATTTCTTCGCCCTGCTCGTCCAGAACATAAAATGTGGGCAATAACTCTACTTTTGGTGAGGGTTTCGTAGGAAATCGGCGCAAATCGTCTCTAGTTTGGAAGCGGGATCGTTGAATTAAGCGATAAGGAATGCGTCTAAACCGCAAAAGAGCAAGCATCTTTCGCGTGTAAGGCGACCCAGGCACCCCTTTGAGCTCAACACAGTCCTTGAAACGCACTGAAAAACCCTCGCTCACCCTCTATTCTGAGCTAATTATTGCTCAGCTTCCTGCTGCTCAAGACGCCTTGCTCCCGCGAGGATGCCCGCCAGCGCATAATTTCCCTCGTGGCAAGCGTATTCATACATGGACTCTTGGGTTGGGCGAGAATTAAACAGTAATTCACCGGTAAAGGGCTCGCTAAACGTGGCAGGGTCTTCGACGGTGAACCGATAAAGAATGCTGTCTGATTCAGTGCGGCTAAAATACTCAGTCACGGTCAACGTTTCAGAGGCACCGCGGAAATTTTGCTGCGGATTAAAGCCCTTAGTGATCACAACTAATGTATCTTCTTGCCAGTAGCCAATTGAATCACCCATCCATTTTTGCAGATGTTCCTGATGTTCAGTGTCACCTATTCTTATAATGCGCGCGTCATGAGCCATCTCCGCAACAATCATTAGATAGTCATCGGTTTGGACGAATTGATAATTATTGTTGTACATCACAGGCAACATGGGTGGGCCTGAGTGAGAGCCAAACGACAGTAGGCAACGTTCAGCGAGAGGCCGGCCTTCTGGTCCGTCATAAGGACCAGGTGCTCCAGCAGCCCTTCTAAACCTTGCTCTCGGATCCCCTAAATACGGTATCTGACCATTCGCCGGTTCAACAAGGATAGATGATCGGTATTGCCCATCAATTTTGAGTATATCCGTACCCACATCTTTCCAGAACTCGTTGTAGCCGTCATTGGTATCGCCATCGTTGCCTGCTTGAGCGCCTGCGCCGGCTTCTCTATCTGGATCACTCGACGCATATTCCGCATTCAAGTAGCTCTCGTTCGCAGAAATCATTCTTTCGACACTCTGAACGCTCAGGATTAAGTGTTCGCCGTGCTCCTTCGGTCGACTTAGTGGAGTTAAGGTCTTATTTGTCCACACACCCTGTAAATCCGGTTTACCGGAAGAAGTTCTCGCTAGTTCTGCCCCCTGGGCGAGCAAAACGCTTGAGCAGGCTAGACTTACAGAGAATAGCAAAACTCTGAGGGAAGATAATCCAGTCAATTCCTTTAATTTCATAAGCTTGAACTCATTTATTAATCTTATTTTTATCTCTCAAATAGAGAGCTTTCCTAACAGTAGGAAGAGAAACTAACCTAAACGAGGCACCCTTTCAAATTAGCTCTTTCGGTATCAGCATTCGAGTGAACCACTGAATTAAACTGAAATCTAACGACGATTTGCCAAAATCTATTCTAATCTTGAAAGTGGGCACAAGTTCTTTATGGCGCCTTTTAGCCCAGAATAGATATTCAGGTGATTAACTAGTGGCGATCAATAATGAAGACAACATAGTCTTAAGCGGGCTAGACTGGTCTAGCAAACTGCGCGATGTTGTATTGGATGTGCAGCTTTGGCATAAGATAATTAACTGGCAAGGAGAACGTGACAAGGCTTTACGATGGGTTCAACTGCAGATTAAGCTTTTCAGTACCCGTCATCCAGATCACTCATCTTTGAGTCATATTATTTCCTCCATTGCCTTTGTTGAAATGGCGAAACCAACACAGGCAGAGCGCCCAGAGCACTGGAATGAGCAGCCTTCTCAGCATTCCCAGCCATCTTCGTTACCACACCCCAAGCAAATTCGTCTGTCGTAATCCCCCTCAACCGGCCAGCGATTTAACTGCTGGTGCCTACATCATTAAAGGTTCTATTGAGAAGCCCGACATTGTTAAGGTAGGGCAAAAATCACGTGACAAATCTGTTAGCGAATTCTTTCTCTATTCATGCTAATTTCAGTAAATACATAGATTTAACGGACAAACGACAGATCCTTAATGAAGTCTCCCAACGCCTTTTTTGATACGTTAGAGTGCATGAAGAACCCTTTTAAAAACCGGGTTGAATCGATCGAGCATCTCTTGCAAGACGCACCGAAAGACGCCCTTGATGATTATCAATGTGCAGCAGAGTTCATTTACAGCTACCGCGGAAGCCCTGATACTTTCAGCACCTACAGACGAGAAATCGAACACATGCTGCACTGGTGTTGGCTTGTGGCGGAAAAATCACTTAAAGATCTGGTTCGAGAAGACATTGAATCCTATGTAGAGTTTGCAAAGAATCCTCCAACTCGATGGATTGGATTCAAGAACACTCCCCGTTTCTTAGAAAAAAATGGCGAGCGATTGCCGAATCCAGAGTGGCGTCCCTATGTCACTAGCGGCGGTGAGTACGTTGCCTCTCAAGCGGCTCTTCAATCTTTGTTTAGTGTATTAAGTAGCTTCTTTAACTTTCTGATACAAGAGAACTTTCTTAAAGCAAATCCCGTTTCTCAAATACGCCAAAAAAGTAAATACATTCGCAAGCACCAGTCTCAAGGCAAAATTCGACGGCTATCCCCATTACAGTGGGACTACGTTATCGAATCCGCTGAAAGCATGGCAGCAACAGACCCTGCCACCCATGAGCGAACACTTTTTATCATGAACGCACTTTTTGCCATGTACCTTAGAATTTCCGAATTGGTAGAAACTACCCGTTGGCAACCGCAAATGGGGCATTTCCAGCTAGACCAAGATGGAAACTGGTGGTTTTTGACGGTAGGAAAAGGAAATAAAGAACGAGAGATTTCAGTCAGTGACGAAATGCTGCAAGCCCTTAAGCGATACCGGCTCTCCCGCGGTCTTCCGGCGTTACCGGGGCCCGGCGAGCCCAGCCCACTGATTCACAAAACCCGCGGCAAGGGCGGTATCACCAGCACAAGGCAAATACGCGGGATCGTGCAAAAGTGTTTCGACACTGCCGCTGACAAAATGCGCCGAGAGGGTTTTGTTGAGGATTCGGAGCGACTTAGTGATGCCACTGTCCATTGGCTTCGGCACACTGGGATTTCTGAAGATGTTAAACACCGCCCTCGAGAGCATGTGAGAGATGACGCAGGTCATGGCTCCAGCGCAATTACCGACCGCTATATTGATGTGGAGCGCGCGGAACGACACGCATCTGCTCGCTCTAAGGTCATTCGCTAAACTATCGACCATCCCGCTCGGGACGTCCTAAATTTGGCTAAAAAAGCTTCTCAGGGGCGCATTTTTAGCATAATCTCTGACCCCACTTAAGTTAAATTTGAATACATAACGTGCGCGACCCTGTCTTATTGATGTACACACGTTTTATGTGGGGAAATATGCAAACTAGACGATCATTAGCTTTACCCGAAATTAACAAATTATTTAAAGTCTCCCTCCTTTCACTTTGCTTGCTGCAAGCGGGACAGTTAACCGCTCAAGAAGAGTCACAGCAGCTCCATACCGTATTAGATATAGAAAGCCTCTACGAGCCTGTAGAAAGCCAAGATATCCATGGCGAGACGGCGATCGAGCTCCTACAGCAACTCCAAACCAAACACTACGCGTCATTAGAAATTGACGACAACTTCTCAGCTCTGGTATTCGACAGCTACCTAGATACATTAGATGGTGCCCACCTTTACTTCATGCGGGACGACATCAACAAATTAAGTGCTTATAGATACACCCTCGATGACTCTTTAAAAGACGGCAGCGTTGAACCGGGCTTTGAAATTTACAATCAATACTATCGTCGGGTCCTTGAGCGGCTCATTTATGCGATCAATCGTGTCGAAAATCATATTCCAGACATGGATTTCACTATCGATGAAACTATTCTGATTGATCGCGAAGAGGCGCCCTATTCTGACACGGTAGCCCAACTGGACGATGTATGGCGCAAGCGGGTTAAAAATAGCGTGTTGAGCCTTAAACTAACAG
>JBGCEK010000005.1:0-64367 GCA_045106275.1 Pseudohongiellaceae bacterium | reverse complement strand
TAGAGGGGGAGCTAAGCGTCGCTGGGCGTGACCCTCGCCTTGCGCGTCACAAGCTGATGGAAGACGTTTGCTTCATTGCTGATGTAGGTATTTTGCCGAGATGGTTAAAAGTGTCTCAAGTACTTAGCTATGTAGAAGGTGTGCACCCAAGATTCGATAGGTCAAAAGCAGAGCGGTTCTTAAGCAGTACTGAAATCCCTAGTGACAAAAGAATCAAAAATTTGTCAAAGGGAATGGTTACACAGCTGCATCTAGCCTTAGTGATGGCGATTGATGTTAGCCTTTTGGTACTAGATGAACCCACTTTGGGTTTGGATATTATCTATCGAAAAGAATTCTATGATCGTTTGCTCAATGATTATTACGATGGTAACAGGACTATTGTGATTAGCACTCACCAGGTTGAGGAAATCGAAACCTTGCTTTCTCATTTGATCTTCATCAATAAAGGCAAGATCGCTCTAAATGCCCAGATGAGCGACATCGAACAGATTTACACAGAAGTCTTGGTAAGCCCAGATAAAATTTCGCTCGCTGATGAGCTAAATCCAATTCACATTCGAAGTTTACTCGGGCAACAGTCGTATACGTTTGAATCAGTACCGAGGGCGCAGTTAGCGAATCTTGGCGAGCTTCATACACCTTCTGTGGCTGATCTATTTGTGGCAAAAATGAAGAGGAGCAAACATGAACAGGTTTAAGGTTCGCCAGACTATTACCCTGCAACAAAAAGAGTTGTGGGAGAACCGTAACCTCATCATAGGTGCTCCTATGGTAATGGCGATAGTTATTTTCGTTGTGAATTTTTTAATAGGGTCCCAGTTGGGAGTCGATGAAAAGACTCTAGCTATTGATTTTTCCCTTCGTTGGTTTGACGGTAAGAATCCGTTTTCTACCAATCCTATTTTAACGCTCTGGTCGTTACCTTTTGTGTTGGTGTTTTTCTTCTGTAGCGCGATTTATTTGCTGAACTCTCTGTACCAAGACCGCAAAGATATGAGTATTCTATTTTGGCAGTCAATGCCTGTCTCAAATTTGCAAACCGTTATTTCCAAATTAGTAACAGTGATTGTTGTCAGCCCCGCATTGACCGCGCTGATAATGGGTCTCTTGTATTCCTTGATGATTGTGTTTCTTGCTTTTTCAGGGTTAGGAACTGAAACTCAGGTCGGCTTTCTATATATGCTTACTGCCGCTTGGATTAATGTAGTGGTGGTGTACTTCTTTCTGGCAACATCGGCCCTCTGGCTGTTGCCTTTGATGGGTTGGTTGCTGTTGTTTTCCTCATTTGCGAGGAGGGCGCCTATGCTTTGGGCAGTAGGTGTGTATTTTGCCATTGGTTTTGCAGAAGAATTTATTTTCAGCACTCAATTTGTTTCCAACTGGGCTCAAACCCGATTCGATCCAGACAATTTTTTAATTATCGACTTTACCGGCATTGCAGATCGCTTTTTTAGCTACGAGATGTTTGTTGGCTGTATAGTGGGCTCGCTGCTGATTACTGGTGCCGTTTATATGCGCCGCTATGTAGATTGATTATTGACTCAACGATTGGATTTAAGGTCAGACCTATGAAAAATTTAGTATTTAAAAACCGATTCACGTTGCTGCTGACTGTTCTCCTCGCCTATGTTAGCTTACTGGTCGTAGAGGGGTTGGTGACCGACAGGCAACCTGATCTTCTTCGCTTTGATAACTCTCTTTTTGAGCTCAATGTAGAAGAGCTTCGAAATCTGAACGAGACATTCATGGAGTAGCTTCATTGACATGCAGGCTTTTTCTTATTACCTTAAATGTTCTCTAGTTCAAACTAATCTCTGACGGGCTCATTCTCGCAATGACTTTATTAAACGTATTTGCAACTCGATTTATCGCTCTTGCCGCTTTTGCCGCTTTTGCCGCATTCGCGGCATTTGGGCGTGCCTCGCGTACGTGTCCAAAAAGTGTGAGAACTCGGTTTTAACTAGCTAAATCATAGAATCCAAAAACCCCTAGAGTCTCTGGCTTTAGGGGTTTTTTTTTGCCCGATATAAGGACTGAAAATGTCGAATAACTTGCTGGTATCGTCACAAATGATTGATGCCGATGTATTAGTGGACCACACAGTAACAAGAGGCGAGCAAGCGCTTTGCTGCCTGTTATCCGCGCTAGTTTCTTTATGCGAAAGAACAAGGACCATGCTGCTAAAAATTGACCACTCTGCGGGTCCAACTGCCTTCGGGCTATTTTAAATGAGAGAGGAAAAAGGAGAAAACATGAGCATTTACACAATGAATAATTGACGAGAAAACTATGAATACCATCGAGACTGAAGAATCATTGGGGTTAACATTTTGCGTAAGATATCCTTTGGTAATTGAACGCGGCAACGGACTCACCGTGTGGACAGAAGACGGCGTACGCTTTTTAGATTTTACTTCTGGTTGGGGTGTCACCTCTCTAGGGCATGCCCATCCACTGATTACGAGAACCATTACTGAACAAGCCGGACGACTGCTGCAATGCCCTAATTCCGGATTTCTGTATTCGCCGACCAGAGCCGCGGCACTGCGAGAGTTGAATAAAGTGCTCCCAGAACATTTAGTCTCAAGCTATTTTGTCAATAGCGGCGCAGAAGCGAACGATGCAGTAATAAAGCTGGCAAGGAAAATATCTGGGCGTTCTAAAATAGTTTCTACCCTGAATTCCTTTCATGGTCGTACTCTAAACACGTTAGCTGTTTCTTCTAGCCCAGCCAATGCGGCCAGTTTTTCTAGCCTAGATCAGGCGGCAGAATTTGTTGAGTTTGGTGATTTGCATGCAATGGAGCAGGTTATCGATAATGATACTGCAGCGGTAATTGTTGAACCGATACAGGGTGAAGGAGGGGCTCGTGTGCCTCCTTCAAATTATCTGATTAGTCTTTCAAAGCTTTGCAAAAGGCGCGGCGTATTTTTAATTGTCGACGAGATTCAAACTGGTTTTCTTCGTACTGGTAGTTTTTTCGCATTCCAGCATAACGAGGCCTCTTTCGATTTTGATTTCTTAACCATGGGTAAAGGTATGGCTGGAGGTTTCCCTATTGCTGCGTTTGCTGTTTCTCAACGCATAAAAGATCAGATTGAAATTGGGGATCATGGGGGAACTTTTTGTGGTAATCCGCTGGGGTGTGCGGTCGTGGCTGAGGTGATTCCTTATCTGGCTAGAAACGAATTCGCGAAGAGCATAGCGGCGAAAGGCCAGTATATGGAGAATTTCCTATTGAGTCTTGAAGTAGAATTTTCTGACCTTCTGGTGGAGGTGCGTGGAAGAGGTATGTTGTGGGGGATTCAGCTAAAGAGTCAACCCTTAGTGGACACTTTAACCAATTCAGCAATAGATCGTGGGCTCTTAATTGTACCAACACGAAATGCGGTAGTGAGATTGATTCCACCTTTGACCGTGTCGCTTGAAGAGCTAGTCAAAGGCCTCAGTTTATTTAAAGACTCTTTGGCAGATTTGTCTTCTGCCGCTTAGATGCCACCCTGTGCAGCTGAATGTAGGTAAGGTACTATGGCTGCCTTTCAAAAATCATCCATACGGAACGTTCATGACTCTTAATACTCGCATACTGTTAGCTAAACGCCCTTTGGGTGAACCCACTGATGACTGTTTTAAGGTCGATAAGGCTGAAATTCCCGAACTGCAAGAAAATCAACTTTTGATTCAGGTGTGCTGGTTATCATTGGACCCTTATATGCGTGGCAGGATGAATGACGTTGAATCGTATGCCGCGCCTTTACAGATCGGCGATGTAATAACTGGCGAGTCTTCCGGTATCGTTATTAAATCGAACTCGAGTAAGTATGCTGTCGGTGACCGAGTGGCAGCGCATATGGGCTGGCAGTCTCATATTGTTGCTGACGATGATGATCAACGTCTAATGAAGGTAAATTTAGATAATGGATCTTTATCGGAGCATCTGGGTGTGGTGGGTATGCCTGGTCGAACGGCTTACTTTGGCTTACGTGATGTGGGTAAGCCCGAATCGGGCGAGACCCTTGTTGTGGCAGCAGCTTCCGGGGCTGTTGGTTCGGTGGTAGGACAAATGGCTAAAATATTGGGCCTCCGCGCAGTGGGCATAGCAGGTGGGCCAGAAAAGTGTGCCTATGTTAAGGATGTGCTTGGATTCGATGATTGTCTCGATTATAAGGCTGGTGATTTGGCGGCAAAACTGACCGCAGCATGCCCTGATGGGATTGATGTTTATTTTGAAAACGTTGGAGGTGATGTAACCCGGGCTGTGACTCCACTTTTGAACACTGGAGCTAGAGTTCCAATCTGCGGCTATGTGTCCAACTACAATGATGAGGATATCACTAAATCCGAAACCCCCTTCCACATGCTGAAAAAACTGGATCCCATACCAGAACATCGGTTTTTTGTAGTGACAGAGTGGCGTGAGACATGGTTAGAGGCAACTGAGCAGTTGGGACAGTGGGTGAAGTCAGGGCAATTAGTACATCGGGAAAGCATCGGCGAGGGCCTTGAAAATGCGCCCGAGCTCTTTCGCGGTTTACTAAAAGGGCGAAATTTCGGTAAGCAACTAGTTAAAGTTTCCGACGAGAATTAGTAGTCATGGCTTCTAACGCGTTAAGCGAATCCGGCTACAAAATAGGGAGTTTGTTTTCGGTAGCGGGGAAAACTGCTCTAGTTACTGGGGGAAGCAGCGGTCTTGGACTAATAATGGCGCAAGGACTGCTTGAGAACGGCGCTAAGGTTGTTATTTCCTCTCGAAGCCAAGAAAAATGCAACATGGCGCTATCAGAGCTGAAACCTTACGGAGATGTGTCTGCATTTTCCGCTGATGTAACCATTGCAGAGCAACGGGAGTCACTGGTAGCCCATGTGCAAGAGCGGTTTGGAGAGCTGTCTATTTTACTCAATAATGCAGGCGCTAATTGGGGGGCAAAGTTAGAAGATTACCCAGACGCTGGGTTTGAGAAAGTAGTCAGTACCAATTTAAATGCAGTCTTTTCTTTGACTCGAGATTGCATAGATTTGCTCTCTAAAGCGGGGGTTGCAGCTGATCCGGCACGGGTCATCAACATTGGGTCTATGGATGGAATTCATGTGCCAATTGTGCAGCGAGTGCCCACTTTTGCCTATTCCGCGAGTAAGGCCGCACTGCATCATCTGACGAAATCATTAGCCGTGGATCTTGCGCCAAAACATATTACTGTAAATGCCATTGCCCCTGGTTTTTTTGAATCCAGAATGACGGACTATGTTTTTGAGCACTATTTAGAGGATATTAAGGACGACTGTCCTCTTCATCGAGTAGGCCATCCACAGGAAATCGTGGGAATAGTGACCTATCTGGCCTCTCAAGCGGGAGCCTATACCAATGGGACGGTTATCCCTGTTGACGGCGGAACCAGTATTTCTAAAGGGAAAAGAGATTGGACTGAGTAGGAGGCGATGGGTTCTTTTTCCTTTAAACTTCTTGTTCTTAAGCGTCCTGCTTGTTAGTTTAGCTGCCGGTTTTCAGGGTTTGCTAAAGAGGAAAACAACCCTCTTTTTCAATCCACTAAACGTGAAGCGCCGCTGTCTAGCGTGCGCTCAAAATACAACTATTTAGTTCGGAGAAAACATGAGTCTATTTAGCCTCGAGGGCAAAGTTGTCCTGATTACTGGTTCTACAAAAGGAATTGGTAAGGCGATCGCCTTTAGAATGGCCGAGCAGGGTGCAAAAGTTGTGATTTCAAGCCGCAACCAAAGCGCCTGTGATGATGTGGCTAATGAAATCAAAGCAGCGGGAAACGAAGCTATCGCTATTGCTTGCAACATAAATTACAAAGAGCAGCTTCAGGCTCTCGTGGCCAAGACGGAAGAACAGTTAGGGAAAATTAACGTGTTAGTCTGCAATGCGGCTCTAAACCCTTACTTCGGCAAGTCCCAAGATATTCCAGATGAAGCCTTTGATAAAGTGATGCATGCCAACATTGGTAGTGTTCATAAGCTTTGCCAATTAGCGATGCCTGGTATGGCCGAGACTGGTGGTGGTGCCGTTATCATAGTGTCATCTATCGGTGGGCTCAAAGGAACTGACGCCTTAGGGGCCTATGCGATTTCGAAGGCGGCTGATATGCAGATCGCGCGTAATCTGGCGGTAGAGTGGGGACCTAAAAATATTAGAGTGAATTGCATTGCTCCAGGTCTCATTCGTACGGATTTCGCCAAGGCGCTTTGGGAAAACCCAGAAATTTACGAAGCAACAGTGTCCAAATACCCCATGCGACGCATTGGCGAGCCTGATGAAATCGCTGGTGCCGCCGTATTTTTAGCGTCCGACGCTGGCAGTTTTACAACCGGTCAAACTATCGTGATTGATGGTGGTGGCACTATAGCGAGTTAAGCAAGCTGTACAATTTCTTGTTAGCAGCACACTAGATTACTTTTAAAAAGACAGCAGTATTAGAGGAAATAGCACATGATGAACTTAGGACTTTCAGAAGAACTTGTTGAAGTGCGCGAAAAAATTCGCAAATTCGTCAATGAGGAGGTTGAACCCGTAGAACAAGAATATCACGACGAAGTGAGTGTGGGAGAGAGATGGTCACATACGCCTCGTCAAGATGAAATTATGCAAAGCCTGAAAGATAAAGCGAAAGCCTTAGGCTTGTGGAACTTTTTCCTACCGGAAAGCCAAGGTGGAGCGGGTATCTCCAATCTAGAATATGCTCATCTTGCAGAGATTATGGGAAGAAGTCGCCTAGCTTCAGAAGCATTCAATTGCAGTGCCCCTGACACAGGTAATATGGAAGTGCTTGAACGCTATGGTTCTGAGGAACAAAAGCAGCAATGGTTAGAGCCGCTCTTGGCCGGCACAATTCGGTCTGCGTTTGCCATGACGGAACCGGGCGTTGCTTCTTCGGATGCGACAAATATTGCGACTAGAGCCGTTCTTGACGGAGATGAATGGGTTATTAGTGGCGAAAAATTTTACATCTCCGGTGCTGGTGATGCGCGCTGCAAAATAATGATTGTGATGGTGCAAACAGATCCCGATGCGCCTAAGCATACTCGCCAATCCCAAATTTTAGTGCCAATGGATGCTGAAGGTGTTGAGGTCGTAAGACCAATGCACGTGTTTGGTCGAGATGATGCCCCGCACGGCCATATGCACATTAAATTCCATAATGTCCGCGTGCCGGAGAGCAATATTATTTTAGGCCGTGGCCGAGGTTTTGAAATCTCTCAAGGGAGACTTGGGCCGGGCCGTATTCACCATTGCATGAGATCAATCGGAGCAGCCGAAAAAGCCTTGGACTTAATGTGCCAACGAGCAACAAGTCGTGAAGCCTTCGGTAAGCCTCTCGCTGAATTGGGCGGTAACTATGATGTAATAGCGGACAGTCGCATTGAGATTGAAATGTGTAGGCTGCTCACGTTTAAAGCGGCTTATTTGATGGATACCATTGGTAATAAAGCTGCCCGAGATGCTATTTCGCAAATCAAAGTCGCTGTTCCTAACATGGCATTACGGGTCATCGACCGAGCAATTCAAATGCACGGTGCAGCAGGAGTAGGACAAGACTTTCCATTGGCATCACTTTGGACAAGCCAACGAACGCTGCGTTTAGCGGATGGCCCAGATGAAGTTCATCGCCGAGTTATTGCTAGAAAAGAATTGGCGAAATATGCCTAGAATGTCTTAAGCGGAAAATGGGAACTTCGGTTCCCATTTTTTTTGCCGGGTTTTTGTCAGGAAGCTCAATGGGTGAGGGAATCTTGGATACAGTATCTGTCGTAATTCCCAGCTACAACAGGGAGCATACGCTCGCGAGGGCATTAGATTCCGTGATGGCGCAGACTTGGGCTGTTGATGAAATTCTCGTAGTTGATGACGGTTCAACCGATAATACAGAATCACTGGTTAACACTTACTATCCCACCGTAAGGTATATTTATCAACCGAATTGCGGAGTAAGCAGTGCCCGCAATAAAGGTATTCGTTTATCAAAAAGCCATTGGATAGCCTTGTTAGATTCCGATGACGAGTGGCATAAAGAAAAATTGGAACTGCAATTTAGAGCTTTGGATAAAGAACGTGAGCACAGACTTGTTCATACCGATGAAGTGTGGTTTCGAAACGGTAAGCAAGTGAACAAAACGCAGAGGTATAGAAAACGCGGCGGGCGACTATTTGAAGATTGCCTTGAGCTTTGTGCTATTTCGCCTTCATCTGTGCTAATAGAAAAAACCTTACTTCTTGAAGTAGGTGGTTTTGATGAGAAGCTTCCCGCCTGTGAAGACTATGATCTTTGGCTTAAGATTTGCTGCGAACACCCAACACTATGCGTCAATAAACCACTGCTCAATAAATTTGGCGGTGCTTCTGACCAGTTATCAACCATTCACTGGGGACTTGACCGGTTTAGAGTAGCCGCACTGAATCGGTTTCTCTGTTCGGAGAGAGCTGAGCAGCTTAGCCAAGCTGAAATGAATTCTGCTAAGTTGGTGCTACGGAAAAAATGTAACATTTTGGTAAACGGTGCTCTCAAACGAGACAATTACACAATGGCTAGGAAATTCGAAGCCTTAATTATCAGTTAGAGCGGCCTCTAAGATGACGAATACGAACCCAATAGTTAATTTTGTAGTTGCGCACTCTTTAGAGGCGGCGCCAGTAATAGAAAAATTTCGATTGCGCAAGGTCAAACAGAACACCGCATTCCCTATCTACGAAGCGGGGCGATTCAAGCTAGTGGTTTGCGGCATGGGAAAGGTTAACGCTGCAGCTGGCACAGCGTACTTGGCGACTGTTGGTCAAAACAATTCAATTGAAGAGTCAATTTGGATAAATTTGGGGATTGCTGGCCATCAAAGTCTAAGGGTAGGAGAAACTTTAGTTATTCACAAAGTGAGAGAAGCGAGCACGGATTCCGTCCAGTACCCGTTTCCCATTCCATCGACTATAGTGTCGTGCGAATTGATTACCGTAGATGTTCCTGAGCGGGATTATCCTCTCGATGTGGCTTATGATATGGAAGGGTGGGCGTTTTGGGAGACGGCGCGAAAATTTTCACGCTTAGAATTAGTGCAACTCTTAAAAGTGGTTTCAGATAATCGAGACCAAGGAATTGATACCTTAACTAAATCAGAGATAAGTAAAATCATGCAGGGGCTGTGTGAAAACTTAGATGAGGTTGTGGGCAGACTGCAAGAGATAGCCGCACACTATTATGCGGCACAGTCCTTACCGGATAGTTTTTTTGAATTACGTAATAATTTCCAGTTCAGCGTAACCCAAAGTCTTCAACTCAAGCGAGCCTGCCAGCGGTTTAAAGCAACCGGAATAGAACACGAGCTTGAGTGCTTTTTAACTATGAAAAAATTGAGCTCGAAGGACCTATTGCAACAGTTAGAAGCGCGTTTAGATAAACTTGTTCTTTAAAAAAGAGACTTCCTACCGCAATGTTTTCAGCGATTTATATTGAAAAAGAAGTTCGAGATCACCCCAGAGTGATGGAAATTCGCGCCCGTTTCAGCGGTTTGCCTATCATAGAGTGCGAACGCTATGGGGAGGTTTTTAATCGGAATGGTCAAAATTTTCGGATCCAAAAATCACTGCCCGCGTTAATTCTTGCTAAAAAGCACGGTAATCTAGTGCTTCCTACACCGGAAGGATATGGTTTTGATGGAAAAGAGAGTTATTATTTTTCTCATATGTTGAACTGTGTTTACGATTGTCGCTACTGCTTCTTGCAGGGAATGTATCGCTCTTCAAACACAGTTCTATTTGTTAACTATGAAGATTTTTACGAGGGGATAAAAGAGCATATTGTCGCGGCCCAAGGGGAAGGTAACTACTACAGTGGCTATGATTGCGATAGTCTGGCGTTAGAGCCCATAAGCCACTTTTGCGAATTCTTCTTGCCTCTTTTCCACGACTACCCTAATGCTGTGATGGAAATTAGAACTAAGAGTACACAGGTTAGAGGGCTGCTAGAGCGCTCCGCAATTCCTAATGTCGTGACTGCCATGAGCTTCTCAAGCGAAATGGCTTCAAAGAGGTGGGAGCACAAAGTCCCTTCTATTGATAAGCGGCTTGATGCGTTAGTGAAACTGCAGGCGAAAGGTTGGCCCATTGCACTGAGGTTTGAACCCATCGTATTTTCAGAGACCGTAATTGAAGAGTATGTGGCGCTGTTTGAAAAAGTGTTTTCGATGCTTGACGCGCAACAGATTCACTCTGTCTCACTAGGCGAATTTCGCATGCCGACAGAATTTCACAAAACAATTACCAAGCTTTATCCCGATGAGGCCCTCTATGCTCAGCCTATTAAGGTGCGCGACGGTATGGTGTCGCTGAGGGATAAAGGTAAGGATGAAGATTGCAAGAGCACGATTGAACGTCTAGAGAATTTGGTACACCAATATATTTCTCCAGAACAGTATTATCGCTGTGCTTGATAGTAAGGCTAAAGGAATATAACAATGGATAAAAACCAGAGCGGGATTAATGACGGCATAGTGATTTTGACAGGTTGTAGTTCTGGAATAGGTTTGGCAATGACAATCGAGCTCTTGAACAGAGGATACCGGGTTTTAGGAATCGATAAGAAGGCAAGTCCGGATTTGACTGCTCTTAATAATTCCGGGAATTTTACATTCAAAAGCATAGACTTGGCCGATATTGGCTCGTTAACTGTCTCTATAAAAACACTGATTGACTCTATAGAAGGGCCAATTAGAGCGTTAGTGAGTAATGCAGGGATAGGTAAAATGGCTTTTCTGGAGCAGCTTTCGGTTTCGGACTTACAGTTGGTGATGGATACTAATTTCACCAGCCATGCGGTCCTTACCAAAGCTCTGTTGCCTCGTATGAAGAGTCAAGCTGTATCCGCAGACATTGTCTACACTGGGTCAGAAGCGGCACTCAAAGGAGCAAGACAAGGGAGCGTTTACTGCGCGAGCAAATTTGCACTGAGAGGGTTTTCTCAAGCCCTTAGAGAAGAGTGCGGTAAATCAGGGATCAGGGTAACTTTGTTAAATCCTGGGGCGGTTCGAACCCCCTTTTTTGATGATCTTCACTTTGAACCGGGTCCTAGTTCGGCGAATGCAATAGAACCGGAAGATGTGGCTCGTGCATTGCTAATGGTTATGGAGGCTCGCCCAGAGACCGTTTTCGAAGAACTGAATATGTCTCCGATGACCCATGTTTGGCAGCGGAAATAGCCTTTTGAGGTAGATGTGCTGTGACAATTTGTCGCAGCTGGTTGGCATTCTTAGCTCAGTCTTCGTGAGATAATTAGCTCTTAATTTACTTAATTCTGGACATACTTATGAAGATGAAGCTTTTAGTCAAATCAATGATATTTGTTGTCACTGCAGCGTTTGTACAGCTGGCGGCTCATGCTCATACGGGGCTGAAAGAATCCATGCCTGCCGATGGCACTACCATTAGCACTGCACCTAACGAGATAACACTGACATTTTCCGGCGATGTAAAGCTTATAAAGCTTGAGTTGATGGGGGTAGGTCACGAAATGCCAACTTCGTTTGAGCCAAGTACCGCTGCTAAAGCAACCTACACATTTGAAACTCCTGGTATGCATCCTGGTAAATTTACGGTGAATTGGGCAGCAATTGGTGCTGATGGACACACGTTGACTGATTCCTTTGAGTTTGAAGTAGATCCAGCTAGCACAGCTTCAATTAGCCAGTAATTTTGCGCGCAGCTAGATCCGCGCAAAGTGGATCTAGCTGCACTCCCTATGGATTCCTTTCTAATCCCAAGTGTTTGGGAAACCTTAAGCATTTTTTGCAAATTATCAGTCTACTTTGGTCTTGCGAGTATCGCTGGTGGCAGTCTATTTTTAGTTGCTTACTCTGATGGCAGTAGGCAGACAACGACTCGGATTCTCATTTACTCTGGAGTGGGTGCCTTCGTTGGCTTTCAAGGATCGATTGTGAGCTTTTTGGCTCAAATCGGGCAGATAAACGGGGCAGGCTTCAGCGGTATGTTCGATTTAGCCATGTCTCAAATGCTGATCGATACCCAGTTAGGCGATGCAACCCTTTATCGCTTGCTTGGTTTTGGCGCGGCTTTCCTTGTGAATCTGTGGGCAGTTTGGGCTCTACAGAAAGTATCAGTGTCACCGAGCAAGCTGTTTTACCGGCGGCTTTTCACTCTGAACTGTTTCGCTTTGATGAGTCTAAGTCTCAGTTTTCGCTTAATTGGCCACGTGTCTGTTCTCAGTACACTCGCTCAACTGGCAATTGCGGTTCATGTGGTGGCTTTTGGGTTCTGGATTGGTATTTTGTATCCCCTAACCGTTCTAATTAATGTCCCTAAAGTGGAGTTTGTCCAAGCAAAGCTGAGGCTTTTTGGCCAGCACGCTATATTCCTTGTTGCCTTACTAATTTCAGCCGGCGGATTGTTGGTTTTGGAATTGTTTCAGTCTTGGGAGGAGCTGTTTGGCAGTGCCTATGGCCTCAGTGTTTTAGCCAAGATTGCTCTGGTGATAGGCATTTTAGCAATAGCAGCGATTAACAAGCTCAAGTTAGTGCCAAACCTCACAGGTGAAAGGGGGGTGGCAGCATTTAGGCGCTCGTTGAGAGTCGAGGCTGTGTTCGCTGTGTTGATTCTTTCTGTCACAGCCTATTTCTCTACCGTTATCGGACCCATGAGCATGGATCACTAGCTAGCGAGAGGTGTCGGGGGGTGCTACCGTTTTACTGTGAAGGTGACTTTAGGTGAGGTTGCTCTCGCTAACAGTCTGACCAGTTCTGGGAAGGCTATCTTCCACTAACCGCTGCACTTCACCCGTCGCCACATCCAATACCAATAGCTCGTTCACTGACTTAGCCTCGAATAAGGCAGCTGCTGTGATATTTGGCTTTTTAGTAAAGAGCAATGATCGTCCAACTGGAGACCAAGACAGGTTAATGAGTTTTTCCGAGTCGTGATAAACCGGATAGGGTTCACCCATTTGATTCAGTGTGCCGATGTATATTGTCGACCCCGCGTGATTATAGGATACGTAGGCAATATCTCTGCCGTCGTGAGATACGATAGGCTCGCTAATTGACGCTTTTACTTGAAACTCGGTTTCCGTGGAGCTCAGTTCTAATTCGCCTCCTAGAAAATCCGGTGTGCTTGCTAGGACTTCATCAGCAATTGGAGCCGTGCTCGTGATCGCTCTTGTGGGGAGTACACCTGAATTACTAGCAACACCAACCGAGAGTAAGGCAGCAAAAGCCAGCGTTAGGACAGGTAGCTGAGGGTATTTCCAGTTTGATTCGCCGGTTGTTATCGCGCGGTAGAGAGTCGTACTCTGGTTTCGTGGTAGCGAGGGATTCGGACTCTCTTCTGGAACCCTATTGCAGATGCTGATCGTTTGACTAAGCCGATAGCCTCGTTTGGGGATCGTTTCGATTGTTTGCTTATCACAGCCTCCCTTCAGCTGTTTACGGAGTTCCGAAATAGCTCGAGTCAAAGAATTTTCGTTAACAATTACGTTTGGCCATAGGTATTGAACCAGGGTATCTCGGTCAATTACCGTGAGTGGGTTCGCAGCGAAGAAGCAAAGCAACTGCATTAAGCGAGGCTCTATTGATCGAGGCTTCGTGTTGCTTCGGTGCTTAACCACATTGCGATCCGGCATAACATGCCAATCAACTAGCTGAAAAGGCTGGGTCAAAGGGGGTGAAAACCCATTTGAGTTTGAGTCGCTCTGCTCTGTAGTCTCACTTGATTTCATTATTAAATTACCAATACTTGTTTTATAACAATTAGTTAAAGGCTAAAGTTAAGCTACATTCAATTTTATGATTGGGTTGAGTGCCCACGCCCAAATTCTCATTTCACGATCAATTAGACGAACTTTTATTAAAAAAGTTTCTATTAAAATGTTCACTGTATGTTATGAAACCCCGCTCTAGAATATCCAGCAAATCCCGGCCTTTGGACGTTTTCTGGACATTTTTTTCACTTCTCATTCAGGTTTTTTGAGTCTTCAACCCGCTACATTCTCCAGGTCAGCGCAGGTAATGAACCTAGCGCCACCATCATTTAACGGAGAATGACCATGAACAGTGCTAAGAACAGTATTTTTGGCCGGATATGCGGCATAGTCTTTGTTTTATCGCTCACTGTATCGCTGAGCAATCACTCATTTGCTATCAGTAAAGAAGCCCTACAGGCGGGGTTACCGTCATTGGCACCCATGCTTGAAATGACAACTCCTGCTGTGGTGAACATCAGGGTAACCAAGCAAGTTCCAACGAGCACCCAATTCTCATTCGGGACTGAAAACATTCCCGATGAAGTAAGAAGGTTTTTCGAGAGACGGCCCGATTTAAGTCCTCGTAATCGACAGCAGCCCTTTGCCACAGGCGCCGGTTCAGGCGTAATCATTGACAGTGAAGAGGGATACATCATTACCAATCATCATGTGGTGGAGGGGGCCAGTAATATATCCGTTCAGCTGCAAGATCAGCGGGTTATTGAAGCCACCTTGGTAGGTAGTGATCAAGCGACTGATATCGCTTTGCTCAAGATCGACGCGCCAGATCTATCCGAAGTGCAGTTTGCCGACACGGAATCTGTCCAAGTCGGTGACTATGTCCTGGCTATTGGTAATCCATTCGGCATCGGGCAAACAGTCACCTCTGGAATCGTGAGCGCTTTGGGCAGGGCGGGTTTGAACAACCAAAACTATGAAGACTTTATCCAAACAGATGCCGCGATAAATGTCGGCAACTCGGGCGGTGCCTTAGTGGATTTGGAAGGGAATCTGGTGGGTATAAATACGGCGATCATAAGCGGTAATGGTGGCGGCAGCAATGGAATTGGATTTGCTGTACCAGCCGACATGGTAGCAAGGGTTGTGGGCCATCTCGAACGTGATGGAGAAGTGAGGCGCGGTATGCTCGGCGTCACCATCGCCACCGCTACGCCGGAAATTTCAGAATCTTTGGGTGCGCAGCTAAAGAATGGGGCCATTGTCACAAGTGTTTTAGAGGGAAGTGCTGCAGAACAAGCAGGGATAGCAGTGTCGGACATCATCGTAGAAATAGACGGTAGAGCCATCGATAGCAGTCGCGAGCTCAGAAATACCGTTGGCTTAATGAGACAGGGAAAGGAAGTGGATTTGGTGCTCTTTAGAGACGGAAAGAGATCGGCTCTAAAGGTGACGATTGGTGGAGAGTCTGGTGAGTTAGTCAGTGATTCTTCGGGCTCCGTTCAACCCGCTGGGATTGCTGGCACTGCCCTGAGTGAAGTGACTGCTGAAACTAATGGTGTAAAGCAATCAGGCCTCAAAGTCGATCGCTTAGAGCCAAGTAGCAGAGCTGCTTTAGCTGGTCTTCGCGAGGGAGATTTGATTGTTGAAGTTAACCGTCAGCCAGTGACGTCGATTGCCTCCTTAGATGCAGAAATTAATGAAACTGATCGATTTTCAGCAGTTACGGTTTTTAGAGAAGGGCGGCAGATGCTGCTTTTCATTCCAAGAGCATGAGGACCTCCTAAAGCTTAACCGTTTTTTGAGGCTTGGTGCGCTAAAATGTGCCCCCGTTTGGCCGACTTAATAGAAGTTAAGTCGGCCTTTTTTTATCTGCTAGGTTTTTATTGGAAAAGTACTTATAGTCCCAGCGAGATTTCTCTTTTACAGCACTACGCAGAGAGAATACTGGATAACGTACTTTTGACCGTGAAATTCCGATGAGCAGTTACGCGAGAATACGAGAGAGATTACTAACTTTGCAATACCCGCCAAAGTCATACGTTAGATTCATAACCGCTATAACCTGTTTCTGCATGTCTGTATTTGTTTATGGAGAAGAGCCGGAAATCGTTTCTCAAGAAGTTTCTTATAACTATGAGACCGGCGACTTCATAGCGTGGTTACATCAAGAAAGTGCCGAAAATAAAATCCCCGGCGGTGCATTGGCGATCGTATCCAAGGAAGGTGTGTCCCATCTCGAAACCTGGGGTGTAAAGAAAGTGGGTGAGTCGGAGCTAGTGAGTTCTGATTCCATCTTTAGAATAGCCTCGATGTCAAAGACATTTGCAGGGACTGCTGCTGCATTGTTGGTGGAAGAAGACTTGGTGTCTTGGGACACTTTGTTAACAGATCTTTTTCCCCGCATGGACTTAGGAACCAGGGCTAGTTCCCATAATATTACGCTGAAGCATGTAGTTAGCCATTCAACGGGTTTGATGCCGCATAGCTATTCAAACATGCTCGACGACGGAGTCCCTTACAATAGAATCAAGGAGCGCTTCGATCAGATCCCGACAGTTTGTCAGCCGGGAGATTGCTATGGCTACCAAAATGTAGTTTTTTCACTCACGGCGGATGTGGTGGAGAAAAGTACCGGTGATAGCTATGAGAAATATCTTGAGGAAAATTTATTCAAGCCCCTGGGTATGGTGACTGCAACTGTTGGATTAGAAGGTTACGAATCCAATAAGCATGCGACTGCACCCCATAGAAAGTTTCGAAGTGGTTGGCGCCCTACATCGACCAATGCTGCTTACTACTCGGTAGCACCCGCATCGGGAGTCAATGCGAGCATTTTTGATATGACATTATGGCTGCGGGCCAACTTAGGGGCATTCCCTGAGGTATTACCAAAAGAGTTTTTAAGCAACTTGCATGAGCCCATTATCTCTACACCAAGAGGAAATTATTTTAACCGCTGGCGCGGTCTCGAGAAAGCCTATTATGCGACCGGTTGGCGCGTTTTCGACTATAAGGGAATTCGCGCAATTCATCATGGCGGCGGGGTGAGGGGCTATCGTTCTGAAATGGTATTCGTCCCAGATGCGAATATTGGCTTAGTTCTCTTATTTAACGCCGAGACCACATTAGCTAACGAGGTGGTTCCGACCTTTCTAAATGGTCTCACAGAAAATCTATAGAGGCGCGAGATTGCACTCGCGCAAATTAAACAGCTAGGAAAAAAGCGATGAGTTCTGTTATTGAGTTATTAAAGTCCCACCGTAGTATCCGCAAATTTAGTGAGCAAGCAATAGCTCCTAGTTTACTGACCGAATTGGTATTAGCAGGGCAGGCGGCGGCGACTTCAAGTTTTTTACAGGGTTCCACTATTATTCGGGTATCGAATAGCCAAACACGAGCTAAAATTGCGGAACTCGCTGGCAACCAGAAGTATGTGGAAACAGCAGCCGAATTTCTCGTTTTCTGTGCTGATTTGAAGCGACCTGGGAATTACTGTCGGGAGTATGGTAAAGAATTCGAAGGGGATTTCACCGAGCATTTCATCATTGCCACTGTGGATGTCGCTCTTATGGCTCAGAGCATGGTCACTGCTGCTGAGTCGGAAGGTTTGGGTATTTGCTATATCGGTGGAATTCGAAACAATCCAGATTCGGTTTCAAAGTTACTTGAATTGCCAGAGGGGGTTTACCCTGTATTTGGACTTTGTTTAGGCTACCCTGATCAAGACCCAGAGGTGAAACCGAGATTGCCTGTGTCGGTGATTATGAAACAAGAGGTATATAACGAGGAAGGAGACAAGGCTGCTATTGCTGACTATGATGACGCGATTCGTGAATATTATAAAACACGGACCGGCGGTGGTCATGGCATTAGTTGGACCGAGCAGGTTGCTGATTTACTTTCACAAAAAGCCCGTCCACACATGAAAGAATTTCTAGCCTCAAAGGGCTTCAAATTTAAGTAGTGCTATTCCTGCGTCCCTGTTCTATACGCGCCTGTTGAGGGCAGAACTTCTTCTTTATTGCTGACTCTGCTTTCAATGATTTCAGAAGGTGGTATAGCCCCAGGGCCGAACGAAAATTTGAACTCTCCGTTGAGCAGGCGCCTTTCGTTGTCTGTGACCGACCAGCGCGCCACATAGAAATCCGCCTCAGGAAGATCTCCTTGAATAGGGTATACAAAACTATGGCTAAGTCGGGCGGGGTCATATTGAAAACCAATATTTATCCAAGCACCTTCATCAGTAAAAAGAGCCAGCTTCAACAGTTTTACATCAACTCTGAAACTCATGGTAATCATTCGGGGTGAATCGTTTAGTACTGAATCATCTTTGGGGAAAGTTACACCGGGAGTTAGAATGCCATGACTGTGTTGGGCGGTGGCATTTAAGCACCACAGAAGGCTAAGTATGGCTGCTAAACTGCTAGTTTTTAAGTTTGTTGAATATGTTGTGTTCATAACAAACAGTCTATCAAATCTACAGAGAGAGTACTGAAAGAAACCGAATGTTTAGCCGGTAATCTTCACGGTTTGTCTCAAGCTTAAAGCTATTTTAACGCCTCAGAGGTTAGCCAAAGTACACCATGCATTGCCGAGACAGAGCGCAAAGCTTTCCATCTTCTGTCCAAATTTTTCCAGATTGCTGAGTGTAGCCATCTGCTGCAGCCTCAATTGTAAATTCCAGATAGAACCAATCAGTTTTGACTTCTTCTGGGGGAATAAGAAATTCTAATGACCACGTTAACGAGCTTGCAGGTACTGGTGGTTCAGTAAAATGAGACAGAATCAATGGAGGTGGCATGTCTGCGATGGCCACGATTTTTTCTATAGGGTATTGGTCGACGCAGGTCTGATGCTTAACCCACATATTTAACTCGACGGCAGGGTTTCCTGAAAAGGGCAGGCCTTCGCTAACCCAACAGCCATCAAAGTACTGCAAAAAAGCGGGCATTCTTTTGCTATTTTGAGCAAAAGATATACCGCTGGCTCTATCCACAGGCTTAAAGCAGTTGCGTGTAGGTACTGAAAGCGACTCCCTAGCTTGGCCAAATACACCCATAGCCTGAAGGCAAAGTTTGTCTCCACCAAACACATTAGCACTCATTTGGGTAACGTTCTTTCCCTGCCTAAGGAGGGCGGCCTCTACAGTCGCTTGCCCTGGTGGCAAAGGTCCAATAAACGAGACCATAAGCGACCTGATGGGTTCCGGTCGTTCAAGAAGCTTCGTCATGCTGCGAGTGGCAAATGCAGCAGCGAGGCCACCAAAGGCGGCGCGACCTTGGGACCATGATTCCCCAAAGTTCACTTGGTTTAACTTATTGTCGGAGAGTTCTGTGAGTATTTCTTGAAAATTTGAATCTGACATAGCCGCGTAGTTTTCCCTACTATCTGTCTCTGATTAGCTTAAAGTCTATGGTATTCTTTCTGAATCATTAGGGGCATCTCAGGTTGTGGTCCCTGGCATTTTTAAATAGAGTCTTAATTGTAAGCGACTGAATTAATGTCTTATAAAATTCGAATCCCACTCATTGCTTTAAGTTGGCTTTCAGTGGCGACTGCACAAGTGCCGAGCCCCACTGTTTATCAAGTGAGCGCAGATACTACCGGATTTGTAGAAAAAACAGAAACCGCTCCGGCGGATGATTCGGTGCTTGAATCAGCCCCTGGGTCCATTAGCTTGGATTTCCCTGAGCGTGCTCGCTTGGTTAAATTTACCTTACGTGATGAGTCCAGAGGATGGGTAGATATTCAGTTTCGCTACGACCCAGTGCAGGAGACACATTATACATTACAACTTCCAATTTTATCTGAATCTGCCTACTACACTGCCGATTGGGCTGTTCTCGCCGCTAATGACAGGCTGGTAAAAGGCAGTTTTAGCTTTGCCTTTGGTGAACAGGCCCAGCGGCCTTCGGTAACACGGGCGGCGGATGAACTGTTACTTCAGCAGCGTTACGGTGATCCAACTATTCGCTATGTTAGACCTCCCCGAACAGAAATTATATTGGGAACAGAGCCTCCTCAGTTCGACCCACCTTTCACTATTCAGCTTGAGCCACCAGAATAATTTAAACCCCTGAGGCGATAAGTTAGCGTCCACAAAAAAGGGGCTTACGCCCCTTTTTGTAAAATTAGCACTATGGCTAGAAATATGGCTTATTCCGTGACATTTACTGTGATGTAGCCGTCGTGGTATAGGCCGCCATCGTCAGCTCTGCTCCATAAAATATAAGTGCCCGGCTTATCGAATGTTGCAGTCACTTCGTAGATTCCGTCTTCTGGAATTTCGGGTGGCAACCAAAGAGCTCCCCAAGGAGAGTTGGCAGAGGTGCGGGTATCTTCCCAAGGCTTCGGGAGCGGTGGGTCGAAGGTAACTTCTCCTTCACCCCGGTAAACATTCCATGACAAGAATAATCCGTTTACCTTGCCGACAGTGATACGTGTAGGTGGCCGCATCATGCGAGCCTTTAACGCGCGTTCCGATGTTGTTGATTCCCGTCTTGGTTTAGGAAGACCGTCATCTTCAACTCTGGTACGAAGTTCTAAAGGTTCGCCCACTCGCACAGTTCGAATAGCATCCCCTAAAACTGTGACTACCGGAGGGATATTGGCACGTGATTCAGGGCTGCTTGTGCCAGCTCCGAGCGAGCCAGTTTCAGAGGCGATGACAATATTATCTACCTGATAATCCTGTTGCAGGGTAGCGTATGCCTTTCGCTCGACACCGTTTACATTGAGAGTCCATACTAATTCCCGGTCTCCCCAATCTGCCGGTACTACCACTTCGAAATTGAAGCGATTACGCCGAGGCAGAAAATGGGTAGGCTGACCGCGATCAGCATCTCCGGGTGAAAAGAAGTTCTCTGCGCCTACTGGCACGTTTGGTTCTTCTAGCCAGTTTTCGTTCATGTAGCCAAACATAAGGCTAAAAGTGCCGTCAGGGTTGGGGCGCCAGCCTTCATAGGCGGGCTCCACATGCTGGCCAGTCTGATATGACTCTGCCATAACGCTCAGCGGGGCAAGTAATGCTAACGCCGCAGCCACTAGCAAGGCTTTGGCGTCAAATTCTCTTGTGAACACATTCATCAATCAACTAGTCCCTAGCAGCCACTTCATTGCCGGCCTTGTCGTCACTGTCGCTTTCTTCAGCGATCGGCGCAACCAGAGGCGCAAGGCACAGTGGGCAGCCAATAACGTGATCGTTTGGACCGAGATTTAGGGTTTGTCTGCGTTCTTCCATGGCTTCGGCAAATTGCTCGTCAGTCATCGTGACGCGAATACCTAGATCGATAAACATGTTAGTCACAGAGCGATTGCCTGAGCCCTGCCAATTTCTGGGGTCTGGAACATTGGGGTTAGTGTCAGTGTTGTTCATGTAACCTGTGATATGAAGAATTGTGCCCTTCGGAAGAAGAGGGGCTGCATCATCAGAATAAGGGTAGCCACGAACCCAGTTGTGGTCATAGCCAACGCAAGACAAAGTCTCAATCGTATAACCCCAAATTGCTTCTAGGCACATACGTTCACCCGGTGCATGAAGGTGAGGTTCAAAGGTAATGACCTTAGTATGTTGGTTAAGCACGGTGTAAGCGTGGAGCTCTTGGTCTTTCTTGTTTCCCTGGATGCTGATATCCGACCCATTACCTAAACCGATGAAGGCATTTTGGTATTTGGGTTCGTAGTCTTTGTCGTGGAAGGTAAAGCCCACTTCCAAGTGACCGGTAGTATCTCGCCCGTTTGAGTGGAGGTGAACAGAGTCTGAAACAATCCAAGAGCCGGCTTTAAGCAGACGGCCCGCGTCTTCATCAAAGATATCTGCATTACGGCCAACTTCATGCACTGGCCAAGGAGTAGAGATTTGGCCGGCTGCACGCTCTCCATTCTCGTCGAGCTGGGCTGTGCCCCAAATCATGTGATGAAAAATATAGCGCCCACCCACTGTTTCTCTGCCGGTACCAGTCTGATTGTCTACATCATTAACTTCAACCACTTCAACTGACTTAACGTAGCGATCTTCGGTGAGGCCCGTTGGACGGTAATCAATCTCACCCCACCAGTCTGGTGTTCCAGCTAGCTTGGTCACGTCGTTCATAACAACAACTAGGTCAGGTTGACCTGCCTGCCATTTAACACTGTCGTCAAATACCAACGACTCTGGCGCGTCGGCGACGTCGCCTTTTGGTGTTCCTGAGCGAGCCCACGTGGAAATTGCGGCAATTTCTTCATCACTCAATGAAGGATCGTCCTTGTAAGACTGAATGCCAATATTTTTTTCCATGTACCAAGGAGGCATGGCACCGGCGCGATCTCGTAAGCCCGTTTTGTATTCGATTAGGCCTGCATAAGGAGCCACCTGATCATAAGTGATCAGAGGCATTGGGCCAGCACCGCCATCTCGGTGACAGTTTTGACAGCTTCGCTGCAAAATTGGTTCGATATCCTTGTGAAAAGTGACATCTGATGATTGGGCCGATACTGTGCCCGCTAACAACCAGCTAGTGGTTAGTGCAAACACACTACTGATAAGAGATTTTCCAGAAACAATGCGCATTGAACGCTTCTCCTCGTCGCTAAAATTGTAATACTTTCTGTTGAATTGCTGATGCTTAACCGGCAGAACTGTACCATTAAACAGGAGATTTTTGAACGTTCTAGGCCCTTAGTTTGCGTCAAAATACAAAGTATCAGGGATAGAGTTCTGAGAAGTGGGTATTTATCAATGTTGAGCGCAGCTCAGAGTGTTTGATAATCAATAACTAGATTTTGAAAGCGCTTTTATCTTTAAGTTGGTGGGATTTGAGGTTATTCATCACCCTTGATAATCGCCCACAAATTGCTGCTTGCCAGGAGGCAGACAAACAGTACGAGTAAAGCGAAGCTGAACCATTGCAAGGAGTAAGAAAGGTTTTGATTAACGTTCACATTCACCGCTGGCCAGTGGCGCACGAGTGTGCCAGCTTGAGCGTCAGTGAGTCGAACTTCAAAGGGAAAAAGTGGCTCACCCAGTATCTCCTCCATTACCGAAATTTCCAAAGTTCTGACCCTTAATGGCCATTGGCCAGCATCTATCTCAGAGGTAATCACTCGAGTTTTGCCATCTGGCACAAAAATTTGACCGGTGACCGAAACCGGGCCCTCTACAGGCCTAATATCCGGCTCGGCGCCTGGAGGTAAAATGCCAGTGGTCCAGCCGCGGTGAACGAGGACTAGCTGCCCATTGCTGGATAGGCGAAATGGAGTAACAACCCCATAGCCAATTTGGCTTTCAAAAAACTCAGCAACCACGAGCACCGTTTTTTCATTGATATATTCGCCGCTCAAAGACACATGCCGGTTTTGCATCTCCGGGTTTGCTGCATGAAGATGGCCCGATGGTATTTCTTCAAGCGGTCCGGCGCTCACTGCCAAGCGCTCTTCTAAGGCCCGTTGAGCGTCTACTTTTTCCGCTGCTCGATCAAGTTGCCACAAACCTAGCGAGCCGAAAGTGAAAGACGTCATCAGCGCACACGCTGCGATGAGCCAGTTGATTCGAATAGTAAATATACCGAGGGAGAAGTCTTGTCGAAGTTGCATGTTGCTGTCCTGAGAAATAGCGGCCTCAGACTAATGGACTCGATTATACAATTCAACTCTCTAATCTCGGAAGCGTCAGTACACTGTCTAGTTTTGCGAGGGTCTTAGGTTTCGTCGATCAGCACCAAATGCACCAATGATAGGGCGGGCGGTAGTAAGTGATCAGGCGGCCGCAAACTATGATAGCGGTCCACGCAAGTAACGATAGTGCACCAATTACTTTTGCGTTAGAGGGCAGGGGGGAAGATAGGGGCGTTTCATATACGGTTTGACTGAACCAGCGATGAAATACCAGCATATTGATGCCGGCAAAAAGCATTAAAACCAACTTAGTTTGAAAGGCTGGGTTGTAGAGATATTGATCCGGAGCGGAAGAAACAAACATGATTCCTGTAGTCACGTTAATAAAATAGCCCGCGACGCCAAACGGAATAAGTCGGGAAAGCTCGTAGTAGGAAACTTCACTCGCGATTCCTAGCAGTCTTAAATCGAAAACGCCCACTGTGCCAAACAGTAAACAGAGCCCGACAAAGTGTAGAGATTCGATTATTGGCCAACCCCAAGGCGTATTCATAAACGCATAAATGCCGGTGATTTGCGAAAAATAGCTTAGCTGCTCTATCACATTGAGTCTCAGTAAAGCCTAGAGGCGAGTAAAATGCTGTTGGTATAGGCGAGAAACCTGCCAGCACTAATAGTAATGAACCAGACCGCTAGGCTAGCTATCGCAAGGGGTCGAAGGAGCTGAGACGGGGCTGGCAGATCTGATTCACTCTCTGCCTTGGTGTTAGTGCTTAAATGGCTGCTCAACTGCTTGTTAAAAGTTCGCTCAAAGCGGCGAGCAATACAGAGGCCTAAGATTAGAGCTACTACTTTGAGGTAGAAAACTGGATTGCTTAAAGCTTTAGCAGGATAAGCCAGCAGTAACCCGATGCCGGAGATAAAAATTAACGCGACACCGAGCCAATGTAACGGAAAGAATTTGATTAAAGTAGAGAGGTTATATCTAGGAGGCTGCATTAAGATAGTTAAGCTAATCGCAATATTTATTCCTACCACTAAGGCCATAGCAACGGCGTGAATGCTCAGCGAAGAAAAAAAGGCGAGTCCAGATTCTCGTAGGACCGTGCTCAGTTCAGTCTCTTCTAGTCTAGCTAAGAAATACACGGCGAAGTTTCTCTGTAATAGTGTGTTTTGTTGAACTTTATTTAGCTGCCATTTTCGCGGATAGTAATGGTGAAAGCTGGCGAGGATGAGTCTCAGTCTGGGCGTAGGCGGTATGCCTGTCAACCTAGATTCTAAGGGGCGGTTCTCGGATTACTCCTGTGGTAGTCTATCGAAACACTTTCAATAGACTTCCAATAGAAGTGATGAATACTGTCAACTGCTGCGAACGGTTCACTCAGTTTAACCAGTTCTGAGGCAATGAATACAAAATCGAATTATAAGGGCGATATACAGGGATTATGGAAGGTTTTGGCGAATTGACTACAATCACCTGGATTCTAGTTGTCTTCATGTTGTTGCTTGTAGGCTATTTCCATGGTCCTAGTTATTCCTTACAAACAATCAAGAATGCTCCTTCAATTCTGACCAGCTTTGGAATCTTTGGCACTTTTTTAGGCATAGCATTTGGACTGATGCAGTTCGACAGTGCTGATATTGAGACCAGCGTTCCGATGATGATTGACGGTCTTGGTGTGGCTGTGTGGTCGTCAATAACCGGAATTCTAGGTGCCTTAAGTATTCGTCTACGCTTTGCCATTCAGTCTATTAACCACGCAAAGTCTTCCTCAGAAAGCTCAATAGGGGCAGAGCAGCTGCATGAAGCACTGGAGGAACTTAACCAGAATTTTACGTCGCTACGGCAGGAAAACGCCCAGCAATCGGCGGCCATGTTAGATTTGCACAGAACTTATCAGTCTCAACTTGTGGATTCAAACACAGACGCATTAACAGCGGCAGTGACTGCGGTGGTGACAGAATTCAATAGTCGAATTGAAGTTCAGTATGGCGAAAACTTTAAAGAATTTAATGCATCGCTCGGCAAGCTTTTGGAATGGCAACGAAGCTATTCCTCGCAGCTCAATGATATGTTGAAGGCGCAAGAATCTAGTTTGAAAGTTATAGATCACGCCAGTGAGTCTTACCAAGCGATGATCTCCCATTCTAAGGAATTTAACGCTATAGCAAGTTCGTTAGGTGATTTGCTAAAGGGGCTTGAGAGTCAAACCAGTGGTCTTGAGGGTTATCTTTCTGGACTGTCTGGGCTGGTTGGCCAAGCCACAGAAGGGCTGCCAGCACTAGGAAGTTATGTGGAAGAATTAACCGTGAAGCTAAGCAAAAGCATCGAGCAGAATAACGAAGTGTTGCAAGAAGTTCTTAGCCAAGCAGCGGTTAATATTTCAGGCACTGTCGAGGAAGTTAATTTGGATCTGGCAAAGTCTGTAAAAGAAGCTCATAGCGGACTAGCTCAACATGTGGAAGCTATGACTAGCAAAACTCAGCAACAAATGCAGATGTTGGATGAGTCAATGGAAAAGGAGCTAACCCAAGCCTTGCAAACTTTTGGGTATCAGCTAACAGCATTGTCTGAGAAGTTTGTTAACGATTATATGCCCCTAACCGATCGTCTTAAGGAAGTGGTGGCTCTTGCTGAAAACCAGGCGAATTCAAAGCAGCCAACTAAATAGAATCCGATGATGTTTGAATCCGAAATTGAACATGATTCAGAAGAGCATTGGATCGCAGTAAGCGATCTGATGAGTGGTTTGATGATGCTGTTTTTGCTGATAGCTGTTTTGTACCTAGTCATCGTAGAGCGGAAGAATGAAGAAATAGAACAAGTTGTCTTACTCTACGAAGATTTAAAAGAAGAACTGTATCAAGACTTGTTGCGGGAGTTTGAAGAAGATTTACCTCAATGGGGAGCGTCATTGAGTGAGGATTTGAGATTTCGATTTACCAATACTGAGCTTCTGTTCGAAGAAGGTGATTCTCAGCTTAGGCCAGAATTTGTGAGTATTTTGGCTGATTTTTTCCCCCGCTATTTGAACATATTGACCTCAGCACCTTATCGCGATGAGGTGCTGGAAGTGCGTATAGAGGGCCATACTTCCAGTTCATGGTCCCAAGCGAGTAGTAGTGATGATGCTTACATGCGTAATATGGCCCTATCGCAAGAACGGACGAGGGCGGCTCTTGGCACGCTTCTCAGCTTGAATGAGGTGAGCGATGATAAAGGCTGGCTGCGTCAAAAATTAACCGCTAATGGACTGTCTTCATCCCAATTGGTGTTGGATGAAGAGGGCAAAGAGGATGCCGATAGTTCTCGCAGGGTTGAATTTGTAGTTGTTACAGATGCAGAAACCCGACTTTCCAGAATTACCCAAGAATTGAACTAAGCCTTCTTCTCTATGAAAATTATTGACTTCAAAAGCTTTGCTCCCTTTAACTCTCTTCGGGAAAAAATGGGGAACGCCCAGCTTGGTTATTTTGAACTGTTCGATCCAGTTGAGCATTTGAATGGAGCGGAGCGTTCACAGCTTTCTTCGAGCGGTCGTTTTCTGGCATTGAGTGAGTTGAAGATACTGCCAGATAAAACCCTAGCTTTCAAAAACAGTCGGGTGTTAATTTATGCCCCCTATGAGGCGCAATCGAATAATTCTTCAGTGACGCCAACCTATCACGTTGCCAATTGCAGTGAATTGGAACAGCTGGCGAAGGAAAAGCCAGCCGAAAAGTGGTTGGCGACAACCAGAATTAGTAAGGACTATGAGTTGAGGCAGTTAAGTGCCACTGGTGAGAATTTATTAACTGCACGAAGATTCACAGTGTGTAAACACTGCCTTCATAGTCTACGCTACAAAAACTACGAAGAATTTAGAAACCGGCGTCGTGGTTACAGCGAGAAAGTGTTAAACAGCTTCAGCCTATCAGCTTTTTATAGATTGTATCCTCAATACCCACTTGGCTTTAAGGCTAAGCGCGCAGATATCGATTAGCTAAGGTCTAAAGATCTGACGCGTAGCAGGCTACCGGAGGTATCAATTCCTGATAGCACGCGACTAGTCTCGTTCTTGGAGTATCGCTTCAACTTCGCCGGCAATTCCTGAAAGGGCGAGAGTGACTAAAAATGCCGTTTGCGGCCCTACATGAGAATCAGTTGGAATAAACCATTCATCAGGTGAGTGGGCGCCACCGCCGTTTCCACCGCCTGCGATGGTAATAGCGGGTATGCCCAGCGCCATTGGCACATTTGAATCCGTGCTTGAGATACTAAGCTGATCTAAGGGCAAACCAATTTCATCGAAGGCCATTGCAGCCACTTGCACTATGGGGCTAGATGCTGGAGTTTTACCGACAGGACGATCCCCAATCAAATTGAAGTCCACAGTTATTTTTCCATCGTTCCAGCGGGCATTTTCTTCAGCTACGGCTTCTAAAGCGGCTGCTTTAATTTGCTGTTCGAGCTTGGCTAATTCCTGTTTATCATTGGAACGCATGTCTAAAGCAAAGATTGCGTCGGCGGCGATGGAATTCACCGAAGTGCCTCCTTGTACAGTGCCAACGGTGTAAGTGGTTTTGGGATATAGCGGGGTCTCAATATCAGCAATTTTTGCGATTGCCCGACCCATTGCGTGAATTGCACTTGCTAAACCAAACGCGCCAAAAGAATGCCCGCCTGGGCCTTTAAAATGAAATTCAAAGCGCCTGCTGCCAGTGCCGCCCGTTGTAATTCGTCTAAGCCTAACCCCATCTATTGATACAAACCCGTCTATTTGAGGGAAGTCCCTGAACAGCGCTTTAATTCCTCTTAAATCGCCACGACCTTCTTCGCCCACATTACCTGCAAATATAATATCGCCAGCTGTTTCTATCCCGCTATTGTTCAGTGCATCAATTAGCGAAAGTAACGCTGCAAGTCCTCTCGTGTCGTCGCCGATACCGGGAGCGTAGTAACGTCCTCCACGCAGCTCGACAGACGTATCTACGCCTTCAGGAAAAACTGTGTCGAGGTGCGCAGATATGAGGAAAGTCGGTCCGTTTCCGCGTCCTTTTCTGATACCAACGGCGTTTCCCTCGCTGTCAATGTAGGCGTCAGAAAGACCGCGCGCTTTCATCTGTTCAAGAAAATAAGCAGCACGTTTTTGTTCTTTGAACGGCGGTGCTGGGATTTCAGTAAGCCTGAACTGCTCATCGATGTAGGACGGTTCGCGGGCTAGAATGTAGTCTAGTCCGTCTTGGACAGCCTGATTTTGCATTAACTCAGAAAAAATATTTTTAAATTCAGGATCTATTGGCACAACATTTTGCTGGGCCTGTATGGTGCCTATCATTCCGGTGAAACAAACGATAAACCCAGCCACTACTAAACGCATAAAACTACTCCCAAAAAAATTTTCTCAGCAATTATATCATTCAAAACAATCGCATCCGCAGACCGCGGCCACCGGTTCTTAAAAGTCGGCGCTCTCTCATTCGTGCGTGTAGTACTGCCCGTTTATCAGCAATCCAGTCCTCTCTTGCCACATGTAATTCGAGACCTTGCTCGCGGCGCCGGTTTTCCTCGCCAATACGGAACTGGCAAAACTCTTGATACAGCTTGATTTCGGTTTTCAGTTCTTTAAACACAATCTCCGCATACATGGCATCATCAAGAAAACCAATAACCGGAATATGGTCGGGGATTACATCTTCAGGGTCGACAAAATAATACAGCGCCCCTCTAATGCTAATTTTTTCTTCTTCTGAAAGTTGCCATTCATCATCGCGAACCATGTTGAGCAGTATTCTCAATTTCAATAGTCGCTCTGAGACAAAACTTGGTAAGTCTAATGCTTGGGACTCTTCTATCATTTTGGAGGCGGCATCTTCGATTTTCCGAGAGGCCTCAGCGTCTTTCACAATTAGTTTGCCTTTGTCGATGCTGTCTTGGAATTTTGCCAAGTCATCATCGTTCAGAGTAATCACTACATCAATCGGCATTTGAGCTCCATTCTGGCATCATCGAAAAGAATCGCCGTGGATAGGTTGTTAGTTAATAATAAAATAGGCTTCAATGGAGATTGCGTAAGGCTCTCAGAAGTGAAACCACCCCCCATTAAAGCACTGATGACTTGGTTTGTTAAAGGCCAAGCGCTAAGGCCGCGAGCAAGCTTCAATTAAAAGAATGGGATTGCAGCGTGCGATAATGCCATTTTTCAAAGAAACGCTGTAATCGCTAAAATCTGGGCGCGGCAGGTAGTAATCCGTCGAAATATATTGGGCTCCTGAATCAAAAGCAGCTTGTCTTCGCTTCGTTTCGTTATTGCGCGCTTCATAGGTGTTGGCATCGGCACGAGTGCGGACGATAAACCCGCGCGTAACCATTTCGCTAATCCGAAGCTGATCACGAATTGGATCGTTGATTGTGAAGTAGGCTGCGTGTTCGGCATGTTCGCTGACTGAATTGACGAACACAGGTAAGCCTTCGAGGGACGGGTTACCTCGGCTGTAGATCTTCACTTTTTCTGGCCCTTCATCGAGTGCAAAAAACACCTTGCCTCGACTGCTGGCCAGGGATGGCCAGCCTTTGGCCAGCACGGCATCACGCAGGGTAGGGTGGTCGCCTCTTACATCATCAGGTGTCAGTAGTTGCTCTGCCATAAAAACAGATTGGATTTCCGCATCTAGGGCCTCGAATGCGGCACTGTCGAATGGGAGGGCTGTGAGAGATTCGGGGTAGGCTGACCCGCCAGTTTTTGCATTGAACAGTATTAAAATCGGAATATGAGAGGGGTTCTTCTGAGACCAGGATTTAATTTCGGTTAAGCATGAAATCCAAGTGGCACAGCTGGACCTAACATCTAAGTCTTGCGCATGAAGCACTTTGAAACCAGGTGCCTGCATTTGAGAACTGTTGTATTTTTCTGACCCTTTCAAACCCCGGGTTTGTTTAGCTAGCAGGGGATCAGCATAGCGTCCCCCTGCGGGGTCATAGAGGATATCAAGCTCGATCTGACGCATCCCTCGGTTAAGTTGATCAGTCAAGGTGCTGTGGCTGTAGTCCAAGGTAATGGCGGATGTTTCTCGATACTGTCTGATTAATGCAAGCTCAGCTTCGGGAATGGCCTGCTTATAGCTATTATGAGAACCCACGGTTTGGATAAAGTTCATGGGAAACGAGTCAATTTGTGCCCTGCAAAACCGTTCAATATCTCTGTCGTTGGGACAAGTTTCTTGAGCAAACGTTGCTGTCAAGGGAACGGCACTGAATAAAACCAGCAATGGGCAAGTGAGGAACGAAGCAACGAAAAGTCGAGATAGGTGGGCTGTTAGAAATTCCAATCGATTGTGAAAATAACATAGGGGGCTAATAAACATAGTGCTAGAGCCTCTTCTTTTGGCTTACTTTTCGAGCGTTTACTTTAGTGTGTTTCAGTGACAAATGTGTGACTATTTTGAATAGCCAGCGAATTTTTTGGGTAAAAACTGCTGGATTTATCAATACTACAATTTTATTTTTCTGGCTTGCAGCCTATCGATGGAGTAGGCCACTCAAATAGTGTGGCTTTTCTATAGAACCCAGCGTACGCTAAAAATCACTGTTAATTTTGACCGAGGATTGTCATGGAAGTTAAGAAGGTGGGTTTAACAAGACGAAATGTTTTAAGTGCTATGGCGTCAGGTGCGGCTCTAGGGCTTTCTGGGATCGTGTCCGCTAAACCTCAGAAACCGAACCTCCCCAGCCCTTCAGAATCGGCAGGTGCTTCGGCTTTAGCAAAAGATGAAAGCTTTTGGAGAGAGGTTGCCGGCTACTATGATCGGACAGAAGGTATAGTCAATTTAGAGCACGGATACTGGGGCAAGATGGCCCATCCGGTTCAAGACGCCTTTGTGGCAGCGACAAAGATGATCAATGCTCAAAATTCATTTTATGCGCGCAAGGGATATGGCGAGGATGCCAGCTTTAGTGGTCATCGAATAGCGAAGGCGTTGGGAGCGGATGATGAAGAAATTGTTATCACACGAAACGCCACTGAGGCCATTCATAACCTTATTAGACAATATGTAGGTTTAAATCCCAATGACTCAGTTCTCTATGCAGATTTAGATTACCCAAGCTTTAAGGAAACCATGGTCTGGTTGGAGAAAGCCTATGGGGTTAATTCAGTGGCTGTAGAAATACCTCAAAGAGCCACTCAGGCACAAATTTTGGCCATGTACGTTGCTGCATTTGACGCCAACCCCAATCTCAAATTGATGTTGATTACTCATGTTAGCAACCAGCACGGACTGGTAGTGCCTGTGGCAGATATCGCCGCAGAGGCTAAAGCGCGGGGCATTGATGTAATCTGCGACAGTGCGCAATCATGGGGTTTGTTGGACTACAAAATTTCAGACCTTAAGGTTGATTGGGCAGGATTCAATTTACATAAATGGATAGGTTCTCCAGTCGGGGTAGGCGCGCTATATATGAAGAAGGGGTCATTGGAGAAAATTTCTCCTTACCCAGGAGAAAGTGATCTTGAAAACTCCCAAGCATCCAAGCGCGTGCACATGGCGACTTCAAATTTCGCATCTATTATCACCATACCCCATGCTATCGATTTCCATGAATCAATAGGAGGTGCAAATAAAGAAGCTAGGTTGCGATATTTGAGGCAACTTTGGACTACCGAAGCTGAAACTATGAGTCATATTGAATTACTCGGAGGGCTGGATGAAGAGTCTTGGACTGGCATGGCATCTTTTCGGTTACCTGGCAAAAATACCGTAGCAGATTCCCAAGAATTACAGCAGCGCCTAGAAAAAGAGTTCGGCATATTCACGGTTATTCGGGTTGGGTTGGCCAGTGGCAGCTGCGTTCGAATTACTCCTCAAGTATTCACATCTGCAGATGAGATTGGTGTGCTCGTCGATGCAATGAAGAAATTAGCCTAACGGCGTAGGCTGCTAAAATGAGAAAATTAGTAGGATTAGCCATTGCCATCGCTGTTACGCTGCTGTCCTGTGGAGGCTCTGAGCCAAAAGAAGAGGCAGGGCTTGATGTTCCATTGTCACTGAATACTCCGAACATTTTATGGCTAGTGGCCGAAGATTTAAGCCCCATTATTCCGCCCTTTGGGGATGAGACTGTTGAAACTCCTAACCTAAGCCGGCTGGCAGACGAAGGTGTCCGATTCACGCAGGTTTTTTCTAGCTCTGGTGTGTGTGCTCCTAGCCGGGCGGCGATCGCGACAGGCATGTATCAGAATAGAATTGGTGCCCAGCATATGCGTACCTCAGGTCTCGCCGGTTTTGCACCTGATGGCTTCGTGCCCTATGAGGCTGTTCCCCCAGCCACCGTAAAGATGCATAGTCAGTATTTTAGAGAAGCAGGCTATTACACATCCAATAACGCAAAAGAAGACTATCAATTTGAAGCACCTGTGATGGCCTGGGATGACAGTAGCGCCAGCGCTCATTGGCGTAACAGGGCGCCAGGTCAGCCTTTTTTTTCTATATTTAATTTTGGCATTACTCATGAGTCCCAGGTTTGGAATCAGGCAAACAATCCGTTGCTTGTGGATGAAGATTTGGAGGTGCCAGTTCCACCTTATTTACCGAAGACGGACATAGCTAAGCAAGATATCCGTCAAGTGTATTCAAATATTGTAGCGATGGATCAGCAGGTCGGTGAAATCTTAGATCAGCTGGAAGAAGATGGACTGCTCGAAGAAACGGTAATCTTTTGGTATACGGATCACGGGGGGCCGCTCCCTCGGCAGAAAAGGTTACTTTACGACTCTGGGCTGAGGTTGCCTCTGATTGTGAGGTTTCCGAATAAATACCGTGCCGGCGAAAGTGATTCTCAGTTAATCAGTTTCGTTGATTTTAAATCTACAATTCTATCCCTCGCTAACATTCAACCGCCGAATGATTTAGATGGGCGTGCTTTTCTTGGGAGCTTTGAAGAGCAAAAGCCTCGTCACTATATCCATGCTGCGGCTGATCGCTTTGACAGTGTGACAGACACCATAAGGGCAGTGGGTGATGGTCGGTTCAAGTACTTACGCAATTTCAATCCAGAAAAACCGTATTACTTGCCGCTTAGATACCGAGAACAAATGCCTATTATGCAAGAATTGCTGCGACTCCGGGACGCGGGAGAACTTAACGCTGTTCAAGCTCAGTGGTTCAGAGGGAGTAAGGATGAAGAAGAACTGTTTGATACAGCAAACGACCCGCACGAGTTGGTGAATCTTGCCGGAGATCCCGTTTACGCTTCTAAGCTCATTGAATTGAGGCAGGAAATGGACCGTTGGATGATCGAAATTCAAGACAAAGGTCTGATGCCGGAAGCTGACTACATTGAATCGGTTTGGCCGGGAAAAATCCAACCAATAACCGGGCCGATAGAATTTAGAGTTGAGGGGAGAGAACTCACACTTCACACTGTCACGGAAGGTGCGTCTATCGGTTACCAACTGTTGTCAGAAGAAGAGACAGTGTCAGATCGTTGGCAAGTTTATAACCAACCGATCAGCTTGGATGAGGGACAGCGTGTCGCCGCAATCGCTCATCGCCTAGGCTATAAGCAGAGCCAAACGAGTGTCTTTACACCTTAGTTCAATTTAAAAGAGCTTAAGACTCTTTTTGAAGCAAAGGAGCGAGGCTTCTATCAGCGATAGATAGTACGGTGGAAACAATCAGTCCATAGGCCAATAGTAGGCTACATCCTTGGAAGAAATTTTGGATCGAGCTGGTTGTTGGGATTAACGCCAGAGCAAACAGCAAAGCAGGTCCAAAATAGAAAACTCCATTCCAACGCCCTAAGAAACTCATTTTTAATTGTTTCTGTTTGAACCAAAGATAGGAGTCCAGGACGTATTGACTGAACGCGATGATTACTAGGAGCGGAAGTAGGAAAGGAAGAATACCGGCAAAAGCCAAAGCCAGCATCGTGGAGGTAACAAAAAGAAAATCCGTACTGTGATCGAACAGCATCCCCCTCGCAGAGGCAGTACCAAGTGCTCTCGCAACTTTGCCATCCAAGAAGTCGCTAGCAATGGCGAGTAATAAAAGAATGACTATCCAAAACCCCGGCATGGAGCCGGGGTTCGCCAATCCGTACGCAATCGGCATTATCAAAATTAGCCGCAGGGCCGTTAAAAAATTTGCCATTAGTCGCTAAAGAGATCTTTTTGGGCTTTGCGCCAAAATATAAGACCAATTGCAGCATTAAACAAAATAAAGAAATTGTGTTGCACAAACCCGAAAGCGGCCATTTGCCCTTCGTTGTCTGGAAAAAGGATCACCCAGAAAGTGATCGCAGCGGCGCGCATGGGTGTTGGTACTGCAGCGGCAAAAAAGATTACCGGCAAAAACGGCAGTAAAGTCAGGAAAGAGGCTTCCACTCCAAATAGGTTGAGGGCTACTGTGTATACAATGATCGCCGCCAAAAGAGCTGGAGATCGGAGCAAAAAGAAGGCCGCGTAGTGCCAAGGTTTTGCTTTGTTGAATGCATGTAGCACACGCTTTTCGCGAAATTTATTGTTGGGTAGGATTGTTCCTTGGAAATACAACACCCATACAACCAATACCACAGCTGCACCGGCGCTAATATAAGGCATTATTGAGAAAACTTCCGGTAGACTACCGCCGCCAAAAGCAAAGCCAATGGTCGCCCAAATCAATAAGTAAAAAATTTCACAAAACATGATAAACAGCATTACCGAACCTACTTCCCAGCCCGGTATTTGATGGCGCTTATTGAGGTAGAAGGCCATGGCACCTTTACCAATTTGCTCGTTAAAAATTGAAATGATGTAGGCGCTCGCGCGAACCGGCAGGATATCTTTGTACTTGATATCTGAGATAAACCAATTCATCGCTTTGGTAACCACAAGAGTATCGATGACAAAGTAGAATAAAGAGTAGCAAATCATTAATCCCAGCCACGGTACCCAGTCAACCGTCGAAAATACATTACTCATGTATTCTATAAGCCCAAGGCCTTCTCTCGCTGCTGCGCCGTTTAATCGAAAATACAAGTAAGCGAAGCAGGCAGCAGTAATTGCTAAGAAGATAATCCTGCCTAGAGGGCCGCCTTTTTTCTTAGGGGCGTTTTCCTGGCTGATGTCGCTGGTGTCTTCCGCAGAATTTGATTCAGTAGGTTCAGTCATTATTATTTCTCTTTGAGTATTTTACTTAACGTTTCGCGAAGCGGGGTGAGGGTTATACCTAAGTCGCTATCGGAATTCTTGGCAACGTTTTCATTCATGGTTATCACATCAATTACGGTTGGTGTCATGCCTCCACCTTTAATTATGCTGGTGATAGCGGACCCCGCTTTGGCTAGCCACACGGGTGCGCTGCCAACTTCTACGCTTTTTCCCATAGTTTCAGCGGCTAGTTTTATCAAATCACGGTAGGCAATGGGTTCTGGCCCTACTAACTCGTAAGTGGAAGAGCCGGTTGCCGGGTTGGTTGCGAGCGCTGTTAACGCATTGTTGAGGTCGTCCACATCCAACGGTCGCATCACATAATGGCCGCCACCAAGTACTTTCGTCTTCTCTTTGGAGGCAGCAAACTTAAGACTAGTGCTGCCAGCTGAGCCTATGCCTAATAAAATCGGCGTTCTAATGATGCTTGAAGCCAGACCTGAATTGCTGACTAAGTCCTCAGCGGCTCCCTTTGATCGAAAGTAGGCGTTATTGGAGTTCGCGGAGGCGCCTACCACACTGATAAAAATAAGATGCTTAGCGCCGCTAAGTTTGGCTGCAGCAATGACAGTTTCTGTTGCTGCTACATTCGCACTCGCATAATTAGAATGTTTAGACTCAATCAGGATGCCTGCTAGATGGATAACGCAGTCCGCGCCATCAAGTACCCTGGCTAACTTGCCTGCATCATCATAAGAAATAACCGCTGGGGTAATCGATTCTGCTTTTGGTAATGACTCAAATGCAGAGGGCGAGCGCACGCCGGCGATGATATTTGTATCGGGAAGCGAGGCTAACTGGGCTAAAAGATTTTTCCCTACGCTGCTATTAGCGCCGGTTATTGCAATTTTCATAACGATCTATTTTCCTGTGATGGTTAGTGTTCGTTTCGCCTAAGTACGCTCAAATGCAGCCACTGGATGCCTTGTTAGCTCAGGGATCGCTGGGCTTCTCTCAACCGTCGGCGTAGAGCTCAGCAAAAGCTGCAATTAAATCGCGGCACAAGCAAACCCTTTAACTAGAAGAGTTCATCTCTAGTATCAATCTAGGTTTGGCGGCGAGGTTAAACTTGCAGAGCGAGGTTTTCCATTTTTTTGCTGCGCTGCAGTTTTTGCGCGGCAGTATTCTTTAAGTCACTTAACTCGTGTGCATTTTCGGCGGCGGCGATACGGTTCGCGTCAACCTCCCCGTAAAGAGTGCTACGTACGCGCGGGTTTCTGTTGCTTTCCACGATGAGTTTCTTGAGCCGATCTGGGGTCCACTCTTGGCCGTGGTCGGCACCTGCTGCTCTTGTAATGCTTTCGTTCATCAGGGTGCCTCCTAAATCGTTAGCTCCAGCGTTAAGGCACGCTTGGACTCCGTCGCGGCCCATTTTAACCCATGATGTTTGTATGTTTGGTATGAGATCGTTAAACACCAACCGGGCAACTGCATGCATTAATACAGCCTCGCGAAAGCTCGGCCCCTTGCGAGACTTACCCTTCAGGTACATTGGTGCTTCCATGGGCACGTAAGGCAACGGCACGAACTCAGTAAAACCATGGGTCCGCTGCTGCAAGCACCGCAGCTTTAAAAGATGTGCAGCAAGGTGTTCGTTGGTTTCAACATGGCCGTACATTACAGTGGCTGTGGTCTTGAAACCCACTCGATGGGCGGTTTCCATCACTTGAAGCCATTGCCGCGAATTTAATTTGTCAGCGCAAATCTGTTCCCTGACATCATCGTGTAACACTTCTGCCGCGGTGCCGGGCAGGGTGTTGAGGCCTGCATCCTTGAGTTTGACTAAAAATTGCTCGAGGCTGATATCCAGAGTCTTAGCCCCTTGCCAAACTTCTAAAGGCGAGAAGGCATGGATATGCATGGCGGGTGTCGCTGCTCGAACTGTCGCCACTATATCCAGATAGGTCTGTCCCGTGTAGTCAGGGTGGATTCCCCCTTGTAGACAAACTTCGGTGGCGCCTCTTTGCCATGCTTCTAGGCAGCGTCTCGCTATTTCCTCAGCATCAATATCATAGGGTTTGCCACGAAGGTTCTCGCTGGCTTTGCCCTTTGAGAAAGCACAAAACTGGCATTTGAAGTAGCAAACGTTGGTGTAGTTAATGTTCCGATTGACCACGTAGGTAACAGTGTCGCCATTCAATTTTTTGCGGAGCAGGTTTGCCTGTTGAACCACATAGCTGAAATCTGGGCCACGAGCCTCAAACAACCGAGCGACCTCCGCTTGTGTTAATTCTTGTTTCTCAATGCACTTGCTAACAAACTGTTTTACCTCAGGGCTGACCGATTCAGCGATAATGGGCTTGGCGAGCAGGGCAGATTCAAGAAGGGGAGTTTCACTCGATTCTCCTGTTTGCCAATTGTCTCGCTTTGCGAAGCCGCTAGCATCAGCAAGGCGCAGCACTGAGGGTCGGGCCTCCGGAGAAATCCACTGCTCGCTCTCTTTGAGATAACTGGGGTAAACCGTTAAGCGTTGCTCAAGGAACTTGCCGGCAGCGGAAGTCTCTGCTGCCAATTTATCTAAGTGTGGCCAAGGCGCCTCTGGATTAACATGATCTGGTGTCAAAGGAGATACACCCCCCCAATCATTTATCCCTGCTGCAACCAGCTTTGGGAGGACGCCGGGGCTTAAATTGGGCGGTGCCTGAATATTCATTTCAGGGCCGAAAATTAATCTAGCAACAGCAATTGTCCATAATAGGTCTTCCAGATCAGGTTCGGGAGCTTGCGCCATTTTAGTTTCAGGCTTAGCACGAAAATTTTGAACAATGATTTCCTGAATATGACCATATTCTTCGTGAATTTCCCTGATGGCGAGTAAGGATTCTATCCGCTCTCGCCGGGTTTCTCCTATTCCAATAAGAATGCCGGTTGTGAAGGGGATTTTAGCCTGACCAGCAAGGCGCAGTGTCTCTAGCCGAACTACGGGGTCTTTGTCAGGAGAACCGTAATGAGGCATACCTTTTTCGGTGAGTCTGGTGGAAGTGGATTCCAGCATAATACCCATCGATGCGCTCACTGTGCGCATTTTTTCCAGCTCAGCTGCGGTCATATTGCCCGCGTTGATATGAGGTAGCAGGCCCGTTTCCTCCAATACGCGTTTGGCAACGGCGTAAACATAGTCAATGGTCGTTTCAAAGCCTAATTCCTGGAGGGCTTCGCGGGCTGCTCTGTAGCGCAGTTCCGGTTTTTCACCCAGAGTGAACAGTGCTTCTTGGCAGCCCATCTTGGCACCTTCATGGCAAAGATCTAACACTTTCTCTACGCTGAGATAAGGATTATCAATGCGCTTAGGGGTCTTAGCAAAGGTGCAATAGTGACAAACATCACGGCAAAGATGGGTCAGAGGGATAAAGACTTTTCGAGAGTAGCTGATAGTGTTCGAGTGGAAGCCATCGCGCAGCTGGGCAGCTTGGGCGACGAGCGCTGAAGTATCCTGGCGAACTGCCAGAGCGAGCGCTTTGGATTTAGTCAGTCTACTTTCTATGTGCTGGGGCTGTCCCAAAGTTTTACCTCTTAGTGAGCGCTATTTATTGGTTTTATACCAGCCAAGACAGCAGTGTAATAGCTATAAAGAGAGGTGTAAAAACCTTATTTGTGCCAGTAGGTGACGTGTTTGTTAGACGGACTAAATTATACGCTGGAGGCAAAGTAATAAACAGGATTCCTAGGCTGGTAAGTTGGCTCATTCGGAGGTTGGGATTTTGGGCTAGCCTAGGTTTGAGTTAGGGGTTCGTCTAAAAGTCCCACCCGACTTTGGGAAGGGGCAGAGCGAGAGTAACATCAAGTTGATCTAGAAGCTGTTGGCTTGCGGTTAACTCGTCAGCCGTAGCAATGGAATTGGCGCTGGCGGCGCCCAGCCATAACCGAGAGAAGGCTCCAACTGAGGCTGTTAGAGTCGGTAGTCCTTGTTGGACTCCCCGTTTTGCTTCGCTGTTTGGACCCAAGTGAACAGTGTATTGTCCAGCTACCCCTTGCCAAGCTTGGGATTTGTCCAGGTACTGGTCGATGGGGTCGGTTAAAGTAAGGTTAAACGATAGTGTGGAACGGTTGGCTAGACAGGTCTGGGCAATGCATTCCAACACATCATTGATTCTAATCTGCCAGTAGGCTTCGGCACTGTTGTATTCCTCATGCTCAGAATTTTCACTGCGCGCTTGTCCTCGAAAAGGGCTAGCAATCATATCTTGTAATTGGACGAAGGCCGGTTCATTCATTTCAACTGTATAGACTTGATCACCAAGTCCTTTAATCAGTGCCATGAGTTCTAAAAGTTGATCTCGGTTTTGATAAGCTATGGCCGTTATTTTGTAGGGGCCGTGCTCGCCTTTTGTTGAGCCCCAAAAGAAATGACTAAGGCAACCGTTGCTGTCACGGTAGCCAAGTCCAAACCCTTGCTCGGTCCATCCCATTTCGGCTTTGAAACTTTTTGCGGGAAAAACCTGAACTGATCCATGCCCTCGCCATCGATTCATCAACGCATTGTGGCAATCTTTGTAATCTTTGATGCCGATTCTCAACGGAACCCTAGCTCGCACCCGGCTTTTGATTCTTGCAGGCTCAAATGACACGGTATGCTCATAGGGGCCAGTGCCAAATCCTAAGCGACTATAGAAGCCTTGCTCAAACATACCGAGCGCAGATACGGCGGCACCTTTTTCGGCGGCGGCCGCGATTAACTGGGCTGTTAAATGAGAGGCAAAACCTTGTTTACGGGCGATGTGACTGGTTGTTACCGCAGCAATAATATTTAGTGGCAAATCTTTCTCTAAATGACGAATTGACCCGTTTTCCGCAGCCACTAAGCATTCCGCGTGGCCATCGATTTCTGCAACCATGACATCAGATGAGGCAAGAAAAGTGTGCAGGTATTTTTCATCATCCTTATCGTCATAGTCGATCCAGCCTATTTCGCGCCAAATTCGCCGGCTCGCTGCCTTGTCTAATTTTGCATTGTAGGGCCTGAAAGTCATCCGCGACTCCATTTGATTGTGGTTAGCCTATGGGCAGCGATGGCAATCTTAGGATTATAATATCTTGAAAACAAAATCATCTTCCGCTGCATTTTCGCGGGCTCGGGCAATGTCCCCACGTAGTTTATCTCTTATCGCCGCAATCCATTCCGACCTGTTGTGTTTGAGGTCGAGCCCGTCTGCGGATAACTCCTCCTCTTTTAAGCGCCGGTATTCACAGAACTCTTGGTAGGCTTGCAACTCGACTTGAAGCTCCCGAACTATGATCTCAATATAAATCGCATCGTCTAAGAAGCCGATTCCAGGAATGTGGTCGGGAATTAGATCTACCGGATCATTAAAATAGGCCATGGCTTTAAGAATAGATTCTCGTTCGGCGTCACTCGGGCCCCATTCTGAGTCATTAAGCATGTCTAGCAGAGATTTTAACTGCAGTAGTCTATGGGCTATAAAATCAGGAAGATCTGTTTTAACTGCGACATCTACGATTCTATAAGCCGCTTGCTCGATATCTGCCTGAGTTTGAGGCGAATTCAACTCCGTGCGCACTCGTTTAACAATAGTTTTAAAGCGTTCGAGGTCTCGATCGCTGAGAGTAAACGTAATATCCAATGGCATTTTCTAATCCTAGCTGGGAGCGAGGTTGCTCTATTTTGGAACTATAATATGGTATTCGGTTTGGCGGGGTTGGATATATTCGAAACCTTCGCCATCATAAAAACCGTCTTCTTCTAGTTTCATCCGCATTGGTTGTTGGCTCCATTCAGGGACATCGACTAAGGCTGTCAGCTCAATTGAATAGGCAGTATTGGCATGCATAGGATAGTCACCGGTGCCAGGTACGCCATCTTGCTTGTCCCACATGCCAATAGTGGTTCCGGCGGCATGGCCGTGCAATCCGATGGGGTGAGTGTAAATAATCGGGCCAATGCTTCGGGTGAGCGATTCCTCTCTAGTACGCCGCAGGATGTCGTTGCCAGTGCGTCCAACTTGAAAATTGTTCGTTAGGATATCCTGTAACTCATTGCCTGCTTTCAATGCAGTTTTAAGAGCTGCTGGTACATCGATTTCACCGTCTCTTAAAATGTAAGCATTTTGCTGGGTGTCTGTTTGTAGATTCAAGTAGCTGATGCCGAAATCAATATGGACATGATCGCCTTTTTGAAGGATTGCCGGGTCTAAACCCTTTGCGGTGATTTCTGCGATAGATAGATCGGATCTCTCTACTTCGATACTGGGGTGGAACCAAGTCCCTAAGCCTAAATCAGAGACCCGTTGCCTAAACCACCATTCTAGGTCTGTGGTAGAAGTTTCACCCGCGCTAACAACTTCGCTAGAAAAGCCTTCTGAGATTATTGAGTGAGCAATTTCCATGACATCCCTATAGGCGTGAATTTCCTCGGGAATTCGGGTTTCTAGCCAGCCTACAGCGACTTTCTCAGCTGAGACTATCCTTTCCTGCAATGCTTGGGGTAAGGCCTGACTAAAATCTCGCTGCTCGGAGAAGGTCAAACCATCGGCTAATGCGTAGGTGTCTGAGTAATTTAGCGCAATTCGCTGAGGGTCAAAGTCACTCAAAATTTGAGCGATTCGCTCATATTGGTCTGGTTGTTCCTCAGGGTTCCAAACGCCGGGGAAAAGGTCGCCTACGGCATAGCGGGCGACTGCCATTCGCTCGACTCCTGTTTCGGGGCCATGATCAATAAACATAAGCACGGTGCGTCTACGAGCATTGAGCCAGGTTGCGGGTAGCATTGTTTTGAGAACCGGGTCCTCATTGTATTCTCGAGCGATAATCACCCAGGCATCAACACCTGCTCTGCGCATAACTTGAGGAACCACTTGGTCCAGGCGTTTGGTCAAGATGGAATTTGTCAGTTCCGCCTGTTCCCGCAAGGGGAGAATTTTAGTCGAGAGGTCGGCAGCTAAACTAGACGCTGTGCAGAGTAGGGCCAGGCTAAAAATACAGCCTAGTTTTTTAAGAAATTCATGTGTGGTGACGGTCATAATGTAGGCTCAAGATTAACTGTGAAAGAAAACAATGGGTTGCAAGGACAGTTTTACTTGAGACTAACATTTATTGAGAAAGGGCGAAAACTAACGACCAGTTATGTAGAGAATAAGCTCCGGTTTAAGTCGCTATCTTAAATATTGCGGTGTGTTCAATTTCTGCCGCCACAGACCCTTCGGCCCACATCGCTATGTATAGCTTTATGAATTGATGGCCTTTGTGCTCCCACTTATGGATAGGCATAGTTCGCATGTCAATTGACTGTCCAATTTTAAGGGGGTTGCGCAAGCAGATTTTGCTACCGGTGTGAATCCAGGCAGGCAAAACAAACAGGCGCATGAGTGCTTGATTACAGGCATCCAAAAAAAGATAGGGGTGAATGAACCCATTGTCACCCTGATAAAGCGCTGACCGGTCTCTCTGTACTTTAATATGCTCTTGGTTTTCTTCAATCGTAGGCTGCCAAAGAAATGCAGGTGCTGGCTCGTTCAGAGTAATCCTATCCCAGCTTATTTCAGGCCTTTCTATTTCTCGCTCTAAGCACGTCATATGCGCCAATGAATTGACCGAAGGCAACTCCAGCGGCAGCCATGATTCGAGCTTGGCAAGGATTCGACCCTTTTCATTGCTTGCCGACGTCACACAATTTCGCTTGCTGGACTCAGATTTAAGCTGTTCTGTGGTGAGGGTCAATAAATCGTCTTGGTAGGCGGGTTTCATAAACAAAACGTCTAGCATGCCTCTGCTTAAAATCTCTTCCCCGTAAGTTTTAACCAGCGGCTGGGTTAGGTAGCCAAACACATTAACGCCACTAACCAAGGCTCCTTCAAACCCGTATTTTTCCGCAATATCATCGCTATGGATGCGGTTTTCTGATGCCTGCGCATCGTTAAGCGCTAGAATTTGCTGGTTTGCGATCGTTGCCGTTACTACACTCATGAAATGAAACTACTGTAAGAATTAGGTTAAAGACGGCGCGTGTTGCACTCGACGGGTCTACGGTGGGCTGAACTGGGAAGCTTAATCGTGGCTATTGACCACCCCTAATTTCCAATCAAATTGCTGCCTCCAATCTTCGATTCGCAGCTTACGTAAGTAATAGTTCAGTTGAGGGCATTCCAGACGAAGGTTGTGAAGGGCGCTTTGGTCGAATAGTAATAGTGTACAACCTAGCTTGGTTGTAACTAGCCCTACTTTTTCTGCCGCAAATGGTCTGGCTGCGTAGTCATCGTCTTGCGTCATAGGAGTTCCATCTAGCTCAGCATTGCCTTCGCTTAACAGACACCATTGGTTCGCATCTAGGTCTAAACTTCCGCCGGCGGGTAATGTCTCAGTTTCTGCAATGCGGCTGAGTTTTTCGACAACTGTCGAGTTCATATCTTTCAATTGTGGCTGCTGGGAGATTGCAGGTCGCAGAGACCACTGCTTAAGAAGTTTGTCTTGAAAATCCTCGGCCACTATAAAGGATTTAAACGTTTCTTCCGAAAAAACGCACAGAGTCACTGGTGTCCGAGCCACTACGCTGGCGTTTCGCGTCCCCTTGCCAGTGATAACTGCCATTTCACCGAGGATATCGCCCGCTTGAAGTTCTGCTTCTTTGTGCAACTGTTCTCCGTCATGGCGCACCACATCACAGTAACCGGTTAAAATGAGATAAACATAACCTCGCGTTGTCGCATTTTGTACAAGTAATACATCGTCTGCGTTGTAACGCCGAATCTCTTCATCCGCTAATAAGCTGCGCATCCATCGATTCGGAAAGGGTCGGCCGAGCCACTCAGTTAAGTAATGGTTTATTTGAGAGGTATAAATTGCAGAATCACCCTCAAGAATAGTGTAGCGCTTGCCGGAGGTGGCTAAGGAAAAGGTAGTGTTGAACTCGTTGGTAAGCTCTTCAACATGGACAAACACAACCCTGTCCGATGCTGATTGGATGGCGTCAGCCGGATCTCCGTGAATTGCACCAGCACCCCCGTCTGCCACGAGAAGCGAATAGCTGTCGCTGTAGAGCCTCTCCAAATTACGGATAGTGCTATTACGGATTAACCCTCGCTCTCCCATATCGCGAACGGCGGCCATGGAATGATTGTCACCTATAACACAAATTTCACGCTCTACACCCTTGTTTACTGTAGAAAAAGTGGCTCCAACAGTGGGTATGCTGTGGACTGTAACATGAGGTGTGATGGTTAGGCCAAAATAGTTTAGTTGCTTGCCAATGCATACCTCAATGAGGTTGAAATGCTCGGCAACAGCATCTACTGACCACCCTAAACCGCAAGCCACTTTTTCCATAGCCATACAAAATATTTCCCTTGTGGTAATCAGGTCTATTTTGTGGGGCATGAGCATAAGTGGGAAAAGTGAGGAGTGATCATCGTGAAGATGAGTTAAAAACACCGAAGCGACTTGGTTCTTGGATATGCCTCTGGCGAACAAATGTTGATCTAAGAAAGGGATAGCGTCGATCAGCATGTACTCGCCGTTGTAGCAGAGAGCGAGGCCGGTACAGGCTTCCGTAGGAGTGAACCCGGAAGCGCCACCGAGGACTTCTATGCCTAGTTTTACAAGGCCGCCAGGCACGTAATCAGGGGACACTTGATAGGGAGGTTGGGTACTTGTATCTCCATTTAAGTCAACCGGAGTTTTAACGCCTTTGGACGTGATTGCATAGGCATCTTCGCCCACGTGGCGAATTGTTTGCTTTCCGACCACTGCGCGACCATCGTCGAATGGGTGTAGGTTGAAAAAATCCTGCACTGGAATTGTGTCGCCGTACTTGTCTTTGAGGGCAAGTTCAGCGCAAGCAGCGAGCCATTCCTCTTTAAGAGCAGATTCCGTGTTCCAGCCGTTGAGCTCTTGGCGGGTAGGGCCAAACAAAGTAATTCGTAATAAGCGGAGAGCGTGACTGATATCCGATTTTTCGCCAACAATGTTCAGTTTTCGATTCTGTTCGAGGCCTTTAGCGACAAATAAGAAGAAATAAAGTGGAAATTCGAGGCTGTTCGTCAGTGATCCGCCTTTTTCTTTCACATCCGGAAGAACCAATGTGTCGAAGTTACTTACACCGTGTAGCAGCAACCCTTTGAGCACTTCGGGGGGTTGTCCTATAAGAATACTGCCGTTGTCATCTTCATAGAGCCTGCTGCCAAGGCAAGGTTGGATAATGGTGGCGGCGTTACCGGGGCGACTCGCGGGAAAGCTTGCAGGATTGATAGCCATCTAGGACCACTTTATAGTTAGTTAGGGTGCCCTTCAGTGGAGCACTTGGCCCTTAGACTAACTCGGAGGCAAAGGCAGGGGAAGCGAAAACAGGGGCATAAAGTGGGTTCAATTCGTTGTCTGCCAAAGGGCGGAAAGAGCCGGATACTTTTCAATTAGTATATGTTAATCAGTAGTTTAAAAGATTAAATTAATATAAATTATTGCTTAGTCTTTGTAAGCTTTACTCTCTGGCCATCGTGTGGAATTCAGTATTGGGCTGAATAGCTGCCATATTCGCCACTCGATTTGAGAGAGCAAACAAAGCGGCTATCGCACCAATATCCCAGATTTCATCAGTGCTAAAGCCGTGCTTCTCTAGGTCATCATGATCACGTTCATCGACTAGCTCCGCATTCTGGGAAACTTTCACAGCGTAATCGAGCATTTTTCGCTGGCGATCAGTGATTGCTGCTTTGCGGTAGTTTGTTGCTATCTGGTCAGATAATAGGGGGTTCTTCGCTCTAATTCTCAATATTGCCCCGTGGGCGACGACGCAGTATAAACATTGATTCAAACCTGAGGTCGCGACAACAATCATCTCTCGTTCGGCCTTTGAAAGCCCCTCATCTTTTTCCATCAACGCATCATGGTAGGCAAAGAACGCGCGAAACTCATGTTCTCTGTGGGCGAGGGCAAGAAAGATGTTGGGTACAAATCCAGCTTTTTCTTGAACTGCCAAGATTTTTTCTTTGATATCGCTTGGTAACTGCTCTAAATCCGGTACCGGAAATTGGCTGATTGGTGGATTGATCATAGGGATATTCTCTTAAAATAGATTTTTATATCAATAAGTTAACCACGAAATCTAGTGGCGCTTCACTTCTTCCGAAATGTAAAGTTGCATGGAAGGAGCAATGGTTGCCAGCTTCGCAATTAGGGCCACAAATTCGCTGGATTCTGGTACTTGAAAGTGCTGTTCCAAGTCTTCCATGGTTTGCCAGCGCTCAACAAAAACCAAACGATTTGGATTATCCGCATCAATTGTAACATCGTGACTAATACAGCCCGGTTCGAGTCTAGACCTGCTAACGTGAACTTTACTGTGTTGAAGCGCTTCTGCTTGGGATTCTTCTCGAATTGTTACGCTGCCTATTACAACAATCATGTTTTGTACCTAGTTAAGAGCCGGGTTTATTTGCTTAATACTCGGTGAACCATGTCTTCGAAATAAGTCAGAGGAAGTGACTCATAGTCGTGATCAAACGAAGGCATATCATATTTTTCGATAAATTCGAGAGTGTGGTCGTAATGGGGACTATCTTTGAGCGCGTCCCGTGCGTTTCTATCCGCCCCAATATGTTGGTAATAGTAGTACCCTTGGAAAACTGGGTGTTTTTCCAGCATCCAATGATTGGCGTCAGAAACAAAGGGTTTCAATATTGCTGCGGCTAAAGCGCCGTGATTGTATGTACCGAGGGTGTCGCCGATGTCGTGGAGCAATGCGCACACCACGTACTCTTCATCTCGGCCATCCTTGTGAGCTCGGGTCGCTGTTTGTAAACAATGCTGAAGACGATCGATGTTAAAGCCGCCAAAGTCCCCATCAAGCAAGCGCAAGTGATTGAGAACGCGGCTAGGGAGATCGTTGGCAAATGCCTGATAGCTTTCCATAATTATGTCTATGTCTTCTTTGGTGCATTCATCAAAACGGGTAAAGGTAGCTTGTTTGTTCATAGTTAGTTTGAATCCCTTAATTTTGCGAGCGGCGTTGGGTGCGGCTGCTGTTAGAGGATATTGTACAAGAATTAGCGGACGATTCATGCCAGTCTTCCCCTGAGGCATAATGTCTATCTGAGCAGCTATTGCTGGGCGCAATGAAATTCGGAAATTTTATAAAAAAATATTTTAAAACAGTAAGTTAATGTAGTTAATTAAAGTAATTTAAATAATGGATGTCTCGTTGAATAAGGGTAAACTGGCAACCGTATTGAGCTAGGCCAAGGCTCTGACATTCTTATGATTGAAGTTAAAAAGGATTATTCCATTGATGGATTCTGATTTGCTAACAGATTTAACAGGCAAAGTATTTGTTGTCACCGGCGCGAACAGCGGGATTGGTTTTGAGGCCTGTCGCAACTTTGCCAAACGTGGAGCGACACTGGCCATGGTTTGCCGAGATAAGACCCGAGGCACTATTGCACTGGAACAATTAAAGCAGGAAACGAAAAATCAACAACTTCAACTGTTTATTGCTGACTTTTGTTCTATGGAAAATGTTGTTTCAGTGGCTCGTTCGTTGCTGTCTGCCTATCCGTCCATTGACGTGCTGTGCAACAACGCAGGCTCTGCCAATAGCGACCGTGTGCTCACGGACGATGGCTTTGAGACTACGCTCGCCGCAAACCATCTCAGTGGGTTTCTGCTCACTCAAAAGCTACTTCCGGCCTTGCTATCTGATTCCGGTGGCTCTGCAAGAGTCATCTTTACGAGTTCCTTGGGGCACAAGAACAGTCCATTAGACTTTGACGATTTGAATTTATCCAATGGCTACGGGACTCTAAAGGCCTATGGCAGGTCTAAATTGATGAATCTTCTGACGGCGCGGACTTTAGATCAGCGTTACCGCCACAAGGGGATAATTGCCAGCTCTTTTCATCCTGGAGCAGTGCGCACGGAAATTTGGGGCAAAGGTGGTCTGCTTGCCAAGCTATTAGGCATAGTCATGTATCCTTTTATGTGGAATGTAGAGAAGGGCGCTGACACCTTGATTTGGTTGGCTAGCTCTGAGGAAGAAGGGGTTCTAAAAGCGGAGGGAAAATACTTTTTCGATCGACAAAACCCCACGATTGCTGAGTTTGCTACAGATGATGCAGCCGACCAACTATGGAGCAAGAGCGAGGAATTGATCGCAAACTGGCTGTCGGTAGACTAAGTTATTGTCGCCAATTGAGCGATTAATAGGTTTTGCTGAAATAGACAGCGAGTATCGGCGGTCCTTGGTCGAGTAGGGTGTGGAGACACTGCACTGCTTAAACGCGACAAATATTGGGAATCTGCGAATAGTATGAGTAAAGGAAAGAAAGTTGCACCATTGCTGGAAAATATTGGCGAGTCCACCGCTGCATGTTTGGTTACCATGGTGCAAGGTAATTTATTGGCGCTTGGGCTTGGTCATTGGATCATTGCCTCTCAAACCGGGATCCTAGCTGGTGTTCTCGCCTCTGTTGCTTTAGTGCTCGCCCGCACGAAGAATCGCTTAGCTATTTCTATTATCCTCGGTGTAATTACCGGTTTCGTTGATTATTTTGTTCATGATGGAATGTTTGGGCCGGAGGCTGCTGAAGCCATTGTTACTGGATTAGGTGCCGCTGTCCTGTCTTATGCCTTTGGTGGTCTATTAGAGTTTTACAGGCAGCGCAAAAAGGAACTTCACGAAGTTGGCGGCTAACTTATTCCAATTATACCCATTGAGTGATTTAGCACCGGCAATGGGGCTTTGCCTGCTCAGCAGAGTTCAGTTACCTAGAACCCTCCTGCAGGATTAAGCGCAATCCCATTCCGATGAGGACGGAACCCAAAATTCTGTCTAGCCACGCGCCAAAAGTCGATTTTTCTTTCAGTTTTTCTGACAGCGTCGCACTGGCTATAATGGCCGCAGGCTCGACAAAAATCGCGGTGGCGATCACCAAGCTGCCATGGAGCAGTAGCTGAAGTGTCGCAGGTCCAGCGCTGGGAACAACAAACTGGGGCAGGAATGATAAAAAGAAAATGGCGGTTTTAGGGTTTAGCAGGGCGACTAAAACTCCCTGCCAATAGACACTGCCTTTGGCTGCTATTTCGCTTTCTGCTTTATCCCCCGAAGATTTCGCTCTCAATGCTTGAAAACCTAACCAGATGAGATAGCTAGCTCCACCTAGTTTCACTAAGGTGAAGGCTAAGGTTGAGGTCGCGATAATTGCTGAAAGCCCTGCTGCTGCAAGAAAAACATGGCCAAAAGCCCCAGTCCAAACCCCGTACATGGCAACAAACCCCGCGCGTCTGCCTCCTCTGGCAGTTTGGGCCAGGATAAATGCCAGATCTGGACCTGGCGAGAGAGTCAGCAAAAAAGAAGCGGTAAAGAAGGTGAGCCAGTGAGTTAGACCGTAGTCAAGCATTACTATTCCTGAAGTCTTTCGCCAAGTTAGTTACCCTGAGCGGACCGCTGGCCAATTAGAAATAGGACATAGAGAATGACGCAGATGCTATCGAGAACGATGGCTGCAATTGAGGTTGAGAGATAATCCAGACCCCAGATTAAATTCAAGGCGATAAAAACGCTTTTGCTGCCTGCAGCTATCACCAAGATTAAGTTTCGAGAGTGGGTCTTAAAAGCACCGTAAATCAATAACGCACCGACCATTCCTATCAGGCCGCCCCAGTTGCGCACTACTATTTCTGTGTAAGGTTGCTCGAGGACTTGCTGCCCGAAAAGCATTTCGAGACCAGATGTTGGTGCAAACAGTGCTAAAAACATGCTGCAAGTAAAAACCCCTGAAACCAGCATTATCCATTTGATTTGAGCGTTAAGTAGGCTCACGATTCACTCCTTTTGCTGCTTGGCCAACAGTCTATCTAAATTGTCGGCAAACGTTTTACGGTCGGTTTGGGTGTAAGCGGGCGGACCACCGGTATCTGCTCCGCTGGCGCGCATTGTATCCAAGAAATCTCTCATATTTAGTCGCGCCTTTATGTTGCTGCTATCAAATAGCTCCCCGCGGGGTGAAAGTGAGAGGGCTCCCTTTTCAATCACCTCGGCGGCTAAGGGTATATCACTGGTGATGACCAAATCACCGGCTACTGCCCGTTGTACAATTTCATCATCAGCTACATCAAAGCCAGAGGCTACTTGTAAGGACTTTATAAAAGGAGAAGGTGGTGTCTTGAGGGCTTGATTGGCCACCAACGTAGTCAAGGTGTGAGTGCGACTTGCTGCTCGGAACAAAATTTCCTTCACCACGACAGGACAGGCATCGGCATCTACCCAGATATTCATGGTGCAGGGGCCTAGTTTTCCAGACCCAGTAGCTTTTTATCCACTTTCATCGGTTTGCCTCCAGCAATAGTTATAACAACGTCTAGTTCTTCAAAGAGTTGCCGGTTGGCGCTGACTGCAGCCATCAAGGTTGCTGAGTTGGGTTCGTATTTAAAATTTACGATTTCATTGACATTGATACTAGTTTCATCGGATTCGATGTAGATGTCACCGATGTAGTTAATGGCATTTTTGACTAGTGTTATTACTCCTTTTTCGTCATCAACATCGACTCTATTTCCTGTTTCCCGGTCGTTGAGCGATGGATAGATGCTACTGAGGTAGTATTTTCCTGGCTCCACCGGATCAAGAATATACCGGGTGACTCCACGGCCTAAGTTTTGTAAATCTTGAGCAACATATTCATTGTCTGAGCGGCGGGCAGCGAAAACCAGACGTCGAGTGATCAGCGGCCCATCGCTGGTGACGTTTAGCAAAATATAGGTGTTGCTGTCAGACTCAGCAGCGGATCCAAGAGGGAAAACTAGCAGAGTGACAACGGCCAACAGGGTCAAGACAAGGGATTTATTCATACGAGTATCGGGTTTGCTTTATTTATTGTTGTGACGGCATTCTTACATGGATTTGTTAGCAATGTAACAGCTCTAACAATCGCAAAGTTCCGCAATTTCGCTGTTGGAGGCTAAGAGAGGCGCAATGAGCTGGGTTTGCTTAGGGGGCACCTATGATCGTGATAAAGGTGAATGTTGAACGAGCGCGGGACGCTAAGAGTATGAAATCCCAACAATATAGGTTGTGATCTTGCGTCTTGGAGAGTCTATAATGCCTGCGGCTTCCTAAATCCGCAGCTTTGAAGATTCTAAATGCTTACTCAAAAACTAGACGCCAGCAGCGCCGATGACCTGCAACGGGCAGAGTCGATACTGCGAGAAGGCGGGCTTCTTGCTGTGCCAACTGAGACAGTGTACGGATTGGCAGCAGATGCCAGTAACGCTGAAGCGGTCAACGCTATTTTTGCCGCTAAAGGCCGACCCGCCGATCACCCGTTGATTGTTCACATCGCCAGTTTTGAAGAAGTGGAAAATTGGGCTACGGATATTCCGCCTGAAGCCCAGGCTCTTGCCGCTGCCTTTTGGCCCGGGCCATTGACCATATTGCTTAAAAAAGCCAACCGTGTTCCAACTGTCGTCACCGGTGGATTGTCCACTATTGGGCTTCGCGTGCCTTCACACACGGTGCTTCACAGGCTATTAGTAAAGACCGGATTGGGATTAGCTGCACCCTCGGCAAATCCGTATAAGCAGCTAAGTCCAACCAGTGCATCTCAGGTGCTAGAGAAGTTAGACGGGAAAATTGACGGGGTGCTAGAGGGGGGCGATTGCCAACTGGGAGTAGAATCTACCATTTTAGATTTAAGTGGAAAGGTGCCGCAAATTTTGCGAGTAGGTCCAATCTTACCGAGTGAGATTTCTCATGTACTAAGTCGGCCTGTGGCGGCTCCACTGCATCATTCAGTTTCCGTGTCTGGCAATGTAGAAGATCACTATCAGCCACGAACATCTCTGCGACTTGTGAACAGGGATGTTATGCGTGAGAAACTGCAGAACCCTTCCGAGAACGAAGCTTATATAGTGGCTGCTAATTTTCCGCAGGTTTCCAAACTCGCGCATCATAATGTGGTGGCGATGCCTGCTGATAGCAAACGTTTTGCTCAGTCTCTTTACCGAACGCTCAATGAAATAGATCAGTTGGGGTTAGACGTCATTTGGTTTGAGCAGCCTTTAGAGACTGAGGAATGGCTGGCTGTGAACGATCGCTTGAAAAAAGCCTGCCACAACGATTAAGGGTTTCGCTAAAGATCACAAGGGGGGAAGGGTAAGTGCAAAAAGGGTAAGTGCTACAAAGAGTGGTCAGTGTTTGCAACCTACATGTACTTTTTGAAATTAAGCATCAATTTTTTAGCGCTACCGGCGCATATTTCTTCCTCTTGCTCCGACTGATCTGGGTGGAGGAAATCGGAAAATCCTACCTCTGTGTCTTTTGATACATTGCCATAGTCCATGCTCCAATTGGGAAAGTGGCGTTCCCCGCTCGTTTCTTGCAAAAGTTCGATTACGCCATGATGGCGGTTATCAGATTTAATTTTACTCACCAATTTTTGAACATTGTCTTTGGGGCCTTCAAGGGCCTGTATAATGTTGCCCTCCTTGTAGAGTAGAAGTCCTGTAATATCCGCCGCTGCGTTGCGAGGCTGACTGGATTTCAAAATATCGATCAACTGCTCCTCTTGCATAAGATTGCTGGCAGAACTGACATAAATAACTCGGTAAATCTCTTCCATTTTTTTAGTATTCTTCTATTTTGAAGCGGTCAGTCACAAGTGTAGCTAAGTTTAGGCCATTTGCCCTTTATATTGCCTGCTTTATAAGTGGGTTTTCGGGGGAGGGCCTGGGTAACTACTTGCTGGAGGAAGGTGGTTGGTAGTCTTGAAAGAGCGCCAAAAGGGAGTCAACACTGTCTCCGACTTGAAGCATTTGCCGGTGGATGGGCCTTATAAAGCCAGCGTTTACGGCATCATCGAGAAACCGAATGAGCGAATCATAGTAGTTTGCGGAATTTAGAAGGCCGCATGGTTTTTTGTGAAAGCCTAATTGAGCCCAAGTAAGCACTTCAAATAGCTCTTCTAGAGTGCCTAGTCCACCAGGCAGCGCGATGAAGCCGTCGGATAGATCTGCCATTCGGGCTTTTCGTTCGTGCATATCTTGAACAACGATTAGCTCGCTTAACGAGTTGTGTGCAACTTCTCGAGCGACGAGCTGCTCAGGAATTACTCCAATAACGTGGCCACCCTCGGCCATCGCAGCATCTGCTACCGTACCCATGAGCCCGACGCTGGCTCCACCATAAACGAGAGCGATTTTCTCACGCGCCATTGTTTTGCCTAACCGTTCGGCTAAGAGGGCATGTTCGGTGTTTTTTCCCGAACTTGATCCACAAAAAACACAAAGGGTTTGCATGCCTAATTGCTCAAGAAAAGTTTTACGCGGTTAACGAAATGATCCAGCTGGTCATGGTGTACCCAGTGACCTGCTTTTTCAAACGCTTCCACTTCAACAGGGCAGTTAAAGCTTTTCGTTCTGCCATCGGCCACTGGATCTGACGCCCAGGATTCTGTGCCGCGGATAAGTAAAGTAGGGCACACAATTTCGCCCAGGAGTTCTCGTTGTTGCTCAATCGGAATGCCGCTAAAAGCAAAAAACCGGACATAGTTGTCGAATTTCCAACTGTACGTACCATCTTCGTTTTGATTACTGCCATGTAGTGTTAAATGGCGCGCTTGAGTTTCAGACAAATGGGGATTTTCGTCCTGCATGCGTTGAAAGGCTTCCTCGAGTGAAGGGTAGCGACGAGGCAGGCGTGCTGAAGCTTTTCGAATGCCATCCATCCATGTTTGTATTTTCTGGTTAATTGGCTTGGACGCATTTTCAGCAGCCAGTTTTGGGGATGGCCCCATGCCTTCAATTGCAACCAATTTCTTGACATTTTGTGGGTGAAGAGCCGTATAGTGAAGAGAAATTGAGCCTCCGAGCGAGTGCCCTATAATGGTGACATCCTGCATTTTTTTTTGGTGGAGAAGCTGCGCAATATCATAGATATAGTCTAGCTGGGTGTAAGTGCCACCTACCATCCATTCGCTGTCGCCGTGACCGCGAAGATCCGGTGCAATGATGTGATAGTCGTCCCGAAAACGTTCGGCAACCCAATCCCAATTTCGGCAATGATCTCGTCCCCCGTGCACTAAAAGCATGGGAGGAGCACTGTGGTTGCCCCAGTCTACATAATTTAGTCGCAGGCGCTGAGAGAAATAATTGTGTGAAGTAGGTCCCGCTACAGTGGCAGTGTGATTTGGCATGTTATCAGTGAACTCTCGCTGGGATCATCAATCGGCAGGAAACAGAATTTAACTAGGAAGCTTATCTAGCCAATATACCAAATTGCGGCGGCAATGACCGCACAAGTTAAACTTAAAAAACCCAAATGACGCTGCTCAGAACTAAGCGCAATTTTCGCAGCTTCGGCGGCATCGAGGGGAAACAGGTGTGCATCTTTTGCATAAGAGTAGCTGAGGCTGCCAAAAGCAATGGCTAAGGGTGCAAAAATTAACCGATAATTTCCGTCGAGAAAACTAGGAATCACCAATGCAAAGCATAGAAACGCACATACTCTAAAAAGACTGCGTTGCTGGGTTTTAGGAATATTCAAAAGGCTTCCTCACCGAATGTAAGGTTCCATCGCTGTCACCTACAATGGGAATTTTCAATTAGTTGAGTTAGGGGTCTTGCTAGCGGCAACCCATAGCCAGCTTGCTGCAGATTCCGGGCCAGACCAACTTACGATTTTTTGCAGATTTAACCCGGCTTGTTTTACCAGATCCTCCGCTTGCTCTTTGCTATAGCCAATAGCCCACTCAGTTTCTACCGCACCGTCGTTGATACTTTCGTTAATCATGGAGACTAAATTAAAGACCACCACGCCCTCAGGACTCAATGCCAGTTGAATCTTCTTCAGAAGTTCCAGCGTGTATTGCCGGGGTATATGCTGAAAAACGGTGAATATATAAGCCATGTTTATGCTGTTGGGAGTCACTTCCGGTGGCAGAGAATCGGCTTCATTAACGTAAAAATCAACATTGCTAATGTCTTTGCAAAGCTCCTTGGCAGTGCCGATAACTTGCGCAGAGATGTCAGTGCCAATCACTCGCTGATATTGCTGGCTAAGCCACCTGACTGAGCGGCCAAAGCCGCAGCCCAAATCAAGTGCTACTCCAGACTGAGGTAGATCAAACGTCTTTGGTAGCCAGATAGGTTCTGTCCTCTTTGCGCTCCGTTCTAATGCTTCCGAATAGGGGATGGGTATGTAGATATCGGGCTGACTAAAATCCAAGGATAAAATGATTTCATCTAATTTTTTATCTTGCTCGGTGGGTGCTTTACCAAAGTAATCTTCATAATGAGGGTGGTTGGAAAAATAACCATTTGTCTGCATGTTTTCCCACATGGTTTTGAATTCAGCTTTGTTCATGAAGAATTAGTTCTCTGGGTAAATTGGCACTTGCATATTTGTTGACTGTCTTTCATAGTCGTTGCCGCATTATACCGTGTTCCGTTTACGGATATAAATTGAACAGGGTAGAGTTTTTGGCTGACTAACATGGCTGTTATGCCGAAATGACTATGTAAGCGCTTATTGGGGCTGCAATAATAATTAACTAAGAGGGTAACTCAATGGATAACAAACTAGTTCTTATAATACTCGCGATTTTTCTACCGCCAGTTGCGGTTTTTTTGAAAAAAGGGGTAGGCAAGGATTTGATCATCAACATTGTGCTGTGCTTGTTCTTCTATGTGCCAGGCATAATTCACAGCATTTGGTTAGTGACTAAGTAGCTGCCGGTGTTGCCGGTGATTAAAGTGCTACTGGTGATTAAACAGCAGAACATGCTCTAAGTAACCTGCAGTTTAATCATCGGTGCCCTTTAAATGATGTGACCTACCCAGCGCCCTGCAAGCATAACGCCGGACCACAGGACTAGAGATAAACCTCCAGTCATTTTTACTCTAAGCGGGATGAGTTCAGCGGTATCCCACTCCCTTACTTGGCTATAAATCTTTTTGTGAAAATAGAGCATGTTGATACCGGCGCAGGCCAGCAAGGCTATTTTCCACTGAAATGCAGGGTTAACAACATGAGAAGCGGCTCGAGTGATGAACATGCCTAAGCCTGTGATGGTGGCCACAAAAAACGCCAACCAAGACCATGGCACTAATTCTTTTGAAAGAGTCGATACTGGATAATTTCTGGCGGCTAAGCCGAGTAGTCTTAAATCGACGAAGAGGATAGATCCCAAGACCATTGCAGCAGCAATAACATGGACAGATTCCAAAAATGGAAACCAGGCTGTGCCACCAATCTCCCAGCTAATTGGCCAGTTTTCGATATCAATCCAAAATGGAGCCCTTAAGAAATCGTAAATCATGATAATCGTTACCGGCTAATTGTCGAGTTCATAGATATATCTAGGCAGGGTAGTAAAGATATTCAACGTAAGCTATCCACCGTCCGGCCATTGCGACCATGATCCAACAACATAAAGACAGCAAAGCCAGTCCTCTTCCTAACCAAAGGTTGGCAGGGTTTCGTTCCCAAAATCCTCGCTCTCTTTTATGCATCCAATAAAAGCCTAGTGTTAACAGAAGAGCAGGGATTAAGAAGCCCACTTTCCAGCCAAACACTGGATTATTGAAATACCGATAGGGGCGTGCAAACAGAAAAAAAGCACCGGATACAAAGTTGCTTGCCAGTGCCCACCAAACCCAAGGCATGATGCGGTCCGCCATCTCAGTAATCTGCTGTGAGCGTACAGCCAATCCAAGAACGCGGAGATTTAGCATTACAATGGTGCCCATAAGAACGGCAATGCCAAGTATATGTATCGTTTGAATGATGGGAGGGAACCCTGGCACTGAGCGTAGAGTCCACAACGCGGCCGATTGCAGAAAAGAGCCATCTAGCAAACCGGCAATGTTGGTAAAAAACTCAGGCATAAGTTTCTCAGTTCCCAAGAACTATGATCAAAAACCGTTTAGAGATACTTGTCAGTTACCGCGCCTTCAGATGCCGATGCAGCTGAGGCGGCGAATTTTGCTAAAACACCGCGGGTATATCGGGCCGCAGGCTTTTGCCATTTGCTTAACCGTGCTGAAATTTCTTCCTCGCTTAGTTCGACATTAACGGTGTTGTTTTCAGCGTCAATAGAGATCCTGTCACCAGTTTCGATAATAGCAATGGGGCCTCCTTCGACCGCTTCCGGTGTCACATGCCCGACTACAAAGCCATGGGAGCCACCCGAAAACCGTCCATCGGTGATTAAGGCGACGTCTTCACCCATGCCTTTGCCCATGATAGCTGAGGTTGGGCTAAGCATTTCCCGCATTCCCGGCGCGCCTTTTGGTCCCTCATAGCGAATGACTAAAACATCTCCTTTGACAACGGTACCATTCAGAACCCCTTGCAGACATTCTTCTTCTGATTCAAAGACTCGAGCGTTGCCGGTGAAGTTCAGTCCTTCCTTGCCTGTTATTTTTGCCACTGCGCCTCCGGGAGCCAAATTGCCCTTGAGAATTACAAGGTGGCTATCCTTTTTTATCGGCTTGTCGAAGGGCTTGATGATATCTTGGTCAGCTGGGTAAGGGGCAACGTTCGCTAGATTCTCCGCTAAGGTCTTGCCAGTGACGGTCATGCAATTACCATCGAGCATCCCTGCATCTAACATAGTTTTCATCAGAGGTTGGATGCCACCAATTTTGATTAACTCGGACATTAAGTATTTACCGCTGGGTTTCAAATCAGCAACCATCGGTGTTTTCTTACCGATGGTTGTAAAGTCATCCAGTTCGAGTTCCACACCAATAGTGTGTGCCATGGCGAGAAGGTGCAATACGGCATTAGTGGAACCTCCGAGAGCAATTACGACCTTGATCGCGTTTTCGAAGGCCGAGCGGGTCATGATGTCAGAAGGCTTAATATCCTTTTCTAACAAATTCATAATGGCGGCGCCGGCACTTAAACAATCGTCAACTTTATCAGCGGATATTGCATCTTGCGCCGAGCTATTGGGTAGGCTCATCCCCATCGCTTCAATGGCTGAAGCCATCGTGTTGGCGGTATACATGCCTCCACAGGAACCGGGGCCGGGTATAGCGGTTTCTTCAATGTTCTTAAGCTCAATATCAGAGACGGTGCCGACAGCTCGTCCACCCACCGCTTCGAATACAGACACCACATTGGTGTGGTTTGGGCCTGGTTGGATTGTACCTCCGTAAATGAAAATCGAAGGTCTATTTAGTCGAGCCATCCCCATTAGTAACCCTGGCATATTTTTGTCGCAACCACCTATAGTGATAATGCCATCGTGGCCCATGCAGCCGGAGACAGTTTCAACACTGTCTGCGATCACCTCTCTCGATACAAGGGAATACTTCATACCCTCGGTGCCCATGGAAATGCCATCCGAGATTGTGATGCAGTTGTAGATGACCCCTTTGCCACCAGCGGCGTCAGTTCCTTTATTAACTTCCTCTGCTAACGTATTGATGTGCATGTTACAGGGAGTCACCATGCTCCAGGTTGATGCAATTCCTATCTGAGGCTTTTTAAAATCTTCATCATCGAAGCCCACTGCTCGGAGCATGGAGCGGCTTGGTGCTTGTTCAAATCCATCGACTACGATTTTTGAAAATTTTCTAAGGTCTTTATCTGACATTGTTATTCCGCTTCTTTAATATTCAAATGTTGTTAGTAGTAGGAGGTGACTGTAAAGACAAGGTCATACAGCCCAAAGAAATCTATCTACCTAATTTCTGGTCTAATATACACTAGCCGAGCGATGCTCGCATAGCAGCGGGTGAAGGTTTTAGATTGATGGATGTCTTCGAGGGAGGAATATTTTAATGACGTCCGAAAATGGCCAGTAAAGTATTCATGAAGAGGTATGATAAGGTGGTTTTTAACGGCATGCCCTAGGTAGTTTTAATTGCAAAGATTGGGTTTGATTTGATTAGATAGTTTGGCAATGCGGGAGGACGAAGGATGCTAGAAAACACTGCTGAATTGGAGCAGGCACGTCAGAGTCGAGATCCTCGCTTTGATGGCAGGTTTTTCGTCGGGGTGGTGACTACCGGAATTTATTGCCGTCCGGTTTGTCCAGTAAAGATTCCCATGAAGAAAAATATCCAGCTGTTCTCAACTGCAGCAGCAGCGGCAACAGCGGGATTTCGACCCTGCCTTCGCTGCCGCCCCGAATCTTCGCCTGGTACGCCGGCCTGGAGTGGCTCATCATGGAAAGTGTCAAGAGCGCTTCAGCTTATTGATCAGGGTTATCTTGACGATCGCTCGGTTGAAGACTTGGCCGCTGAACTTGATGTTGGCTCACGACAGATGTCTCGGTTGTTTCAAGAGAGAATTGGTGCGTCTCCGATTGAAGTCGCCCAAACGAGACGATTACATTTTTCGAAAAAATTACTCGATGAAACAAATCTGTCCTTGTCGGACATTTGCTTCGCTTCGGGATTCGGAAGTGTTCGTCGGTTTAATGCGGTGTTTATTGAAACCTATGGCAAAACCCCAAAAGAATTAAGGCAAAAAAAAGCTGGCAAAACTAATGGGGTGAGCAGCCATATCGAGCTAAGCCTGTCTTTTAGGCCTCCTTTTGATTGGCAGTCTATGTTGGCGTTTCTTGCTTATCGCCACATACCTGGTGTGGAACAGGTGACAAGTAACTCCTATGCTAGGACGATTAGCATTGAGGGGGTTGCTGGGGATTTTTTAGTGTCCTTCACGGAGGGGTCGAATCAAGTCACGGTGAAGATCAATTTCCCTAACACCCGTTTTTTGTCTCAAATAGTGGAACGCATACGATCGATTTTTGATTTAAGAGCGGACAGCGAAAGTATCCATCAGCAGCTCGCTCAAGACTCAGTATTGGGACCCATGGTTAAAAATCACAGTGGATTGAGAGTGCCGGGATGTTGGGATGGTTTTGAAGTATCTGTACGAGCAGTTCTTGGTCAGCAGGTAACCGTAAAAGCAGCGACCACTTTAGTTGGACGAATAGCCTCTACCTTTGGTGATGATTATCACTGTGACAATATTGCTTTAAATCGAGTTTTCCCAACCGCAGCGTGTTTGAGTAACTCAGAGCTCAGCGGTTTAGGTATCGTGAATCAGCGGATCTACGCGATTAAAGAAATAGCCCGACTGGTTGATGAAAGCAGTTTAAGAATTAGCAGCGTGACTTCTACTAAAGACTTTGTCAAAACGATATGTTCAATAAAGGGTATCGGAGAATGGACGGCTTATTATATAGCCATGAGAGCTTTGAGCGACCCTGACGCTTTTCCTTATTCAGATCTTATTTTACGCAGAGCGGCGACAGAGCCCGGTGAAACGTTGAGTCCAAAAGAGCTGCTGCAACTTTCTGAAAACTGGAGGCCTTGGCGTTCTTACGCAGTACTCTTGCTATGGGCTCACTACGGTCGGGTGCACAAGCCATTGTTAGATAAAATGAAACACAAATAGACAAAGAAGAGCAAAACGTCCGTTGGTTGCTAAGGTCGAATTCCTTTGCGTCGCTATTGCTATGGTTTGTTATGGAGGATGGATTTTGAAAACTTATTATACGTACCACACGACACCAATAGGGTCGTTGTTATTGGCAGGCACAGATAAAGGGCTTTCTTTGTTAGGGTTTCCCCAAGGGAAAATGCAAAGACGTCATGAAAGTGGATGGCAGAGAGAGGAAGAGCCATTTCGCGATGCTGTAGACCAGTTGGATAACTATTTTTCGGGCGAGTTGGAAAAATTTACTTTGCAATTAGACCCAGTTGGCACAGATTTTCAGCGATCAGTTTGGCAAGCGCTCTTACAGATTCCCTACGGGGAAACATGGAGCTACGGCGAGCTCGCGAAATATATTAATAAACCAAAGGCTTCCCGAGCTGTCGGTGCGGCAAACGGAGTTAACCCAATCCCTGTTATTATTCCTTGCCATCGAGTGATTGGTAGTTCGGGAAAGCTGACAGGTTTTGGTGGGGGCTTGGAGACTAAAGAAACCTTATTGAATCTGGAATCTAACCGGAGGGCACCTGACCTATTCGGTTAAGTGCAAGACTCTTTTTGTTAACAAGGAGAAAAGACTAAAATCTAGCTCCCATAGGGGAACTCTGTAGCGGCTTGGTTGTCGCAAGCATTACCATTAGTATTTCTTCATAGGTAAAACCATCTCAACCGGTGCTCAACAATCAGCGGCCTATTGTGATTCGTCAAGAAGTTCAATGGCCGATCGCATGTTTTTCCCCATGAGGCTGGAATCCCTATGATTTTAACCGCGGGAAAAAACGAAGACCTGGTCGAGCCGGATTCACGCTGGACCCAATTCTTACCGGCCCTAGGCATAAGTATAGTGCTACATGGGCTAATTTTGATGGGGGTGTTGACTAGGCCTATCAATATGCCGGTGGAAGATCGAAAAGCGACACTTGCCGTTAAATTTTATACTCCCAAATCTTTGCCCCTCAAAGAAGCAGATTCGCCAGAAGAACCACCAGAGTTGTTTGAACCGAACCCCCAAAATCTAGAGAGCGAGATTCAATTGGAAGATCAGGTTGCTCCATTAGATTTGCCCACTGAAGCGGAACAGATAGCCATCGAGGTGGCCCCCGAACAACTTTCTACCGAATATTCAGAATCGGGCGAACAAGATTTAGAATTGCCACCCGTGCTTTATGACTCTCCACGCACAAAGGCTCCGTCCGTACTCACTGTTCAAGAATCTCTCCGCCAGATCAGAGATTCATCTCGTTCTCAGCTGTATTCCTATAGCTGCAATCCGTTGGAAGAGGAAGCAGGCATTAAGGACTGCAGTGGGGGAAGTGACTCGTCAGTTGGAGAGCTAGAATACCGACCGGTTGAAAGAAACTTAGTCTATCGAGCCCTTAATCCAACCAGAGAGCTGAGTCGCTCAGAGCGCTCTCTTAATGTAGTGTCAACCCAATCCCGTGACCTCGCGGAAAGAGTAAGTTCGCTGGAATTACCGACAGGCCTTAGCGATTATGTACTACAGGAAGTTGAGGCGGGTATAACTCATAATGCTGATTTGGGAAATAGAACTGTTCAACACATGATTGATTCAACAGATAAGAGCGCAGCGGGTGCAATGGCGAGGGATTTACTGAGTGACCCTTGGGTGTTAAAGCAAGAGAAGCTAAACAGGCAAAGGCAAGTTCGGTTGCCTAAATAATATCAGAGGCTTGTTCGCTAGAGCGGGGTTAAGCGCGAGCGCAATTGCTGAGAAAAGATGAGACTTCCTAAATACTCTTAGATACAATAAAGCTTCTTTTGGCTTAAAGCACAGCCTATTGCAACAAATATTATTAAAATAAATTGAAGAAGAGGACAGTAAAATGAATCTTTTAGTCTCTTTTGGAGTTAAGGTCTAAGGCGTAGTCCGCTTGCAATCATGCACTCTCAGTTTTTGGTGGCCGCACAATTGCTTAATCGAAAATCGCTATTTGAGTCGTAGCTACCCCTACGCGGAGACTCTTAATCAGCGAACATCAGCAGACACCCGCCGGTTAAGGGAAGCGTTAGCTTCTTTTACAGCCATTTGGTAATTACCTAGTTGCCATAGTCCTTAAGACTCGCTCGCATTACGCCTGAGTCAGTCAAATCTCCTACCCCAACCTTCGTATAATCGCGTCACGGAACTTTCGTGTCCTTAAGGTTTATTTTGGAATTTGCAATGATAATAGAAAAATTTAAAAGCGCATGGAGTCTCTTCAAGCAATCGGTGGCAGGAGACTCAGAAGTTAATTACACCGAAGGTTCAATTGCGAAAGTCACTATTTTGTTAGCCATTCCCATGATTTTGGAAATGGCTATGGAATCAGTTTTTGCAGTGGTCGATATATTTTTCGTTGCTGGTCTAGGCACAGCAGCTGTAGCTACAGTGGGCTTAACTGAAGCTATGATCACATTACTCTATGCCATTGCTATTGGATTGAGTATGGGTACCACTGCGATGGTTGCAAGACGTATCGGAGAAGAAGACAGTGAGGGGGCATCGCTTGCGGCCGCTCAGGCTATGTGGCTTGGTGTATTGGTCTCAGCAATAGTTGGAGTTATTGGGATACTATTTGCCCCAAATATCCTCATGGCCATGGGAGCGGATGATCGCGTTTTGGCGATTGGTGTTCCTTATACTCGATTAATGTTTGCTGGGTCATTTACCATTTTGTTTCTGTTCCTAATCAATGGAATTTTTCGTGGAGCAGGGGACGCAACTTTGGCCATGCGAGCATTGACCCTAGCAAACTGCATCAACATCGTTCTCGACCCTTGTTTGATTTACGGCTATGGACCGTTTCCTGAATTGGGTCTAACTGGCGCCGCCGTTGCTACTAACATCGGAAGAGGTGTAGGTGTTGTTTACGGGCTTTACCATATTAGTGGTGGAGGAGGTCGTATACGTTTGCATCTAGCCGACTTGGCACCCGACTTGTCAACAATAGCCGCGCTAGTGCGTATTTCTTTAGGCGGTATCGCGCAATTTCTGGTGGCCACAGCGAGTTGGGTGTTCTTGGTTCAGATTGTGTCTGGTTTCGGCAGTGATGCCGTAGCTGGCTATACAATTGGCGTGAGGATTGTCATGTTTACTATCCTTCCTGCCTGGGGACTGAGTAACGCTGCTGCAACTTTAGTGGGGCAGAACCTAGGCGCTAAACTACCGGATCGAGCAGAGCAGTCAGTCTGGCAAATTGTTAAATACAACGGTTTCTATATGGCCTTTGCTTCCGCAATGATGCTGTTATTCGCGAAACCTCTTGTGGCCTTTTTTATCGAAGATTCGGTGGCTTCGCAATACGCAGTTCAAGCTTTATGGATATTTGCTTTAGGTTACATTCCTTGGGGAATAGGCATGGCAATTATTCAGTCCTTCAATGGCGCGGGCGACACGATGACTCCAACTTGGATTAACATCTTTTGTTTCTGGCTGGTTCAAGTCCCGCTGGCGTATTCTCTTGCCCTTGTTTTCGAATTGGGGCCGGTGGGCGTGTT
>JBGCEK010000004.1:0-9695 GCA_045106275.1 Pseudohongiellaceae bacterium | reverse complement strand
ATCACTAAAACCCTAGTCGCGATTCTGTTGAGCATGCACCCAGCATTGAGTTTGGCACAAACGGTGACGGTTGAAGCAACACCTACCTTCGCTCTTTCTGATGCGCCTAATTTGCGATCTCTGTCGCTTCCGACCCTTTTTGTTAACAAGGAAAGCATGGAACTGCATGGGAGTTTTAGCTTAATCGCCCCAGAAGGTGTTTCGATTGAATCCGCTATAGAGGAAAATTCCTTAGCTCAAATATCCTTTATCTAAGAAGCTAATGTCACGAATAAGCTGCTCATTCAAACCACATCATCAAGCGAGCAATTGGCCCTGCGAGTTGCCGTTAGAGTGGACCTTGCATTTTCTGGAGCGTTGACCTTTCAATTGGTTGACGGGGGCGACAACGGACTCAACCCCATCGGCCTGACGGTGAACTCTGTTAATTTTGGCAACATCCTTGCGAGCGATCAATACGAGGATGATCACGGAGCAATTGCGCGCACTGCAAGCCCTCTCCCTTTAAACCAATCGATAACAGGAAACTTAGTCGCAAGAGACACGGACAGCTTTCTTATTGAGTCCACTGAAATTGGCCGCCTAAGTATTGAGTTAAACAGCATCGACCACGCAAATTATATACTGCAAGGTCCAGATAGATGTATCGCTGAAATGGGAGATGCGTCCACAGGCATAAACGCACTTCAAACCGGCCTACTTTTCCCCGGCACCTATCTCTTCCAAGTGCGGGGAGGATTCGCGACCGGTTCATACACTTTAAGCAATACTTTTGTGGCGGCGACCAATGCAGAATCCTTTGCATTTTCCAATAGAGAAACCCTCCAATTTGGCTACAACACTCAGGCTGGCTCGACCGATACCTTAGATACTGGGTCAATTCAGATTAATCTTGGACCCAACGAACTTGCCTCATTGGGAAACAGTATTTTCAGTTTAGTTGCACCAGAGGGAGTATCCTTTGGTACCACTTCTACTTTTAAAGGAGCCCGCATTCCAATAACCTCAGCTGAAGTCATCGGTTTCCCCGTGTTGAGGCGGCTGGACACGGACGACAATGGATCGTTCGACAGATTGGACATTCGCCCACTGTGTTTTGAAACCACCATTTTCCCCAATGTTGATGTTGAACCCAATTTTTCTGGTGAGCTTCTATTCCAAGTGGTTGACGGAGGCGCAGGAGGTGAACCTGGCCTGGAACTCTCTGACATTGAGCAATCGCGCAGCTTGGGAAGAATACAAAGAGAACCCCCAACAACCCAAAACCTACCTATCCCGATCACTGGTAACTTGGCTGTGTTCGACATGTCCACGTCATTGCTACACTTACCAATCCTCACCTTTGACAATCGGGTTTACTGGGCTGATTTGAGCTATCTCGGCGAGGGGAATTTTAAGTTGGCGGGATTTGCACCTACGGTGGCTTTCTCACCGCTTTATGCGAGCTTTGAGTCCGCTAGCGGACTCTTGCTCGCCCGAAATATTGCCATTTTCAACAATGGGGAATTAGGCTCAGAACGGTACAACCTAGTAATGGAATTGAAATCCGACGAATTTGAATTCACGCTTCTGTCGATTGAAAGTCGATTCTAGCTAAGCGGAAATTGAAACCCTCTAATTTCTAAATAGGATCGCCCGCAGGTAATTTAAGTGCGGGTGCTGGCGAGACCAAAGGCCTAGATTGCCAGCGACGGATATCTGCGGCGACGGTTGATCTGTGAGCATTGGCATTGCGACGTCTTTCCAGTTGCGCTGCAAGTTTCTCAAGACGGTCTGACAACACCGCTTTCACCTCACCTGAAGAGTTTTCACTCCCAGCCTGACTCATCATTTCATCAACTGTCACTCGCTGAACCAGCTTCCAAATTTCCTGCTGGTAGTTGTTCTCAGGCATCTTCGCCTGCCAGGTTACTTCCAACAGCCGATCAATCACTTCTTCTAAATCTGGGTAGTCTCCCATGCTGCCGTACGCCACCAACCTAGCCATACGTTCGGGATTCAAAATTTGCTGAACAGACAGGCTGATAGAACCTTCTGCTGCACCTAAAGAGTCAAATAGTAAGCCAGTTCGGCCAGCAAAAGCCTCACCTTGTGTAAACCGATAAGCCGGCGGAGGAATTACTTTTAAAATGCTCTCAGGCAACGTTAAGAAGTCAACGCTCAATGTGGATAACACTGTCTCCAATGCGTCTCGCTGCTCCTCACCCTCGATGATTGTTAACGGCACTTGGCCGTCCCCTCTCAGCGTATAGAGATAGTTCGCACCACCGATACTTTGGGCAGCAGAATTGAGCTGAAAACGATGATGCATGTAGAGGGGCAAAAGCACATATTCAAGAGTGGATTGCGGCTCACCATTACGAATCAGTTTTTCACCGAAATTTTCAAGACCGATCCTTCTTACTTCAATTTCATGTTTTAAGTGATCAACTAAATTATCACCATTGTCCCAAACACCTGCAAACTGATGACCTGCCCCAACAAAATTATTGTTGTTGTGAGCCATGAACAGTAAGCCACGATCAATACTTTCTTGCACGATTTTGTCCAGCTCAGCTTTTTCATCGGAGCCCTCAGGGAATTGCTCATAGGAATATCGGACTGTGAGCTTGTCATATTCTCCGATTCTCTGAACATAGGCATTGGACAAATCGATTTCGCCGTCGTCGGTGATTTCAACCAAAGGCGCCGGGTAGTCCATGACACTTTCCCGGCCATAGGAGCTGCTCAAATAGTTGTGAGGAAAACCAAGCGTATGGCCTACTTCGTGCGCGGAAAGCTGCCGTACCCGATCTAGCGCCATGTTCACCGACGCAGAATTGTCATCGGCTACTGCCTCTAAATACTCAAACCCCGGCACCAGACCCTGACCGTGCAAATAGTCTTGCCTCAATCTCAGGCTGCCAAGATTGACATTACCCTTAATGATTTCCCCCGTGCGTGGGTCCATCACCGAGCCGCCGTAGGAATATCCCCGAGTGCGCCTGTGAGTCCAATGAATCATGTTGTAGCGAACGTCTTGTGCGTCAGCCCCAGGTGGCAACTCTTTAACTTGGAAGCCATCGATGAAACCTGCCGCTTCATAGGCCTGATTCCACCAACTTGCTCCTTCGATTAATGCCGACTTAATTGGCTCCGGCGTGCCAGAATCCACATAGTAAACAATTGGATCAACCGCCTCGGAACGCGCTAGATTAGGGTTCTTTTTCTCCAACCTATGCCTACCTACGAGACGGATCTGTAAGTCCTCACCGATCGCTGTGCTGTAATCTTGTATCGTCGGTCCATTGGTTCCCAATCGAGGATCCGCAATTCTAACTTTGAAATCGTCGTCGGGAAGTTTTACGATCGAATGATGTTGGCGAAGGGTAACTGCGCCTCCTGTAGCTGCGACGCTTCTCACCAACCGACCAGGGTTTTTACTGGTGTAAGTCAGCATAGTCTCTACTTCAACGTTTTCTGCGAATGCTTTGGTGTTTTCTAAATAGAAAGCGCTGCGGCTTTTATCTAACGTAAAGGTTCCCTGCCCTCGACTGGATAGCGCACCAACCACATCTCTAGCGTCACGTAAAAAGAAATCCGTCGCGTCTACTAAAACACTGTCGCCGCTCGCAGCCACAATATCAAACCCCCAATGAACCGAAGGAGCAAACGCATCTTCAACCGCCTGACGCTCCAACGCATTCGTGCTTGAAGCGCGGTATCTATAATTGGGTTGAACCAATAAAACCCGAGGCCCTACGCGCTTGGCAGAGAATACATAAGTACCACGCAACTGGCCTCTGTCTATCCCTACAGGGTTAGAGCCAAGTCCTGACCCCATGGATATCTGGTATAGAAATTCGGTATTAAGCTTGTCGATCTCCAAAAACATTTTGCCACTAGCATCGTCCCAATAAAGGGTAAAATAACCCTCTAATGCCTCTGTCCCCGCAATTTTTTCTTCAATAGAGGGCAATTCCTGTGCCCGGAGAGAAGCTGAACTACCAAAGATCGCCAGCAGAACGAGTATCTGTAGAGGGAGTTTGAATCGAGAAAGCGATAATAGGACAGACTGTTTTTCAATTAGCATTTCAAACACCTTTGCCGAACTCACGGCTATTTAGACTAGTTCACGAAATAAAAGCATAGAAGCCAGAGACTACCATTCTCTTTGGTTTTTTGCATAGCGGGGAGAATGAGTAGGCATTGGAATAAACTATGGGGATTCAATCCGCTCTTTTTGGAACGGTTGGGATAAGCCTGCTTAAAAAAGAACTTACAGTTGGAATCGAGTGTTATATAAGTTTCCAGTGGATGGCATAAAGCACCGCCTGAGTGCGGTCCCGGCTATTCAACTTAGTTAGAATATTAGACACATGATTTTTAACGGTGCCTTCGGCCAAATGAATAATGCCAGCGATTTCTCGGTTCGAGAGACCTCCTGCGACTAATCGCAGTACTTCTCTTTCTTTTTTGCTCAACGCATTCTTAGCATCAGGCACATTGCCGCCAATACTAGTATCCGCTTGCGATACCAATCGAGGCTCCGCTATAAAACCCCCTGCTGCTAACGTCTTTATTGCCTCAATCAGTTTATCAAGTGACACATCCTTTAGCAGAAAACCGTTAGCTCCAGCGGCGAGTGCCTCAATAAAGAGGCCGTGATCATCAAAGGTAGTGAGCATTAGAACGGGCTGCTGATTTCCCTCTGAGCGGAGCTTTTTCACAACCGAAATACCGTCAATGCCAGGCATACGAATGTCGCACACCAAAACATCTACAGCCTCTTTTTGGAGTTGGAGCAAGGCTTGCTCCCCATTTTCACACTGCCAGAGAGTACTAGCTATTCCCGACAGCTCGATTAGCTGGGAAATACCTTGGCGTACCAGCGCCTGATCATCCACTAACCCTACAGTAATCATTGCTCTGTCCATGTTATAAAGCCAGCAGCGAAGGCTATCGTTAGGCAGCAGCCTCCAGTTTCTCGATTTACTAGATCGATATCTGCGCCAAATGGAGAGAGCCGCTGCTTAATATTTTTCAGACCGAAGCCAAGCTGACTGCCATCAGCAAGCCCAGAGCCATTGTCTTCAATAACCAAAGAATTATCCAAAAATTGAATGCTTATTTGATCAGCGCCGCTATGGCGGATTGCGTTGCTTAACCCCTCTTTGATGCAAGGTACCAATGCTTGGTTTAGAGCGTCATCTGTCGCAGGGACACCCCCAGTTAAAGATATATAAACTCCCGGCGTCTCTTCGTCGATTTGTTTGATCAGAATTGCCAAGTCTTTTGGATCATCCTTAGACATTCGTTTTACGATGGACCGAATGTTCTCTAGCAGATCGAGGCTAAGTTGCTGGCTCATTTCCACTCTTGGTTTTAGTTCCTGTGGCGCCAGCTGTGCCAGCGCCTCTAATTGAAGCCTTAGCGCAGTCAGCTGGTGTCCAATGCTGTCATGCAAATCGCCTGCTATTCTCAACCTCTCTTCCATCTGACTCTTTACTGCGAGCGCAGAACGTGCCGCAACCAGTTCTACATTCTGTGCAAAAAGCTGCTGTTTCAACTGAGACTCTTTAACCCTCGCCAAACTCGAGGTCAAAGCAAAGGCTTGCAAGGCAAACATGGATATCCAGGTTAGGAACAATCCCTGGCTATTCCAGTAGAAAGTAAACACTATCCAAAAAGCGGCATTAGTGACTAACATTAGCAACCAGCTCTGGCGCTTGCTAATCACATAGGGCGCCTCGGCCATCATGACAATAGTGAGAATCAATACTATATCGGTAGGTGTAAGAAACCAGGTCCATACCGATAAACCGAATAGCGAAAAAATTCCAATGACTTCAAATCTGTTGTTAAGACCCTGTCTTTCCCCATTGGCGAGCCAGACAAAAATCGCCGCAAAACCGATAAACGGTACCAACTGCGGCCAGAGCCCAAATTCTCTCAAACTAACATAGGCCACTAAGGCAATCGCAAGCACACCGCTAGCGGTCAGCAAATGACTATCAACTCTGGCCTCATCGTCTCGGCCTTCAGTTGTGGTCCCCGGGCTTGGTTTGTCAGATAGCATAGGAGTCATAAATAAGACCTTTTGATTAATCTAATGGATAAGAGTCTAGCTGAGTGAGGGTAAATAGACCCTATGCCAAAAGTCATGGTTTTAAATTAGCGAATTGATGACTTCTTCCACCTGTGCACTCTGCTCTGGCTGGGCACAATGATCAACGTCAACTACAGGAGATTAGCGATGAAATTTATCCCAACGCAGTACGCTTTAAAAACCCTTACTCTTTTCACTACTTTTTGTGCAGCAGCTATCGCACGTAGCCTAGCAAACCCAATCAAAAATTACCGGTTCCGCTATTTGCCAATTTTAGTCTTAACTGGCGGCTTATCTCATCCTCTTCAAGCTGCTGATGTTGAGCTTACCATTGAAAACATCACTGAAGTCTCAGGCACTCTTTACTGGTCAGTCTATGACAGTGAAGACACTTATAAGTCTGAAGAGCACCCGGTTGTTGCAGCCCAAAGCAAAGTGACAGGAGAAATGCTCAAAGTCACTCTTCATGATTTGCCGGAGGGCGACTATGCTGTCAAATTATTCCATGACGCCAATGACAATGGAGAGATGGATAGTAATTTGATTGGCATACCTCAAGAAGGCTATGGCTTCAGCAACAATGGAGGTGCTTTTGGCCCATCCAGCTACTCTGATGCAAAAGTGAAAGTCGAAGACAACACTCTAATTACGATTCGCTTGAGGTAGAGCACATGAAAACTAAAAAACTCAATAGACGAGATTTCAGCAAAGGCCTACTCACACTTGGTGCCGGACTTTTGCTAGATCCAGCGGTTAGTTACGGAAACCAAGCTAGCGAAACATCTCCTTGGGCAGCAGGATTCAAAGGCGTGCAACAGGATTTGGAACCCTTGACTATGACAGTACATGGGCAAATACCTGACGCCTGTAGGGGAACACTGTACCGAAATGGACCTGCACTTTTTGAACGCCAGGGCCAGCGCTATAGCCACTGGTTTGACCCGGACGGTATGATTCAGTCTTTTACTCTCGGCCAAAATGGCGTGAAGCACAAAGGGCGGTTTGTGCGTACGGCTAAATTTAATCGAGAACAGGATGCCGGTCGGTTTTTATACAATGGTGCTGGGTCCAAAATAGAGGGCTCTTTCCCTGCTCGAAACAATGACGGAATCAATGCCGCCAACATCAATGTGCAGCCTTTTCAAGGGGAACTGCTTGCCCTTTGGGAAGCTGGTTCGCCCTACCGCATAGACCCAGACTCACTGGAAACTTTGGGCAAGCACGAATGGCGGGATGATCTTCAAGGTGTTCCTTTTTCCGCGCACCCGAGAATCGATGACAAAGGAGAAATGTGGAATATCGGCTCTCTACCGATGCCAGGAGGGTCCGCATTGGTGCTCTACCACATTGGTAAAGATGGCAAATTGAAAAAAACACAGCTGCACAGACTTGAGTTTAGCGGCTACCAGCATGATTTTGTACTTACCCCGAACTACGTAATTGCATTGAATAGTTCGGCTGTTGCCGCCAACCACGGTGAAACCTTCGTAGACATGTTCGAATGGCAGGCTAGTCGACCGAGTCAGCTACTGGTGTTTAACAAGTCTGACTTCTCTTTAGTGAAAACCATCGAAGTGCCGCCGGCGTTTGTCTTTCATTTCGGCAATGCTTGGGAAGTGGCTGATAAGGTGGTGTTTACCGCGTCTCAATACAAAGATGCTCAGTTCATGAAACACGGCATGGCCTTGATGGCTCAGCAAAAACCCGGCCCCTACCACGATGAATCCGCGTTGCTGCGCTACTCAGTGGATATCAAAGCAGGTGGTGCTCAAATAGAAAAATTACATGACTCAATCGAGTTTCCAGGTTTTGATCGCCGCCATCCTTTCATGCCCCAAGATCTGATTGGGGTGAGTGATACAAAACTCTCAACTAACTCGATGCAATCGGCTATTAGCAAGGTCAACCCAGAAACTGGCAACCAACACTCCTATGACTACGGGTCGGATGTGATTGTAGAAGAACCTCAATTTATCGCTGATGCTTCTTCTAAGCTGGGTAGCGGTTTTATTCTCCATAGCTTTCTCAATTACAAAACAGAGCGAACAGGAATAGCAATTTTGCGAAGCGAAGCGGTTGCAGACGGGCCAGTTGCCATTGCAGAGATGGACCGCTGCCTGCCTTTAGGGTTTCATGGTTGTTTCTTACCAGCAAGTACTTAATCTATCGTAATTTTGAGTTACTAACACTTCACTGGGGTTCTAATGAGCCCCAGCAATTTTCAAATTCACCAACCGCAAACAGTGTGACCAAATTTCGAGTAGGATGATGCCATGGACTAACGTACAGCTGTGACTATTTCGTTAAGGTGAGCACTATGGCAAACCGGCCACTCGCTCTATCTTGGAAATCGAACTCAGATTCGATATCAGTGGTTTGATAATTTAATTCAAGCATCGAATTTCCAAATTCTTTGCTATAACCAATTTTGTAGTGCTGCCGTTGACCGATATATTCTTGGTCATTCACATAGGTGGCTCCTAGATTCAAAAATGAGCTACTAGAAAGTGAACGCTCATAGGAAAGCCTCACTCGCCGGCTTTGTGCAAAAAGCGCAGAGCCTTCAGAAAAAGCATAGCTTACAGAAAAATTTTCGGCGATTTGTGCCGTCGCATAAGCTTCGAGAAAAACCAAATCATAGAGACTGTTTTTAATGTACTGAGTACGAGATAGACCTAGTTCAAGCTGAATCGATTGCGTCAGTGCTTTAGAGTAACCTGCCATATAGCTCAACTCGATATCAGCCGGTATCTCTGGGCCCAAATCAATGGAAGATGCCCATAGGCCTGCGAAAATACCTGAATCAAATTCGTAGATTCCTTGCGCTTGCAGGGCGGGTTCGGAATTTGATTGACTAACACCATCTAAAAGATAGTCACTCAAAATACTTAAAGAAAAGCCCCACTCGCCAGCTTTGCTTATCTCTCCCATGAACATGAAGGAGAGAACGCAAAAAGACTGAAGGAAAAGCTTTCCTTTCTTTGTATAAAAACAACACCGCAAACTGGATCTTCCTTGATCACCGTGACACGCCCCTAAAAATCTGTAACATCACATTTAGAGGCAGCTAAATGGAACACTCACACTAGTCAAACGACCAGTCCATTCTTACCCCTAGTGTTCTTGGTCTAGAAGGCCCGTAGCTGACTCCAGGCAAAATACCAACCTCGGCAATCACCCCGTCAAAATAGTGTTTGTCCAGAGCGTTCTCAATATAGACGACTAACTCCCAGCCCGCACTTGATCGAAAACCTCCGCGAATAGCGGTATCCACATAACCCGAATTCTGGAATAAAGGATCTCGCTCGAAGCCTCCAAAGGTCTCAGACTGGCCAAAAGCCTCTACACGGCCAAACCATTCACCCGCGTTTGTAGAAAAATGACCTTGCAACACCGCGCCAAAACTTAGCTCAGGCAAATCCGAAAGCCCGTTGCCTTCACAGATATCCTCACCGTCACAAAGTGCCTGCACACCTCTCATCTCGCTATTAGCCCACGCTGATGAAAAATATAAATCCCAATGCTCACCTAACACCATTTCTAGGGACATTTCCACACCCCATCCATCCACCTGGCCCACGTTGTCGACTCTTATGCCTCCACCTAT
>JBGCEK010000003.1:0-88778 GCA_045106275.1 Pseudohongiellaceae bacterium | reverse complement strand
TAGGGTCAGCGGCTCCGGCAAGTTCTCTAATAGAATGCATTCCGAATGTGGCGAGCCCAATATCAATAGTTGGTACACCTAACTCAGTCGCTGTGATCGGCCCGATAGTGCTTCCACACCCCATATCACTGCGGGTGACAAATGCTTGATAGGGGACGTCGACACCTTCACAGATTGTTTTAAATTGGGCGATGGTCTGACTGTTACTGGCATAGCGTTGGTTAGCATTGATCTTGATAACAGGCCCGCTATTGAGCATAGGACGATGAAGAGCATCATGCTTATCTACAAAGTTAGGATGCACACCATGGGCATTATCGATAGACAACATTAAAGACCGGTGCATCACACGCTCCAACGCATCCGTCCCAGAACCCTTGAGCATGCGCTCTAGAACAGCCTTCAAAAACGGACCTTGAGCCCCACTAGCCGACGCGCTGCCGACTTCTTCGTGATCGTTACAAACCAGCACGCTGGTGAATTCGTCGGAGCTTCCCAGCAGTGATTTGCAGGCAATAAAACAGCTAAGCAAATTGTCTAACCGTGCTGACGCTATAAACTGACTGTCTAGCCCTACTTCCGCAGGTGCCTGAGTGTCGTAAAGAAAAAGCTCGTGAGAAAGAACTTTGTCCAGTGCCACATCGTCGGAGTAAGTGTTTAGATGTTCTTTCAAGAAGTCATCGAAACTAAAAGCCTTATCTGCTTTAGCTTGCAAAACTATTGGCGGGAGATGCTTCTGCGCATTCACGGACTTACCGGTGTTTGCTTCTCGGTCTAGATGAATGGCCAAGCTGGGGATGAATGCTACCGGCTCAACTAAATCGATCAACACGGATTCAAGCTCGCCTTGAGTGGTTTTATAATCCACTCGTCCCGCCAAAGACAAATCGCGATCAAACCAAGGGTTTAGTAATGCTCCGCCATACACTTCGACTCCTAACTGCACATAGCCTTGAGAGTTTATCTCTGGATTCGGCTTTACTTTTAGGCAAGGACTGTCTGTATGGGTTCCGCTTAAGTGAATGCCTTGCTCCAGCGGGTCGCCCCCGCCTACTTTGAACGCAACTAAGGCAGAATCATTTCTGATAACGAAATAACTATTCCCTGACTCGAGCTGCCAGCTGCTGCCCTCATCAAGCTGGACAAAGCCACCTTCTTCTAGCATTGCCGCCATATTTGCTACAGCATGAAATGGAGTCGGTGAGGCCTGTAAAAACTCTAGCAGCTCGTCGTTGAAATCTAGTTCAGTCATGGAAATCCAAAGTTCCCTTGCAGACTAGCTGCAAGGGTTGCGGGCTATCTAATTTCTAACAACTCAACATCAAAAATTAGTGCCGAGTTTGGCGGAATTGCGGGCGTTGGAGAAGATTCGCCATAGGCAAGGCCTGGCGGGATAAAGAGTCTCCATTTATCTCCAACTTTCATCAACTGAAGGGCCTCGGTCCAACCTGCAATCACTTGAGATAATCCAAAGGTAGCAGGTTCGCCACGATCTACTGAGCTATCAAACACTGAACCGTTAGTTAAAGTCCCATGGTAATGAGCAAGAACAGAGTCAGTCAGTCCAGGAGAGGCCGCTGCTGCATCCCCAGATTCGAGCACCAAATACTGAAGCCCAGAGTCTAAAGCGACAACCCCGTCTTTAGTGGCATTTTCGGCCAAAAACGCAGCACTGGCGTCTAGGTTACCCGCTAAAGCGGCTTGTTGTGCTGCGATTTCTCGCTGCTGAAATGCCTGAATTGAGGCCATCATTTCTTGATCGCTGAGTTTAACTTCACCGGCAACCGCATCTAGCAGCCCTGCAACGAAAGTATCAGAATCTATGCCATTCAATATGCCTTGCGCCGCAATACTTTGGCCAATATTAACGCCTATTGAATAAGCAATTTTCTCGTCTTCGCTTTCCAAACTCACCTCTCCTTGTGCAAAAACCGCCGAACTAAACAGACACGCTGTTGCAAAACCTATGACCTGACTCGCAGGATTGATAATTTTCATACTATTTTCCTTAAATTCAGTGGAAAATTGCCGTGTATATGGTGCAATCTAACAAGCGGCAAATCGATGGGCATACTAACGAAGATACCTCTCAAATGCCAGATCACTCCCCAGCTGACACACCCTGTAACAGGACAGTTTCTATAGATGATAGCTTCAACATTAATTACTTATTTCAGGCATCAGCCCCCTTTCGGACTCCTAGGCTGCGTCCTCGCTCTTGTGGGTCTCAGCGCCTGCTCCCAGCAGTTCGCCGTGTCTGTGAACAATCAGGCTGTCTTCGACCCCAATAGTCGTTTACCTAACAGCGAAGCCGTCAATGCTAACTTACAGGGGTGTATTAATCTGGCCATGCGGCAGCAACTCATTGAAGACGAGTCTCAGCTTGAAGTTTTATCCTGCGCTAATTCAGAAATCACAGCAGTAGAAAATATAGGTCAACTGACCGGACTTAGGTTTTTAGACTTAGGAGACAACAACATTGTTAATGTGACTCCATTGGAAAACCTCACATCACTAGGAGGGCTGAATTTGGCAAACAATGCCATCCGGGATATTAATCCCCTGATAAACCTGCGTTCTCTGGTGTCCGTGAGCTTGATAGGCAATAACAATATTCCCTGTTCTCAGCTGCGCCTACTGGAAAGCCGGCTCAAGGAAAACCTGAGTCAACCCGAGAGCTGTGCTGACTAAGCATCGACTAGCACACCGCTGTGAAACCTAAATTCAGAGTCAGGCGAGGTTATTAGTTCAGCTTCTTTTGCTGCAAAACTCGCGACCCTGTCCTCTATATCGCTCTTACTGTAGCGGCTGGCCAGCGCCAAATAATCTTCAAAATGCCTCGATTCTGACTTAAGCAGGGATTTATAAAATTTTTGTAACTCTGCGTCCAATCTAGGTGCGATTTTCGCAAATCTCTCGCACGACCGTGCCTCAATAAGCGCCCCTGTGATCAAGGTATCGATCAAGGATGCAGGCTCGTCTTTCGACACAAGAGCCCTTAATTCAGACGCGTAGCGGGACGGGCTCAAACGAATATAGTGGATATTCCTTGACTTTAAGATATCGACCACTTGCTCAAAATGAAGCAATTCTTCTCGAGCCAGCTGAGACATTTTCTTTAACAAGTCGGGCTTGGCCGTATGGCGATACATCAGATTCATGGCGGTTGCTGCTGCTTTTTTTTCGCAATTTGCATGATCGATCAATAAGATATCGAGATTATTAAGTGCAGCTTCGACCCAGGCATCGGGAGTCTCGCAGTGTAAAAAACGTTTGACGTGTTCTAGCATAGGGAGGGGTCTAGCGCTCACGCATTTAAATTGTCTTCGACAGGCAGCTCGGATTGGTCATGCCCTGCACTCTCTTCGAGGTCTTCAGCTGCTTCAACATCAGCACTTTCGAGCAGTTCCGGTTTTTGTTTCTTTGCAGTCTTAGCTCCTAATTTTTTCAGAGATTCAGCTCTTCGCACTAAGTTGCCTCGGCCTGATGTGAGCTTATTATGGGCCTTCTCAAAACTCTTCTTGCTAGCATCTATCCTAGACCCGATTTCATCCACATCATCAACAAAAGCAACAAATTTATCATAAAGGGCTCCCGCCTTATTCGCGATCTCTTGAGCATTCTGATTTTGCTGAGCTAACCTCCACAAATTTTGAACCGTTCGTAAGCTAGTTAGCAGAGTGGTGGGCACAACGAAAATAATATTCCGCTCAAAAGCGAATTGAAAAAGGTTGGCATCATGTTGCATTGCCGCCCCGTAGGCTGCTTCTATCGGCATAAATAAAAACACATAGTCCAATGAGTTGATGCCAATCAAATTTTGATAGTCTTTTTCAGATAGCAACTTAACATGAGAGCGCATAGACTGAATATGCTGCTTTAACAATTCCTCTTTCGCCTTTGGATCCTCAGAAGAACAGTAAGCATCCCATGCCTTTAAAGACACTTTCGAATCAATAATGATGTCCCTTGACTCGGGCAAATGAACGATTACATCAGGCTGAAATTTTGCTCCTTCTTCCGACTTTAAACTGACCTGAACCTCATATTCTCGACCTTTAACGAGACCTGAGCGTTCTAAAATCGTTTCTAAAACCAGTTCACCCCAATTGCCCTGCGTTTTGTTGTCCCCTTTCAACGCATTAGTAAGATTAACCGCCTCTTCACTTATGCGAGTATTAAGCTCTTGCAGCCCCTTAATTTCGCGAGCAAGGGAAAATCGTTCCTTAGATTCTTTGTCGTAAGTTTCTTCTACTCGTTTTTCAAATTGACTTATCTTCTCTTGAAGCGGATTAAGAACCGTACTCAAATTCGCTTTGCTGCTGGCCTCAAATTTCTTTGACTTGTCTTCAAAGATTTCATTGGCAACATTTTTAAAAGTAGCGGTGAGCTGTTCTTTGGAGTTCTCAAGCAACGCGATTTTTTCGTCGAACTGACGCCGCTCAAAACTCAAGCTGGTTTTTAGGCTTGCGCTTTCCTCTCTCGCCGACTGGGCTTGAGTAACAGCATTCTCTTTTTCCTGAGCAGCGCTATTGAGTGCTAGCTGCAACTGCTGAGATTCGCTCTCTAAACTTTTCAGTTTTTCCAGAGTTCCTGCTTCTTGAACACGAATGGCTTGAAGCTTATTTTGCAGAAAAAATATGACTCCCAGCAAAATACCCGACAAGACGATAGCAAAAGGGAGGATTAGAGAGTCCATGGCAGTATGTCGAAGGCCTCGCTGAAGTTAATTGGCGAGCCCACTTAGCTTAGGTTTTCGGTAATAGCTTGAAGCAACTCCAGGGTCTTTTCGTCAGCTTCCCCTGAACTATCCAGAGCCTCGGTAGTCACTGTAATTACGGTTCCGGTATCCAATAGCCGAATGCTGTAATCAAGAGCTTCGCCAGTAGCGTTTGACCTACCACCTAACAACCTTCCTATTAGGCCCGGCTCATCTTCATTGCTTTTTAAACCAGAAAAACTGACATTGTAGAATGATTGATCTCTATTGCTATCAGTTATATCTATACTCGCGCTTTCCAGCGCCTGCCTTATGATTACCCATGCACGGTTATAATCAACCCGTAGCTCAAGAACGTTTTCACCGCTGCTTGACTCGACTATATTGGCCTTTCGCTCTGCCTCGATACTGCCTGCAAGCAAACTTGAGGACGAGGACTGATAAACGTCATTGCGGTCCGCAAGGTACTGAGAAATTGAGTCCCCTACTTCTTTTTCCAACTGGAGAGAATTGGAGACATCAGGCCAGCTTATAATAATTGGTATCGGCTCCGTTCTAAGATTTTCGTAGTGAGTCACATACACTTCAGAATATCCTGAATGCAGGCCAGGTTCGATAGACACGCGGTATTTGTGCCGCTTCTCTGTGTCATTATCTACCTCAACCCAAGCTGTTTCTAACACGCCACTACTAGGATTTTCATAGTCTAAATTAATCTGCAGACCTGCCCAGTATTCACGAACTAACGGCCAAACCTGACTTGGCGTTGCATCGATGACAATCCACCTTTTGTTCCCTAGCGCTTGGATAATCACTCCCTCGCTTCGGCGGGCTTCAATAGGCTTCGGCAGTGGAACTTCGTCAAAAGGCTGACTGGAAGAAATTAGACGTTCTGGGATTACGTATAATTGATCAATAGTATAGCTATCCAGTTCATCTGGAATTTGCATGGGAGGTACAACGAGGGCATCTGTGTATTTTCCTGCTCTATCACGTAAAAGACCGTTTTCTCCCGTCACATAGCGACAACTCGCCAAAGTTCCAACCAGGCTAACTACCAACACAAGTCTCAAAAACAGTTTTGTCATAATTCTTCGTTTCATTATTCGTCTAATTTATAATCTACTCAGGTGCTTAATCTAAACCACTCAGACTTTTGCTGGCAGCTGAATTCCCGCATGAACCAATGCCTCGGACACTTGGAGTCTAAACTGCTCATCAAGTTCCACCAGAGGCAATCGAATCGCTGGGCCGATCATTCCCATCTCAACTAATGCCCATTTTACTGGCACAGGATTGGCTTCTAAAAAGAGATCACGATGGAGCATTTGTAGCGCCTGATCGATTTTCCCAGAGCCAGCCTCATCTCCTGCTAACGCGAGCGCACACATTTCAGCCATAAGCGTTGGAGCCACGTTTGCCGTCACTGAGATGGTGCCGGCGGCTCCAGCTAATATCAACGTCCGGCTTATGGCGTCTTCCCCACTATAGACAGAAAGTCGACCCTTACAGCGTTGGATGAGCTCAGTTCCCCGTGCCACATCGCCGGTTGCATCCTTGATTGCGACTATATTCTTAAGATCAGCTAATCGCTCTACCGTTTCAATACTAAGATCGCAGGCAGTCCGGCCAGGAACATTGTATAAAATCTGGGGAAGATCTACCGCTTCGGCGATTTTCTTGAAGTGCTGATACAAGCCTTCCTGAGAAGGACGGTTATAGTAAGGGGTAACTAGCAAGCAGGCGTCAGCGCCGCAATCTTTTGCGGACTGGGTAAAATACAAGGCTTCATCGGTATTGTTTGAGCCAGTGCCGGCAATTACCGGAATCCGGCCGTTGGCATACTTCACGCAGTGTGCAACCAACCCACAGTGCTCTTCAGAGCTCAGTGTTGCCGATTCACCCGTCGTACCGACCACCACGATACCATTGGTACCTGCCTGGATGTGCCAGTCTACAAGCTGGTTAAATGTCTGCAGATCAATAGATCCGTCAGCAACCATGGGCGTCACGATTGCAACTAAACTACCTTTGGGAATACTCACAGGTTTACTCTAATTTGCGCAGGCTTAAAACAAGAATTTTACCACAATGGCCAATGATCGCCTAAGCTCGCCTACAATTAAACACTAACCGCTCACCGGCGGCTTTGCTTGCAGGCGGTTTGGCCACGCATTGATGATAGCTTTGACGAAAGTAGCAAGAGGAATTGCGAAAAACACGCCCGCAAGCCCCCAAATACCGCCAAAAATCAGCACTGCCGCGATTATTGCCACAGGGTGCAAATTAACCGCTTCCGAAAAAATCACAGGAACTAACACGTTGCCATCGACTATTTGAATGATGAGATACGCGATCAATACGGTATAAAACTCACCGCCAATCCCCCACTGTACAAAGGCTACAGCGGCGACAGGTACCGTGACAACAGTCGCGCCAATGTAAGGAACAATCACTGACAAGCCTATCAGGACTGCAAGCAAGAGCGCATAGTTAATCCCTAGCACAACAAATGTGAGGTAGGAGGCACTGCCCACTATTATTATTTCAACAACCTTGCCACGAATGTAGTTAGAAATTTGCTGATCCATTTCTTGCCAAATTGCCATCATTAAAGGTCGATTTCGAGGCAAGAAATTGCCTGCCCACGTCACCAATAGCTGGTTATCTTTCATTACGAAAAAAACCAAAATAGGAACAAGCACTAAAAAAATTATCCAGCCAAACACGCTTGGTAAGCTGGCCAACGAAAACTCGAGTATCGTTTGGCCATAGTTACCTAGCTCGCTCCCAAACCCCTCAATTAACTGTTCTACTTGCTGCGCAGAAAACAAACTCGGGTAATTATCCGGCAGCAACATGAGAAACTCCTGCCAACTGCTCACAAGATTCGGAAGCTCATTGAGAAGCCGGCGGAGCTGATTCCACACTTGAGGTAAAACAAAGACAAGTAACAGAATAAACACCCCGATAAACAGGGTATAGACGGTCCCGAAAGCAACCCGCTGAGATGCACCGCGCCTAAGGAGTACATTAACCAACCCCTGCATAAGATAGGCAATAATGATGGCAGATATTAGTGGCGCTAAAACGTTGCCGAGCAATAGCAGCATAAATAGGCCAAGCACCAATAACACGACCAAGATGATGGCTTCTTCATCATGAAAATAGCGATTTAGAAAATCATTCAGTAGTTTCTTCATGTTGAGCTTTCCATGCTAGCGCTACCCTTTCTTTATCCAATAGAAATAGGACGACTCTTCTTTTCGGAATTCTAATATTTCGTTGTTACTGTGCTGGGCGAACATTTGAAAGTCTTTTTCTGAACCAGGGTCGGTTGCCACAACTTTCAGGACTTGGTTTTCAGCCATGTCATTTAGCGCTAATTTCGCTTTTAGCAGCGGCATGGGGCACTGCAATCCACTTAAATCTAATTCTATATCGGCTGAGTTTGTCATCTGCCTATGTTAGCAAGCATTACAACCCTTTGACTATGATCTGACTCAGCTAGAAATAGCGTTATGATTGATCTCTATTGAGCAATTTTATGGTAATCTCGGGTCTATTATTGCGTAAAGTTACGCTCAACTGTTCACTTCTCCGCCTTACGACGAAGGGTTAAGCAATGAATTATCGCTGGCTATTGTCTCGCATTTTTCTGCCAAGCATGTTCGGCATGAGCGTCGTTGTGTCCAGCCAAACCATCGCTCAAAAAGCTCTGCCTAGTCTTGGGGATCGAATTTCCGGAACAGTCTCTCTAGGCCAAGAATACGCAATGGGACAGCAGTTTCTTAGCCAAATTCGACGCAGTGCGCCCACAATCCCTGATGCTTTGCTCAATTCCTACCTGGAAACTCTCACTTACAAACTAGCGTCTCGGAGCGAGTTACAGGACCACCGACTTTCATTTGTCATTATTGACAGCCAAGAATTGAATGCCTTCGCTGCACCAGGGGGAATTATAGGCGTTAATACTGGGCTTTTTGTCAACGCCCAGACCGAAGCAGAATTTGCCTCCGTGATGGCTCATGAGATTGCCCATGTAAGTCAACGACATTTTGCGCGCGGGGTGGACGAAGCCCAAGCAGGAAGAGTGACCCAACTGGCCTCTCTGCTCGCTAGTGTGCTGGTAATGGCAACCTCTGATGCTGGGCATGGCATGGCCGCCGTTACTGCCGCTCAGGGCTTAGCAAGAGACTCCCAACTGCGTTTTAGCCGCAGCAACGAAGCGGAAGCCGATCGTATCGGCCAAAACACGATGTTTAATGCGGGCTTTGATCCTGATGCTATGGCGTCACTTTTCGAGCGCTTAATTGCAATAAACCGCTTTGGTCGCCGACCCCCTGAATTTTTACTCTCGCACCCAGTGACAGAATCACGCATAGCCGATGCGAGAGGTCGTTCTAGCCGTTATCCTGCTAAGCAATACAGCAATAATATGGAATACCAGATAATGCGAGCTAGAGTTGTAGCTCACTACGCCCCTAACAAGGCGGATGTTGTAGTCCAGTACAAAAGCCTTCTCGAAAACAGCACCAGCGAATTTACACGAGATGCCAATACTTATGGCTTAGTTATGGCTTATTGGGAAAACAAACAATTTCGCCTTGCGAGCGAAACTCTGGCTCCGTTGCTTGCTAAAGACCCCAATCGAATCAGTTACGCCGTCACTCAAGCAGAAATTTATACCGCTGAAAATGAAGCGGGCCGAGCTATACAATTCTTGCAACGACACCTAGCCATCAACCCAAACAATCACCCTTTAACGATGGCATACTTTGATGCACTTAGTAAAAGTCGGCGCTATGGTGAGGCTGCCCAAGTGTTAGAAAATCATGCTCAGAATCGAGAAAGCGACCATAACTTATGGTACCAACTGGCTGAAACCTGGGGACAAGCTGGCAACGTAAGCAAAGTGCACCAAGCCAGAGCTGAGTATTTCAACCTACTCGCTGACTATGGAAAGGCTCGTGAGCAATTACGCTTTGCTTTGAGAATTGAAACAGATAATGGTGATGCGCCGGCCGAGGAAGCAAGGCTGCGGCAAAAAATCAAAGACCTAGAAGAGTTGGTTCGTAGCCTCAACGGTTGAACTAGGCTTTGCCTTTGACCTGCAACTGATTAGAAACGGCAAAGTCCAACATACGCTGCAATGGAATCATTGCTTGGCTAATTAGTTCCGCGTCCACATGTACTTCGTTAGTCTCGTCTCGTAAAGAATCCCTTAAAGTCACCAGCGAGTTCATACCCATCCAAGGGCACTGGGCACAGCTTCTGCACGTCGCATCATTTCCCGCGGTAGGTGCGACGATAAACTCTTTCTCCGGCGCTACTCGCTGAAGTTTATGGAATATCCCTTGATCCGTGGCAACAATGAATTGTTTGTTCGGTAAGGTTTTTGCCGCATTAATTATTTGTGTAGTGCTCCCTACAAAGTCAGCAATCTCTAGCACAGAACTAGGGGATTCTGGGTGCGCAAGTATTGCGGCATTTGGGTAGATAACTTTGGCATCTTTAAGGCCTCGAGCCTTAAATTCTTCATGCACTATACAAGCCGCATTCCATAGCAGGACGTCTGCCCCAGTGGAGTTTTTTATATAAGTACCTAGATGCTTGTCAGGTGCCCAAATAATTTTTTCACCTGCATCTGCCAAATGCTCCGCCACTTCCAGTGCAATACTCGACGTGACGACCCAATCCGCTCGGGCTTTAACGGCGGCCGAGGTATTGGCATAGACCACCACTTTTCGATCTGGATGAGCATCACAAAAAGCGGAGAACTCTTCGATTGGACAGGCAATGTCCAAGGAACAAGTGGCCTGCAGCGTTGGCATGAGTACCTTTTTAGCAGGGCTAAGAATCTTCGCGGTTTCGCCCATAAAGCGAACACCCGCAACAGCAACTATATCTGCGTCAACATCCCGCCCAAACCTTGCCATTTCTAAACTATCACCGACAAATCCACCGCTAGCTTCAGCAAGGTCTTGTAAAGCCGCCTCTGTGTAGTAATGCGCAACAAGTTTTGCTCGCTTAGTGCTTAGCAGGTCTTGGATTTCTTCAAACAGAAGAGACTGCTCCGATTTGGAAACAGTTGTTGGTTTACCTATGGTATCTAAGTGCTTACGAACGATTTCTCGATCGGCCGTAAAATCTATTGTGTTGTCGGGAGCGATTGTGTTGGTCATATCTGACAAGATGAACTAAATCCGAGTAGATTAAAGAAATACACTGTCTACTGCTTTTGAACACCCTCGATAGCACTGGTTCTTCTAGAAGAATTCTTGCCCTGTAAAAGCACCGACGCTTCCAAGATTGAGAGGCTTATCGTGGGATAAGTGGAGAAAATGGTGGGCCGTGTGCGACTCGAACGCACGACCAATTGGTTAAAAGCCAACTGCTCTACCGACTGAGCTAACGGCCCACGAGGAGCGGTATAGTACTATCAAATAAAAAAAACTCAAGAGCAGGAAGCAAATTTTTACAAAGGATTTATTGATAACGGGTTGGATCGTCGACCTTTGCATCGCTAAAGCCTTTTCTGCGCAATCTACAACTGTCACAAGCACCGCAAGCACGACCTTCACTATCCGCTTGATAGCAGGAAACGGTAGCGGCGTAATCAACCCCCAAACTTGCACCTGCCCTTATAATATCGGCCTTGCTGAGATTTATCAGAGGGGTCTCTAAAGCAATATACCGCCCCTCCACTCCTGTTTTAGTCGCCAGATTAATCAACGCTTGAAATGCTTCGATGTATTCAGGTCTGCAATCTGGATAACCAGAATAATCTAAGGCATTTACACCAATAAATATGGCATCCGCTTCCACGACCTCAGCCCAAGCTAGCGCGTAAGAGAGAAAGACGGTGTTTCTAGCTGGAACATAGGTGACTGGTATACCTTTTGTTTCGGCCTCAGGCACATCAATGCTGTCATCGGTTAACGCTGACCCGCCAAATTCTCCCATTTTCAACTCAATAACCTTGTGAGCTGCAACGGAATAGGCTTTGACCACTCTGGCGGCAGCTTCTAGTTCGCTTAAGGAACGCTGGCCGTAATCAAAACTCAATGCGTAACTGGTATACCCTTGATTGCTTGCTATAGCCAAACACGTCGCCGAGTCGAGCCCCCCAGATACTAAAACGATAGCTTTCTTCATACTTAGACTTGCCCGCTGAAACAAAGATTCAGCGACCCTGTTCGGCTCCCCACAGATATTTATGCAGCTGAATTTGCACCCTGACTTTCAGGGCATCTTCTAGCACCCAATGAGCTAGCTGCTCTGGTTTAAGTTGTTCATGGGAAGGCGAGAAAAGTATTTCGCCTACCCGAGTTTGTAAATCAAGTTCATCTACTTTTGCTTTCGACCATAGATAGTCTTTTTGGTCACAAACAACGAATTTTACTTGGTCTTTCGGTCTTAGAAAGCCAATGTTTTCCATCCGATTTCTGTGGCTCTCTTCTGACCCCGGTGTCTTGAGATCCAAAACGATGGACACTCTCGGATCAACCTTATCAATGGCCAGTGCACCGCTGGTTTCAAGTGACACGTGATAACCCTCATCTGAAAGCGCGGTCAGTAACCCTATACAATTTGGCTGAGCGAGAGGCTCTCCGCCTGTGACAGTCACATAGGCAGCCCGATATTTTTTAACTTCGGCCAGAATATCAGCAATTTCACGCAGTTCACCACCTTCAAAGGCGTAGTCCGTATCGCAGTATTGGCAACGCAGCGGACAGCCGGTGAGTCGAACAAAAACAGTGGGCAGCCCCATGGTTTTTGCCTCACCTTGCAGGGAATGAAAAATTTCAGTAATTCGAAGAGTATCTGTCATAAGAAAATCAGCCGCGCGCTGATGATGGTCACTAATTTATTTGCAGAGTTGTAGAGAGCTAATCCAGAGAGAGGAGACGGGTATCTGCCAAATTGGCAACACCTGTATTCGGAAAGCGCCTCTTAATGTCGTTGAGCGTTTGCTTCGCCTGAGAAATATTGCCTAAACCTTGGTATGCCAATCCTAATCCATACATAGCATCAGGCAACTTAGGCGAATCCGAGTACTGACTTAAAATAATTTCATAAGAGTCTCGAGCTTCTTCAAAGCGCGATAGATACAAATAGGCTTGGCCTTTCCAATAATGCGCATTGGTCACAAATCGCCCTTCTGGGTATGTGCTCAGATACTGATCAAATTCCGCGATAGACAGCTGAAAATCGCTGTTGATCACTGAATCATAGGCCATTTGATAAAGCTGCTGTTCGCTCAACACAGTGGGCTGCAGATTTCCGCGACCTAAACTTCTTCCTGTGCTTCGAACCGGAGGGGAAACAGAGTCGGCGCGATTCGGGTTGCTTCCTAGCGTTGGCGTGCCGCTGGCACGAATAGCAGGGTTAGCAGCTTGTGTGGATCTCACCGGCACTGGCCGTTCGCTGTTTAAACCCCCTGATTGTAAAGAGGACTGCTGGCGACTTGGAGGCGCACTCGCGGGTGCTGATTCTAAATCGCTGAGGCGTTGATCCACATTGGTATAACGACTCAATGAATCCCGCTGCATTTTTCGAATTTCAAATCCCTGCTCTTCTACCAGACCTCGCAAAGCCTGGACTTCAGTTCTCAATTGCCGATTTTGTTCCAGCAATAAAGAAAGGGCATCGCTATTGCCACTCGCCCCAGTTGAGGTAGTGGCTCTCGACGAGGTTTGACCAGGTGTAAATGGCTGAGACTCTACAACCGAACTGCTATTTTGCCCAACAGCACTGGAGACAATCACCATTAACGTGCAAGCAACATAAGATTGAGCGAGCCTTGGAAAGTATTTTTTCATTACTATTGTGCAACTACTTCGACACGGCGATTTCGGCTGTAAGACTGTTCGGACTGTCCCCTCGCAGATGGCCTCTCTTCCCCGTAGCTTACAACTTCTATCTGAGAGCGAGACGCACCATTCACGATTAGGTAATTGAGTATGCTGCTTGCTCTGCGTTCACCAAGAGCAAGGTTATACTCTCGCGTACCTCTTTCATCTGCGTGTCCCTCAAGACGCACTCGCATAGCAGAGTTAGCCGCCAAGTTTCGAGCATGGTAGGTGAGCGTCTCTCGGTCAGCCGCTTTAAATTCGGCAATATCAAAATCAAAATAGAAAACTGTCTGACGCAGCGCGTCTTGCTGTCTAATCTCTTCTTGAGTCAACTCTCCGCCATTGCCAGCCGGCGTGGCACGTGCCCCGGGATTACTTGAGGTTTGAGATTCATTGGCGCTTTCGTTCATCTCATCGGTGTCGCTTGTAGAGCTACATGCCCCTATCACGAATAGAGAAATAAGCATCGCACTAACTTTGTAAAATTGATTTCCTTGCATACTCACTCGTAAAGTCCTCCGAAGACCATGTACTGTGATTAAATTCTAATTGGCTACCCAAAACTGAGTTTGAAATCCCATTTCTAAAAAACTAATTCAGAAAGGGAGACCAAGACGGTTCCCGCACGTCGCCTTGCGAGGATGGTAAACGGAACTTAACTCGGCCGTCAATGGATACGGCGTCTAAGACACCTCTGCCGTTAAACTTAGTCCCGTACATAATCATGCTGCCATTCGGTGCCAAACTAGGTGATTCATCCAATGACGTGCTGGTCAATGTAATGACTCTTAAGGTTTCAATATTAAGAATCGAAATTTGATAAGTAGGATCTTGTCGAGTTTCCCTTCTTACATGCACCAGGTTTACACCGTCTGGCAGGAATGCTGCTTTAGCACATTGGAAACAATCGTAGGTCAGCCTCTCTACGCCGTAGGAACTGGCGCCAATCTCCATCTGATAAATCTGCGGTTGTCCCGTTCTATCGGACATAAAGACTATGGAACGCCCATCTGGAGTCCAGCTTGGCTCAGTATCGATGGAGGGGTGGTCTGTAATACGAAGTAATTGGTTGTTGTTTAGATCTTGGACGTAGATATCCGGGCTGCCGTCTTTAGAAAGTACCATCGCGAGCTTTGTGCCGTCAGGTGACCACACAGGAGAACTATTTATATTCGGATAGTTGGTAATCTGTCGGCGTTGTCCTGTGGCTATATTTTGAATATAAATTCTCGGCAGATCAGTTTCGAAAGAAACATAAGCGATGTCTTGACCATTAGGAGACCAACTCGGTGACATAATTGGCTCTTCGGACTCCAACAATACCTGCGCTCGCTGGCCGTCATAGTCAGCCTTCTCAAGTCGAAATCGGGTGAGCTCAGGCGAAACATAGTCAGCGACGATGTAAAGAATTTCAGTCGTAAATGCACCTCGGGTTCCAGTTACCTGCTCAAAAACTACGTTACTTATTTCATGAGCAATGTCTCTAAGCTGGTTAACGCTGCCAGTTAATACTTCGCCTGCTAACTTAAGCTCTCTATTCACATCAAAAAATTCATATTGAACCTGAACTAATTGACTGCCTGGAGCCTGGTTAATCTTTCCGACTAGCAGATAATCTTGAGCTAAAACTCGCCAGTCTCGGTAAAAAACCTCACTTTCTTCATCGGGCAAACCCAACATATTGCTTCTATCCAAAGCACGGAATTCTCCCACCTGCTCTAGGTCATTCCGGACAATATCGCTTACGTCCTCACTAAGCACGCCAGAACCGGACCAAGAAAAAGGCACTACAGCTATAGGAATGGGATTATCGACTCCTTGAGTGATGATGATATTTAACGCAGCAAAACTGTTAGCAGAAGCCAACAGCACAAATGTGGCAATTATTACTCTGAAGAAACTCAATTCAATAAATCCTCTGGTTGGAAAGTCAACGAGAACGATCGAAAGTTCTCGTTAAATAATTTAATTGGCAAACTTTGCAATTCTGAGAACGGTGCAGCTCGATAAACCGCTGTTTCGGCAGCCCTATCAAAAGCCGGATCGTTACTTGATTGGGTAATAGTGACATCTGTCACCTCCCCGGTTGGGAACATGGATATCTGCAAAATCGTGCGCATCCCATTTCTTGCACTAGGAGGCCGAGACCAGTTTTCTTGAACCACCTGCTGAATCAAACCGGTGGCACTTTGAATTAGTTCGAATTCAGTTCTAGCCGCTTCTGCGGCAGCGGCGGCGGCCTGCTCTTGCCGGCGTGCGTCTTCCGCAGCGAGCTCCCGAGCTTCCCTCTGGCGACGCGCTTGCTCAGCATCAATTTGGCGCTGCTGCTCTTGTTCTTGCGCGCGCTCTCTGGCCCGCTGTTCTGCCAATTGACGCTCTACTTCCTCACGCTCTCTTAAAGCTGCTTGCTGCCTCGCCCTCTCTTGCGCCTGCTCTTCTGCGCGAGCAGCGGCCTGTTCTTCAGCTCGTCGCTGTGCCGCCGCGTCCGCTTCCTGTTGAGCCCGCTGTTGCTCCCGTTCAGTGGCTATTCTGCGCTGCTCAATTCTCTCTACTCTTTCTCTCTCTCTATTCTTTTGATTGGTTACCTGAGGATTCTCATCGATAAAAAGAGACTTAATCACCGTTGCAGGGACAATATCTAATACTTCTGATTTACTTTCAGTTTGAAAAAAAAGTAGCGCAACTAAAAGAGTTACATGAAGTGCAACGGCAACAACTACTGAGAGTGGATAGCCATTGTAGATAATTACATTGTTAAACGAGTTGCTCATTTATTCACAAGTTTCCAATCCCCAGCCAACGTGCTTTATAACGTGCTGATAGGCTCGGTAATGAAGTTAGGGTTTTCCACTCCCGCCTGTTGCAGAGTCGTAATCAACGTAATCATGGAGCCCCATCCAGCATCCCGATCACCTTCGATTAACACTTGTATTTCTGGGTTAGCGCCAACAACCCGGCCGACCTGATCCCCTAGCTCAGTTAAGTCCAAACTTTGTCGGTCTTCCCCGGTTGCTCCCAGACTCAAGAAATAGGTACCATCTGCTTTAATAGAGACCACCAAAGTCTCCAGATTCTCGTCGATATCAAGAGGCTCATTGTTTGCTTGTGGCAGTTCAACTTCGATGCCTTGATTCAACAAAGGCGCAGTCACCATAAACACAATGAGTAACACCAGCATTACATCAATATAAGGAACCACATTGATCTCAGCCGCTAGCTTGCGCTTCTTCTTTACTAGAATTTCCATTTCCTTGGACTCTGCTTAGCTACTGTGAATTTGACGATGAAGGATACTGGAGAACTCGTCAGAAAATGTCACATAACTGCCAGTGATATTTTCAACATCCGAGGTATATCGATTAAAGGCAACCACGGCCGGAATCGCCGCAAAAAGGCCGAGACCAGTGGCAATCAATGCCTCCGCTATATTCGGTGCAACCACTTGCAGCGTCGCCTGAGCTTGATTCGCCAATCCGATAAACGCATTCATAATCCCTATTACGGTACCAAACAGACCAATATAGGGGCTCACTGAGCCTACTGTCGCCAGAAATGACAAATGCTTCTCGAGCTTTTCCTCCTCTCTAGAATAAGCAACGCGCATAGCACGTTGGGCGCCTTCCATAACCGCCTCTCTGTCTACCGTCGTTTGCTGACGTAGACGCATAAACTCTTTAAAGCCAGCGCGAAAAATATTCTCCATACCGACAACAGGTATGTTCTCTTTTTGCATTTGACTACCTTCTTTATAAAGTTGGCTCAAATCAATGCCGGACCAAAAGCGTTGTTCAAAGTTAGACACGCCTTTAAGCGCAGCAGAAAGCACGAGCCATCTCTGCACTATCATTACCCAGGACACAACCGACAGTAACAACAGAATCAACATGACCAGCTGTACTTCTAGACTCGCCCCCAGAATTAGTTGAAGAGGACTCAGCTCATTCACAATATTTCTCCATTTGAGTGAAAATGTTTACCGGCAAATCCAAAGATTCAGCGACTCTTAGTTATGACACCACGAAGCCGCAGGAAATCCGCCATTACAGTAGGTTTATTCGGCCAAATCTGTAAATAGTTTTGTTAAAAGCTATTAAAGGGGTTAAATGTAACGGTGCTAGGATAAATAGAGGCAGTTGGAGGGTTAAATGTGGCAATTTGATGGCCGTTTGAGCCAGTAACCAAATCACACCCGCTCTGCAAGAATACCCTTTACTCTGCGTCTTGAGAGAATAAGTCCACCACTGACTGGGAAGGTTTGATACCGAAATGTCGGTACCCAAACTGAGTTACGATACGGCCTCGCGGCGTGCGCATGATAAAACCTTGTTGAATAAGATAGGGCTCCAACACGTCTTCAATAGTATCTCTCTCCTCACTAATAGCAGCAGCAATACTATCGATACCCACAGGCCCGCCATCAAATTTTTCAATCATGGTCATCAGTAGACGGCGATCCATGTGATCGAAACCATTTTTATCGATGCTCAGCATATCCAATGCCCGACTGGCGGTATCTGAATTTACCTCACCATCAGATTTCACTTCTGAGAAATCCCTAACCCTGCGGAGCAGTCGGTTGGCTATTCGAGGTGTGCCGCGGGACCTTTTAGCAATCTCGGTAGCGCCTTCGTCAGTAATAGAGGTTTTCAAGATCGATGCCGAGCGGCTTACAATGCTGGACAGTTCTTCGATTGAGTAAAATTCAAGCCGCTGAATTATTCCAAATCGATCTCTTAATGGCGATGTTAACAACCCTGCTCTGGTGGTTGCTCCCACCAAAGTAAATGGTGGCAGGTCCAGCTTAATAGATCGCGCCGCAGGGCCTTCGCCAATCATCAAATCTAATTGGAAGTCTTCCATTGCTGGATACAGAATTTCTTCAATCGCAGGACTCATACGGTGAATTTCATCGATAAAAAGCACATCGCCTGCTTCTAGGTTAGTTAGCATTGCTGCTAAATCCCCTGCTTTCTCCAGCACTGGTCCAGACGTCGTCTTAATGGACACATCAAGCTCGTTGGCAATAATGTTCGCCAAAGTAGTCTTTCCCAACCCGGGCGGGCCAAACACCAACGTGTGATCGAGGGGCTCGTTGCGGTTGCGGGCAGCACTGATAAAAATATCCATTTGTTCTTTGACTACACTCTGACCCACATAGTCTTGAAGCGTCAAAGGACGAATAGCTCTATCCAGAGATTCCTCTGGTCCGGCAGGCGCGGCTGAAATCAGTCTTTCATCATCCATGGTTAAGCCATACTTTTAAGTGCGAGGCGAATCAGCGCCTCACTGTCTGCAACATCTTTGTTTTCTTTCATTACAATCGCTATAGCTCGTGCTGCCTGCGGCGGTTTGTAACCCAAGCCAATTAACGCTGTCTCAGCATCTTTACTGATAGATGGGGCCATTGATATCACGCTGTCAGCAACATCGCCGCCATCGCCCCATTCATCCAATCGGTCCCGCATTTCAATAATCAGTCGCTCAGCCGTCTTTTTACCAACACCGGGCATTTTAACCATGGAGGCCACGTCGTTGCCTCGAACAGTCCTGACAAATTCATCCGCTGGCATGCCTGACAGAATGGCCAGCGCCATTTTAGGGCCCACCCCATTCACCTTGATCAGGGAACGGAACATACTTTTTGACTTGGTGTCATGAAAACCATAGAGAAGCTGGGCGTCCTCTCGCACCACAAAGTGAGTGTGTAATAGTACTTCCCTACCCACATCTGGAAGCTCGTACAAGGTACTCATAGGCACTTGCACCTCGTAGCCAACTCCCCCAACTTCCAACAGAATTTCTGGTGGATTTTTAGCGATCAACAAGCCCCGTAATTGTCCTATCAATTTTTGCCTCTACAAACGGTTTTCAATATTTACTATTAGCTTACGCTATCACAGACTGCGCAGTCGCTTGCGACTGAATGATTTAGCACCCGCCATTCGAATAAGACTCGCCGAGGTATTCGCATGGCAAATAGCGATAGCCAATGCATCTGCTGCATCCTCGGCAAGATCTTGTTTTATGTTCAGCAACGCTTTGACCATATGCTGAACCTGAGATTTATCGGCCGCTCCCGAACCCACCACAGCTTGCTTCACTTTCCGTGCTGAATATTCATCAAGGGGAAGATCGTGGGAAAGACACGCAACCATTGCACTCCCCCGAGCCTGACCCAGCTTAAGCGCAGACTGCGCGTTTTTGCCCATAAATACTTCTTCAATGGCAGCTTGCTGGGGAGAAAAAGACTCAATCACGCCACAAAGATCATTGAATATTATTTTTAAACGGTCTGGCAACAGTTTGGTTTCAGTGCGAATACAGCCGCAGGCGACAAATTCCAGCTTATTACCAACGACATTAATAAGACCGTAGCCGGTTACTCTAGAACCTGGGTCAATGCCAAGAATGATCGCCATGTGTCAGGTCCTACGTAAGGTCGCTTAAAAAATCGGTTGATTAAAGTTGGCTAGCAATGTCATCCGAAATGTTGGCATTAGAGTAAACACTTTGAACGTCGTCCAAGTCTTCCAAGTGCTCAATTAACTTTAACAACGTTTCAGCTCCGGCTAAGTCCAGTTCAGCTTCCGTTGAGGCTAGCATGGTCATTTCCGCTGAAACGAATTCTAGCCCGTTCAATTTGCAAGCATCCTGAACGAGCCAAAATGTCTCCAATGTGGTCAGCACATCAATGCTTAAATCCTCATTGGTAACAACATCATGAGCTCCCGCGCTCAAACCGATATCCATTATTTGCTCTTCATTAGCACCGACCGGGAAACTGATAATTCCAGTTTTGTCAAAAAGATAAGCAACAGAACCACTGGTGCCCAAGCTGCCACCAAATTTGCTAAAACCATGCCTCACTTCAGCTACGGTTCTGTTCTTGTTATCGGTCAATGTCTCCACCAGAACAGCAACGCCGCCTGGCCCATATCCTTCATAAACCAGTTCTTCGAGATTCTCATTCTCAGAGGTACCAGCGCCCCTTGCCACAGCTCGGTCAATGGTATCGCGGGTCATATTGGCCCCAAGAGCCTTATCAATCACTGCCCTAAGGCGAGGATTATCCGCAGGATTACCACCGCCCGCTTTAGCGGCAACGGTCAACTCGCGGATAATTTTGGTAAATACTTTGCCGCGTTTAGCATCTTGTCCTGCTTTGCGATGCTTTATGTTGGCCCATTTACTGTGACCCGCCATTTTACGTTCCTTTTCCTGCGCTAAACGCTATGCCTTGTCTTTTTCCTGTTCACGCAAACGAATATTTAACTCTCTAAGCTGCTTGGAAGAAACCACTCCCGGAGCATCCGTGAGCGGACATGCTGCCGATTGGGTTTTCGGAAAAGCAATCACGTCTCGGATAGATGAAGCACCCGTCATGAGCATTATTAATCGGTCTAAACCAAAAGCAATGCCTCCGTGCGGAGGGCAACCGTAAGATAATGCGTCCAATAGGAAACCAAATTTTTCTGCCGCTTCCTCTTCTTCAATTCCCAACACATCAAACACCGCCTTTTGCATTTCTGGCTTGTTGATACGGATCGAACCACCACCTAATTCGGTGCCGTTTAGGACCATATCGTAGGCTCTTGATAAAGCCTGTTTAGGATTAGCTGCAAGCTCTTCAGCACTGCATGCAGGTGCGGTAAACGGGTGATGTAGCGATGAGAGATTCCCATCATTTGTGGTTTCAAACATTGGGAAATCCACGACCCACAGAGGCGCCCAACCTTCCTTAACTTGACCTAAATCCTCGGCAACTTTTATCCTGAGAGCTCCGATAGCCTCGTTCACAACCTTTTCTTTGTCCGCGCCGAAAAAGATTATATCGCCGGTTTCAGCACCGAGTTTATCCATTAACGCCATGACAGTGGCTTCTGGCATGAATTTTATAATCGGTGATTGCAGCCCTTCTAAACCAGCAGCTCGATCATTCACTTTAATCCACGCAAGACCTTTAGCCCCGTAAATACCGACAAAATCAGTGTAAGAGTCAATTATTTTACGGCTGATTTCAGCGCCTTTAGGTACTCGTAGAGCGACAACTCGGCTTTCAGGATCCTTAGCAGGCCCACTAAAGACTTTAAAATCCACATCAGCCATAAGATCAGCAATATCCACCAGCTCTAAGTCAATTCTTAAGTCTGGCTTATCCGAGCCATAGCGGCGCATGGCTTCGGCAAACGTAATCCGTGGAAAGACGCCTAAATCCACATCCATATGACTCTTGAAAACATGGTGAATAAGCGACTCCATCTTACCCATGATTTGCTCTTCATCCATGAATGAAGTTTCAACATCAATTTGGGTAAATTCAGGTTGCCTATCAGCTCGCAGGTCTTCATCGCGGAAGCATTTAGCAATTTGATAGTAGCGATCCATTCCTGCGGCCATCAGAATCTGCTTAAAAAGTTGGGGAGACTGAGGCAATGCGAAAAAACGATTAGGGTGGGTGCGACTAGGAACTAAATAGTCGCGCGCGCCTTCTGGAGTCGCCTTAGTTAACAATGGTGTCTCTATATCTAAGAAACCATTATCGTCCATAAAGTTTCTAACCGTGTTGGTCACCTTGGATCGAAACCGCAAACGGTCAGCCATTTCAGGCCGGCGCAGATCTATGTAACGATAATGGAGCCTGATTTCCTCACCCACTTCAACATGCTCATCTAGCTGAATTGGGGGCGTGTTCGACGCGTTCAATATGGTCAGCTCTTTACCAAGGACTTCGATTTGACCTGTTGCCATGTCGTTGTTTCCAGTCCCTTCCGGCCTAAGGCGCACGCGGCCTTTTAGCTGCAGTACAAACTCGCTTCTGACACTTTCCGCCCTGGCGAAACTTTCCACCGTGTCTGGGTCGAACACAACCTGACTAATCCCTTCTCGGTCTCGCACATCCAAAAATATTACCCCACCATGATCACGACGCCGATGGACCCAGCCACATAACGTTACTTCTTGATCCACATGAGACTCGTTTAATTCACCACAATAATGGCTGCGCATAATTTAGACCTTTTCCTTGTTCATTAATGAGGCCGACTGTGGCCACTGTTTTGGACGATCCAAGCTAACTGGAGCTTGATTTTGTCGTTGTACTTTTAGTCTTCCCTTTACCGGTTTCAGGCTTTGCTGCTTTATCTGAGCCGGAGTTTGCCGAAGCGGCCGGTTTAGACCCTGAATCTGTTTCTGCCAGCTGTTTCTTGTTGCCAGTTTTAAAATCGGTTTCATACCAACCACCGCCCTTTAAGCGAAAGCTCGCGGCAGACACGAGTTTCTTTAGACTTGGGGTTTGGCACTTCGGACAATCTACCTTTGGCGCATCACTCATTTTTTGCAATGCTTCTATAGTTGCGCCGCAGTTTGAGCATTGATATTCATAAATCGGCATGGGCTGTCTTATAAACTCCTGGTTAAAGAGAGATTCAAGAAATTCGCTTGTTTTGAGGACTGGTATCAGGCCATTTCAGCCCCAAAACCAAAATCCAATACAGCTTGGGCTTAGATAACCCACTATTATACCTTATATGGTTTTTTACTCGCACCCTTTAACCACAATGAATTGTTACTTTTCGCAAACTCAAGCTCGGCCAGAACTTCGATTACAACGGGTCAGATAGCCAGAATACCCCTGCTTAGACAATCGGTGGTCTGGGGCTACGCTCAACTATTCTTCCCAACTATCTGAGATACAGAAGACGATGAAGTTTCATCAACTGTCATTGAAGCAAAATTTGTTAACCCTCTTCCATTGCCGCCGACATGTTATCAACATCACTACTTGAACTCACTGACAGCATCAATCGTTACCTTTACACCCATTTTAAAAAATGATTCCAACGGCAAAAGTAGCGACTAAAAAGAGACAAAATCAGGGACTCCAATCGAACAGAAATTGCAACACCCAAAAACCTAAATAGACTTATTTTTGCGATAAAAAACTAAAAAAAACTTTCTTAAGTTTAATACTTGATAGCTCATGTTGAATGCTTTATAAATACACCCCTTGAGAGAGCGTGAACGCGAAATCGACGCGCCTTTCCTAGTTGAAATAGCACTTCACCGCTTTAATTTTTGAAGCGCTTTTAAATTCAACGGATCCCTCTAACCTCAACTGACACACAACAAAGAGATAACGCATGGCTGTTAAGAAACCAACTCGCAAAGCTGCAGCAAAAAAACCTGCAACTGTTGCTAAACGCAAAGCCCCAGCAATCCAGAAGAAATACACCAAGACCGAGATCCTCAACGAGATAGCGGAAAACACTTCAGTCAGCAAAAAAGAAGTATCCGCTGTACTTGATGAATTGGGAATTATCATCGAGCGTCACATCAAGAAACGCGCGGTTGGCGAGTTCACTCTGCCTGGCTTGTTAAAGATTAAGTCTGTAGTTCGTCCGGCTAGACCTGCTCGAAAAAATGTACCAAACCCGTTCAAGCCTGGTGAGTTAATGGACATCCCGCGCAAGCCAGCGACAACTAGAGTTAAAGTATTGCCTTTGAAGAAGCTTAAAGAGTTCGCCTTATAATCCGAGCGAATTACTTGTAAGCACTTAAGCAACCTCTTAAGTTAGACGAAAGGCAGCCATGGGCTGCCTTTCTTTTATGGAAAAAAATATGCGAGCCAGTCAGTTTTTATTAGCCACTGTCAAAGAAACGCCTGCCGATGCAGAAGTTGCAAGCCATCAACTCATGCTGCGCGCCGGACTCATCCGTAAATTGGCCAGCGGCCTTTACACATGGCTACCGTTGGGCCTAAAAGTTCTTCATAAGGTCAGTAACATAGTACGAGAAGAAATGGATGACTCTGGCGCTATGGAAGTCTCTATGCCAGTAGTCCAACACGCAGAGCTTTGGGAAGAATCAGGTCGGTGGCAAACCATGGGAGATGAACTGCTCCGCTTTAAAGACCGTCACGATCGAGATTTCTGCCTTGGACCAACTCATGAAGAAGTTATTACCGATTTAGTCCGCAATGAGTACAGCAGTTATCGTCAGTTGCCCTGTACGTTGTACCAAATACAAACGAAGTTCAGAGATGAGCGACGACCGCGATTTGGCGTAATGCGAGCCCGTGAATTCATTATGAAGGATGCCTATTCCTTTCATACAAGCCAAGAATCTTTAAACGAAACCTACGAAAAGCTACATGCTACTTATTGTAAAATCTTTGACCGACTTGGCCTCGATTACCGTCCAGTGATTGCCGACTCTGGCAACATTGGAGGCAGCACTTCTCACGAATTTCACGTTCTGGCTGAATCGGGAGAAGATGAAATCGTGTTTAGCTCTAGCGGCGACTATGCGGCGAATATGGAGATGGCTGAGGGAATCGCGACAGGGGCTACTTTTCCAGAAGGCGACTTTGACGCAGAAATGGTCGATACAGGTGCAGCCAAGTCTATCGATGAAGTTGCTGAGTTACTCAAGGTGCCAACCAATAACCTCGTAAAAACTCTGATCGTGCATAGAGCCGACGACGAGGGAAACAAAAGCGAGCAGTTAGTTGCCCTGCTTTTACGTGGCGACCAGGCATTAAATAATGTGAAAGCACAAAAACTACCCCAAGTGTTTTCACCCCTTTGTTTGGCAGATGATGATCTAATAGAAAGCACTCTACACTGCGCACCTGGCTCACTAGGCCCCGTAAATCTGAACATTCCGGTCATTGCTGATCAATCCGTGGTGAACATGAAGAATTTTGTGTGCGGCGCAAATCAGCCCAACAAGCATTTGATCAATCAGAACTGGAGTGATTCGGTCAAGTTCGATTCTGTGTCCGACATTCGATCAGTCAAAGAAGGTGATGGCAGCCCCGACGGAAACGGAACTCTAGCGATTAAGCGGGGAATCGAAGTCGGCCACATTTTCCAATTGGGGCGCAAATACAGTGAAGCACTAAACGCTAGTGTGTTGGACGTGAATGGAAAAGCGGTGACCCTAAGCATGGGGTGCTATGGCATTGGGGTTACCCGGGTTATTGCCGCATGTATAGAACAAAACCACGACTCCCGAGGCATAATTTGGCCCGAAAACTTGGCCCCCTTTCAACTTGTCATTACTCAAATTGACGCTCATAAATCTGAGCAAGTTAGCGAGTTTAGTGAGATGCTTTACACAAAGGCCCAAGAACTGGGTATTGAGGTATTACTGGACGACCGGGACAAAAAGACCAGCCCTGGTGTTAAATTTGCCGATTCCGAGCTCATTGGCATCCCCCATCGCTTGGTTGTATCGCCTAGAACCCTTGCTGACGGGGTCATTGAACACCTCAATCGCCGAAGCGGAGAAAAAGCGATGATCGATAAAGACGCGGCGCTCGATTTTCTCAGCAAACTTTTTCCCTGACAAACCCAATACCCCGCTGAAAGCGCAGTAAGCGGGGTTATTTCCCTTCTACAATCTCTCCTTCGAAGCATGAACATAATCAGGGTCAACGTCGGGCCATTGAACTGCCCTCTGTGCGGGACTCAGTAATACCGTATACTAGAGTTTTCTTTCAGCACACCAATACTATGGCTTCGCATATAAATCTATTCCAAGAGAAAGTCTCTCAGTGGCAACGCTTAGTGAAAGACTTTTTGTGGCAAGCAGATGTAGACAAGTTACCTCTTTGGGAAAGAACTCTGGTTAGAAGCAGCCAGATTGCGGTAGCTGTTGTACGAGATCTACTGCAAGGTCAACTTTCCCTGCGGGCAATGAGTTTAGTTTTCACCACGCTTATAGGTTTTTTTCCGCTTCTAGCGCTGACTTTTGCCATACTCAAGAGTCTGGGAGTGCACAATGCGATGGAGCCCACACTGCTTACGTTATTGGAACCCCTGGGCGAACGCAGCACCGAAGTCACTTCCCAAATTCTGGGTTATGTGGATGCGATGCAGGTTGAACTAATAGGTATAACCAGTGTCGGCTTGTTGATCTTTATTGTGTTGGACATGATGCGCAAGATTGAGCTGTCTTTTAATTATATCTGGACAGTGAAACAAGGACGATCCTGGTCCAGTCGAGTGAGCGAATATCTCTTTGCTGTCATCGTCAGCCCATTGCTACTTTTCATCTCTATCAGCATAACGTCTTCGGTCAATACCAACTATTTTCAGACTTTTTTGGAAAACCTTAGCTATGGCGGGCTGGTCATTCAGTTTACAGCCTTTTTCACCCCAATCCTGCTCATGTCCTTGGCCTTTGCTTTTGTGTACAGCTTTCTTCCAAACACCAAAGTTCAATTTGCCTCCGCCTTCATCGGCGGGCTTGTTGCGACAATAATCTGGAAATTCATGGGCTCAATTTTTGCTGAACTTTTTATCACTTCAGCTCGAGAGTCCATCTATCTTGCCTTTGCTACCGCAATCGTTGTTATGATCTTTACCTATTTCGGCTGGTTAGTTGCCCTGGTGGGAAGCAGCATCGCCTTCTATCATCAATTTCCTGCAAAAGTGCGAAATGGCCGCGACCAAACAGTTCTCAGCTTACTGCAGCAAGAGGAAATTTGTCTTGCCGTTGCAACCATGATTATCCACAGCTTCGAGAAAGGCGACCCGCCTCTCAACGAACTAGACATCAACTCTACTCTCAATAGCAGTTCAGCGCTGACCGAGCCCGCTTTAAACAATTTAATCGCGATAAAGCTTATCCAAGCTACCAATGACGACCCGCCGCGCTACTTACCCACTAAGTCAGTTCGCCAATGCAGCATGTTTGAAATTTGGCAAGCGATTCGACGTATTAATAGTGACACTCACAGCTACAGTGACGATTCACATGCAATGATGCAGGTTAAAGATTTTCAGGCAAAGATAGATGTATCGGTAGAGACGGCTTTAGGAGAACAAAGGGTTTTCCCAGATGAGTGAAACAACAAGCCCTTTTGACTCTAATCAAGAGCGCGGCTCGCCTAATAATTTTTTGATTTTCGACAGCGCACTGACATTGAATTGCACGCAGCCGTTCAAAACTAGGTAATTATAAGTACACTTAGGGCCATGAAGACTAATCAGATTAGAATGTACCACAACCCAAATTGTTCTAAATCGAGAGCGGCATTGGCACTGCTTGAGGAAAACGGATTTTCGGTAGAAGTCATTTACTATTTAGAGCAAGCCCCTAACGAAACCGAGATAGCCAACTTGGCAAAACAGCTAGGAATTCCCCTGCGCCAAATGTTGAGAAAAAACGAAACTGTCTATCAGGATTTTCGCTTAGACGACTTGCAGCTTGCCGATGAAATCGTACTCGATATCGTGGCTAAGCATCCAATATTAATCGAAAGGCCTATTATTCAGTTTGGCAGCAAAGCGATAATAGGAAGACCTCCGGAGAGTGTCGTGCCTTTTATAAAAAATGAGCTAGCCGACAAGGGTGCCGTGAATGAGTGAGCCTTCGTATATTTTAGTCCTATTTTACAGCCGCTATGGCGCCACAGAGAAAATGGCTCAGCTTATTGGCCGTGGAGTTGAGCAAGTGTCTGGCATAGAAGCAAGAATTAGAACCGTGCCTAATGTTTCAGCCAACAATGAAGCAACTGAGTCCAGCATCCCTAAGCAAGGTGCTATCTATTGTAGCGAAGAGGACCTGCGACAAAGTTCAGGATTAATTTTGGGCAGCCCGACTCGTTTCGGAAACATGGCCGGTGCAATGAAGACTTTTTTAGATTCAACTGGAGCTCTCTGGGCATCAGGGGCTCTTATCGACAAACCATGCGGCGTCTTTACTTCCACCTCTTCTCTGCACGGAGGACAGGAAAGCACTCTCTTAAGCATGGCGTTACCTCTTCTTCATCACGGCATGATGTTCTGCGGAATCCCCTATTCAGAGGCTGCCCTGAACACCACAAGCAGTGGTGGCACACCTTATGGAGCGAGTCATCTTGCAAATACAAACAGCAATGGCGAAATCAGCTCCGAGGAAAAGGAACTTTGTCTTGCCTTAGGAAAACGAATCGCTCGCATAGCAAAATCACTGAGTCAGTAAAAAGCGCATTTTAAAGCTGCCAGTTTTCTATTGGCTTTACTTTGCGACGCCTTTCGACCGATCGCAATCAACCGAACTATCATTCTATAACTACAGGATCAATGAATGTCCGCAGCAACAGATGCAAGAAAGCTCGAACTGCCGAGGCCTATAGCTAGAGCCAGAATGATCGTACTGATCTCTTTCAGCGCTCTGATAGTTTATTTCGCCGCTCTTAGCATTTACGCATTGGGAGGTTTGAAGCCAGCCACATTGGTCATCTGGCTGGTGCAGGTTTTACCGTTGCTTATCTTTGCAAGAAGTTTGTACTTAACACATTTACGCACGTACGGCTGGCTTTGCTTTGTCGTCTTGCTCTATTTCTTACACGCTGTATTGGTTGCGTTTGATCCTAGCCGGCGCCTGTTTGGCCTGATTGAAGTGTCACTATGCGTTACTTTGTTTGTGGCACTGGTGCTGTTCATCCGCGGCTACAAAGATCATTTCCAAGTGAACATGTAGCTGAGTTTAGTCGGCAGCGGTAAATGGATTACAATCGAATAGAACCACTGGCTAATTTAGCCACCCATTAATGACGTTACCAGCCGAGGGTCGTCTTAACCAAGGGCACCGTCAATTTCCGCTGCTCTACAAGCGATGTGGAATCTAGGGTGTCCAAGACAGACATTAATTCAGAAAAACCACGTCCGGCCCTCGCCAGAATGAAATCAGCTACTAAATCTGGCAGCTGAAATCCACGCTGGGCTGCGCGTAGCTGCAGAGCCTTCTTTTTATCTTCATCGTCTAGCCTGAAAAGGTTGTAAACCAGCATCGATTGAATTCGAGACTTAAGGTCTGCCAAGCCTATTGTTAGATCGGTTGCAGATGCGTTGGATGCCAAGACGAAAGCGGTATCGCTTTCCTTAAGTTGATTAAACAAGGTAAATAGGGCCTGTTCCCAGTTTACTAATCCCGAAATCAACTCAGCATCATCTATGCAAACTAACGAAAGCGATTGAGCACCCTCCAAGACTTCAGGCGATATTGATTGAAGGTCTTTACAGGACAAATAGAGTGAAGTTTTGCCAATAACCTCCGCTTGATGGCATAACGCCTGCAGCAAATGGCTTTTACCTGACGAGTCTCCTCCCCATAAATAGATAAAATTATTTGAGTTAGGCGTAATGCTATTTTTAAGACTTAACAGCAGCTGTTTGTTTTTGGCGCTGACATAGAAATTTTCGAACCGTGCATCATCGTTCAACTCTACCGGCAACGTCATTTGGCTTTGGCTAGACATGGGTTTTCTCTAGCGGGTCCATCTGTAATGAAAGGAAGTGCCGCCCTCTTCTCCCTCATCGTGACTTATTGGCAGCAAATCTCTATCCAGTGCGATTAGCTCAGCCAATTGATTTGGCTCACCTACAAGGCTAAGACTCAACTCTAAGCGCTGTCCTTCAAGAGATTTAGTAGTGACTCCTTCCACAAGCCCAAGGTTGGTAATGTAACTGAGCAATGACGAATAGTCTTGCAAGTTACCTACACCATCGACTCGTAATAGGGCCAATTGCAAACGGTCGGGCTCAGGAACAATGGCGAAGAAATTGGCTAACTGAGTCGTTATTTTATCTAGCGGCGCGTTGATATACGACTCTAACTCCAAGTCCACACTGTCAAATCTAACGAGTTGGTCCTGAAACATAAATTGCCACACGCCTACCAACTCACCACCTGCTGTAAAATGCAGCCGACCTGACATAATGCTGTCTGCGCCATAGCGAACACTGGCTGACCTAATAGTCTCCTCGTCCAGTGACCAAATAGCATCTTCGTTCAAGTTACGACGATCTTCAAAATCTAACACTGGAAAAATAATCGGTAGACCCCGTGTCTGGGCAAAAGCCTGGATCAATTCCACGATATCTGAATGCTCTTCCCTGTTAAGAAAAGAACGTTCCCCTGCTTCATCTTGCAAGGCCATCCATACTAAGACGCTGGGGCGATTGGCATCCCATAGCGGAATTTTTGCCTCTAGAAGCAACTCGTTAATCAGGGATTCTGAAAATTCTACATTTATAAAACGTTGCTCAACCACCTGCGTCTCCGGGACTACCTCGGCACCATCTGGTGATGGCGAGCTTTCGGATAAAGCCGACTGGCCGTCTTGCGGGAGTGGGTCACCAGAGGTCTGCTCTGTGGGTATTTCCGGCAAAACTTCAATAGTCTTAGTTTCTACAGAGGAAGTCACTCGCTCAACGTAACTAGCCGCATTATTTACCGCTTGGATAATAGCCGGATCTAGAAGCCAACGTTGCTCTCCAGTGACTTTAACGATAACCGCAGCCAGAGCATCGCTGAAGGCCCGGTTTCGATCGCTGCTGCTTTCGCTGACCACCTGCAATTTATGACTATACAAATCCATCACTTGCAGCGCCGAAACCCATTGGTTCGACGAACCCAACACAGCAAGCAAAAGGCTGACTCGAGCTATTACCGCGAGCCTTGCTTGGCTGTGCCAAATTGAGAGAGAGCTAAATTTTTCGAGAATCGTCATGCTCCAATAATACTGCATATAGTGGCTTAGGGGTTAATCCGCACAAGATTCTACTAAGTATCAGTCTAACTTTTCGCTGACGTGGCCAGTCCTTCTTGATAAAATCGCTACGAAATCGATCTCTAGCAACTGCTTGCAGCACTCTTTTAAAGGCGACACCCTCAATGGCAACAGATAGCACCCAAAACCCCGCAACTGACAACGACTCTCTCACCTACCGAGATGCGGGAGTGGATATAGAGGCGGGCAATGCCTTAGTCGATCAGATAAAACATGTGACAAAGGCAACATCCCGACCCGAAGTTATGTCTGATATAGGCGGGTTCGGTGCGCTCTGTGAAATCCCTAGCAAATATAAACAGCCGGTTATGGTATCCGCCACAGACGGTGTAGGCACCAAGCTAAAGCTCGCGATGGACTTGGGCAAGCACGACACCATCGGAATAGATTTAGTAGCTATGTGTGTTAATGACCTTATCGTCTGCGGCGCCGAACCCGTGTTCTTCCTAGATTACTATGCCACCGGCGGACTCAACGTCGATACGGCAACTGAAGTTGTTACCGGTATTGGAGAGGGTTGCAAATTGGCTGGGTGCGCCCTTATCGGAGGGGAAACCGCCGAAATGCCTGGAATGTACAGTGGCGAAGATTATGATCTAGCCGGATTCTCTGTAGGTATAGTTGAAAAAACTGAAATTATTGATCAAACCAAGGTCAAAGTGGGTGACGCACTCATTGGCATCGCGTCCTCAGGCCCTCACTCAAATGGTTACTCGCTGATACGAAAAATTGTCGACAGAAGCCAAGAAAGTTTGGCCGCACCGTTTGGCAGCAGTACTCTCGGTGAAATTCTGCTGGCACCCACTAAGATTTACGTCAAAGCCATGCAGGCATTGCAAACTGAAATCCCAATTCATGGTATCGCCCATGTAACCGGCGGAGGTATTACAGAAAACCTCCCACGTGTGCTGCCCGACAACGCTCAAGCAGCAATTAATTTACAAAGTTGGCAACGGCCAGAAATTTTCGACTGGTTACAAAAAAACGGCAATGTCAGTGACTCTGAAATGTTGCGAACCTTTAACTGCGGCGTTGGATTAATTATTTGTGTCGCGAAAAGCGATGCTGCCAAAGCTGTTGAGATATTAAACAAAAGCGGCGAGCAGGCATTCGAGATAGGCGAAATAGCGAGTAGGACAGACGGAAGTGACTCCGTTGTTTTCAATTAAGGCTCAGGTAGCTTAGCCGACTATGCACACTAAACGCTGTAGAGTTGTCGTTCTCATTTCAGGTAATGGCAGTAACTTGCAGGCTATAATCGATGCGTCTTCCTGCTCTGCTTATGAAGTAGTTGCGGTGATTTCCAACAAACAAGATGCCTATGGTTTAACCCGAGCCCGTCAAGCTAATATTCAAACTGCGGTGCTCGATCATAAACGTTTTGCTTCTCGGCTCGAATTTGACACTGCACTTATTAATATCATCGATCCCCTAAAACCCGACCTGCTTGTATTGGCCGGATTTATGCGAATACTCAGTGTAGAGTTTGTGCAACACTATGCGGGTAAGACCCTCAACATCCATCCTTCATTGCTTCCCAAATTCCCCGGTATCAACACCCACCAAAGAGCTATTGATGCTAAGGAAACTGAACATGGAGCATCGGTTCACTTTGTAACCGAAGAGCTAGACGGTGGCCCCGTTGTCGCTCATGTGAAATTGGCTATCGCTGACCGAGAGAATGCTGAGCAATTGCAAGCAAGGGTGGCTGAGCAAGAGCACAAATTATTTCCATTTGTTATCGACCTTTTTTCTAAGGGAAGATTGAAAATGGAAAAGCAAGTGGCTTTGCTTGATTCAAAAACACTTCCCCTTGGTGGCGTCCAACTGTCAACGGTTCACAACAGCTAAACGGGAAGACACTGGCAGATACCCAAAGAGAAAGCCAAGCTATCGAGTAAAGCCGTCGAATGATTAACTTACTAGGAGATTGCTGAGGATAAATAGATACTGGCGAGTGTTTTCAGGGTGTTAGAAGCAGTGAAGCAAAGCTTAAACAGAAGCAGCGGCACTTTCAGGGTTAGCTTTTTCGCTGGTCGCTTCGTCATTGTCCGAGCCTTCCTCTTGTTTCTTCTGGAGACTGTATTTGCGCATTTTTTCCACTAGCGTTGTTCGGCGAATATTCAGCCGGTCGGCCGCTCGCGCGACTACCCCGCCGCTATCATCCAACGCCTGACCAATTAAGTCTTTTTCTAAATTGGCTAAGTATTCTTTTAAATCTAGGCCATTTAACGGCAGCAAATTTTCATCTGCACCAGTGGGGTTAGCACTGAAACTTATTCTCTTGTCCTCTCCGGCGCTTTCTGCATTTACCTTTGCTATTTCCGTGTCGCTAAGATGCCTAAACTTACTAGGCAGATCGTTAACCCCGACTATTCCATGAGGATAAAGAATTGCCATTCGTTCGACCAAATTTGCAAGCTCGCGCACATTACCAAGCCAGGGATGTCTGCAAAGAGAGGCAATTGCTCCAGAATTAAACCTAACCGAACCTCTCTTCTCTGCCTCCATTATCGTAATCAACTCATTGAGCAATAATGGAATATCTTCGGCTCGCGCTCGTAAGGAGGGCATCTCTATAGGAAATACATTAATGCGATAATAAAGATCCTGACGGAAATCGCCGTCTTCGATCATGGCCTCTAAGTTCTTGTGAGTGGCGGCAAGAATTCTGACATCAGTTTGCAGGGTTTTCACTCCCCCCACCCTTTCAAAGCTTCTCTCTTGCAACACTCGAAGCAGCTTCACCTGCATGCTTAGCGGCATATCACCAATTTCATCCAGAAAAAGCGTGCCCCCTTCAGCCAATTCAAATCTCCCAGCGCGGGAGGATATTGCTCCCGTGAAAGCGCCTTTCTCATGCCCAAAAAGCTCGCTCTCTAACAATTCCCTAGGAATTGCACCACAATTTATTGGAACAAAAGGCTTGTCGGCGCGGGCCGAATTCAAGTGCAGATTGCGAGCTACAACTTCTTTACCAGTACCTGACTCACCGGTGATAAGTACGCTCACCTCAGTGTTAGCAACCTGCCCCATCATATGTCGAACCCGATGAATGGCTTCGCTATTGCCTACCAAACTGCGGAACATATTGAAGTCTTTAACGCCATCGAAGTCTCGAAGTCGATTGTAGTGCTCATGGAAAAGTTTTGCTTTGTGGAGGGCATCAAGTAGAGGCTGATAGCTAAGTTTATCAACCAAGGTAGCAGTGATTCTCGACGCAACTTCAGAATCTATAAACTCGGGCAATTCCGTGTATCCCACAAGCACAAACGGTAAGCCAGCCTCCCAACGATGCAAATCATTGAGCATTGCTTCAATAGAGCTTTTTGAACAAGCGCCAATGAGAGCTAAGCTGAAGTCTGCGGGTTTGGCGCCCGCTTCACTCGCCTTAATATGCCAGTCTGTGGCGCCGGCAGCCACAACGGTTTCACCTAAAAATTCCAACACAGTCGTAAACTCAGACCGAGCCTGCGGCTCATCTGTAATTAACAATATTCTAGTGTTTTCAGCCATCGTCAAACCGCCTGGGACAATTTCTATGACATTCAAGAAATTGGCTTTTAATCAGTTCAACATGCGCGAAGGAGCAACCAAAAATTCAAGGTACAGCGCATGTTTCCACAATTAGACATTGTAGACGGTTTTCAGTCAATTTTAAGATTAATTTGGCTTGAGGGCTTTTCCTAGTTCGGTATGCCCCATTCGCGCACAAGTTAACTTTATGCGGGCGCAATTTCATCCCAAGAGGTTTTTACTTTTAAAAGCAATCCCATTACTTCTTCAACCATGGACATATCATTTTTCATATTAGCTTCTAGAAGTCTACGCTGCATGTAGTCATAGAGCTTATCCAGATTACCCGCTACGTCTTTACCTTTTTCACTGTCTAGACTGCCCTGCAGTCCTGCGATAATAGAGATAGACTTTCCCAGCAAAACCCCTTTTTGCTCTATATCGTTTCCTTCGTGGGCGGCCTTGGCCTGCGCCATCCTATCTAAAGCACCAGTCATGAGCATCTGAATTAAGCGATGAGGAGTAGCGCCATTTACGGCTGACTCATTGTCGATTTTCTTATATTGAGCTAACGCGGCTTGCTTAGAATACATAGTGAATTTCCTTATTCATGTGATCCAAAATTGAGTAGTTTACGGACTTACTGTGTTCTTTATTATGTCATGGATTATTCATCATTAGACGGACCGACCAATCCTTCTAATAACCGAAGCTGAGAAGACAGAAAATCAGCCGTGGTATTGAGACTTGAGATAATTAAGTCATTGGCCAAAAACGACGACCGAAGCCTTGCCTCTGACGCTTCAATTCGCGCGTCCAAATCTACACGATCTTCGGCTATCCCATCTAACTCTTGGGTCAGCGAGGCAGTACGATTAGTAAGCAAGCCATTAGTATCTAAAAATGAATCCAAAAGCGTATCTAGCTGATCAGCTATTCCTCTGACGAAACTCACCTGGCCTCGTTCTCCCAAAGCACCACCGGTGACTCTGACACTGATTCCAGCCGATGGGTCTGGCAAGCCTTGGGCGTTGCTTCCCGCCGAGCCGCGCACCCCGATACCTGTGCTAAACCCAAATATACTTCCGGCTTCACCATTAACAGTGGAAATCGAAACGCTTGAGGTCCGGCCTGTGGTTTTAGAAATAATTCCAAAGCCCCCGCTGGCAGCGTCGAACTCCACCGTTACCCCCACCCCAGCGGCAAGCAAAGCTGGATTTCCATTAATTGCAGTCTCTAAACTTTCTGCAACAGCTGACGTATCTGCGTTACTAATACTGCCCAGAGAAATGGCGGAAGAGCTAATGCCATCGACTACAACAACAAACGAGTCGTTGCTTGTGCTAGAAGCCAAATTACCTACTGCGTTATTCAAATAAAATCCAGGCTTGGCTGGGATATTGCCGGTTCCTGCGCGAAGTAGCTGCCCTAGCCCGTTAGCCTCAACTCCGTTGATCTTGCCCTGAACATCTATCCCTGCCACAGATGTTTCTATCGTGCCGTCACCAATGAACAGGCCTAACTTAGTCGCTGCACTGGAGCTGATATTATCAAACTCAATGACATCTCCATTGTTATCGCTGCTGAACGTGAAGCGGCCCAAACCACTGTCAGCGTTCAATTTGTATTCAATAGAAACTGCGGTAGCGTCACGCCCCACGCTTGTTGATGCGGACAACGATAAGCCGTCGAGGCCAATGGAACTGGCTGCGCCGAGGCCAAGCTCGGCAACTGCGGTTGCGTTCGCGTTACTAATTTCCAGTGTGGTGTCGGCGCCTGTTGCGGAGGTGCGCGTCAACACCAAATTGTCGCTATCATCTAACGTTGCAGCAACTCGACTTCCCAGCCCAGCCGCATCAAGTGAACTTTGAAGCTGGCTGCGAGTTTCCTCAGCGCTGCTGCTCGACTGATCAAGAGTAATTGACACAGCGTCTTCGCCGTCCACAGAAAGGTCAAAGTTTCCATTGCTGCCAGAAAAATCAAAGCCAAGCTCATCAACCGCTGTACTAGCCGTGAGTGCAGCTCCGCTGCCATTGGTTACCATATCCAGTTGAGCGTCAGCACCGGTCGCCACACTGGTGAAAATGATTCTATTTTCATCATCCAATGATGCTGTTACGGCTCCGCTTAGGACTGTGTTATCTACAGCGTCCTGAACGGCCGCCAAGGTATTTGCCAAAGTACCTGGTGTTTCACTATTAAATGAAGTGGTAGACGTGTCACCATTGATAATGACCTCTACTTCATTTTCACCACCGTCTATGGAAAGGGTAATCGAGCGAGTATCGCTGGAGAAATCTGTTCCAGCCACCATCACTTCCCCAGCAAAAGTCGTTGCTGGTTTTGCTAAAAAAGCGCCATCCGAATCGATCTGCGCCGTTATCGCTGCAATTAAATCGTCTGGTGTGTTGTAGCTTACCGGTGAGCCTGAGGAGCCTGGTATTGTGAGTAAGCCAGTGCTTATACCAGCGATGTCTAACTGAAAGCTTGTTTCTTCATCCAAGCTGAATACTGAGCTGAAATTTTCTGACCCCAAGCCATTGGCAGTTGCCAATCCACCTAATTGGTTGCCTTGAAAAGGACCTTGATTTTCCAATAAGAAGCCTAAGGTATTGGCCACTTGAGAATCTGCGGCGGTAAAACTGATGTTTGAATTGGAACCGAATACATTAGATTCCAGGTCGAAACTATTATCACTCTGATCAAAAACAACAGACACAGAGTGGTTACCGTTTTTATAAGTAGAATCGCTGTTAATCTGAAGTTGAATTTGCTGAGCTAAATCCGCCGCTGTTGCATAGCTTCCCTGAGTAAGAGTGATATCCGCTGAAATGCCATTTAGCACCATGGAAAAGCTGTCATTGCTATCATCAATTACGATATCAGTGCCTGCTAAAACACTCGCAGGCACACCGCTATAAGACGCCACAGTCGCTAATGCTTCTATTTCAATATCATAGCTTGCCGCACTGGTTTGATTATTTGAACTCACGAAATCAATTTGCGAATCGCTAGTAGAACCCGCATTCGCGAAAAGCCCCTTAATAGCGTCAGGCGCCTCATCAAAGCGATTTTGAAACTGAACTCGATCAAAACTCAGCTGAAAACCGTTGTTTTGGTTGGTGGAAATACCAATCTCTGACAAGGATCGAATACTTCCTGTCAGCCCTGATACTGCTGACCTGAGCAAGGAGTTTATTCCAGAGGTTACTGCGCGTAGAGTTGAATCGCCGATCAACAAGGACCCTTGACCATTTTCACCGGCCCCAGGATCAAAAGCTGTGAGATCGTCAGACAGTGTTTTTAAGTCATTGTAAGCATCAACAAACTCTTGAATATTATCTACGATGCCTTCTGAATCTTTTTGTACAGAGAGGGTAATTGGACCTGCTGATACCGCCCGCAAGTTAAGTGTGGTGCCGCTGATAACGCCAGCCACTAAATTGGAATCTCGAGTTACCGATAACCCGTTGACCGACAATCGAGCATCTTGAGCTCTGATGGTTTCACTTAAACGAGTAGACCCTTTCACTAAACCTTCAGCCGTATCAAGACCAAAGCCATCTAGACCAACCGCTGTATCCGCTGACAATCCAAGTTCAGCAGATGCGCCAGTGCCACTGGAATCCACCCCTCCTATGGCAATGCTCTTGGCCGAGCCTGCCTCTGTCCGGGTAAAGACCAGTTCATCGTCGTCATTCAAACTGGCGATTACATCGCTATTTAGTCCTTCACTGGTCAGCGCATCATTGATTGCAGTGATAGTATCCGCTCGATTGGCTGTTGCTGTATTTATTACTATTGCTTGAGCAGGATTGCCATCGATAGCAAGGGTAAAAGTCGCATTGTTAGCCGAAAAATCAAAACCATCGCTGAGAGCTGTACTCCCATTCAGCTGGGGAACTGAGCCCTCTGCGAGCACTTCTAAAGAAGTTTCAAATCCAGCGGCCAGAGACTCAAGCTTCAAATTTCCATTGTCATTGCTAACTAAAATATCACCTGCTTCAAAACCGTTCGCCGCAAGTGCTGTATCAACCGCTGCTTGGACAGCAGTGACAACTTCTTCCGCCGTGTCAATCGCAGGATCATTCGAGACAGTTACTTGAAAAGCGCTACCGTTCAGGCTTAATTCAAACGTTTTACTGGCGCTGTCGAGACCAGCACCGCTTGTGATATCAGTGGACCCGCTTGCTAATACTGCGTTTAAATCGGTGTTTTCACTGGCAAGATTATAATTAAGCGCTCGGATTCCTTCATCACCTGTAGCAACTATTTCTAGTGCGTTCTCCACCCCTTGATCATCTGAAGAAAAGAGTAGACGAAACCCACTGCCGTCATCCACGATGGTCGCCTGCACTCCGAAGTCGGCACTGTTAACTGCATCTCTGATACCAGCAAGAGTATTATTGGTTGAGTTAATGGAAACCGCTTTCGTACTTGAATCAGCATTCACTGTAAAACTGTTATAGCTGTCTTCACTGTCATAGCCGATTGTGCCAAAGCGAAACACAAGAGTGCCATTGCCCACAGTTTCATCGAGCGATTGATAAGAACCGCTGGCTAACGAATGCCCCTGAGCTAAAGCCTCTATTTCCACTACGTAGTTTCCAGCGACTGCTACTGAACTGGCGGTTGCTGTTAGCGAATCTTCATTACTTGAATCTGCCGTGCTTGATTCGAAGGTAGAGGGTAAAGAAAGTGATTGGAGTGTGCTGCTAAAGGCACTGACAGCACCACTGACTTCACCATAAGCGGAAATTTTGGCTTCCACAAAAGCCTGTTCCGCATTAAGCCGATTCTCAGTGGGCTCTTTCTCTGTTGCAATAATGTCATCAACCAGCTCGTTGGTGAGCAAACCTGAGCCGATACCTAAAGACTGAATTGATGCCATACGAAATCCTTATCTCCATCGGTGTGTTTGGGGACACCGACGAACTAAATTACCTTAACGTGTCTTCTTCAGGCACAGCAACGGGATGTGCGGCGCTCGGTTTTATTGCTTAAACAAAACGCTGAAAAAGTAAAAAAGCCAGCTATCAGCACCCTCAACCGCAATTTGCGAGTAAGAAAACGATCCATTAGGATCTGCACCAACGCCGGCTTTTTCAAGTATTCGCCTATAGCGAATTTAGTTCTTCAAACCAGAGCACTGAACAACCGCAATGGTTCTCTTCCATTCAATTTACGTGCCAGATCAAAGACTTCATCACCTGGAATTTGCCTTATGAGCTCACCAGACTTTCTATCCACGATTCTGATCACCGATACCCCTTCTTCTTCGCTTACTGAAAACTCAAAATCTCGCCTTTCACTCTGGACGAAATCGTTAAGGGCAGTAACCGCAGAGGCTATAGATTGACTCCGAAGCTGTTCATTTTCACCCTTTCTCGCACTTGTCTTAGATCCAACAGCAATCATCGACTCCCCTTCATTGTTTATGGAACCACTCACCGGTTCAGTATGTGGCCGAAGGCCCGGCATTGAGAGTTTTGAAGGTTTAGTGTTTAAAGTAAGACGGCTACTTGGCGGCGAGTTATTGCCGCTTTTTGCCGATTGTGAAATTGATTTTCCGGAATTTTGATCGCTTGCCACATCAGTTTGCTTTACATTCGCCATGATGTGCCTCGTTTTTTGGATTGTTAGCCTGACACAATTGTCAGGCTAACAATCTCACCAAGTCCGGACTACTTCTCAGATTAACCGAGTAGTGACAAGACCTGCTGCGACGAAGCATTAGCCTGAGCTAGGATGGAAATACCCGCCTGCTGCAGTACCTGGCTTCTAGAGAGCTCAGCAGTTTCAACCGCGAAGTCAGCGTCGGTGATTCGAGAGTTGGCAGCAGTCAAGTTCTCTGCTGTCACTGTCAAGTTACCAACCGTTGATTCCAACCGGTTTTGAATCGCACCAAGGTCAGCTCGCTGTGAGCTCACTGTAGCGATGGCGTTGTCCAAAGCGAGGATAGCCGCTTCTGCACCTTCAACAGTGCTGATGTCGATATCTGCTAAGAACTGACCATCTTCTGAACCGCCGTACGTACCAGCGACTAGACCTAAGCCTTCAAGACCCGCTGTACCGTTGGTACCGGCAGAGATATTGAATTCTCTTGCCGATGTTAACGTCACAGTCGAAGCAGTAGTTTCAGCCACTGTTTCGAAACTGTTGCCAGCAACGCTAAAGTCAGCTTCAGCGATTCCGCTTACAGCAGAGCTTAGACCAATATTCTCACCAGAGAACGATGTGCCTTGGTTATCAATTGCTATTGAGATATTGCGGCCATCGGCGGCGGTCAAGCGAGTGAAGTTACCCGCATCTGTCGCTGTAACACCGGTTTGTCCACTAATCTTGTTGATTGCTGCAATAGCATCAGTGCGATTCACCTCAGAGTCACTACCAAGACTTAGGGTATTGGTTGAGAAACCGTTGATGTAAATCGTACCTTGATCACCATCGGCGGCACGTGCTGCTGTACCGATAGAGCTGTTACCCCCATCAACCACTGTTGCGTTAACAGTTGCACTTACACCTGTTTCATCCGCCGAGGCGTTGATAGCGGCCGCAATGGCAATACCACTGGCTGCTTTGTCCGAAGAGTTCGCCGACGAACTTGAAGCAGTGTCATCTGCTGCACTCGAAGAAGAAATAGTCACCCCATTAATCTTCAAATCACCTTCGCTTAGCGCGTTTAAGCTAACTGCAGCGACTGTTTCAGTACCGGTAATTGCCTCAGTGTTTTCGAAGCTACCTGCAGAAAGGCCAAGATATTCAAGTGCACTTGATGAACCTTCCACCAAAGTAAGATCTGAATCTCCGTCTGTTGCACCAATGGTGAATTGATTAGTCGTTGAGTTGTAGCTCGCGTCCAATCCAGAAACAGAGTTGATGTATGCAGCAAGCGCATTACCACCACCGTTGCCGTCGCCATCAATCGCTGCTGTATACGCTACTCCGCCTTGAGTTGGCGCACCGCGTAAATCAATAGTAGTGTCCACACCACCTACATTGAAAGTCAGGTTAAAGTTACCGGAAGTTCCTGCATCAGTTCCATCCGCAAAACCGGTGACATTTTGAGCAACCGCCGTTGCCGCAGCTTCACTCAATGATGAAATGGTCACTTCAGAATCCGCACCTAGCGCACTTGACGTAAAGCTAAGAGTACCACCAGCATTTGCCGCCGTGATTAAACTTCCGCTTGCCGCCAGCTGTGAGTTCAGCTCATCTCTCAGACCATCTACATCAGTGTAATCAGAATCAAGAACAATCGCCGTCGATGTTGTACCGTCACTTATAGTGAATGACGTTGCAGCATTACCAGTTGTTGTTCCATCAGCGACGTTAGTCGCCACAGCACCAACAGTTGAAGCAGCTATTGTAACTTCGCTGGTGTTACCAGTGCCTGTTGCAGTAAACACAAGCGCACTTGGCGTCGTCCCAGATTCACTCGCGGTAATATTGTTGTTAACAATATTATTGGTATTAACGTCGGCCAATAATGCGTCAAAATCCGCGTAGTCTTGATCCAGCGTTACCGTCTCAACAGCAGTTGTGCCATCAGTGATTGTGAATGTAGCATTATTATCAACGCCATTCTCAGTACCCGTTAACAGGTTTGTCGCCGTAAGGCCTGCTGCAGCACTGGCGTTGTCGTTGATAGTGAAAGTAGCGGCGGCGCCCGTCGCTGTCGTTGAAATTCGTACTCCGCCAGCTCCATCTTGTTCAACAAGGAACTCGCCACCAGAAAATGTAACATCGATATCATTTTGAATCTCTGAAACCAAACCTGCTAGGTTACCGGTATAGTCTGTTGTTACCGACACATTTGCCGTCGTACCACCGACTACTACATCGAAGGCGAAATCGTCGCTACCTCCAGAGAAATCCAAATCCGCAATATTTCCAGACTCCACAGAAGCTGCATCGTCAGCAAAGTTAAGGGAACCAATCGCACCACCAGCTTCCACAACAGCTGCGCCAGCCGTAAAGTCGGCCGCAACTGTAGCAGCTCCGCCCGCAGCAATAGTTCCTGCGCTGTCTGCTGTGAAGGCAGTGAATCGACCATCATCGTTCACGCCGTCATAACCGCCATTGATTAAGCCGCTGTTAGTATCGATACCAATTGCTGTGCCACCAACCGCATCTGCTGCACCTGGCGCTTTCGCATCAGCACCTACCGTACTGTTTGCTGAGCCATCGGTGCTCACCTGCCCGGCGGTAAAACCAAAAGCAGTAGACTGGGCCGCTGCGCTTGTGCCACTTGATACGAAATTATCCAAGGCGACAGAACCACCTGTTTCCGCGTTTTTACGCTCGAAGACAAGTTTCGTGCGGGTGTCGTTAAATTTAGCTTCGATAACATCACCGGCTCCTGCATCAGCGATATCAGCATTGAGCTCCGCCAATACGCGATCGGCATCAGCAGGATCAGTTTGAAAGCCCGAGTAAAGAGCATTAGTAAAGTCAGTATCAACGCTTACAGTGTAAGTACCGTTGTCAGATGCAGTCGTAGCATCAGCTACGATTAGATCAAACTGAGCGCCATTGCCTGCACCACTAAAGTTAGCCGTGCCAAAATCCACATCGGCCGCCCCAGTAATAGACGCGCTAACTGCTGCTGTACCTGTCAATGCCGCACGTCCTGCTTGTCCACCACGACTTACATTAGTGTCACTGTCTAGGGTGGTTACCGCACCCAAAGTATCAGTGGCCTGAAGACCTAATGCGGCTCTCGCAGTTGCGTCACCACCAGGAACGCCCGCGCCCACAGTGATCGTTTTCAGTTGAATATCGCCCGCTTCCGCACTTGTTCGACGGAAAGACAATTTATCATCATCAGAAATGTAAGCCTCGGCTGCAATATTGCCGGAAAGATCTTCATTGATATCATCAACGAATGCTTGCAAATCACCACCACGGTAGTCTTTGTCCAAAGTAACAGTAGCCGTTCCATCTTCAAATGAACTAGCAGCTCCAGTAATTTCGACTACAAAGGTAGTAGAAGCGGTAGCGCCGGAGAAATTGGCATTGGTCAGATCAACAGACTCACCACCGGTCACAGTGGCTGCTAAAGCCCCAGTATCGCCAACGTCACTTGTCACTTCAGCTCTGGATGAACGAGATGTTGTATTCACCGCCGCGGTATTGGCAGAGAAAGAACCTTCTACCAAACCAGCATTTGACAGGCTACCCGTACCCGCTGTCACAACAACTGGAGAATTACCGTCTGTAGAAGTCAGAGTGTATCCACCTTCTGATACAGCATTGGACGATAAACCGGTGCTCGCTGCAGTGAGATTATCAGTTCCTTCACTGCTAAAGCTAAGTGCTATGTTACGGCCATCGGCTGCTTCAAGAGTTACACCACCTTCAGCGGTACCAGAGTCTGTTGCAACAACACCTGTCTCGGCAGAGCGAGCATTAATGGCAGTTACCACTGACGACCGATCAGCTGCTTGATCTACATCACCTGTAGCCAGTTCAATATCAACACCGTTAAGAGTCAAAGTACCTGACGTTGAATTGGCTCCACCGGTAGACGCCTGCTGTGCAGTACCTGTCGCGATGTTAGTCAATGCAGTTGCAGTAACACCAGTTTGGTCAGATACCTTATTAATGGCCGCTGCTTTCGCTATGCCACTGGCAGCTGCGTTCGAAGTAGATGCACTGTCATCGGCCGCTGTTGAAGCGCCAACTACAACACCGTTGATAACTAGGTCACCATTATCCAGTGCTTCTGAAGAACCTAGTGCACTCACGCCAGCTGACTTACCGCCACCCAATGAATCTGCGGTTAGCTCGGAAATACCAAAACTTACTGTCTCACCAACGTTGGCACCGATTTGAAAAGTGGCATCAAATTCGCCGTCAAGAAGCTTAATACCGTTAAACGTTGTTTGCTCACCGGTTCGTGAGATCTCTGCCACCAACTGAGTTACCTCGGCTTGAAGCGCTTCTCGGTCAACATCACTGTTTGTGGCGTTAGCTGATTGAATAGAGAGTTCGCGAATTCGCTGCAAGTTATCAGTCATTGTGCCGAGTGCACCATCGGCAGTTTGAGCAAGAGAGACACCGTCTCCTACGTTTCGAATCGCCACACCAAGACCTTTGATCTGTGATGTAAAACGAGTCGAAATAGCAAGTCCAGCCGCATCGTCTTTTGAGCTGTTAATACGAAGACCGGATGACAGTCTGCTTAGCGCCTGCTGGTTTGCTGATTGTGATTTGTCCAAGTTGCGCTGCGCCGTAAGCGAAGCGATGTTGGTATTAATAATTTGTGGCATAGCCAAAACTCCTTGTTAGCGTGATTCGCTTATCCATTGACAGCGTTCTCACAAAATTTGGAAATTCTCTTAATAGATAATTTCCATTCCTTATCTTTCTAAAACCGCAAATTCCAAAAAGGAAACGCGGTTCCTTTTCTATGCAAGAAGGGTTAACGGCAAACCCAAAAAATATTTTAGAGCAACATTAAGACTGAAAATTCACTAAAAAAGCCGCCTTTAAAAGAAAAAAAACTATATGCAGAGAACCGCAGACTCACACTGCTGTAAGGCCCATGAATTGGCAGGTACAGGACTGCCAACCAGTTTGTTATTAGGGGTCACAAAGGTTAATGTAGTGCCGAAAAACTAGATAACTCTAAGAACTTATTCTTTTAGCAGGAATGAATATGAACAAAACCTCAAGGTCTGGTAAATGTTTATGCGGAAACGTGACACTGGTTATGGAGTCCAATTCAAATTCAGTAGAGGCCTGCCATTGTTCAATGTGTCGGGCATGGGGAGGCGGCCCCCTACTTTCTTTTGAGAGCTGCAAAAATATTGAAATCAAGGGCCAAGATTCGGTAAGTGTTTATCAGTCTTCTGATTGGGCAGAACGGGCTTTCTGCAAATCATGCGGCAGCCACTTGTATTACAAAATAACTGCTACCGGCGACCACATGGTGCCACCTGGGTTAATTGAAAATCGTGAAGAACTGGTGTTAACAACGGAAGTGTTTATCGACGAAAAGCCGGATTTTTACAGCTTCTCAGGGAATACTAATAAACTCACCGGCACAGAAGTTATTGAAGCATTTAAATCGCAGCAGGAAGAACCCGACTAGTTTTTTCAATAAGCTTAGGGAATGTAAATTCGAAAAGCGCCGCCCCCAAGGGCGGAATTATTGTCAACTTCGATACGCCCTTCCCTATCACCGTTTTTATGCAGTTCTGCCACTCGTGCTGAAAAATATAGGCCCAGCCCGGTACTGCCTGTATTAAAATTTATTCGCGTCAGATAGCCTCCAGGGTCTTGACAAAGCTCAGCTGGAAAACCACGTCCGTTGTCTTCAACAGTAATCCGGATATAGCCATCAAGGGATTCTACGACGATCCGTAGCCTGTCTTTCGTGTAACGAATGGTGTTTACTATGACATTATTCAATACGTTTTTAATGAGCATTGGATCGAAATACCAGTGCAAATCTTCGTCACACTCTATTTCTACCGTTAAGTTCTTCATCCGTAGAAGTGTGTCATGGGCAAGCATTTCATCTTCTAGAAATTCAGCGACCATGACTTCTTCTACCGATAAGAACAAACGCTGGTTTTCCAATCGATAAATACTTAGAAGCTGCATCATATCATTATTAATCCTGGATGCTTCGTAGTTGAGGACCACTGCTCGGTTCTTGTCCTCATCTGTTTCAGGAGGGTTTACTTTCATAAACTCATCAAGGGAATGCAATAGGAGACCTACAGAGTTTTTGACGTCATGAACTGCGGAGCCAAACGCCAGCGCAAAATCCAGTGGTTGTTTGTTCATGCGTATTTCTTCCTCTTCGTTAATTAATGTGCGCGGGCACCTTGTGAACCTACACTCTCAAATCTCTCAGCAAGGTTTTCATAGCGAGTATAGTGTCTGCTACCTTGGTCAATCTCAGACGCAACATTAAGACAAGCTTTACTCTTTTTAAGGTAGTCATTGGTTACACGATTAGTTTCCATTGCCCGTATCAACGCTTGAGCCAAGTTGAGGTTCAATACGACACTCTTAGGAGACAGCCTCACTGCTTCTGAGAATAGAACAATTGATTCTTCTAAATTATCAACCTCATACAGTCTGGCCGCATCTTCGTTAAGTTCTTTTGCCCGACCCGCCAATTCTTCTGCTTCAAATTCTTTAAGCAGTGTCATGGCGTGATTTCTCTGCGCAAGCGAAAGGTCTTCACGTTCTAACATATGCAACAGTAGTGACTTGCCTTTCTGCTGATCGCCAAGACTCAATAGTGTATGAGCCAATTCCACTAAAGTGGCTGTTGTTAAATTCTTAGGGTTTGCGACGATCCCTTGATCTAAGTTCTCCATTAATTCTAAAGCGAGCTTAGGCTTTTGTTGATTCAAATATAGCCGAATATTGATAAGGTCTTTGCGAATCCTTGCTTCTTTCTGAGGCTCGAACCTTTCTTCCATTTCTGCAACGATTCTCTGTGCCTCCATAACTTTCGTGGAATCCACATGCGAAAGATCTCCGGCCATACTGTTAGTAATGGCACTTGCAAGTTTGTAGTACCTATCAGGCCCTTCCTTGATGGAAAATTTCGACGATTTCAAGGCATTTCGATACGCCTTGCAGGCAGAGTCAAAATCCCCATTAGTCTCGCAAATTTCACCTAGCGTATTTTGTCTTTCAACTGAAAAAGGAGATAGCTTAACCGCATGGGTTAAATGCTCTTGTACTAACTCTACTTCCTCTAAGTGCTGATAACACTCAGCCAAGAGATCGAATGCCGGCACACAATTGTTATTCAAAATTAGTACTTGCTGCAGCTCATTGATGGCTTCCTTGTATTCACCTAAATGAATATGAGTCTTGGCGAGGCCCAAAAGCGCCCAATCCAGGACGCGTTTACTCAACACAGATTTGTATACCCTCTTAGCTTGAGGGTACTGGGCTAGCCTTAGATGAAGCTCAGCGGCCGTCTTCTGACACCAGGAGTTATAGCGGGGATTAAGCTCGCCAGTTTCCAAACACTGATCAATCGCTTCCTCATAATTCTCATACTCAATCGACAAATTGATGTCACTGAGACACATCTGTTTATCCAGCAGACGATCAATTTTCCTACGCAGAACCGCCTGATTGAACGGCTTGGCGATATACCCCTCAGGCTCACTTTCTATAGCTCCTAGTACGACTTCGCGGCTTGTTTCCGCAGTTACCATGATAAATATGCAGTCATGACGCACTGTTTTGAAATAACGCAGTTCGTGGAGTAACTGCTGACCGTTTTTACCTTCCCCCATATTGTAGTCACAGAAAATCATGTCGAACGATGTTTCCTGACAGAGTGCAGTGGCTTCCTTGGGATTATAGGCAAGAGCAATTTTAGTGAAACCCATGGCTTTAAGAGCTTTGCTCATAAAGTCTAAATGCTGCCCAAAATCGTCTACTACCAGTACGTATTTACTGGAGTAATCAATGCTATTGGATAGTTTGGAATTAGCTGGAATCACGACTAGAAATGACCTTGAGAAGGTTAAAGACGGGTAACAGGTTTAAGCCTAGTACAAGAATGAACCAAGCATTAAAAATCATTTTCTTATGGAGCCACTAAGTAAGGGCCAGTTAGACTTCGTATGCATTGGAAATATTGCTAGCGTTTCGGCTGCCGATGCAAAGTAACCGTCATCTCCGTTGTCTCAACACCTCCTACATGATCGAATCTGCACTCATCCGTACTTAGCTCTTGAAATCGACGATCCATTTGCAAATAACTAAACCCGGCGGCTCTTGCATGCGTCTGCGCACTCCACAGCAATCCGAACATTAGCTGCTTATCGATAGACTCGTTCGATGTTTTTATACTCTCTAACCTACAATGATCCTGTTTGCAGCTAAACTGTGCAGCCGCTACAAGCCTTTCACATTTCATTGCTTCCACTTTGAAACCAATAGACTTTTTCGGCTCCAAGGAATGAGCCAAATTCATGAATTCTTCCTGAGGGTTGGAGTAAATAATCGGTGGTATTTGAGCAATGAACTCATAGTCCCGCTGCGCCTGCTGAATATGACATCGAACTAAAGAAGCGATGTTTTTCATTCGTACTCGATCGCTGTCAGTTAAATCAACAATGAGGGAACAAGACACTACTGGCAGACCGCCACTTACAATAAGGGCTTGCGTGAGAGGAGATAGCAAGCCGAATCTCAATGTATCTCTGAATTCAATGACATCAGGATTAAGCTCAGCTATCAGAGTTCGAAGATGCCTCGAGACCTGCGCCAACGAATCTGCGGAAATATTGTGAGACTGGGTATCTAGCGCTCGGCTGTTGAGATAAGTGGTTGCCAAGCCATCTCCACATCCTAGTTTACGTTTTCCATCAGGCTCTACAGTTAACGCCAGACTGCACCCAAGGGTTGGACGGCCTTTTTCTAGGAGTACAAAGGAGTAATCTGTTGGTATCTTAGACTTTTTGAGCTTTGGGGATATCGGTCCTAAGCTAGTTGGCTCCGACTCGCCCAACGCTGAGCGTTGATACTCTAAGTTATGAACCTCTCCACCAGCGGCATCTGCATAAACTTCAGTAGCATTTGAATGATGGCTTTGGCCGAATACGGCCAGCTCACGCCAGTAATCAAGAAATTGCTCATGATCAGCTCCAATAAGCTGGTTGTTTAACATCAGTGTCTTACCCGCTTTAGATGGCCCCTCACGCTCGTGTTTCTCTTTAAGCCGCAAAATCTGCTCAATTCAGAAAACAGCACGGGACCGATAGTTATGCCAAATAGTTATAGATGTGCAGCAATTACACTGCTGACTGAAGAATGATTGGGATAAAAGCTTCGATCACTGCTTGAGAATCAACAAGTGTCAAAACACTAATTACAGATATCTTCAGACGATAGTGAAAAATTTTCACATTCGTCTATCTTTAAAGGTATAGCTTAATATCGAGAATTGACCATGTTTGTTGTTGCAGTAGTCGAATTGGACTGGCTTCTAAGTCAGCATAAAGAACGAGATTCCATCGAATCAGGCGAACATCTTTCCAGTCAAGTTGTTGCTTTAAAGCAATGCAATAACGTAGATAAATGGATATTCACTGTATCGGATAATAGCAATCCTCTGCCTCAAGCACTTCACGAAGAATTCGAAATAAGGGTAGTTGATGACGTCGAGCTAGACCCATTAAGCGCATTCTATCAAGCCGCTCATTGCACGCGGCCAGACGCTGCTAACAATCCACTTATCCTCAAATTAAAACTCAGCAATCGCTACCCTTCGCCGTCAATCATTGATTCTATGATTGAAAATCACATTGAACAAAGGCACCACTATTCTAGAAATCAAAAACTTGTCAGCGACCCTGATCATCTACTGGAAATAATGAACTTTGACGTTCTTGATGAAGCTTGGCGGGAAGCCATCCTCCCAGATGACAGGTCTCAGGTAACCCCCTACATTTATCGTCAACAGCAGAGGCTTAACGTTGGATATTTTCCTCCTGTAGAAACCGCTCTCTCCCCAGCCCAACGGATGGCCGCAAATAGTCTATGACCACAAGCAAGCAAAAAGTTTGGCAGCAAATTCTCACGTCCACCAATGACATGGCGGAGGTTGCGCAGCGCAATGATTGGGAACTTCTTGAAGAGCTAGTTCAACATCGAAAAAAACTCCTTAGTGATTTTTTCAGTGAACCAGTCGCCAAAGACAGACACCTAGCACTTGAACAGATTCGAAATGACATATCGCTGATACTTATTCAGGACAGGAACACTAAGAAAAGCTGCCTAAGCAACAAAGGCTCAATTTTGGGTGGTTTGCAGACGCTTCAGAAAGGCAAATCCGCTGTAAAGATGTACAGCTAGTCACATAAACGATTTACATTGGTTCAGCCATGGTAGACTTTCGTTCATGGAGACTATTATGGATTGGCAATACCCTTCCCCTTTCACATTTGACTTAACTGTTGATAAACAAGACATTGATGGACTCAATCACACCAACAACGCCTGTTACGTGAGATGGTGTGAATCTGCTGCCTGGAAACACTCTAGCAGTCTAGGGCTGGATATCGCTGACTACCAAAGATTGAACAGAGGTATGGCATTGCATTCTGCTGAATATCAATACTTTCTTCCCAGCTTCGAATCCGATCAATTGCGCGTTGCTACATGGCTCGTAGGCAGCGACAAAAAACTCAGATTAAATCGGCACTTTCAGATCAACAAACTAAGTACGGGGCAATGCATTATGAAAGCCGAATGGGCGTTGATCTGTGTCACGGTCTCAAGCGGAAAGGCAACACGGTTTCCAAAAGAATTTCTAGATGCCTATGCAAATAGAGAATTCCCTATCGGCAGCATTAGCGAATAGCAGCCACACTCCCAAGCTAGCTGGAAAATAATCTGCAAAACGTTACTCCTACAAATAATTAAAAAGGGTCAACCCGCTAACTCTAGCAAAACTTGCTTGTGCTGCTTCCAAAATAAACGTTTCTTGACTCAGCTGACTGACTGCTGCGGCGAAGTCTAAGTCCTGTAACTCAGAAAGACTAGCTTGAGTTGCCAACCGAACGTCGGCATTGCTGCTGCGAACACTTTCCACTTGATTTAGTCGCGAACCTACTGAACTTTGCCCTTCTAAAAGTCGGGTTTGTGCATTATTCAGATTAGTTAGAACACTCGCTATGCTGTCTGTGAGCAAGGCACGATCTGTGGGTGTATCTTCTAAGCGGTCCAGCTGCGAGCTAAAGTCCTCCAAGGTAGCCAACAGCCCTTTCTTTTGAGAGGAATTGACCACAAAAGTATCTCCAACTGCAGGGGTTCCACTGACCCGTACCCCCGCACCCGAAAATTGAATTAGCTCCCCTGATTGGTAAACCTCATTTTGCTTTAAAACCCTACCATCAGAGACTTGCTTCACATTGTAAGTCAACGCCGGTGGTTCAACTTCATCAAGAGGACGAAACTCGATCACCACGTCTTCAGGATAAAAATCATTAAATGTAGCCTGATCTAGCACCTGACCAGACCCAAATTGAGCGGGTGGTGAACCTTGATTCGTCGGGTTGGCCACTAGGTTAACCGCCACTGCGGCACTGGGAATATCTTCAAACAAGTGCAATCCAGAAGCATTAGCTTTAACGAAGCTGCTTGGACCAAGCTGAATGGACCGTTGCCCCTCATCCCCCTCGTATCGAAACCGCCCATCACCCCCCTTGGTGTAAGGCTGATCATTCCCATTGAGTCCTGCAAAAATGAAGTTACCGTTTCCATCACGACTATTCATTACCTGAGCCATGGATTCGACTATCCCTTTCACTTCGATACTAATGAATCGCCGTTGTTCTTGCGCAAGCGCGCCATCACCTGTTTGGATAACAAGCTCTTGAGCTCGTTGTAACATATCGTTTATGGACGATAAGGCCACATCTTCTCGCTCCAACCTGTTTTGCAGTTCAGCTGCGTTTGTTTCATAGCGAGCATTGAGTTCCAATTCTTGACTCAACTGGAGGATGCGGGATGCAGCAATTGGATCATCCCCCGGTGTTAGCACTCGCTTCCCTGTTGAGATTTGTTCTTGAGTTTTAACTGCAGCGGCTTGCACATCTAACAGACCATTCACTCCTTGGCGATTAATTTGGAGAGACGAAAAACGCACGGTCATGATAAGTTCCTCAGGTGGTTTTTAAAGCTGCAGTAGCGAATCGAATAGATCTCGCGCGATCGAAATCAATTGAGCCGAGGCATTATAATGTTGCTCGAATTTAATCAAGTTGGCTGCCTCCTCATCGATGTTGACCCCGGCAACAGATTGCAAGGCAGCCTCAGACTGGCGAAGTAGGCTTTCACTTGCCTCTTGGCTGGTTCTACTTTGACTTGTCAAAATTCCGATCTCTTGCACCATTTGCCCATATGCAGACAGAATCCCTAAATTCCCATTAGATAGAATCCGTCGATTATTAAGCTCTAGCATAGCGGTCGCGTTGCTATTGTCATTGGTACCGGTTCGATTAAAGTCTACAGTAAAATTGTCACCAGCCGCAGGCAAGCCAGAACCACTTTGGCCACTGTTCAAATAGATCTGATATCCCCGATAATTACTCACGCCAACCGGTTGCTCCCCAAACATTCCAGTTTGGCGGTTACTCAAAATACTGGTGCCCGTACTAAGCTCTAAATCTAAACTTCCGCCTATAGTGGCGGTGCTGCTAAAACTTTCCCCTTCATCTAGGCCAGGAAATACAAAACCAAAGGTTCCCGTAACTTCACTCACACTAATCTGAGATGTTTTCCCATAGCTAGACGAACTAATAGTAAGAAAACCGTTTTCGTTTAGTCCTACCTGAACGGGGGCGATATCGGTACCAACCAAGCTGGCGTCGATTGCTCTTTGCACAATATCTACCACCCCGGTCCCGCCTTGTTCGGAGCCAACAGAGGTGCCAACAACCGGAAAGATATCAGTCGCAACAGCACCCGTTGGGTTAGAAACGGTGATGGAAGTATCTGCGCCGGAAGCAACTGTGGTCAAAGAAAGCCGCCCTCCCGCGCCCTGAGAAACTTCCACCACGTTTGCACCTAGCTGGATATCAATCTGCTGTTGAACCAGATTTAAAATTCCTTGCGGAGCACTATCAAAAGGTCCTCCCGCCAACGTAGTGTCCACACCTGATAGATCAATAACAGTATTTGCTTGGCCAGCAATACTTAGCTCGAATGTATTGGGGTTTGACGTGAGATCAACGCCGCCCGAAACATCCACGGTGTTCTCAAAAGTTGCAGGTAAACGAGTCGTCCCCGTTAACGAAACTGGTATTGCCGCGACCCCATCGATTGCTATTTTAAAGCCGTGGGGGCCTGCAGAATCAAAATCTGCACCTAGCCGAATATCTGTATTGCCAGTCAGTTTAGCTTGCGTACCTGAAAGTTGGGCGCCGACTGCATTGCCCTGACCAACCAAGCCTTGCATATCAACTAATGTGTTGATTGCTAACGATACGTCTGGCCCTGTCCCTGTAGTGGCGAAGACGATTCCACCACTGCTGTCTAATTCAGCCACTACTAATCCAGATAGGCCAGTTGCAGACGTAGAGGCCGCAATCTGATCGTTTATAGAGGAGATGATTGCTGCTCCACCTGCGGCAGGATAGCTTTGATTCAGAACAATGGTATCGCTGTAAATCCCGTTAACACCCAATGAAAAACTGCCGTTTGCAGCACTGAAATCGAAAGCATCCACTGTGCTAGCGCCGGGTCCAAGATTGGCTGGCTGATCACCTAGATTAGGACCTGACAGGAGAATAGACTCCAAGCCTAGAACATCGTCGCTTGAAACTTCACTTATGGTTAGTCGATTTGCTTTTTCTACCGGACTCAGCAGCAAACGCCCAGACGCGGTTAAACTTACCTGAACAACGGACGCACCCACCGCGCGATCTATGTCCGCTTGAAGAGTTGAGACAACATCGTTACGTGCAAAAGAACCGGGAGTCAGCGCCACTGTAGTTGGCCCCAAACCTAAATCGAGTGCAAACCGAGAATTAATAGGACTATTGTATCCAGAATTTAGATTTGTTCTCCCTTGCGCTGAACGTAAATCTCCATCGCGTAGTCTGACCGAGTCTCCGCCATTGCCGGTCACTTCAAAAGATAAATCCACTCCGGTAGATGAACGCACAGTCAATGCTAGTCCATCGCTTGTAGCAATAATCCCTTGCTCTCTTAAGTCAAGGCTACTATTAATACTGTCCCTTACGAAATCTGGAGTAACAGGGTCTGGTATTACTCTGCCTTCCACTAAAACACCGTTAGTTAAATCAATCCCATTCAAGCTAACCCCCAACTGCTCGTCTTGCAGATCTGATTGAAAATCAAATAACTGCACCTGACTACTTGCTGTTGCAAAGACTCCATCAATGGCAGAAAGACGACTCGCCATTGTCTGAGCAGACTGATTGGAACCAAGCGAAAGTAGCGTTTCTTTTGAAAAACCGGAGACAGGGTCTGTCTGTGTGACAACAATATTTTCATCAGGGTATCCGTTGACGTTAACACCTAACTGGGTAATACCGGTGTTTCCAACTATACTGCTGACAGTTTTACCCCCTTCGTCTTCAGAGAAAACTGGATTGCTTGCGCCAGGCACAAACCGTCTATTATTAACTGGTGGTTCTAGTGAAATAGGATTAGACGGATCTGAAACATCTAACACGTCATAAGTCGAAGCAGAAGTAAACCGAACCATCACGGGTGGACTAAGCGCACCGGGACTATCTGTAAAGCTGGAAGTAGAGGTATCGGATACAGTCGTAGACGAAATAAACGCCCCACCTTGATTGCCTAAGTTAGAAGAGGAAACCAAAGGCGACGCTAAAGAAAACTCTTCAGCACGAGACAGCATAACTGATAAATTGCTGACCGAAGTTCTAGTAGGTTGAATTAGATAATTGTCACCTTCTTGGAACGAGCCTGATTCGAAATTGATTGTAAACCCATCTACAGAAACCGCCTGTGGCAATTTACCTCCCAGCGCACCCTGCTGAACTAGGGTTGAGTCTGAAACTCGAACAATTGAGAATCTTTCGCCAGGGCCTGGAAATGTAAGCCTATAATCACTGGTTGTAAGCTGAGAAAGGTCATCAATATGGACATTAACTATACGGTCAGGGGGCTGGGCGTTTTCTGAGTCAACGCGAACTCTGTTTTGCGCCATCACTGAAGAATTAATATCAGTGAATATCGGCTTGCCTAGATTCCCCTCTAAGTCTACACCCAGTAACTGTTGCTGATTAAGAGTATCGGCAAACGCCAAAGCGATTCGTCCTAGGCCATTTAACGCAGGGTCCAAGGCTTCCTCCCTAAAACGTAGCACCCCTCCTAAAGCACCACCGGTAAGCTGGCGAGTAACAACTTGCGGTTGGTTACTCACCACAAAAGCAAGCTCTACTTTTGAGGGGTCTTGCAGCCCAGGCTCCGCAACTAGAACTGCCGGTTCAGGTCCGATGACCAAGCCCTGCCCTTCTCCAATAAAAACGTTCATAGAAAAATTACTTTGAACAGATGTTTGGACATCGACTATTGACGCTAAATCCGCAACCAAGCTATCGCGGCGATCGAGCAAATCGTTAGGCAAATTACCGTTAGCGATACCAGCCGAGCTCGAGATTGCATTGTTGAGTTCAGCGATCTCTGACGCAATGGTGGTTACCCTCCTAGCATAGGAATCAAGCTGCGAATTAAGAGAGTCATTTTGACCCAGCAATTTCGCTTCAGTGGATTTAAATCGATCCAGAAGCAACTCCGTCTGGGTTAACAACAACTGCCGGCTCTCAATGCCTGATGGGTTATTTGAGGCACCGTTTAAGGCAGAAAACCAATCATCTAAACTCGCAGAAATGCTTGTGGCGGGTTCTGCAAGTAGATTATCTATCTGGCTGACATTTCCTAAATATTGATTGAACTCACCCAGTACAGATATATCACTGTTGAACTGATTAACTAGGAATTGTTCAGAGTTTCTTGAAATATCGCTTACTGTTACACCTGCACCCAAATAGCCGACTCCGATAAACTGAGAGCTAGATGTTTCCGATGTAATGGATTGCCGGCTGTAACCTTCGGTGTTTGCATTGACTATGTTCTGGCCTGTCACTGACAGTGCCAGCTGGCTCATTTTAAGACCGGAAACTGCTGTATTTATCAAATTCGCCATTTGCTAGCCTTTAAGTTCTCTTATCGATGACAGTCTTCGATTGAATAGCACTACTGCCCATAACTGCACTGATTTTTTCGGCATACTTAGGGTCAGTGGCGTAACCAGCTTCTTGTAATGCCTGAGCAAAACTCATGGAATCCGCCCCCTTAGTCAAAGCAGATTGGTAACGAGGATTGGATTTTAGAAACGAAACATAGTCAGAAAAGCTCGCGGCAACGTTGTCGTATTTGCGAAAATTTGCTCGCTGTTGAACGGCTACCCCATCTTCAAATTCAAGAGTTTTTGCGGAAGCCACTGGACCATCCCACGATGAGTCCGCTTTAATGCCAAACAGATTGTTGCTGGGAGCTCCCCGACTATCAGTAGCGAGTTTTGACCCCCACCCAGACTCTAAAGCAGATTGAGCAATAAGGAATTTAGGATCAACACCCAACTCCTTTCCAGCTTTCTCTGCAAATGGCAGAATCTGTTCCACAAAGTCTTCTGGGGTTTCGAAAGAAATACTGCTCACCTGTTCAGTAGCTGAATCTTCAGTGACTTCGTATTGCTGCATGAGCTGGCGATAAAGCACATCAGCAAGGCCAATACCCTCCCCCGCAGTTAGATGGACGCTAAGTTGATTGTCAAAGTTTTGTTGATGAATTTGCATTTCGTTGCTACTGAGATAGTTCCCCTCACTAAACGCTTTATTGCTGTCACGCATAGTTTTGAGCATCATATTCACAAATAGACCCTCAAACTGCTTTGCCACTTGCTTGAGGCCTTGAGATGCATCCTCTCGACCAGCAGCTTTTATTGAGTTAAGCCCGGATAAATTGGTGTAGACATCGTTGACATTTACTTGAGTAACCATCGCTGCGGCCTTAGATCACAATTAGGTCGGCTTTCAATGCACCGGCCTGCTTTAATGCTTCGAGAATTGCGGCTAAATCACCTGGGGCAGCTCCTACCGCATTAATGGCTTGAACAATTTCAGATAACGTAGTGCCAGGATCCAATAAGAACATTCGGCTGTCATCTTGCTGCACAATAATTTCTGAATCCGGAACAACAACCGTATCGCCTTCTGCGAACTGATTTGGTTGACTTACATCTAAAAATTCGGAAATCGTTACAGTCAAACTGCCATGAGTGACCGCAGCTGGCATTACTCTAACTTGATCTCCTATTACAATCGTTCCGGTTCTCGAATTGACAATGACACGAGCTGGCGCGTCCCCCGGATCTACCTGAATATTTTCTAACTCCGAGACAAAGGCGACACGTGTCTGCATATCCAGCGGCGCAGAAACTTCGATTGAAACGGCATCTAAGGCATTGGCTGAACCAGGACCGAGAAACTCGTTAATGGCACTAGAAACTCTTCGCGCAGTTGTAAAGTCCGCATCTCTTAGATTAAAAACAAGGCTATCGCCTTCGGTGAACGCTGTAGGCACTTCTTTAACAACGCTCGCTCCGTTTGGAATGCGACCAACACTTGGAACGTTGATAGTGACACGTGAGCCATCCGCTCCTCCCACACCTAACCCACCGACTACCAAGTTACCTTGAGCTACCGCATAAACTTGACCATCAACACCTTGGAGGAACGTTCTTTCTAAACTGCCACCTCTAAGACTTGTGGCATTGGCAAGAGAAGAGACAGTAATGTCGATTTCTTGCCCGGGCTTAGAAAAGGCCGGTAATTCTGCCTGTACAGATACAATAGCAATATTCCTAAGCTGTAGAGTCTGGCCTGGCGGCAAAGGAATGCCAAATTGGTTTAAGTAAGCTCGGAACGACTCTGAGGTAAACGGGGCTTGAATAGTCTGATCTCCGGAGCCATCAAGCCCTGTGACTAGGCCAACGCCGACCAAAGAGTTAGACTGAACTCCTTGTATAGTAGCCAAGTCCTTTATCCTCTCCGCCATGCTAAGGCTAGATACCGTAAAGCTAAGCGAGGCGAGAAGTAACGATAGGAGAAATCGCTTCTTTAAATTCTGAGCTAACATAATTTGTCCATGAAATTTCATGTTTAAAACGGCCAGATATCGCTGATAAAGAATCTGCTCAGCCAACTAGCCCTATTGGCGTTAGCAAGTTCACCGGTTTCGCTATAGGCCATTCGCACGTTGGCAACTCGAGTCGAGTCAACCGAATTATCCGGATTGATGTCTTCTCGGCGAATCAGACCGCTAATTCGTATGTATTCGCTGCCACGGCTAAGTTGCAGCCATTTCTCGCCGCGTACTTCTAACACACCATTAGGCATTACATTGGCGACAGTGACCGTAATGCTTCCTTGAAGGTTATTGCTTATGCCGGCATCTGCCTCACCACTAAAATCGACACTGGAGCTGACACTTCCATTGAGAGTAATCCCCGTGCCAAGAAATCCGTTGCCAGCAGTCGTCTGATCCGACACAGAACTGTCATTTGCTTTGGAAAATGCAGTATTTGACGACTTGCTTGCCGATGTCGATTCATTGAGGTTTACTGTGATGATGTCGCCAACTCGGTACGCCCTAAGTTGATACAAGTCTACGGCACGACCTGCTTGGTAAATCGATCCCGACGGAGCCGCCCCAAAACTGCTAGCCCCTGAATAAACAGGCGCATAAAGCGGGTCATCTGGTTTAACCTCTGCATATTGCTGCGGAATCTGGCAGCCAATTAGAGAGAGTCCTAAGACTATCGCAAAAGCGATATTTGCAGCATTTTTGAACGCTCGCATATTTATCCTTTTCCTGGAGTTAGAAACAACTATAAGTTTTGACTAATGAATTGCAGCATTTGGTCAGCAGTAGAAATAACGCGGGAATTCAATTCGTAAGCTCGTTGAGTAGTAATCATGTTGACTAATTCCTCTACTACTTCGACGTTAGAGTTTTCTAACGCGCCCTGAACCAAAGAACCCACGCCATTTGTTCCCGGGGTTTGTTGATTAGGCGTGCCACTGGATGCGGTTTCTAAAAAGAGATTCCCGCCCGCCGCCTGCAATCCAGCGGGGTTAGTGAAGTCAACCAGATTAATATTACCTACTGTGGTTGGCGCTGCTTCACCACTTACCGATGCGGTGACCGTGCCATCAGATCCGATAGTGACTGTGCTCGCATTCTGAGGCACATCAATTTGCGGTTGCAAAACTAAGCCCGAGGAGTTCACCATCGCGCCATCTTGATTTAGACTGAACTGACCATCTCTGGTATAGGCAGAACTACCGTCCGGCATAAGAATTTCAAAGAACCCTCGGCCATTAATCGCTACATCTAACCCTTCCTCAGTGGTTTGAAGAGAGCCTTGAGCAAATAGCTTCTGAGTTCCAACCGTTCTCACACCCGTCCCCAATTGGAGCCCATTGGGTAGCTGAGTATCTTGAGTTGAATTTGCACCTGGTTGACGCTGAATTTGATATAACAAATCTTCAAAAACCACTCTGTCTCTTTTATAACCATTGGTGGCTACATTTGAAAGATTGTTCGAGAGACTGGTTAGCTTTGTGTCCTGCGCACTCAGACCTGTCTTTGCTACATAAAGTGCTGCATGCATAACTGACTCCTTTCAGTTGTTTTAGTCCTCCATTCATTAGAAGAACCTTTGAGATTTGGCCTATCACGCCGTTAATTGCTGTATTGCCGAATTACCCCCAACAGTGGATCTTGGTTTAATTCGAAGACTGAGGTGAAACTGTTCTTTGTCGAAGCCTCTATTATCTTACTTGCAATAGCCGTGCCGAAGTTTCAGAATTTTCTTCAGCAGACTTAATCATTTTTATATTCATCTCATAGTTTCGCGACAGACTTATCATATTGACCATAGAATCCACTACGTTAACGTTACTGGACTCTAAAAAACCTGACTGTAACTTAATGCTTCCATCCGGGAGTGCCGCTTCACCGTCTATTCGGCGAACCAGACCATCACTGCCTTTTGCCAGTTCTGAAGTTTCGGCACTCACAAGTTTAATTCGATCAAACGCTGTGATCGATTCCGCCCCTTGTCCTTGCTCTCGAACAGAGATTGTCCCGTCGCTACCAATCTCGATTTTCTGATTAGGTGGAACTGCGATGGGCCCCGCATTGCCGAGTACCGGCAAACCGCCGCCGGTTAACAACTCACCAAACGCTGAAAGCTGAAAATCACCAGCCCGAGTGTAAGCTTCGCTACCATCAGCGGTTTGTACTGCGATAAAACCTTCTCCAGCAATCGCTACATCGAGCTCATTGCCTGTTTGCATAAGCGCTCCCTGACTAAAATCAGTCGGGCTTTGTTTTAACGAATTGTAAACTCGAGTTTCAAAACCAACTCCTTGTAAAGCTTGAGCCGAGGCATCCGCCAAATTAGCTCTAAAGCCCGTAGTGCTGGCATTCGCTAGATTATTAGCATGCACTGTTTGTGAAGCCATGTTGTTCACAGCTCCTGTCATGCCTATGTACATTGCCTTGTCCATCAGGGCTTCCTCATTCAGATACTAAGCGCTAAAGGTTAATAATGGTTTGAGTGGTTGAATCAGCAGCTTCAATAATCTGCGCGGCCGCCTGAAAATTACGCTGAGAAATAATTAGTTTTACTAATTGATCAGACAGGTCTACGTTTGAATCTTCTAAAGCGCCAGATTGAATGACGCCTAAGCCTGCAGTGCCAGCACCGCTTGGCGTACCTGATCCGGATTCAGCGGTTTCGGCAAACCGAGTTCCACCGATATTTGCCAAGCCTGATGGGTCAGCAAAGTTCGCCAAAGCCACCTCACCCAAAATGTTTGATTGACCATTAGAAAATCTCGCAAAAATAATTCCCTTGTTGTCGATATCCAACCCCACCAACTGACCCTTAGAAAAGCCATCTTGTGAATTTGAACTTACCGCAAAGTCACCCCCAAACTGAGTTAGCTCACTAAGGTCCACTTCGAAATTGGAGCTTCCGGCCGAACCCTCTAAAGAATTCTCTCCAGGATTAGGTCCAGCAGCGGTATTTGACAGGTTCCCGTTTTCATCACGAGGGGTCCAATTGGTAATAACTATAGGTTCATTCTGAGCATCAAAACGACCACTTTGGTCAAAAACCACCGTGGATTTAAACAAAGACGGCTCTGTAGGATTATTTGGATCGTAGCCTACGTCCTCGCCATCAACTTGCATATACACGCTCCAGACACCGCCCTGGACGTCAACACCATTGGCTTCCCGTTCTTTCACAAAATATTTTGTGAGCGTGTGTTGGTTACCCACGCTATCGTAAATCGCGAGCGCAGTTGATCGATAGTACGTGTCTGGATCTGAGGGGTCGAAGGTGTTCAGTTCGAAGCTGGTGCCGTCCAAAGAACCGGGCTGAGAAATGCTGCCAAAGATACTCGCAGAGGTGGCTGGAATTGCAGTGCCATTTGCTGTCTCCGCGGCATCTGAGATAGTCACACCTTCATCAAGAGTAAAGTCTACTACTCCACCCACAATAACCGTATCTTGATTCAAATTCGCCAAATTAGATATTTGTTGCCGTTCGCTAAGCGCAGGTGAAATGCTTGTTTCACCAGTCACTGAATCTCTAACGGAACCCTGGACTGTAATAGATCCCATTCCGTTATTTCCACCACTGAACGCCAAATCTAAACCATTACTCTCAGTAATTTCCAAAACATCAATGCCGCCTTCAATTTGAACAACACGAGCGGAAAGATTTCCATTAGAAGAGTTAATTTTACTAGCTAGATCAGCAATTCGAGTATTTGGATCAGCTTCGGCAGACTCAAAATTTAGCCCATTAATACTAAATCTTAGGGGCAAGTTAGCATCGATATTGGCACCTTGCGTTGGCCCAATATTCTCTGGATCTCCTCTGTTAGTCGCCGATATATATGCCACCGTAGACGACGTTGCAGTTACCCCGTTAACAAATGAAAAAAGCTGAGCCACTTCATTAGCCGAGGCACCAGCTGGCACCGTAATCAATTGGGAATTATTGACCGAATCTCTAATTTCGATCACTTCCTCTTCGTAGCCATTAGTTAAATTGTCAGCTCCGCTATTGTTGAGCTCACTACCAGTTAAGGTCACGAAGGTATTGAAATCTACAGCTGGCCCAGTACCAGTGACCGTACCACCTGTATTTTCGACCAATGAAGGGGTCGGAACCACACCTGGGACCGTGACCGCAACTTCAATTTCCGACTGAGGGCCAGCAGCAGCCGTTTCAATGATTAGAAAACCTGTATCTGAATCTATTCTTGCTATGACATCTTCATTACCAGGACTAAACTCAAAATTTGCGTCTGTGTTTATGGCATTTTGTATACCGTTCAATAAATCCGTTCCGTTAGCATAATTTTGAGTTAACTCTATATTGGCAGAAGTTACCGGCGCGTTCCCACCCTCGGAATAGGTAATCGTAAAAGTATATGCTGTACCCCCATTACCAACATCGAAGTTAAACCCGTTACTCACATCGATACCCCCTAACGTACTCGCTTTGGTACTATCGCTGTTAACCTCCAAGTCTGTTTCGTTGGGGTCCGTAATCTCGAAAACGATATCCCCTGCGGCGCCAATTGAAACTTTAACTTCTCCAGGAAGTGCAGAGGCATTGATCTGGCTTTGAATTTCATCCTCGAGAGCCTCTAATCCGGATTCTGGGAAATCACCCAAATTTCCGGCTGCACTGCCACTGGTGGTGTAGTCTTCGCTCAAGGTGATTTGTTGATCTGTGCCACCCACACTGACAGTAAAGGAGGTCCCATTAGCGCCAGAAAAATCAAGGTTAGCTAGAGTCAAATCCCCTGCCCTTCGATTCGTTTCAAAGCTAACTATTTGGTCAAAATTAAGACTTCCCACTGTCGTAACTACAGGATCTATCTGTAGATTACCCGCACCCGCTTCAGTTGACAGAAAACTTACACTGCCATCGCTTTCCACGTTCACAGTGACTTTTCCTGACAAACTGGGAGAAGCGTTTATTTGAGACTGAATACTGTTTTCTAACGCCTCATTTCCAGACCCGCTACCACCACCAAGCGCTAGTGCGGCGGGCCCTGAATTCGAAAAATCCTGATCGATCACGATGTCTCTTGAGTCGCCGTCTAATGTCAGAGTAAAGCCGGTTGGTGGAGCAGTCTTTCCGCTCTCACTGGCGCCAGCAGAAACTATATTCTGAGCCAGACCTTCAACCAGATTACCAATAGTAATGTTCGAACTTCCACCAGTCGCCGCCGTTGTTAACACAAGACGATTATTCTCCGCACTGACAGTCACGTTATTGGGTGGGTTTAATACTCCATCAAGAGCCGTTTGCACGTCGGTAATGAGATCAGCCTCACTTGCGGCAGTAATACCACTTAAGTCTACTGCTTGAAAGGCTCCCCCGTTCACCGAGATTGAGAAGCCCTGATTGCCGCCAGCACCTGCAAAGTCTAAGCCCGACGCTATATTAAATGAACCAGTTGTCGAAGCCGCTGTAGTTCCCGAAAAATCGGTACCTGAAGTAGAAATCGTACCGTTAAGCTGTGCTGCCCGTGCCGACTGAACCCCTAGCCTTTCCAAGCCTGACGCACCGCCATTAGTCACTAAGTTAGTACCGACTATTGAAGACGGAGGTGCGGATGCATCGAGATTTAGAGTACTCTCTACTTTGGTGGTTGCCACCGGTGGAATCTCACCAGTTGTCACCACCAAGTCGGTCAGAGGACCACCGCCACTGGCATCTCCATTTACCGTAGGTGCGAACCCCTGTAGGCGTTCCCCTTGATTGTTGATGATGTTGCCGTCTTTATCAGTCCCAAAAGTTCCAGACCGTGTATACGCTGTACCTGAATCGCCACTCAACACAAAGAAACCGGTACCGTTGATCGCCAGATCTAGAGCATTGCCGGTGAAACTCACATTTCCTTGGGAGAAATCCTGAGCAATGTTCTGTAACGAAACGCCGCTACCTTGTTGATTCCCTCCACCACCCAAAACTGAAGCTGCAAACACATCACCAAACTCTGTACGGGACTTTTTAAACCCGACTGTACTCGCATTAGCTATATTATTACCGGTAACATTAATTTCTTCAGAAGCCGCATTTAAACCGCTTAGTCCAATATTAAAACTCATATCTCATTCCTTGATTTAAAGCTAGTTAATTTGAATTACATCTGACATAGGTGTTGGCCCAATGCCCGCCAGGTTAAGCGTCAAAGACCCGCCCGGTTCTATAGTCACGCTGTTTACATTGCTGCTTAAGAAAAGTGGCGCCCTTTGAGCGACTCCTTCATAGCTACTATTCACTTCGAATCGATAAACCCCGGCTGGAAATCTCGCTCCCTGCGAGTTCTCGCCGGTCCATACAAACTCATTACGTCCAGGCTTGACTGCCCCTAAATCAAAATTATCAACTAGGCCACCTGAGCTGTTATAAACACTTAAACTCGCACTGTCTGTCTGCACAGGAATTTCTGCAAGGACGCTAATCGCTCCCTCATTCCCAAGCAGCGTTGTGTCACTGGCAACGTGAACAGGCCTCCCTACTAAAGAAGTAGCCTGAAGATGCTGCGATGACTGAAAATTTGCGGCAAACCCATCAAAACTTTGAGATAGGTTCTGCGCCTCTTCCAACGACGAAAATTGTGCTAGCTGAGCGACAAATTCTCCATTTTCTTGTGGGTTCATTGGGTCTTGGTTTTCAAGCTGAGCCACCAACAACTTCAAAAACTCATCCCGACCCAACTCCTGCTCCTTCGGTGTTTCCTTTATAGCCAAATCATCAAACAATGAATTTGCGCCTATTCCGCTTACATCTGTCACATCTCTATCCTCGTCCGAAAACTATTCTATTGCTCATTAGGAAAGCTGCTTACTGACCTAATGAAAGAACTCGTTGCATCATGGTCTTAGTTGCATTCATAACATCGACGTTGGCCTGAAAAGAGCGAGATGCTGAAATCATATTAGTCATCTCTTCAACAACATTGACGTTCGGGTAATACACGTAACCCTCTCCGTCAGCCAAAGGATGTTCTGGCTCATAACGAAGTTGAACTGGCTTCTCACTTTCCACAATACCGTTTACCTGAACTCCCTCTTGTGTTTGAGTAGTCCCTGAAGTGCCAAATTTCATGTTTGCATCTGCTTGCACTGCTGAAAAAAGCGGATAGCGAGCCTTAAATGCTTCTGCCTCACTACCTGCTGGTGTTTCTGCATTAGCAAGATTGCTTGCCGTGGAATTGAGCCGCACAGTTTGAGCACTCATTCCTGATCCTGCTATATCAAATATGTTTCCTAAGCTCATAGTGTTAACTACCCCGGTTATTTTGTTGATTCAAACTATTAGAAAGCTCCGGCGTTATTCGCCTCGTAAGGCTTTTATCAGGCCGGTGAACTTCCCATTGAGAAATTGAAAACTTGCTTGATGATCAATTGCGTTTTTGGCAAAAGCGGCATTTTCCACCTGCTCATCAACAGTGTTGCCATCTAAAGAAGGTTGAGTTGCCGCTCGGTAAGAGAGGTTGACTTCACTAGCAGGCGACGCGGTAGAAATATGACGCGGGTTCGAGGCTCGAAGTGAACTGGAGTCTGAGCTTATGTGTTTGGCCAATGCCGACTGAAAATCCAGATCCCGAGCTTTGAATCCCGGTGTATCAGCATTAGCAATGTTGTTTGCTATGATAGCGGTGCGCTTATCCCGCAGCGTCAATGCTTGCTCGTGTACCCCTAATGCTTTCTCAAAGCTAATCGTCATAAGATTTCCCCTAAATTCTCTACAACTGAAATAGCAAAGCCCATGCCAAGTGCTAAAAGCCCCCTATACAGAGGCCAAGTAGCGTTGTGGCAGGCCATAGCGGCAATGGTTTTCCGCCATGGGACCCGCAAAAAAGCCTTTGCTTGCCGCAGGTCACTGGCAACACAAAATTCCCCAGCGCTTTTTAAGTTTTACTTCTACACTGTGAAAATAACCAACTAGGTGCTGCTATATGAAATTCTGTATGAAAGACACTTACACTCGCTTGCGCCCTCTTTCGAAGTCTCTGCTGGCGACAGTCCTTACAGTATTTGCGGTCGCGACGCCTGTTTCGGGGGCGCAGCCGCAACATTCAGCCATCAGCGATGCAGTCAGGCAGTTTCTGGAAAACTTTCACGAAGGGAGGCTTCAAGTTGGCCAGCGAATCGAAGTCAGCGTTGGCTATATTGATCCTCGACTCAATTTACCACCCTGTGACTCAGATCTTTCGACCACCCTCAACGGCAGCCAGCAAGGCCTCGGCAAGCTCCAAGTAAAAGTAAGCTGTCAAGGAAGCCAGCCGTGGACGAAGTACGTTGGAGCCGAGGTCAGTCTGTTCGCCAGCGTCTTAGTCGCCACTGAAAATATACGGCGAGGAACTTTAATTGAAGCCCGTCACCTGCGCTTTATGGAAACCAATCTTGCACTGCTTCGTCGAACCCCTGTCGATGACAAAGACTTAGTCATTGGTATGGAGCTGAAGTATCCGCTAACCAGCGGCAGTCCATTCTCACTGGAAGGTCTCAGCCGACCCGTGCTCGTGGAACGGGGCGACCTAGTACAATTACTTGCTGAAACCAATAATTTAAGAATCCGTCAGCAAGGGGAAGCGCTCCAAGATGGTGCGCTTGGCAAGGTAATTAATGTCCGAAACAACAGCTCAGAAATGGTGATTCAAGCCGAAGTTATTGGAACGGGCCGGGTTAAAGTTCAATTATAACAGTAAGTTATACAAAATTTTTGCAATCAGATAAGTTATAACCTAAGAGACTAAGGCGAATACACTGATGTTCATAATTCGACTTAAAGATATTTTTACACCAGTCGTTATAATTTAGACCTGCTATTGAGCCGTCCAAGAAACAGCCCATTCAGGCATAGGGATATACTTAAAAATCATGGATAAAGAAGCGTAGCCGTTGTGAATAAAATCGGAACTAATATAACTCAAACCCCACCAGAAAGCCGGGGCACCAAAGCCGCTGTTGTGACTCAGTTTAAAGGGGATCGCCGCTCAGTAAGCGATGCTGGACAGCAAAACGTAAGTGCAACTGTCGCCTTGAGCTCACAGGCAGTAGATCTAAGCGCGCTAGAATCTCGCATTAAGAACCTACCAGATATTGATGCCGCACGAGTGGTTGAATTACACAATCGGATAGTGGCGGGCGATTACGAAGTCGATTCAAACAGCATAGCCAGCAAAATGATGTCTTTTGAAAACAGCATTGACCGCGAATGATACAACTAAGCGAACTGTACACGCTGCTGGATGCCGAACTGGACCACTGTCTTTTACTGGGTAAAATTCTTCTGGCTGAGCGTTCATTGATAGAAACTCGGCAATTGGACGACCTGCCTAAAATATTAAGACAGAAAGCTGACTTACTTTCTGCCGTGGAAGCGGGCTACCACCAGCGTCATAGTTGGCTAAACTCCATGGGACTTCCCGATTCCACCTCTGCTCTCGCCGACGCCATTGAACAAAATAGTCTGCAGGGTCGCGTTCACACAACAGCGAATTCTGTCAGCCCTGAGCAATGCTTGGAAAAGTGGCATGAACTACAAGCCGCCAAAAGCGATTGCAACGAACAAAACACGATCAATGGGATAGTGATAACCAGCGCAAAAAAACGAAACTCTCTGCAACTCGGCATACTAAAAGGAATTCGTCCTGGCAAGAGTCTATATGACGCAAAGGGGCAAACCATAGACCAAAAGGGAAGCCAGAAGAGCCAAACCGCCTAACGCGACATTCAATAGTTGCGGCTAGTTTCACTACTTTTCCTTAATTTGTCGCGAAATCAACCTTAATTAGAACGCCTGATACGCGCTCCACAGGCATTCAAACAGCCCAACTCGACCCTCTTCCACCTTTCCAGCGCCAAGCAGTGTTTTCCTTGCAAGATGTGAAAGAAATTGTCCCGCATCCGATCTTGTAATAAACAGGCTGTTGGTTTCTAATACGCAGCCGATACGAACCTATAAGGGTATCAACTCTGACACTTAACGTTGAAAGGTCATTTAGAAGACTGGAAAAAAAGTGAATTCAAAAAACTTTTACATCGTGGCATCCGCACCAAACGACGATTCTTTGCAAGTAAAGATCTCTGGGCCTTATCTAACTGAGCAGGCAGCCCAGGCCGATCTATCCGCTGCTATTGATGAAGCAATGGATATCGATCCAAGCGCCAAGAATTACAGCTATACCATTTCTCATGTGGAGAGCCGAAAACCCGGTGTTATTCAGCACATGGCAGCTCACGCCTAACCGCAAATTTCTTTTAATAAAGCCAACTTACTATCGCTATAAACTAGCGGATGTCCTCCATATTTGCCGCGAATTCAACAAATTGGTATACACCAAATTGGCGTCAAAATTTAACCTGTCGATACCGTAAACCTCATACAGCGCTTCAAAAGAAGCAACCGCTTCATCAGTATCATCATCGATAGCGACCACCAAATCATCCAAGGATCTTAGATCAGAAAGGGCTTTGGCGGTATGCATTAATCCCGCATCACGCATTCCTGCGATCATGACAATTTGAGTTTCACTACTGGCAGGATAAGTAGAAAACATGCCGTAATCTCTAAAGCGCTCCCCTTCTTCTGGCAACCCAGCGTCGCTAGTAAAAATCTGAAAAGACTCCTTATCGACGAGTTCGTCATAACTACGGCCTATTTGTAGACCCGAGCTCGCAAAAGTCATTTGATTTAACTTCTCAAGAGCACTGATATATCCAATATAAACGATATGGTTATCTCTAATATCTGCCGCGGACAGATCCGACATCATGGTGATATTTACGGTCTTATTTCCCGCCTGCAGAATCGGTACGATTCTAGCTAAAGCATACGCGCTGCCTTCTGGCATATAAGACAAATCTAGATCAAGATAATTTTCCGTCCGCTCGATATCACTAAATTGAAGGTCCTCAAGATCATTTCGGGAGTTCACATTAAACTCTCTTACCATCCTGGCCACGTTGCCGTTAGCATTCAGTTCACCGAAAATATAGTAATCTCCCATGACCAAGAGTATGGGATGCTGGTCTTCTAGAACTGGCTTCCAAATGGGATGAAAAGCCACAGAAGGGTGACTGTCTACACCCTCTCCTCTATCGTCTGCCACCAACATAACCAGCAGGTTCGCAGCTAAAAGCGAAATTAACACCAGCAACAAGGCCCGAGTGTCGAAAAAGCTGGCGAACTTTCTAGCGGCCATCTTCAGAGATTCAGACTCTACGGGTTTAGCGAGGGCAACCAGCGTGTATTGGCCTTTGGGGATCAATACCCTGTGCGGCTCAGATGGAGCAAATTCAGAATAATATTGATCGAGCTTTTTACGCAATTGATGAACATAAACTCGGACACTAGAGTCTGAGGAGACATCATAGTCTTCTGGCTTATTTAGAACCGAGATCGCCAGCTCCAACTCTTTAGGTGCCTTGGCCTGTATTGCGCATTCCACCAAATAGTTCAGCAAGGCGGAGTATTTTTTGGAGCGTCCAAGGACACCGCTGGCAGCGATGCGATTGGCAAGCTCTCTCAGCTGATCAGCATTGAACACTTCCAATGCCGCCAATTCGGTCCCGTTGTTTGGATATTGTTGATTCATCATAGGCTCGTTTTCAAGGAGGCATTAAATCAGCAAAGCCTCCCGTGTCCGGCGAACAACCCGCTCAGGTGTCCAAAAATGCCGTTATCTGGAAATAATTGGATTGGCACTGTTATTCCCACACAGCGTCCGCGTATTGGATTGCACACTTGCGAATATCTGCCGGCCAAGCAGCGATAGACTCTCCAAAAACTCTTTCGTTTCGACTATAAAGAGCCCTCACCGCTTCTTCAAAATTCCCCAAATTACCCGCTAAAGCATAAAGAAAGCGATTGGTACTATCCTGCGCAACTCGAACCCTGTCTTTACTTTCATTCTCAGCGCGCTGCAGATCCACGAGACGCCGTAACGTTGCCGAGGCCCCACCTCTCTGAGAATCAAGCCACTCCCAGTGACGCGGCAACAAGGTAATCTCGCGGCCTACAACCCCGAGCTTGGGTCTGCCCCTTTTTGCCTTAGAGACTTGCTCCCCAACATTCACGTCAATACTCGGCTGCCCCGTATTTGACTCGGAAAATTCGAGATGAATTTGGCTACCGGTTTTCTGATCAAAGACGAGAATATTTTGTCGATCTATTAGGTTTTCAATTTGACCTTTAACCTCCGAGACTGTTCCTTCAGAGATCAATCTGTTTGCTGAAAATGCATATGCTAGTTCACTCATAATAAAAGTTGCCTGTTCGTAAGCTCTAATTATCACCAAGGTTTAATTAATTATACCTTGGTAATAATTAAATGGAAGAGTTTATTCATCGACGCCAAAACGTCACAGCAGGAATAGAAACTACCGGACTTTCATTTGACTTTGAGGCTATTCAATCTTGGAAAAGTGGTGCTTTTTAGAGAAGAATTTAGGTTCTCCGTAAATAAAATCTAACACTCACAGGCGTGTTCTCGTCGGCGGAAACGCGGTTTGAAACCGAATAAGAACTGATTCTTACAGTGAAAACTAAATTGAGAAGAGAAGAGCAAAGAAAAAATCGTCACAGAATTAATCATAAAACACTTTAATATATAATTTTAAATAATTGTTTTTAAATGCTATTTATTATTCCAATCACAACGTCAGAATTCCCTTAATTGAAAACCCTTGAATTTTTCAGTCCCGGCCATACATCAGTCATAAGCAAGCGCTCGATTGAGGCTTGTGTAACCGCCCGATCAAACGATGGGCACTTAACATATTGCTAAATCAACGTCGGTAATAACCGACTCAAGGATATGACTATGAGAAATTTTGACTTTTCACCTCTTTACAGAACAACCGTTGGCTTCGATCACCTTTCCTCTCTATTGGACACGGTGAACCGGACAGATAACAGCACCAATGGCTATCCACCCTACAATATCGAACTGCTAGATAAAGATCAGTATCAGATCACTATGGCAGTTGCCGGATTCGCCGAAGCTAATCTCGATATTCAAACGGAAAAAAACACCCTTACTATTCGCGGCCAGCATGGCACTCAGAGTGATGAGAAAAATTTCCTTCATCAGGGGATTGCTGCCAGAAACTTCGAGCGCCGCTTCCAATTAGCCGACCATGTGGAAGTTACTTCAGCAAGGTTAAGCAACGGCTTACTCCACATCGACCTGGTCAGAAAGCTACCTGAAGCCATGAAGCCTAAATCCATTCCCATCGGGACAGCGGACGCCACTCTCCTGCAACAAGCAGGAAACGACAAACTCAGCGCCGTTTAAGCATCTATACTTAAAAAGACAGTGGTGAGCCGAGAGTTCACCTACTTTCACCCTCCAAAAGTACCCGTCCGATTCAGTCGGTGAGTACTTTTGCAGGGTAATCGCTGTTTATAGACAAAAGAATGACTAGCTTGTAAACCTTTTCTCGTGTTGCGGCGTTTAATGGGTGGAGATACTACAGACAAACAAAATAGCCACGACTAACCAAGATCAGAGACCATGCAACAGTTTAACAATACCACTCGAAATGTCGGCAAAGCAGTGAAACACTATATGGGGCTGCGCCTAAAGTTTCGAGGCACCGTTTTCGCAGACGCGCGGAATTCAGAACATTTAGGAGCCCACGAACGGGCTCTGCCGCTGAAAATCAAAACCCCTATTACGAAACACTAATCCAACAGGTGCACCACAAGACCGCTCTTCAATTTTGGCTCAAACCATGTGGATTTAGGCGGCATCACCTCACCAGCATCGGCGATATCCATTAGTCCGTTTATAGATGTGGCATACAGAGCGAACGCCGCTTTACATTCACCGCTATCCACCCTTCGTTCCAGCTCAGCAAGACCACGAATACCCCCAACAAAATCAACTCGCTCGTCGGTGCGCTGATCCAAAATAGTTAAGTGCGGGGTGAAAATTGCATCTTGTAGAAGACTCACATCGAGCCGCTTGACCGGATCATTGGCATCAATGGAAGCTAAAAGCTCAGAACCGGGAATCAGTTTATACCAGCTGCCATCTAGATAAAGCGCGAATGACTTTTCCTTTGTCGGCTTAGCCGCGTCAGCATCACCCACCTGCTCTATCTGAAATGATTGCTCAAGGGCGCTCAAAAATGATTGATTAGAATGCCCATTAAGATCCACGACAACTCGATTGTAATCGAGTATTTGCATTTGATTGTGGGGAAACAAGACAGTTAAGAAATGATTATATGGCTCTGACCCGGTGTGATTGGGGTTACGCTTTGCACTTAAGTGCTTTACCCGAGACGCGGCTGCCGAGCGGTGATGGCCATCAGCCACATAGAGGCAGTTCACTTTTTCGAATTCCGCCTCAATGTCCGCAGACAGTGATAAATCCTCAATGACCCAAAACACATGATGGGTTCCATCATCTGCGCCAAACTGATATTCAGGCTCAGTGTGAGTCACTTTTTCAATTAACGTGTCAATACCGGCTTCGGCCTTGTACGTAAGAAACACTGGCCCGACCTGTGCACTAAGGGCATCCATATGGGCGACTCGGTCATCTTCTTTCTCTGGGCGGGTGTATTCATGCTTTTTAATAAGGCCTTGCTCATACGCATCGACGGACGCGACCGCGACTAGCCCGACCTGTTCGTGAGTTCCCATGACCTGTTTGTACACATACAGTTTCTCCTCACTGTCTTGGAAAAGTATTCCCTCTTCAATGAAGCGGTTCAAATTTTCAGCACCCTTCTCGTAAACCTCCTGATCATGTATCCCGACGTTTTCCGCCACATCGATCTCGGGCTTATTTATATGGAGAAAGCTATAGGGGTTGTTCTCAGCAAGCTGAGATGCTTCGGCACGATTCAACACATCATAGGGATGAGAAGCGACTTTGGCCGCAAGGGCTCGAGTGGGCCTGAGCCCTCGAAAAGGTTTGATTAATTTCATCTAATAAGTCCGAAGTGCGATAGTAGAAATACTGGGGTTATTTTTTGCCAAACACATAGACGCCATCCCAATCTGAACCAGGAGGCCGTTCGCTAAATTGATGGATTCTCTCTAAAAAAACCAAAGGCAATTGCTTATTGTCGCACGAGCTACGTAAATGAGAAAACAGTCTCTCAGCAAGTGTCCAATCTTGAGATCTATAGGCCTGTAGTGCTGACTCGAATCCTTTGCACATCTCAAGTTGAGACTCGGTTACGCATCCTAGAGGGCCCAACAATTCAAAAATGCGAACTGCTTGACTCTTCCCAGCAACGCAAACTGTATCCAACTCCATGTAGCTGAACTGAGGTGCCGCAAGCATGCTCGCTTCACTGACAATGTTACTCACACCATATAAGCGAGTCAGACTCTCTAACCGAGCAGATAAGTTTACCGTATCACCAATTACCGAGTAGTTTAATCGATTACTGGACCCTAAGTTACCGGCGACCACCAATCCGGTATTAACACCAATACAGGCAGCTAAACGAGAATCTAGCTTCGACAGCGCCTCCATTATTTCTAATGCAGCTTTCATAGCATTGCTGGCATCATTGTCAGATTGTATTGGCGCCCCGAACAATGCCATTACTGCGTCGCCTTGAAACTTGTCCACCACCCCGTTATTTCTCTCAATGATATTACTAATGGTACTCAACACATGATTCAGCTCTTCCAGCACCTTTTGAGGTCGAAGGCCTTCGCAAAAACTGGTGAAACCACGGATATCGGAAAAGAGTATAGTGACAACTTTTTCTTCCCCGCCCAATTCAACCGGGTTGTTTAACAACTGCTCTGCAATTTCTTGAGAGACGACTTTCCCTAACAAGTCTCTTACCTTTTCTTTTTCAGCCAGTCCCTGGGCCATAGAATTCACTGAATTAGCCAAATCACCTATTTCATCTTTTGAAGTCACTACTACGGGTTTGTTATAGTCTCCTTCCTCAATTTTTTGCACAGCAAGGGCAAGCTTCTCCAAGGGATTTGTAACCGACCGAGCGAGCAATACAACCGCCACCAAGCTAATAAGAATTACAGCGCCGTAGAACTCAATGAGTAACGTTCTAAACTGAACCACGTTTTCATTATTTTCATCGTAGGAGCGCTGAATCACCGCTACAACCTGAACGTCCTCATCTTGTGCTCCGAATAAATTTCTAATCAGAGTGGTGTATTCTTCATCTTCGAACGTTATTCTTTGCAAGCCATCAAGAGCTGCCTGATCAACAATCAACTTCTCAGCTAAGGTCGCCTGCATTGTAGAGCCCAAAGTTGATGCAACGACACTTAGGCTAGACTCAGAATCTCTTCTTATTATACTCACCTCTGAAATGATCGTTTCTTTAACTCGATCAACAAAGGCTTGGTCTAAGGCAAACCCCCCAACAATCCAAGCTACTTGCCTCGGCAGATACAGGGGCAAAGCAATAAGTTGAAAAGGGTCCCCGTCCACCGCAATAATGGCTTCAGCAAATCCAAATTCGTTAGCGTCTGCATTCTCAATTAATTGCTCCCACTCTCCTTTTAGCTCATCCACACCCTGCAACTGCGTATCAATGATAACTTCGTTATTCATATCAACAATCATTAGCATGTCAGCGCTATCTAACGATCGATCCAAAACATTCAATGCGGCGTCAAAGAGAGTGCCGGGGTCTCTCGAAGCGAAGGCTGTGCGGAACCCAAAATCCCACGTCAAGCTATTAGTAATAGCCTGCAACGTCTCTGCTTGCTGAGCGCGAGTAAAGTCAAAAACATCCGCACCTAGTTCCAAATAACTGTTTATTGTTTCTTCAGTGTATTCCGTATTATTTGAGTTGACGTAATAGAATATCCCCCCTAAAACCGGCGCGAGCAGACAAAGCAGGAAAAAACTCAATCGTGATTGGAAACTGCCGAACGCAAACATTGAAAAAACCGACTGTATCGTTGGCTTAGCGATAGCGGGATCGACTAGAGGAAGGGGCGCGCCTGACCCGGCGATCTCTCTGCAATTCTAGCGTGATTTCCATTTCAGTTATCTCGCCCTGATTTAATGCTATAGTACGAGTGCTCAAAACATCTTCTTCATCAAGCCGAGAATGCCAAACCCGTAATTGAAATTCACCAGCTGGTAAATTAGATAATTTGACAAAACCAGACTCATCACTAGCTCCGTGCAACACAGTTTCAGCGACGTACACATACGCAAGCATCCAATCATGAATATTACAGCCTATCTCGATTACACCGCTGTCATTAAACGCCTGACTATATTCCGCCTGCTGGTCTTTGCCGTATAGAGGAATATTGAACGTGTTAAGGGGAGAAAATGAATAGACATGATGCAAAATATCATCGCTGTTAGGGAAGCTTACTCGACTACCAGCGACCACTGTTGAGACATGAGGAACAAATTCTTTGTCTAATTGATCCACTTTTATATCAGCCAATTGAGCAAATTCAGAGCGCAAATTTTCCGGCAGCAATATCTCAACCACAGCTTGGTCGATGGGATTACCTTCATCATCTTGGAGAAGCACGCTTAGTGATTGAGCCACTCCTAATTGAGTGGAACCAAATAACGATACTAGCGTTATCGCTCTAAGCACTGGCAAAGCCTTAGAGAGCATGGATAAAGGTAACCGCATAAATTGTATTGTCATAGTCTCGACCATCTGGCCCTTTAATATCAGTCCAACTTAACGTGAAGTCAATAGAACTATCTTGGAATATTGGCACACTCAGCCTACCGTCCCATTGATCCGAGTTGGTCTCAAGTAAGTAACCGAACCATGGCAATCTGCTCTCTTCTCCAAATGCCGGATCTGAATAAAAAGCATCTGATATTTTATAAAGATCCAAACTAGGCTCTGTAGTACTAGCAAGCGTAAAACCATTAAGACGTCGATACCCTAAACTAGCCTGCCAAAGATTTAAAAACTCATAGTCGGCAGACACAAAGGCACTGGCCGACTCAAATTCCATTAATTCAAAAGGAAGTCGAATAGACGGGTCATAACCAAAAGCTAACACAGCTGGGTCTGGCGCCAGGTCATCGGTAAAATTTCTTTGGTAGTCAATGCCTGCTGATAGAGTAAATCCTGTCCTGAATCTTTTATCCGCACTCACCTCTATTTTAGCGGCTTCGGTGTCCCTAGCCTGCCCTTCAGAGTTCTCTAGCTGATAGCTAAGAGCTCCGTTTAATGCTGGCGCGTAGGGGCCAAATCCAAACCGATAGCGGTAATTGGCTGCAACGCCCAATTCCACACGATCAAAACCTGGCAAGGCATCAAACCGGTTGTATCCCGCATTTGCTGATACTGTGAGGGAATCATTCAAACCCAGCTGAAACCGTTTCCCCCCGACGAATGAGGCCCTGACAAACGAAGAATCTCTTTCATGGAAACTATCTATCCCGCGAGGTAAATTCGATTCTTCACCGGCCCCTATGCTAATGAGGTAAAATTCGTTGCCGTGGGAGAACGTTGAGAGTAGCAATAGCCCAAGAGCCACGCTCGTGCATAAAAAAAAGTTTGTATTTATCACTCGCCGCATTACAGCTCACCGCGCAGTAGAGAAAAAGCATTGTAAACTATCGAGCCCAACGCGCCAAAATAGTATCAAGCTGGGAGATATTTTGTGGATGTTAGTGGATTAGACCAGCCAATCCTCAATTCCCTTTCGTATTTGCTCTCCGGTAAATCCCCTGCTGGTAAGAAAACTCTGTAAACGCCTGTGTTCTTTACTGCCATAAACAAGGCTCTGACCAGGCTTAGCTTTTAGCTTTTTCTCTATTAAAGTGTTCAGAATTTCGCACCACCCCTCGTTCGCTTCAAGATAAACCTCTAAGAGGGACTCAGAAACCTTTCGATTAAGCAGATCTGCTCTTATATGCAAATAGCCAAACCCTTTAGAACGACGATAGCGCACGTAGGATTCTGTAAAGCGCTCATCGGACTGTAGGTTTTCTTCGCGCAAGGCAGACAGCACCTCAAGCAGCTGCTCAAGATTTGCCTCAGGGAATTTGCGGCTTAACTTTTGAGATAACTCGAAAAAAGAGTGTTCTCGGCGAGCCAAGAAATCCATGGCGGCTCGCCGGAGAACGGGGACATCACTAGGAGTGTGATTCTTTGAAATGATAGGACACTGCACCCATCAAATTATTTAGCTTTAGCATCCGCTAAAACAACAACATCGTCATTGGCAGGCTCCGAATCAGACTCAACATCACCCTGACCCAGCAGCTGAGCGCGAATTTGGGTTTCCACCTCTTCAGCTATGGCCGGATTCTCATTGAGGAAAACCGAAACATTTTTCTTGCCTTGCCCAATTTTCTCACCTTTATAGGCATACCAAGCTCCGGACTTTTCTATAAGCCCCTGCTTAACACCAAGATCAATGACCTCACCCATGTGGTGAATGCCTTTGCCGTACATAATCTGAAACTCAGTTTGCCTGAACGGAGGCGCGACTTTGTTTTTAACAACCTTAACGCGAGTTTCATTGCCCACCACTTCATCGCCTTCTTTAATGGAACCTATGCGACGGATATCGAGGCGTACTGATGAATAAAACTTTAATGCATTACCACCTGTTGTGGTTTCTGGAGAGCCAAACATGACTCCAATCTTCATTCGAATCTGATTGATAAAGATCACTAAGGTGTTCGAATTTTTAATATTGCCTGTCATTTTTCGTAGGGCTTGGGACATAAGTCGAGCTTGCAGGCCCATGTGACTATCACCCATATCCCCTTCAATCTCGGCTTTTGGCGTTAAAGCGGCCACAGAGTCGATAACCACAACATCCAGCGCTCCCGAACGAACGACCATGTCGCAAATTTCAAGCGCTTGTTCTCCAGTGTCGGGCTGGCTTACCAGCAAATTTTCTACATCTACGCCTAAATTTTCTGCATACACTGGATCTAACGCGTGTTCAGCATCAATAAAAGCGCAGCTGCCGCCGGCTTTCTGTGCCTCAGCGATCACCTGTAGGGTCAAGGTCGTTTTACCTGAAGATTCTGGGCCGTAAATTTCAACAATACGGCCTTTTGGTAAACCTCCTATGCCTAACGCAACATCCAAGCCAAGAGAACCTGTGGAGATGGCAGGTATCGCTTCTCTCTCTGTATCACCCAAACGCATCATTGAGCCTTTACCAAACTGGCGCTCAATTTGTGAAAGCGCTGCGGCCAACGCCTTATCTTTATTACCGTTGTTGCTGTTATCTTCGATCATAGTTGTATCCTTGGTAGTCCTGTTATTACAACTGATGCTGAATCCATGAGTAATGCAGTTGCTCTGCTCAGCTGCCTGAGCGTTTAATCGTAGCCTGTCCCCAACTACTTACTAAAAAACTGTGGCTATTTGTCCCCACCGTTATTCTGTCTAACTTCATTTGTCATTGGCTTCATGCCATAGAAAATGAACATCCGTTACTGAGGTCTTCACTTTTATCACTGAGGTTTAGCTGCTCTGTCGCAGTATCAACTCTCTTCTTGGTGGCCTAAACTCGGAGTTTCCTGCCAGGACAATTCCTCTATCGAAGACTTGCAAAGAGAAAACTCCGAGTTTGGCCATAAAGACCTGTCTCAAAACACTGTATAAACAGACAGTGCTTATTAAAACAAACTACCACTGTATATACAACCAGTATATTGACTAAAAAGTAAAAAGCTTTAATTTTTATGTCCAGATAGGCTCGGTCTCGATGAGAAGCTACTCCTCTAACATTACAATTAGTCTCTCTAAAGCCTCCAGTACAGTGGCCGCTCTCACTGATCTCCTATCCCCGGCAAAACTATACCGACGGGAAACGGTGCGCAGTCCAACCTGCCAAGCAATCCATACGGTACCCACTGGCTTTTCCTCACTACCACCAGCGGGCCCTGCCACTCCACTTACAGCGACAGCGACATTTGCTCGACTGTTCGCTATAGCACCGGCGGTCATGGCCCTAACTGTTTCTTCACTAACGGCGCCTGGGCCTGCCTCCTCAAAAAAGTCGGCTGGCACATCTAAAAGTGATTGCTTGGCTTCATTTGAATAAGTCACGAAACCGCTATCGAACCAGCTTGAACTCCCTGCCAGTGCCGTAAGTTCTTGAGCTATCCAACCCCCAGTGCATGACTCAGCGGTCGCCAACATATACTGGCGAGAAGTGAGCAATTCAGCCAATACTCTAACGTTACACTCGATCGAATTTTCAAATTCATCAGGGTTGATCATAAAGGAATGATATCTGCTCCCAAAGACATTCAAAAGGGCTAGAGCGAGTTTTCGTTTTTATTCACCAACACACCATAATACGTGTAGAATTCGAGTTTTTACGCTGAAGCTTTTCCTGCCGTGACCGCCCCATCCAAACATACTCCAATGATGCAGCAGTTTTTGCGCATCAAAGTCCAACACAAAAATAGCCTCTTGTTTTATCGTATGGGGGACTTCTATGAATTGTTTTTTGAGGACGCGAAACAGGCTGCCGACATTCTCGACATAACCCTCACTGCAAGAGGAAAATCGGATGGCGAGCCCATCCCCATGTGCGGAATTCCATTTCATGCTGCCGATCGTTATTTAGCTAAATTGGTCGAAGCAGGAGTGTCCGTAGCGATCTGTGAACAGATTGGCGACCCAGCTACTAGTAAAGGGCCTGTCGAGCGACAAGTAGTTCGGGTGATAACCCCTGGAACAGTTAGCGACGAAGCATTGATGGATAGCGGCCGCGACAACGGCTTGCTGGCAATTGCCAAAAAATCATTGAGCAATCCCGCTGAGAATGCCTACGGCTTGGCGATGATGAATATCAGCAGCGGTCGGTTTATTCTGAGCGAAGCGGCAAACACCCAAGCATTGCTGGATGAAATTGAGCGACTAAAACCTGCCGAAATTCTATTGGAAGAGTCTCTTGTTGAAGCAGATCAGCTTATCGTTCACCCCTCTAAACGAAAATGCCCTAGCTGGGAATTTGATCAAGACAATGCGATCAAAACGCTGACAGAACATTTTAATACACGAGATCTATCAGCCTTTGATTGTCATGATGTGCCTGCTGCGGTGGCTGCCGCTGGTTGTCTTGTCCAGTATGCTCGAGAAACCCAGCAATCAAACTTGCCACATATTCAATCGCTTAAAGTTGAGCATTTAAGCGATAGCGTTATTTTGGATGCAGCTACTCGAAGAAATTTGGAAATAGACACCAATTTAAGCGGAGGCAGAACCAATACTTTAGTCTCCATCCTAGACAGCACATCAACTGCAATGGGGAGTCGACTGCTTTCCCGCTGGCTAAATCGTCCGTTGCGCAGCAAAGACATTCTTATTTCCAGACAAAAAATTACGGCGTCTCTTATTGAAAATTATCACTTTGAGAATCTGCAAGAGCAGCTCAAACAGTTCGGGGACTTAGAACGCATCCTTGCCCGTCTTGGCCTTCGTTCGGCCCGGCCAAGGGATCTCGCGGTGCTGCGGGATTCGTTGTGCTTATTGCCGGATCTGCAGTTAAATCTAGAGAAAATAAGTAACGATCCTTTAGCAGGTTTAGCCGACACAATCTCAGAATTCCCTGATCAGGCCAAGTTACTAACATTCGCGATAGAAGAGAATCCACCCGTGGTGATTCGGGACGGAGGAGTCATCGCCAAAGGTTTCGATGAAGAGCTGGATGAACTTAGAGAGCTCAGCAGCAACGCTGGCCAGTTCCTTGTTGATTTAGAAATTAAAGAGAAAGAGCGCACAGGAATAAGCACGCTCAAAGTGGGCTACAACCGAGTTCACGGTTATTACATTGAAGTTAGCAAAGGTCAGGCGAGTGGAGAGTTTCCCGCTGAATACATCCGCCGTCAGACACTTAAAAATGCCGAAAGGTTTATCACTCCAGAACTCAAAGAGTTCGAAGATAAAGTCCTAAGCGCCAAAAGCAAATCACTAGCCCGAGAAAAAGAGCTTTACGAGCAGCTCTTAGAAACGTTGGCGGCAGCCCTGCTGCCGTTGCAAAAAAGTGCCCAAGCTATTGCCGAACTTGATGTTCTTATTGCCTTCGCCGATCGTGCGGTTAACTTAAACTTCTGCTGCCCAGAACTTAGTGACATCACAGGGATCGCGATCACTGAAGGGCGCCACCCTGTCGTTGAACAAGTCACTAACGACGACTTTGTTGCCAACGATGTATTCCTAGATGATGAATCGAGGATGTTAATCATTACTGGTCCCAACATGGGCGGAAAATCAACTTATATGCGGCAAACCGCGTTAATCACCTTGCTTGCACTGTGTGGAAGTTACGTGCCAGCCTCCTCGGTTAAAATCGGCCCTATTGATCGAATTTTCACTCGCATTGGCTCATCCGATGACTTGGCCGGCGGTCGCTCTACATTCATGGTGGAAATGACTGAAACAGCAAACATTCTGCATAATGCAACTGCGAATAGCTTAGTACTTTTAGATGAAATCGGGCGCGGTACAAGCACATTTGACGGCTTGTCTTTGGCATGGGCCGCAGCTGTATATATCGCTCAAGAAATCCGAGCTTACACTCTTTTTGCAACCCACTATTTCGAACTTACAAGCTTACCCGACAGCCACGACTACATCAGAAACGTCCACCTTGACGCGATTGAGCATGATAAAGGGATAGTCTTTTTACACGCGCTCAAAGGAGGCCCTGCTAACCAAAGTTACGGCTTACAAGTCGCGCAGCTCGCAGGAATTCCTGCTCCGGTGATTCATTCAGCGCAGCAAAAGCTCCAAGAGTTAGAGAGTGAGACCCAGCAACCGAGCAAAGAACCGGCAATTTCACCGCTTCAATCTGGTCCTTTACAAAATGAGCTGTTTGCTGCTGAACCGCATCCAGCTGTAGAGTTTCTCCAACGTTTGGAGCCAGATGAAATAAGCGCGAAAGAGGCGCTTTCTATTCTGTATGAACTGAAAAAGAAAACCTAAGTCACATTGGAACTTACAGCAAAAATGCTGCTAAAATGCTCGCCCGTTAAAGGCAGCACAGAGGATTTTCAGCATGACATTCGTTGTAGGCGATAATTGTATACGTTGTAAGCACACAGACTGCGTAGAAGTATGCCCGGTTGACTGTTTTTATGAAGGTCCTAATTTCTTAGTCATCCACCCTGACGAATGTATTGACTGCGCATTGTGTGAGCCTGAGTGCCCAGTAGACGCAATTTATGCTGAGGATGAGCTACCTGAAGATCAACAAGAATATTTACAGCTCAATGCTGAACTTGCTGAGACTTGGCCAAACATCACTGAAAAGAAAGACCCTATGCCAGATTACGAAGAGTGGACTGACAAACCCAATAAACTTCAATATCTAGAAAAATAAAAAAAGCGCTGGCCACAGCTGGGGCTAGCGCTTTGAAGCAGTTTGAAATCGAACATCTCTGTTCCTAACTAGCTCAGGACGTTTTCCATCGACAAGCCCTGAGTTTCCATCAGCTGGCGCATTCGCGCTAGCCCTTCCACTTGAATTTGCCGCACCCTCTCCCGGGTCAAACCAATTTCTCTCCCCACGTCTTCTAAAGTCCCAATACTGTGACCACGCAGGCCAAATCGTCTGGTCAAGACTTCACGGTGTTTGACTGACAGTTCATCCAGCCAGTCTTCCATACTCGACAGTAGATCACTTTCTTGAAGCATCTCACAGGGATCAGACTGAGACGTGTCGGGCACTGTTTCCAGAATTGATTTTTCGGATTCTACAGTCATAGGCATATCAACTGATGAGATACGCTCATTAAGAGTCAGCATTTTTTTGACATTTTCAACGGGACGATCGAGCAAGTCAGCAACTTCTTGATGGCTTGGCTCATGGTCTAGCTTCTGTGAAAGCTCCCGAAAAGCACGCAAGTAAACGTTAAGTTCTTTGACGACATGAATAGGCAGTCTGATCGTTCGAGTCTGATTCATTATCGCCCGTTCGATATTCTGCCGAATCCACCAAGTGGCGTAAGTCGAAAACCGAAAGCCTTTTTCGGGATCGAATTTTTCGACTGCCCTTATCAGACCAAGATTACCCTCTTCTATAATGTCCAGCAGTGACAGGCCTCGGTTAACATAACGCCTTGAAATTTTAACCACCAAACGAAGATTACTTTCTATCATCCGCTTACGAGCAGCCTTATCTCCCTTCAGTGCTTTGCGCGCGAAGTGGACTTCTTCTTGAGCTGACAAAAGCGGGGAATAGCCAATCTCATTGAGATATAGTCGGGTGGCGTCGAGGTTGGTATTGTTGCTCGATTCAGCCGAAGCGGCTGTACTGTAATCATCCCAATTTTTTGGAGAACTAATTGGGTTAGGTGCCGCCTCGCTTCCTTTGCGCTTTTTAATCACCTTGCCGGGGCTCTTAGCCTGCGGCTCTGCTTTCGACTCCAGCTCTAACGATTCCATCCTGTGGACTCCTCTTCCATGAACATATTTACCGATCAGCTCTCCATCCAAGAGAACTCAACATCAGTAGCTGCTGTATAAAGGTTAGCGACAGGAGGCTCGCTAATAATTAAGAAGATTTTGTTCTATAAAAGACAGGTTTTGAAAGAATATAAAAATCGAATTAGCGACTTGGGAGAATAGCGCTAGGATCTACGGACTTACCATCTAGCCGAATTTCAAAATGCAGCATCGGCTCTCCAGCAGGGGTTTCGCCCACTTCGGCAATTTTATCGCCTGTTGAAACTCCCACACCTTCTTCCACCAACATCACACTGTTGTGAGCATAAGCACTTAAATACCGATCACTGTGCCGAATAATAATGAGATTACCACTGCCTTGGACTCCCCTTCCCGCGTAAACCACATCGCCGTTTCCAGCAGCTAACACGGAGTCTCCCACACGGCCCTGAATGTCCACACCTTTACTGTCCGCTTCTCGAAAGCTCCGTAAAATGCGCCCCTGATGCGGCCAACCCCATGATGGCGCAGAGCTAGTTCTTTGAATGGGCTGCCTGAGGACTCCACTACTTCGGCTCACGCTACCTTGAGCACGGGCCGTAGAATTATTTCCAACTTCAGTACCCACGGAGGAGTTTACTGCGCTGCTGCCAGAGCTTCTGTTCAAATCAGAAACAACCAGATTGATATCTTGTCCAACATAAATTGTATAAGGTGCTCGCATATTATTCGCTAAAGCCAGTGAGCGAAAATCCAGATCATGTTGAAAGGCAATTGAATAGAGCGTATCCCCCGCCCGCACACGATGATTTGTTGGATTAGATGCAGCCGAAGTGGACTGAGAAGAACGCGGGGAAACTTGGCGAGGCTGAGAGGGTTGCCGCTGAACCGGTGTTGAGCGAGCTTGCGGGGCGTTTACTATTGAGGAACTACTACCGCTAGTCGCAGCCGCTGCACCTCTTTCAATCACTGCACCCCCATTTTCCTCACTGCTAGTTCTGGCAATAATAGGCGCTTGAGTGACTTGCACTTCGCCCTGCTCTCGCACGGGCGCCTGGCTATTGGCGCAGCTTTCCAGCAACAAAAATAGCAGACACAATAATGTCTTCTGCCTAAAAGTAAACGCGAACAAATAGTGTAAAGCTTCGACTCTCATTTTCTACCTTCGCTAGTATTAAAAGCCCTGTGCAGAAGCGCCACGCAGAAAACTCCCAGCAATAAGCTAATTAATATTTCTACCACTTGTGGCGGGCTGCCGGTGAACCCTTCGTAACTTGTGGGCAAGACATAGCGCATCCCATAGGCCTGCCCTTCAATATCTATGGTTGGTATCCGCCATGGCCAGAGGGCGTACACAGAACCAATCAGCATACCGGATATGCTGGCGTAAACCGATTCACGGTAATGGGACAGGAGCCACGCCAGCAAATGAGTAAAACTAAGCAAACCTACTATACAGCCGCCAGCGAAAACTATGATGTAGTCGAACTTTAACCCGACTAACGCGGATAATATGAACTCGTACACACCTAGAATTAACAGTATGAAAGCGCCAGAGAGGCCAGGCAGAATCATTGCACAAATGGCGACCATCCCACTACAAAACACAATGAAATATCCGATTTCAGCTGATTGGGATGGGAGCATCGAAATTAACACCACAGCCCCACACCCAAAGGCAGCGGCAAGCTGGCAGCTCCATTTGCTCCAACGTAATTCGATCCGTAATAGCCACACAGAGGCGAAAACCAAACCGATGAAGAACGCCATTAAAATCTCAAAATAGTTTTCTAGCAAATACAGCACAGAATTGGCTGAAATTAAAAGGCCGGCCAAAATTCCAGCTGCCAAAATCAGTAAAAAGTCACCATGGATGTGCTGCCAAAGTAGTTTGAAGCGAGCACTCATCAATAGTCTAATCGCTTGCAGGTTGAATTGACTAATCGCTTGAATTAGCTGCTCGTAAATATTCGTGATCACGGCAATAGTTCCGCCGGACACGCCGGGAATAGAGTCACCGACTCCCATCGCTACTCCTTTAAAAAAGAGAAGTAGCGCGGTCACCCGGTCGATCTTATTCACAGCTTCCTTGTCGGTGTTCACGCGCTCTAACCTTCGGGGAAATTTCAAAAAAAGACATGCTCTTAAAACTCTAAACGTCAAACTCGGAGTTCGGAATTTCTAATTCAGTGATGAAGCTGACCTGACAATAAAGGCACAAACCTTACAACGTCTAAGATTTCCGAGCTAAACTTATCACCTTTCCTTGTCACAAGAGTGAGCTCCTGATCGTTTTCACCTCCCACAGGAATCACTAAACGCCCGCCATCGGCTAGCTGTTCTAGAAGTTCTTGGGGTATTCGCTGTGGGGCCGCTGTGGTAATAATGGCATCAAAGGGGCCTCTTTCTGCCCAGCCATCGCTACCGTCATCGTGTTTAAACTCGATATTACGTAACCCAACCAAGCGTAATTTTTTTCTGGCTTTTTCCTGCAACGGCTTTATACGCTCAACGGTAAAAACCGACTTGCAAAGCTGTGCAAGCACGGAAGTTTGGTAGCCGCAGCCGGTTCCTATCTCCAACACGCGGGTAAGAGGGCCCGTTTTAAGGATCGCTTCTGTCATCCGCGCAACTACATAGGGTTGAGAAATAGTCTGATTAAAACCAATGGGCAGCGCCACATCTTCATAGGCTCGATGCGACAGAGCTTCATCTAAAAAAATATGCCGCGGTGTAGAACGAATCACATCTAACACTTCCATACTGCAGATACCTTGATCCATTAAGCGGCCTAAAAGGCGCTCTCGGGTTCGTTGAGACGTCATCCCAATTCCGTTCAAATTCATTTTTGGTTTCAACACTACCCTTTTCCTAGCTCCTGCTGGCTGCTTTGTGAAAACAAGTGGTTCTAATCTGTGAGGCAAATTTCTCTGAGTAAACTGGTAGCATAGGCACCACGTGGCAACTGAAACTCCAGTTCCAAGTCCTTGGGTTCGCGCCAGCACCATTGAAGGTTAATGGGCATGAAGCGCAAAGAACGTCTCGCCGCAATCAAATTAAATTGACGCAAACCATCAACCAGCAATGCAAACTTTTTAAATACCACTTCTTCCATATCGGCAGCTTCGCCGTGGCTTGCATACCTGTCTTTGCTTTCTTTTATGCCTGCAAGCGGACCGGTTATGTGAATATCGAAAGTATCCAAACGATTCTGTAGTTGTGTAGTCCATTCCTCGCCGGCTTTCAGGGCAAAAAACCGACTCGTAGCGTCTAGATTAAGCACATCTCCCGGGCAGTATTTGCTCCAAGTGCCATCTTCGATTCGTGAGCTCAACAACTGATTAAAAACATAGGCGCGGGCGGCCGAGAACATCATTCCCCTTTTAACCTTTCCCATTTGGCCGCGAAGGATAGCGGTGTCTGCGTTGGGCGCTAGCGCCTGGGCCATCAATTGATCCACCTGAGCCATATTGCTCATATTGCGACCAAAACGCTGTGAGCCAAAATAGTTGGGCACCCCAGACAGCTTTATGTCCTTTAGGCGCTGTTCATAGCATTCTTTATCGCCCTCACAGTCTCTCAATCTGATGCGAAAATGATTACTTTTGTGTGTGCCTATTTTTAGCTTTTTGCTATTACGCGCTACTGTTAGAAGCTGCAAGGAGGAATCTTCTGCACCTGCCAACCTCGATTCTTGTTCCGGCACCAGCGGCACACTGAACCACTGAGTGCATTCTCCGCGCCGGTCTTTCATTCCTGAGTACCCGACAAATTTCGGCGCGATTTGGCAAGCAACAGCCAAGCGTTTGGCCACATCGGTTGTGGTTAAATCGGTTTTACGAATTTGGAGCCACAGGTGCTCCCCTTTGCCTTCCAAGGTGAAACCTAGTTCTTCATCCACGCGAAAATCTACAAATTCTCGCTTCAGAACTGCCCGTAGTTCCGGCCTGCCCTTCAAATAGACCAACTCATCCATAGAATGCATTCTCGAAGAAAAACATCACTAAGCCCGCTCTATTAGCACAACACAGTGGCAGGCTATTCCTTCTTCTCTGCCGATGTACCCCATCCGCTCGGTGGTTGTGGCCTTTAAATTGACTCGATCTCGGTCTAGGCCGGTCAGCAGACACAGGCTGTCGACCATAGCCTGTCGATTTGGTGAAAGCTTGGGAACCTGCGCCACAACTGTAATATCGATGTTGACGATAGTGAAACCACCGCCCGCCAACAGCTGCAGCACTTGATGGAGGATTTTCTTGCTATCAATACCCTGAATTGAAGGATCAGTATCTGGGAAATGTTCACCGATATCGCCATGGGCGGCTGCCCCTAGCAAGCCGTCGCACAGGGCATGTAAAATTACATCCCCATCAGAGTGAGCTTCTAGGCTGTAATTTTCATCCAATCTTAGTCCCGCAAGAACTAACGGCTTGTTTGGATCGAATTGCACACAGAATTTATGCACATCAAAGCCGTGCCCAACACGAAGGTTAGCCGTCGCCATCACACGTTCTCCCGAGATTTAAGTATCATTTCTGCAAGCGCTAAGTCATCTGGGTGAGTAATTTTGATATTTCGACTGCTGCCCGCAATCACTTTAACGTTATGCCCCATACGCTCCATCGCACTCGCTTCATCGGTCACAGACTGTTTGACGTTATCTGCGGATTCCATAGCCTCTCGCAAAGCAGCATAGCGAAAAAGCTGAGGAGTTAGTGCGCTCCAAAGCCCTTCTCGGTTTAGCGTCTTAGTAATGTTCGATCTTTCATCAACACGCTTGATTGTGTCGGAAATTGGCGTAGCCAGTATTCCACCTTTACATTCATTATCTGTTATAACACTTTGTATTAATTTGTTTATTTCAAATTTTCCAACACAAGGCCTCACCGCATCGTGCACCAACACCAAATCATCGGGGGCAGCGTCAATACTCTTCAATGCGTTGAGAACAGACTCGCTTCTCTGGGCCCCGCCGTGGATTGTTTTCAAGCTTGATAGCTGCTTATGTGCAGTTAAGCTATCCCAATGACAATCGTCTGGGTTAAGCGCAACCACTATAGACTCAAAGGGTAACTGGGCAAGCAGTAGC
>JBGCEK010000002.1:0-81939 GCA_045106275.1 Pseudohongiellaceae bacterium | reverse complement strand
AGAGTACTACAAATAATTTTCACCAACCGAACAAGCCAGGATTCGACTTAGATGGCTATAAGGCAGCCCAGTCTCTTGCTGCCATTGGTTAAACTGTGCCTGAATCTTTTTTAGATCCCTTTGACTGCTAGGGTTTTCGGCAATGTCCAAGCCTATGCTTCTTAAAGTAACAACCACATCAGTTGCCAAGATAAAACAGTCTTTCCCCATGCGCCGCAAGAACCAAAGCGCACTTTGCCCACCCAAACGGGATCCGTGTTTTTTGAGATACCGCATTAAGTCAATTTGCTCTGACTCAGGCCACTGCCCAATGAACTTTCCAAAACCGCCATGACGGCGAGACTCTTCAGTGACGAAAAACACATTCTCCTGCAACGCTTTAATTTTTTGCCAGTTGCGTACTACTCGCCTATCGCTAGTGTAGGCTTCCCATTGTTCTGGCGACAGCAGGCTTAGCGTGTCAGGTTTAAATTCGAAAAAAGCTTCCTCAAACTCAGGCCACTTTTTTTCAATGACTTTCCAGCTAAATCCTGCTTGGTTAATACATTTGGTCATCATAGCTAAATAACGATCATCAGAAATTTCAGCCAACTTCTTCTTATTTAGAACAGTTGGCATCAACTTTTTAAGAGCAGCCGAGCCGCCTTTGCGATTCTCTGCGCGCTCTCTGATTTTTGCAAAGGCTGTCATGTTGACCTGTGTCCGTTATGCAGCTCAATAGGCGAACCATGGGGAGTATTTAGGTATGCATTGCGCCATTGGGATACACGAGCGGCAATTTCATCGCAAGAAGACAGGCTTTTTGACTGCACTAACTTTTCTAATGCCTTAAGCCAATGATGGTAATAGGTATCACCCAAATCAGGATCACCTTGTTTTGCGGCAACTGTGATTTCTTCACTCAGCTGTGCGGCCCATTCTTCCCAGGTAAATGCTCCACTTTGATGGAGAGCTATCACTAATCCAAAAGCCTGAGCCTCCCAAGGCTCATTGAATACAGGTCCTTCGCTATCACAAGGCTGAAACGGAGATGTTTTTTCTATCATTGAACTAGGCCACCTCTTCTAAATAGGGTTGCCAAAGGTCCACCAGAACCTCATCTTGATTTTCGTTTTGCCCCCAAAGGCTTTCACTGGAGAATCGAACGCGATACAGAAACTCCCCTCCGTGCTGCCCTTGTGAGTTTTTATCAGGGTAGATGTGGCAGCCATAATTTTCTTCTACGATGCCTGCAGAGCCTTGCACGTAGGCAGGCAGCCTAGAATGACCCGCAGTGTGAGATTTTTTCGCTCTAACGCTATCTCCAATTTTAAACAGCGGCGTGTCGTTAGTGCTCATCAGAGACGGCCCACCGGTGGCAATTATTTCCATCGCTTGTTCCGGTGTTGGGACAGTTGAGTCGAAGGTACTTAGAGTACTAGCGTTTAATTGAGCAAGCTCCTCCTCACTCACTAGCCCCTTATTTGTAAGCAAAGTCTGGATGCCCGCAAACCAGTTCTCATAATAGCTATTACCAAGATAGTCAGCTGGATGCTGGCATTCCCTCGCGTGCCTCGATTCATCGATGTTCCATTTGCCGAGCATGCCGGTCGCCATCGTCATGGCGAAGACACGGCGCTCCCAATCAGCATGAAATACCGGTTCGGTAGCTTCTGCTTCTGGATCTATCGGACCAAGGCCATGCTTACCGCCTAAATCATGCCCCCCTTTCATCGCGCCACGTCTCCCAGTTCAAGCGCAGATTTGGCAAACTCCACGCCAATCATTGAGTTTCGTGTCACCAAACTCCTTAGCTCCTGTTCCGTCCAATTTTCTGTGCCTTGAGGTCGTTCAGGCATCACTAAGTAGCGCATTTCGGAAGTGGAATCCCAAACTCGAACTTTTGTACCTGCTGGCAGCACGGTGCCGAATTCTGCCAGCACCTCTCGTGGCTCACTAACTGCACGGGCCCGATACGGCGCAGACTTATACCAAGTTGGGGGAAGACCTAAAACAGTCCACGGATAACAGGAACACAGTGTGCAGACCACAAGGTTGTGGGTTTCTGGCGTATTTTCTACCACTTTTAAATGCTCGCCCTGACGTCCGAAATAGCCTAATTCGGCAACCGCAAGAGTAGCGTCGTGCATCAAAGCAGCTTTGAAGTCTGCATTACTCCAAGCTTTTGCAATAACATGAGCCCCATTTTGCGGCCCTACTTTATGCTCATAATTGTCGATGATGGCGTTGAGAGTCTCAGGATTGACCAATCCTTTCTCTACTAAGAGGCTCTCCAGCGCTTTCACCTTCAACTCTAATTCTGGAGGCGGCTCTGTATGGTCGTGAGGATGGGTATGGTCATCATGTGAATGAGACATTTTTTGGTGCCATCAGCTAAGAAAGAAGCCAAAAGATTCCCATAGGCATAGTGACAACGCAAGAGTCGTTTTATTTAACAAGTTTGCTGAAAGTCAAAGTGGGCAACTAGAGCTTAAAATCCGCAGCCCAGTTACGCCTGATTACCTGAAGGTATAGGTCATGGACTTCTTTCTTCGTCTGTTTGTCCGAGCAGCTGAACTCCTTTAAAGAGAGTCCATTAGAAGTTAACAGCCGCTCAAAAGCGGCTCGATCGATTTCAAGTTGCAGTCGGTCGTTCATAACGCGTCCTCAAAAATAGTATGCCCGCAGTGGGCAATTTCTAAGCAAGATCTATTTTAATGATAATGATTCTCATTAGCAATAAATAATTGACGTGTAAAAACTACTTCGGCTCTTGAATGAACCCAATCTGGGCATCTGAATATTGAGAACTTACCACTTCGGCAAGATAGGACTTCATAGTTTCAAAGGGTGTATCGACCAACAGCATATTTGTCACCCAACCCGGGATGCTGGACCCTGGGTTTATATGCGCCTGATTAAGAACCTCAACGGAACCATCAGGTTGAGGCGTAAACTGCCACAGTGCATTTGCCTCTGTTAACCGCAATCGGCCTCTAACCTTATCGACTCCACCTGCTACAGCTGTGCTGCTCATAGTGACCTGAAAAGATTCAGGGTCTTGCGACCACACAACCTGAGCAACCACATCCCGATCTTTCACCGGAAATGGCATATCATTGTGCGTGTAAATCAATGACTCTCTGTCAGACACTCTTTCCACCAAGTAGGACTCTGCGCATTTATCAGCCCACCTTGGGCAGGCCTCAACATCTTCGATGAGAGCCACAAGTGATGATAAGCTGACTCTTTCTAAGCGACTAACCGACCTGACTTCCTTATAAGGAGAACCCGGGACAGCCCGAGTGAAGACTTGAATCCCCTCACTGTCTTTTTTCAATTCCCACTCATTTTCTTGCCCTTGTGCAGCCACTCCAAAGCCTAACAACACGACTAGGAAAACGGCCATTACCAGTGCGGTTTTCGCCACTCCAAAATCAGAATTATCCGTCAAACTTGCCTGAAAATATTTCATCTAGTTATCTCACTTTTAGTTCTGCAGGTCTCTCCATTCGCAGACCATGTCATTGCGCTGATAAACCTAACCCTGACATGTCGCCGAGAACTTCGCTCCATTTTCTTGTAAACATCCTGTTCCTCTTGCGTCATCCAGTCAACAACAAGTTAAACCCGCAGAGTCTTAAACCCTTTGTCGAAGTGACAAGCTGCATCATTGAGAGAAATTGAGTTTAGAAGATGAAGCGCGATACTATCCTGTTTTTGTTAGCAATAGACTCTCAAACGCTCGAATGGACAACAGTTTCGCGGGATGCAATGAATGACTAAGCCAGTAGTACTCTCAGTTGCCCCTAACGGCGCCCACAAAACCAAGACCGATCATCCCATGCTGCCCCTTTCCGAAGATGAAATTGCTGCGGAGGCCACGCGCTGCCAGGTGGAAGGGGCTACCGTACTGCACCTTCACGTGCGAGATAAAAACCAAGCCCACACTCTGGATCCTGAACGTTATCTATCAGCTATTCAAAAAACAAGAGCCGCTGTGGGTGATTCAATGATCATCCAAATTACCACCGAAGCCGTAGAAAAATATTCATCGGAGGATCAGATAAACTGCGTCAAAAAAGTAAGGCCAGAGGCAGTATCGTTGGCCCTTCGGGAACTAATCCCCAACCAGAAGGAAGAGCTTCGAGCCGCTCGCTTCTTTGAATGGATGCACACGCAAGGTATTGGTCCCCAGTATATTCTTTATTCTGAAGATGAATTGATTCGGTTCAATTCACTCTGCTCTAGAGGCATTATTCAAAGTGATACACCTAATATTCTTTTAGTATTGGGAAAACAAAGGAATAGCGAAGCAGACGCTGCCGAGTCTGACCCAGCCAGCTTGGAGTCCTTAGTTAAGTTCGTGGATGCCAGACATGTTTGGTCAGTATGCGCGTTCGGTTCCAGTGAAGCTGAGTGTATGGCCAAAGCAACTTCATTAGGAGGCCACTGCCGAGTTGGGTTCGAGAACAATTTACTGGACTCACACGGTAGGTTAGCAGTCAATAACGCCCAGCAGGTAGCTGGCGTAGCCAACATTATCACCAGCAGCAAACGATCACTTGGGAACATTAACGATGCACGAAAATTGTTTGACGTGCATCGTTAAATTCATTGACTATCAAACCGCGTTTAGAGCCTGCTCTAAATCTGCTTTAATATCGTCAATATGCTCAATACCAACACAGAGACGAATAGCCTCCGGCTTTACTCCGGCAGCTAACTGCTCTTCTTCAGAAAGTTGGCGGTGAGTAGTAGACGCCGGGTGACAGGCCAGTGTTTTAGCGTCCCCAATATTGACCAAACGTTTAACCATTGCTAGAGCGTCATAAAACTTGACTCCCGCATCGAACCCACCTTTGATACCAAAGGTCATCAGCGACGCGGGCGTTCCACCACAATACTTCTGGGCCATGCCATTCTTAGGGTCACTGGCTAGTCCGCCGAAATTCACCCAATCGACCTTTTCATGATGGCTTAAATATTCAGCCACAGCGTTGGCATTCTCACAGTGACGCTCCATACGAAGATTCAAGGTCTCAAGGCCTTGCATAATCATAAACGCGTTTATTGGAGATAGAGCAGCGCCGGTATTACGAAGCGGCACCGTTCGGGCTCTGCCAATATACGCCGCCTCACCTAATGCTTCGGTGTAGACTACCCCGTGATAAGAAGGTTCAGGTTGACTGAGTTCTGGATAACGCTCTGAATGTTCTGCCCAAGGAAATTTACCTGAATCTACTATAACGCCGCCAATAGACGTGCCATGTCCCCCAATGTACTTTGTCAGTGAGTGAACAACCACATCTGCGCCGAATTCTATTGGGTTACAAAGAGCGGGAGACGCGACTGTGTTATCAACAATCACGGCGACTCCGTGACGATGAGCTGCTTCGCAAACCGGCTCTAGGTCAATAATGTTTCCAGCTGGGTTGCCAATCGTTTCACAATAGACAGCCTTGGTCTTCCCATCAATTAATTTTTCAATAGCCTCAGGTGAGTCATCCTCAGCAAAGCGCACCTCAATACCTTGACTGGGGAGCATGTGAGCAAACAGTGTGTACGTTCCTCCGTAGAGCTGAGGTGTCGAAACTATATTGTCGCCTGCCTTCGCAATCGTCAAAACAGCATAATTGATTGCCGCCATACCTGAACTAACTGCTAGGCCCGCCAAACCTCCTTCCATGGCAGCCATCCGCTGCTCAAGTACGTCGCAGGTAGGATTCATTATCCGGCTATAAATATTGCCCGGAACCGCTAGATTAAACAAATCTGCACCGTGCTGGGCATCATCAAACTCATAGGCAACTGTTTGATAGATTGGTACGGCAACTGAGTTAGTTGTTTTATCAGTTTCGTAACCTGCGTGAATTGCGAGAGTCTCTTTCTTCATGAATGCATCCTTAGGCTGTTAATAGAACGTGATAGACAAACTGTCTGTGAAACAAAAAATTGGAAACTCTATCACGTGTCTTGAAAACTAGAACGAAGTGTAGCTGAAAACCGAGGCATAAAAAAAGGCGAACCGAAGTTCGCCTTTTTTATGCTAGCTGGATAAGTTCCAGCTAAGCCCTCTTACATCTTGTAGCGTAATGTAAGTGAGTAACGACGACCGAGTGGATCGTATGTTGATGCATAGATGTTACCAGTGTTGAACGCAGTAGTACCGATGTTAGAACCAACAACATCTGGCTCGCGGTCAGCAGCGTTCAATATGCCCAATGTGAACTCTAGCTCATCAGTGATGTCACCGCGAACAGTGATGTCGAAGTAGTGAGCTGCGTCCATTTCAGTGAACTGAGGCTGGAAGTTTGCAGCCACAATTGGCTCAGCTTCCATTTCATCTAGGAATCTCCAAAGTAGAGACACGTCAACGTTTCGATCAAACACATTGGTTTGAAGAGTGAAACGGTTAGTGGCCATGAACTCTGGCTGAACTGATGCGCAGTTTGTGCTGTAGAAACCAGTACACTCACGGTTGATGCCGTTCGGGCTAGCTTGGAACAAAGACTCATCAGTGAAGTTCAAGCTACCATTGTAAGCAAGAGTACCGATGTTACCGATTTCCATTGAGTAGTTAGCAGTTACGTCAACACCTGAAGTTTCAAGTGTACCTTGGTTAGTTAGAACCAATGGCAGACCGAAAGTAGTTGCAACGTTACCGAACAAGTTACCTGTCTCAGGATTACGACGGATACCAGTACAAGCAGCAGAAGTAGCACCTGCTAGCGAGAAGTTACCTGTATCGAATCCAGGACCGAAACATGCTGAGAAGATATCATCAGGCGTCGGGTTGGTGATCGCGTTTTCAACAAGGATGTTGTAGTAATCAACTGTCAAAGAAAGACCAGGCAAGAACTCTGGCTGCCAGATGGCACCAATTGTCCATGTTTCAGCTTCTTCAGCGTTTAGGTTTAAGTTACCACCAGTGGTTACGTTAACCTGACCCGCTGGGTCAACCACGATGCCGCCAATAGTGTTGGCAGGCGCACCCTGTGCTAGACAGATCGCTTGAAGTTCAGCGTTGCCTGTTGGAGCACCGCCAGCGCATGGGTCTACTGAGAAATTGTTAAGACCAACAACACTTGGGTTAAATAGCTCAGAGATGTTAGGCGCACGAGTTACGTTTTGGAAGTTACCGCGGAACTGGAGACCTTCAACGGGAGTCCAAGTACCACCAATCTTCCAAGTGTCTTCAACACCTGTAGTTGAGTAATCTGAAGTACGGAAACCAAGTTGTAGAGTCAATTCTTCAGCTAGAGCTGCGTCCTGTAATACTGGAACGTTAGCTTCTAAGAAGAATTCGCTTACATCATAAGTACCGAAGCGGTTTGGCGCAGCAGCACCGTTACCTAGAACTTCACCAGGAGTTTGCGTCAGCAATTCGTTAGTCAAACCACCAGTATACTCACGGAATTCATAACCGAATACGCCAGAGATTGGTGCATCAACAGTTGGTAGTGAGAAAGGAAGGTCACCGGTTACGAACGCTTGAACTTGCTCTAGCTCAGTGAAAGTCTTACCGCCGTTACCAACGTCAAGGAATGCACCTACTTCAGGAGTAATGCTGCCCAATGGGCCCCAAAGGTTAATTGGCACACAGCCGCCAGAAGCATCTAAACAAGTATTAGGGTTAGTTGCTTGTACAGACTGAGTTAGACGAGTGCGAGTACCGTTTCCGCCCTGTTGGAAAGTCAGATCAGATTCGCCTTTGGCGTAAAATACTTCCCAAGACAAGTCTTCATTGATATCACCACGAGCACCTGTTTTGAACTGCCATACTGTAGTTTGGCGCTCGTTAGTACGTGGTCCAAGTTCAACAAAACGACGAGCGTAGTTGATAGTTGGATCTAGGTACGCAGGATCGTTAGGGTCAGTGGCTTGAGCCGCTGCGGCACAGGCTGCATCGCCAATCTGCAAAGAACCACAGATTTGGTTCAACGCTGTAGGTGGAATGAATGGGTTTGATAGAGGCGTTGCTGCAGAGAAACCAAAGCTGCCTGATGGCGCTAGGTTAGTGATGTTAGTGCTCTGAGCAAAAAGTGCTTCTGAGAACCATTCGATGTTGTCTGTGATTTGGTAAGTCGCCTGGCCAAATGCACGGTACTGCTCTAAAGGCAGTTGGAACAAGTTGAATGGGTTGAAGTTAAATGTCTGATAGAAAGGCTGAAGCTCAGAACCGTCTGGAGACGCTTGTAAGAAACCAGAAGTGTAGCCAGGAACAACAGCTGCAATATTCGCTGGATCAGCACCCGGAAGTGTGAAACGAGTAGGAACAGTAGTAGATGAACCACCTGGGTTACCACTTACTGAAGAGATGTTGAACTCACCAAAATCTCGTTGACCTTGAGTCACTTGCTCACGATCAGTGTAACCAATGCTAACTACAGCGTTACCACGACCTTCGTCGAAGTTGCCGCCAAGAGTGATGTCGTAGCGGTTGTTCTTGCCGCCGCCTTCAAACGTATCACCTTGCTGAACTCGGAAGTCTAAACCTTCGAAATCCTGCTTAGTACGAAAGTTGATAACACCAGAGATGGCGTCAGCACCGTATGCTGAACCCGCACCGCCTGTTAGAACGTCAACACGCTCAAGCAATGCAACAGGGATGATGTCCAAGTTAGTTCGACCTTGAAGGTCAGCAGGAACAACACGAGTGCCATTCATCAACGTAATGTTACGGTTGCTGCCTAGGCCGCGAAGATCAACAAAAGTTGAACCGCCGTTGCCGTTGTTTACTGATGCACCAATGCTTGGAACAACACCAGGAATCTCTCTCAAGAATTCTTCAACAACGTTTACCTGACGCAATTCAATAGTCGCTGCGTCAACAGATGCAACTGGGCTTGATTGTGTAAGGTTAGGATTAGTAATACGCGAACCGGTAATAACAACTTCTTCAATCTCTTCTTGTGCAAAGACTGCAGGAGTTGCTAGAGAGCCAGCGACCGCGGCAAACGCCAACGACCAAGCAGTGGCCTTCTTAGTTTTTGTGAACATTTAAGTTCCCCCTTAAATAATTAAATTGGTGAAAGGCCCTCAAATCTAACGATTGTGAGACTTTCACTCTGTTAATTTCTGCAAATCGAAGATGGAGCTATGATTCGCGTGGCGCGGATTCTACACGGCTTAAGGGTAAACACATAGTCACTTTTGTAACAAAATGACATAACAGAGGTATAAAAAGACATATTTCGTCATTTTTGCTCGACATTTACGGAAATTCGCCCACGAATATCATGGTTTTCGCAAATAAAGGTGAATTTATTGCAACTTTTCGGAATCTTCGGTGTCATCAGCGGCCTTCCTTTATAAGCCAAGATTTTCCCGAACAAACAGAGCAGGCAAGCTCGATTAGCGAGCCTAGATTTAGTGGCAAATAGGACAGAAGGTAGAAGCTGAACAGCGTGAAAAAGAGGACTGTTTTGAGATCATGCTCATTCTAGCGAGGGAATGATAGACAGTTTTAAAGAGACTCAAGCCTTTAGAAGAAAAGTATCTAGGAGACTAAATGAGGCTGCTGAACTTAAGAGGGTCGCACTGAGAAACGATAACCGGCACCACGCACCGTCTGAATGAGCTTGGCGTAGTCTATCGCCGCAGCATCAACGGAAGATAAAGCCTTCCGCAGCCTACGGATATGGACATCAATGGTGCGCTCTTCAAGGTAGACATTGCCACCCCAAACCGAGTCTTGGATATGATCGCGACTAAAAACCTTTTCTTGATTAAGTAAGAAGAATTTCAGTAAGCGAAATTCGGTAGGCCCCATCTCAACCGGATGGTCTTCTATAGAAATGCGATGGCTAGTAGGGTCTAACTGTAAATCAAAGACTCTTAAGACCTTGTCTTTTTGCTTACCGTTAATGCGGCGCATTACTGTCTTGATTCTCGCCACCAACTCTCTCGGGGAGAATGGCTTGGTTACATAATCATCGACCCCTTCGTTGAGGCCTTGGACCTTGTTGTCTTCGCTGGTCTTAGCGGTAAGCATTATGATGGGAATATTCGCGGTAATCTCATCGCGCCGTAAACGCCTAGCCAATTCAATGCCGCTCCCGCCGGGAAGCATCCAGTCAAGCAATACTAAATCGGGTTTGTTGTCGATGATCGACACGTGGGCATCATGTGCATTTGCTGCGCTGATACTATTGAAACCCGCGAGATCTAGGGTAATGCCTACCATATCGCGAATCGCGGCTTCATCGTCAACAATCAGTACGGTAGCTTCAGTCATGTGTGTGTCACTTAAAATTACAAGAATTAACCAGCATCACTAATTATTTAAGCAATTTTATATGACATATGTGTGACAATGGCAAGTAGCGCTTTCTGAAAAAGTCTAACAAAATCAGAATCATCCGCAGAGTGATCGAATTAAAAACCGATCATCTTAGAATGTGTAATCTAACTGCACGCTGGCTTGACGTCCCTGATAGAATCCCGTGGTAATGAAACCACCCTGCCTGATTTCTGAGCGCTCATTCATGATGTTCTTAAGCTTCGCATTTAAGCGCCAAGAGTCAGCGAACTCATGAATGTAAACAAAGTTAAGCTCACCAAAAGGCTGTTCAATTAAATCAGGAGCTCCGCTTGTGCCGACTTCGGCGATTCGCTCACCAAAATAGTGGTAAAGCAACGTAGCTGTAACGCCAGAATAAGGCTCGTATCCTACCTGGGCATTGAATAACCAATCAGACTGCCCCTGCAGAGGCCGTGAAGTATTGGTCAGAACGCCACGATCCTGGTCTCGAATTTGGACAGTAGAATCGATAAAGGAAACATTGCCCTGAACATAGAAGTCTTCCCAGCGTCCGCCAAAGAAGTCTAAGCGCTTATAGAATTCAAATTCAGCGCCAGCGTTTTCCGCACTCTCGGCGTTTGAAAACGTTTGCTGCTGAATAGGACCAGCCTGCACAGTGGATTCAATAGGCAGCTCAAACTCTTTGTAAAACAGACCGAACGACATATAGTCATTGAAACCGAAGTACCACTCCCAGCGAAAGTCATAGTTTGTGATGCTGGCAATTTCTAAATTAGGATTGCCGATCACTTCACGTCCAGTTACGGGATCTGTGAACGCCGCTTGGGATAATTCTCTGAAGTCCGGGCGAGACAGAGTCTCACTATAAGCAACTCGGAACTGGTGTTCGTTGTTGATGAAGGTAGCACTGAACGCAGGTAGAATATCATCGCTCTCTTGAGACGCTATTTGTGGCTGATTGGCGTCGAACAAATCAAAGGTTTCCACACGCTGTTCGAAAGTTTCATTCCGAGCACCAAGCATCAAGCGCAGTCGATCATCAAAATTTACTTCGCCTTCAAGATAGAACGCTTCTGATTCGTTGTCAGCAAAGTAGTTGTCAGTAGGCCTAGTAAGCTCACGTAACTCGAACCCGTCTGGAGCGATGTTTTCCGGAGCAAAAATAGTTTCCAAGTCTTGTCGTAACAAGTTTTGGTCCTGAGCTAGCCGACCCCGATCAAAAAACGTGTAACGGCGAATTTCAGAGTCACGCACTTTCTCATTGGCGACGTAACCTGCTTTAGTTGTTATCACAGAATTGGCTGGACCATAAAAAACCATGGTGGCATCTAAACCAAAATCTGAGGCATTGTCTTCAAGCCCCATAAATCTTCTGACATTACCGTCGGCTCGAGTTGAAAATATGTATTCATCGTTCAACAAATCATAACGATAGCGGCGATTGTCCGGCACATCGCGAGTGGCCGTAACATCAGAGTAGCGCCAGTTCACAACCAACTCATTGAACTCAGGAAAGTAGTGATCACCCTGTAACTGATTGGACATGAGCTCACGTTCGATGTACTCGATTTCGTTGATTCTAACGATGTTCTCTGCTGCCAGGTCACCGGTTAATTCATTCACTCGATCATCAGTTTTTCGCAGAGTTGTAGATGTGAAGCGAATATTGTGATTTTCATTGATATCTAAACCAGCAGTAACAATCGCGCTGATATCAACACTGTGTTCAGTGCCAATAAAATCCAGATCATCTTCGATCTCTAAGCCGCCTTCTGCGGTGCTGCTGTTTTTATAGGAGTTTCGCTCGATTCGGTCTGTATCCCAAGAATTGGAATAATTGACAGCGGCGAGATAATTAATTTTTGCCCCGCTATCGCCCAATTCGTGAAAGTTACCTAACGTGGATTGGAAACTGTAATTTGCGGGCAGGCTATCGAAATCCGGATTGTACTGGTTACGGAGACTTCTCCCAATCGTCTGAAGCTCATCGGACGGGACACCTACGCCCAAAAATGGACTAAATGGACGAAGCTCCTGCCCACCGGCGGTAGCCTGCGCAAGAGGATCAGGAATGGCTCGGGTCCCATCGTCCATTCCCGCCCAGTCCCGATTGCCACCGGGAACCGAAAAGCCGTTGGAGAAGTTTACTTCATCTTCTAAACCCAGTGTGCTCGATACGTTCCAAAAGAATTCGTCAGTGGATTTTTTGGTTCGCAGCTGCATTACGCCACCACCAAATTCACTGGGGTACTGAGCTGAATAAGTCTTCTGAACTAAAACACTGTCTAGAATAGAAGTGGGGAATAGATCAAGAGGCACAACTCTGTTTACAGGTTCTGGACTCGGTAAGATGGCCCCGTTTAAAAGAGTCGTTGAATAACGTTCACCTAGGCCACGGATAAAGACGAATTTCCCGCCTACCGTGCTTAAACCCGCCACTCGCTTGAGACTCTCGGCAATATTGGCATCACCTGAGCGGGTAAACTGCTCAGAACCCACAACATTCGATACAGCGGATGTGCCTCTTTTTTCGTCTGGAACGAATTGTCCAATAACAGCAATCTCTTCTATTTTTGGCTGAACCAGCGACTGAGCCAATGCCCCACTGCTAATAGCGGTTGCGATACTGACGACTAGTAATTTTTGAGTTAGACCAGCGGACATAACAGTGTGACTCCAAGCTCTGAGTTCTTTAATTTCGGAGAGTGTATTACTAGTTCGTGACAGTTGTATTACTGCAATAAGTCAGAAATATTACAGTTTTTACCAGCGTTGGTAAGCCTCCCTAAACCCCTAGATTCTTGCGGCCAATCGGCTATTTAAGTTAAAAAAAAGGCGCCTTCGAAGGCGCCTTTTCCTCTCATTCATTTCTATTGGACGAAATCTCTGAACGTCCAACCTGCAGACCAATCAGATGAGCTGTCCTTAATTGCACCTACATAGTCGACTTGGTCGAAGAAAGGGTCACTTGCCAGAGAGTTTTCTGCTTGAACGGCGTTGAGGATGCTGCCATTTGTAAGACCTAAAGTCCCACCAAGGTCTGTACCAGTGCCGCTGCCAATTTGAGCCGCGTACCAATCAGCGACTGAAAAAATATCTCCAGAGCTAGCGCTAAATCCACAGCCTTCAGAAACTCGGCTATTGCGAAGCACTAAATTCCCGTTCAAGCCAGCAATGGATCCGCCAGCATTGTTGAACGTTGCCGCTTGATCGATATCAACGCAGTAACTAGAGAAATTTGAAATTACTGAATTTGTGATAGTAGCCGAAGTACCCTCTCTAAGACGAACACCTTGGCCATCATCGTTGAAACCACCAGCACAGGTCAGGTTTGAAATTGTTGGATTAGAACGGGGAGTTGCATCATTGTTGTCAGCATTGTTATCAGCTTCGATACAGTGATCTGCGCTGGAGCCCATTCGAACTGCAGCATACTGAACTTTCCCGCTCCAACCTTGGGTCCAATCGATAGAATCATCTTCATTACCAGTTAGAAAAAGGTGTTTCGCATTTACCGTACCGCCGTAAAACTCGACACCGTCATCCGAATTGTTGTGCACTTGGACGAAATCTACGTTGGTTCCACTACCGACGCCTTGGAAAGCGATTCCGTTGAGTTCATCCGATTCAGTAAACACGCGACCCGCGTATTTAACCTGAACGTAGGTCATGGAGCCGCTGCTATCTTCATCATTGGTTCCGCCATACTCACCACTGGCGCCTTCACCTTGCGCAACACCGCCTGCTTCGTTAATTCTTGCGCTGCCGTTGATAACAATCCCGCCCCACTGACCTCGAGTGTCAGGTGTCGCTGTCGCATCACCTTCGTAAGTAAATATGATCGGTTTAGCCGCGCTGCCATTGGCTTGTATTTGACCATTACGATCTATAACCAATAAATGAACTCCGCCTGTATTAAAAATAGTAGTTCCCGCATCGATGGTTAGTTGAGTTTTAGCCCCAGATACTGTGTTCTCTCCAATAATCACCTGCCCTTGCAAAAGGTAAGTGTTGTTGGACGTTAAATGAGTATCGCTGGTAATTCTTCCGCTTAACACACACGCTGGCTTTCCTTGAAAAGTGGCACCCTGAAAAAGCTGCGTATTGGCAGGGCATCCCGGCGCGACACTGTTTGAAATTGCTAAGACTGCGGGTGAAGCAGAGTAAGTCAGCGTGGACATATCATTGTTGGTGTAATAACCGACAAAGGCACTAATGGAAGTACCGGCTACATTAGCACTCTCGCCAACGAGATTGTCTAAGATTGTGATGGCCTCACTTGCTTCCAACGTTTTAGTCATAAACGGCTGGACGTTAGCCACATTGGCTAAGGGTACCCACGCCCCTCCTGAAACCAGATTGAATAGCCCAAGACCTGGGACTTCAGCAACAACAATCAATCCACCCATCTTGCCTACATCTTCACTAGCAGGCTTGATCGTGGCGACCAAATCTGCAGCTTCCGCAGCGGGCACTGCCTTTAAAAAACTCGCTCCATCGTTGATCGTAGCGCCACCCGTGAAAATGGCACCAGTACTGGCACCCGCTGTTGGTAACGTTGGTTGTTCCGCCGCTTGAGCGGACATGGCCGCTATTCCTATTGCCACACCAGTTGCAATTGAGCTAAGTTTCGCAAGCTTAAGATTCATGAGGACTCCTATTAAGTCTTTAAAATGATGTCGAGTTCGGTGTTTTCTTTACGTCTTAGATAGATTTCAGTGTGGCAATAGTAAAGACGGCATATTTCATTTGTGCGACTGTTATTTTGCACTTTTATGACAATCCTCATGCGATCTCCGGACAACTTGAGCCTAGCCGAACCTATTGAATTGCCTGCAGTCAAATGACTGTCATTTTTGCCAGCTAACATGACAAACACTATGCAAAACTATGACAACACCCCGCCCATAAAAGTTGAGGCCCAACACTTGGGTTTCTTTGAAACACCGGTGGCTTACACACGGCTTAAAGATGCATCAAATCTCCTTAGTGATTTAGAGGCCGCTATCCGCAGCAACATGACTAAGTCTGAGGGCATCCTTCGCTCCAACATCGGTGGCTGGCATTCTGATACGGACATGATGGATTGGGGTGGCTCAGCGGCAGCAAAACTTGCCGATACAGCAGTCAAAATCTGCAAGCGCTTGAGCCATTTTAAGGAGTCATCGGTTGATAGCTATGACTGGACCACTAAGATGTGGGCCAATGTGACTGGTGCTGGCGGCTTGAATCAGGCCCATGCTCATCCGGGCAATCTTTGGGCTGCTGTCTTGTATCTAGATCTCGGCGAAGAAGTCGAAAAATCTAAAGACGTTGGTGGCGCATTCTTTATCGAAGATCCGCGATTCCCAATGGCTGCAATGCACAACACAGCAGCACGGCTAATAGGTGTTAATGGACAGCCTCAGCAGTATGAAGTTGAATTCAATTTAGAACCGGGAAATCTTCTGGTATTTCCTGCTTGGCTACGACATGGAGTGAGACCGTACACAGGGAACAGACAGCGAATTTCGATAGCGATGAACATAGATGTGAGCAACAAAAGCTGATCTTCATCCGCGAATTGTCAGCATAAATATTGGCGAAAAAAAAGCAGATCTACGAATAGATCTGCTTCGAAATCTCAAGAATAAATGGCTAAGCGCGCTGCGACACCGCCTTGCGGAATTTGTACTCGATAAAAGGATTCATCAAACGAGCCAAGCCTTTGGTAAAGGTTAACGGGCTGTCCAATACCGCGAAGCAAAGGCACCCCTCATCACTGGCTGGTCTGTGCAAATGATCCTTGGTTCTCACCATAAAGTCTGATGCTTTATAGTGGCCCAATTCATCGCTGAAGCTTCCATCCAGCACCAGCGTCACTTCACTGCCTTGATGCTTGTGAACAGGTACTTGGCTGCCGGGAGTCATGTATATAAATTCGCACTGAGTCTCATTATCTAAAACCACCTGCGCCTGATTAATGCCTCCGGCAAGCTTCTTCCAAACTAAACCCTTGGATGCTGCTTTTGCTAAAACATTAGGTAATGTCACGCTATGATTCAGCATATGCATTTCATTAACTAAATGAGTCTCTGCTTTGGCTACCGGCTCTTGTTCGGTTAATTGGGCCTGCTGAGTTATCGCGGACACCATGTCAGAAAAATCAGGAGTGGCATTTTTGTCCGGGGCCTGCAACCAAGACACGATAGCTTCGGATTCCATTTCGCTGGTCTTCTTGCGGCAGCTAGGGCACAGCTCAATATGAGCCGACAGTGCCACGCTCATACCGGCAGAGAGAGTTCCTTTAGAAAATGCACTAAGTAATTCTTCAGAAGGATGATGGTTTGCTTGGCTATTCATGTTTCTATTCCGATCAATTGACGTAATTTACCCACTCCAAGTCGCAGACGAGACTTCAGTGTGCCGAGAGGTATTTGAAGGGCCGTAGCCGCTTCTTCGTGAGTTCTATCTAGGATAAAAATTTCTTTAACTACCGCCTGTTGAGCTTCTGGTAATTCTTTATAAAGACGCTCTATTTGACTTATTTCAACTTCAAGCGGTCCTCGCTCTTCGTGAACAAAGGTAGCGTCTCCATCACCCTCAGTAGGCCATATGTCGTCGGCACTGATTGTGCTGGGCTGACGTTTTTGCTTACGAAGCATATCGAAGCAGCGATTTCTCGTCAGGGTAAAGATCCAACTTTGGGCAGTTCCACGGTCCAAATCATACAGGGGGGCTTTCTGCCACACAGTGAGCATAGCTTCTTGAACCAAATCATGGGCTACCTGCTCGTTGCGGGTCAGTTTCATACCCATGGCGTAGATTTTTTTTGAGAATCGGCTGAACAGCTGGTTAAAAGCTTCTGTGTCTTGGGAGTTTCCTACTGCAATGAGCAACATTTCATCGCTGTTGGGATCCCTCTTATCCAAGGGCTTGGCTTTGGTCTTGACGGTATCTTTTGCTGATACCTCAAGCCTGGGAGCCTTAGCCGCAAGCGGGCCGACATTAAAATTGCTCATAGTAGGCGATAATTCATACATACCCAGTGAAACGCACTGAACCTAAGTCCAGTTCACTTTCGATTGCTTATTTTTCCTGTGATCCAAACAGTACCAGATGCCGTTTATAGTTGAAACCTCTTATGTAAAGACAATGTAGGCAATGAGCACTTCAAGAACCCTTAAAACTGCGACCGATCAGACAAGCGCCCAATACCTGGCCGACAGCGTTGTGCAGGCCTATCTATCTTTGACGTCGGGCGATCATAGCCTCATAAAGCCACTCTATACTGACGATGTCTATTTCGAAGACCCATCCCACGGCATTCAAGGGAAAGCATCCCTGATGAAGTATTTTGCGAACATTTCAAGAAACATGGATCAGTGCACCTTCAAATTCCACAGAACCTTAACCACGGATACTGAAGTATTTCTTACCTGGACCATGATTTTTAGTCACCAAAGACTCGCGGGGGGCGAAACAATCCGGGTTGAAGGGTCAAGTTTTCTGAAAACTCGAAATGGCAAAATTTATTACCATCGCAATTACTTCGACATGGGCTCAATGGTTTACGAAAACCTTCCTATTGTTGGACGCATCATCAAAAAGATAAGACTACGCCTCGGACAATAGCAGGCATATTCGTTTGACGGCATTCTCCCCCTAGATATTTCCTACAATTCAACTCGCCATTAAGAGTTTTTCATATCCGTCAAGCCGCTCATTCCCGCTGACAAAATTACGCTAAAAAAGAACGATCATTTTAGTAAATTCCTGCCCAAGCCTAATCTGAAGTAATTTCTCGTGCGTATTTTTAGGTAAGCAGCCTCTATACTGGAGAACACATGAACATTAGAAATTTTCTTTTCGCACTCCTTTTCATTGCCCCAATCGCGACCGCTAATCCAATACAAAACCTGAATGAAGTTGGTTCAGCAAAACTGAAGGTGCTCCTCTGGAATATCTACGAAAGTGCACTCTACACCCCTAGCGGGAATTTCAGAGGTATCGAGCCTGGGCTTGCTCTGGAACTTGAGTATCGAAGAAATATTCCAAAGAGCGAATTCGTCAAATACGCTAGAGACGAATGGAAAAAACAATCTCTATACAACAACCGCAGTGAAGAGTGGTTGTCTCGAATTAGCGATATCCTTCCTAGTGTTCGCAAAGGCGATGTGATTGTATTGAAAGTCAACAATCAAAGAGAAAGTGAGTTTTATCTGAACGATCAATTTATTGGGAAGTTGGGCGGTGAGAATTTTACGGATCGATTTTTATCGATTTGGCTCTCCACCAACACCAGCTATCCAAAGCTTCGGAATAAACTGGTCGGGGCTTAAGCGCAGCACCACCTTTCGCTAGCAGTTGTTCTTATCTGCACTTTCGTTAGAATCAGTGGCAAACAATAATTGAATGAGGTCAGTCTCATGATCCCCCGAATGCTGCAACTCTCGCTGGTCAAACGAATCGCATTTCTTCTAACGGTCACCTTGTCAGGCTCTGCAATAGGGCAAAATGGCGCTCTGAACGGGCAATGGCAAGCCTATGGAGGGGACATCGGCAGCACGAAATACACAGAACTTAGCCAAATAAACGCCGAGAACGTTGAAAAATTAAAGGTTGTTTGGAGACGTCCAGCATTGGATGAGGCGCTCTTAAATCTCAATCCTCAACAACGTTTCTCAGCAAATTACGTGGCCGCGCCTATAGTGGTTAACGATGTTGCCTATATCCCGAACGGTGTAGGTCTCGTAGAAGCTTTTAACCCCGGCACTGGCAAAACCCTCTGGGTCCAACAACCTCCCGGTGGTGCGGATGGACTGCCCGGCGCACCTACCCGAGGGGTGGCACACTGGCAAGATGAGAACGATGCGAGAATCTTTGTTCAAAGGGGCACCTATTTATACGCGCTCAATGCAGTGACGGGCGAAACCTATCCCGATTTTGGTAATTCAGGGCGAGTGGATCTCCAACTAATGCCAGAAGAGTTTGAACGTTTTCGTTGGGGCGGAGTGCCTATGGTAGTAGGCGACGTTGTGATCATTGGACAAGCCATGTCTGATAATTTTGACAGCCGTCAAGCATATCGTGGCGACGTACATGCTTTCGATGTTCGCACCGGCGCTCTGCGGTGGACATACAACACTATTCCCCAACAAGGCCAATTCGGCACAGATAGCTGGCAAGACCGGTCTTGGTCTTATACAGGCCATGCTCCGGTATGGGCATTGTTTAGTGCTGATGCGGAGTTAGGGCTAGTGTATATGCCCATCTCTTCGTCAACTAATGATATGTATGGCGGTCACCGAATCGGAGACAATCTGTTTAGCCAAAGCATCGTTGCCGTCAATGCGGAAACTGGTGAGCGGGTATGGCATTTTCAAACTGTTCACCATGGGCTTTGGGACTACGACCCTCCCGCTGCACCGATCCTGATGGACATCACCGTGGAAGGCAAAAGCATCAAGGCACTGACCCAAATCACCAAGCAGGCCTTTGCCTATGTACTAGATAGGGAAACCGGAGAACCTGTGTGGGATATAGTTGAAACACCTGTCCCCCAATCAAATGTCCCAGGAGAAGTCAGCTCTCCCACGCAACCTTTTCCCAGCAAACCTGCACCGTTTGACCTGCAAGGTGCGGTGGTAGAAAACCTCATCGACTTTACACCTGAGCTGCGGGAACAAGCACTGGAAATCTTTAATCAGTATGTCACCGGCCCTCTGTTTACTCCACCTTCTATTCGCACTGAAGGAGGCAAACTTGGCACCCTGCAACTGCCAGGCTCACAAGGAGGTGCCGATATCCAAGGAGCTGCATTCGACCCCGACACTGGTATTCTTTATATTCCTTCAATTACTTCTGCATTTGTCGCGGACGTCTTGCCGGGAGATCCTGAAGTTACCGACTTAGCTTATGTGAAAGGTGCTCGTCGATGGATCGGAGGACCCCAAGGCCTTCCTCTATTCAAACCACCGTATGGCCGGATCACCGCGATCGACATGAACTCTGGCGAACATCGTTGGATGGTTCCTAACGGTGTAGGTCCAGTGGATAATCCGGCAATCGCTCACTTAAATTTAGAAAAGCTAGGGGTTCCTGGCAGACCGTCTCCTTTACTGACAAAGACTTTATTGTTCTTAGGAGAAGGTCAAACAAATCTGCGCCCCGGTGGGCGCGTGCCTGCCGATATGCCTATCGAGATAGCCACTAACAGTGGAGGCCCTATGTTTCGGGCCTACAATAAATCCAACGGCCAAGTGGAATGGGAAATTGAATTAGAAGCGGGAACGACAGGTGCTCCTGTCAGCTACCTCTTTGATGGGCAGCAATATATTGTTGTCGCTATAGGTGACCGACTCCATACCCCAGAGCTGATAGCCTTAAGCTTGGAGAACTAACTTAATGAGAATTACTCTTTTACGCCGCATCCGAAAAAGAGGAGAGGCCAACGCCATAAAAAAGAGCCTTTCGGCTAAAACGATTGAAAGTTCTAGAAACAAACCGTTAGACTCAGTGGAACTTACCTAATTTTGAGGACAATGATGAAGAACCCAACAACCCGCCGATCGTTTCTCCGCACTAGTGCCATGTTGACCTGTGCCAGCACAATTCCTTTTGCCCTTGCACAAGGCCCTAAATCGATAGAGTCCCGCTTATCCGAGCTTGGAATCTCACTACCCCCTGTGGCACCTCCTGTTGCCAACTATGTGGCTTATCAAGTTGCGGGAAATATGGCGTACATTGCAGGACAGATTCCTTTTTTGAACGGTGAGTTAATGCACCCGGGGAAAGTGCCAAGTCAAGTCAGTATAGAACAAGCGACAGCTGCCGCGCGGCAGTGCGGAATTAACATCTTAGCCGCACTGAAAGAGGCTTGCGAAGGTGACTTAGATAGAGTCAACCAATGCGTTCGTATCCAAGGGTTTGTTGCATCGGACGATACTTTCACTGCCCAGCCAACTATTATTAACGGGGTTTCTAACCTCATGGTCGATGTCTTTGGCGATGCAGGAAAACATACAAGACTAGCACTCGGTTCGAACACATTACCATTAGACGCATGTGTCGAAGTGTCAGCTATCTTTTCAATCGACTAACTCACTATTTCACGCAGTCATAGACAAAAGCAGGTGGCATGTTTGCAAAGGTAAATCGTAGATTTACCTCACTGAATATAGGTTTCATATCGCTATAGTTTTTTAAACTGTATTGATATTGCAGAAATCGGCCACCGCTCTTCAAATTAACACTCGCGCTGTGCAGAATTGAGTCAACCACAGTAGCATCAATGAGTGCTAATGGCAGACTCGATACTATGTGATCCACCTTATCGATTCCCATGCCGTCTAGCACATCTCGAATCGTCGAAGCACACACATTTACTACATGAAGTCGAGAATCGCGAATGAGTTGCAGCTGAGCAAAAAACTCGGGGTTAAGCTCAAAACTGATCAGGATACTGTCCTTGTGCATCCGCCTCAGTAACTCGTGGGTCACACATCCATTACCCGGCCCTAATTCAACTATACAGCGAGCCGGTTCAAATTCGATCGAACTCAGCAATCGTCGTATCAGCCTCGGAGAACTTGGGGTGATGGTGCCGGACGTCTTAAAGTTTTTAATGAGCTTAAGAGAATCTCTAAATTTCAATTGAGTTGTCACAGTCGCAACCATTCCCCTAATTCAATGCCCGCAAACACATAAAAAGTAACAATTGGCAATTCTCCTATGACGACGGCAGCAATGAGCTTTTTGAGAGGCATTTTGGCAATTCCTGCGACGTATGAAATGAGGTCTGTTGGGACCAATGGGAAAAATGACCAGCCGATTACTATCCAAAAAGAATAGGGACCTTGCATTTTCTCTCTTATCGCTCCGATCTTCTTAGGATATTTCGCTTCCAAATACTCATCATAATTTCCAAATGACGGAAAACTGTATATCAACACGGTTCCAACCACAACGCCAAGATAAGACACTAAAAAGACAGCGAAGGGCATATGAGGAAAAGATACTGCGCCAGCAAGAATAAATGGTGTAGAAGGAATCATCACCAATGCTCTTGCTAAAGAGAGCAAGACATAAGCAATAAACGCTGAAGTACCCATTTGACTTAATAGTGAGGCGATCGACTCTCGACTAACAAAAGCAGGGTTTAATGCTAGAACCAGTAGCATTATAGCTACCAACACAAGCCACAAAGTGTTGAAGTGCTTAACCACGAATATACTTACTTTTTTAAAGAGTTTGCGGAGTGTAGAGTCCACTTCCCGCACATGCAAGCCACAAGTCCAAACTTGATGGAGCAAATTACAATCAAACCCCGCGGTTCATTCGCCCACAAACCTCGAACTTCGGCATCTGCCCTAACGCTGCCAATAGTATACAAGCCTTAGCGCTAGGGCCTTGCCTGCACTCAGGCGAAAAGGTTTCCTGACCGCCTTCTTTAGGCTACTATCTTCGAATGCTACAACATCGATTTATAGATTCCGCTTTAAAGAACCCCGACAAAGTTGCGTTCGTTGATCGCACCACAGAAAGGGATATCACCTTCAAACAGGCCTTATTAGGCTCTCTTATCCTAGCCAGACGGTTTAGAAAACTTGAGAAAGGGCGAATTGGCGTAATGCTGCCAACCTCTTCAGGAGCCGCCCTCGCTATAGTCGGCGCGGTTATGGGTGGCTTAACTCCAGTGATGATCAATTACTCCACTGGGGCGGAGAAAAACTATAAATACGCACAGCAGCAATGTGACTTTCGCACCGTAGTCACAGCCAGAGCGCTATTAGAAAAAACTGGCTGTCCGGAGTTACCAGGCATGGTCTTCATAGAAGATATCATGGCGAATTTGGGCAAAGCCGAAAAAATAATTGGTTTTGTCAAAAGCAAATTGCCAAGTTCATTTTTAAAGCGCTTAAGCGGTAAAGAAGACCTTAGCCGACCCGCGGTAATACTGTTCACTAGTGGCAGCGAAAAAGACCCGAAAGTAGTTCAGCTTACGCAAGGCAATTTGCTCTCAAATATAAACGCTTTTTGCGACATGATGGATGTGTACAGCATGGACCGGCTTCTTGCTGTTTTACCTTATTTTCACGTTTTTGGCCTCACGATCAACCTGTGGACTCCAATGTGTTTGGGCATGACCTCAATCACCTACGCGAATCCACTTGAGTTCAAAACTGTCGCTAAAATCATTAAAGAGACGGAGCCAGAATTGTTAGTTGGTACTCCGCTGTTTCTTGAGGGCTATGCTCGACAGTCCAAAGCCGGTGATTTCAGTAGCGTTGTACTCACGGTGTCTGGCGCCGACAAATGCCCTGAGTCTCTCCGTGCTCTCTATAGAAAAAAGCACAACTTGGAGATTTTTGAAGGCTATGGAGCCACTGAGACTTCTCCGGTCATTTCGGTAAACCCTCGCGATGCGAACAGGCCGGGCAGTATTGGAATTCCAATTCCCAATACAGAGGTGAAAATCGAAAATTATGAAACTGGTGAGGTTAGCCCAGCGGGCGAGACTGGAAAAATTCTCGTCAAAGGTGGCGGCGTTATGGATGGCTATCTCAATGACATTGAGGAATCATCTCTGAGACTCAAGTCAGGCTGGTATGACACTGGCGACTTGGGCTATCTGGATGAAGACGGCTATCTGTGGCACAAGGGTAGACTTAAACGGTTTGTAAAAATCGGCGGAGAAATGATTTCTTTGGTGATGGTTGAAGAATCTCTTAACGAAATAACTCCCGAAGACATTGAGTGCTGCGTCGTCGAGATTCCAGATGCCAAACGAGGGTCCCGCATTGTTGCTGTGACTACAGCAGGAGTCGATCATGCTGATCTTAACAAGCAGCTTAGTAAAGATCTGCCCAACCTAGCACTGCCCAAGACCTACACCACCTTGGCTGATTTTCCTCGCATGGGTAGTGGGAAAACTGATTTCCGTACGCTGACAGAGCAAGTCCGCAAACAGCTTAAAGACTCCTAGTTTATCCTCACTTTTAAAAGCCCTGCGCTGAAATGACTCTTTGAATTATTCCAGCGCGGCTTTCGCGAACTTTTCTGACTACTGCCCTTATAGCAGCGCCATCACAGCGTGTATCAAACTTCCCAGTAAGACGACTACTGTTGCCAAGAAACCTATCAGAAAACCGGTTCCCCGCGACCCAGGATCCGAGACGTAACCTCTCAGGTATAAGAGCCTGCCTATAAAGAAAACGACTCCCGCCGCTGCTGCGTAAATTGGATTACCCCAGTACGCAAACATGACCATGCTTGGCAAGAAGATAACGATTTGTTCTAGAGTATTTTGATGAACTCGCCAATAGCGTTCAAAAATTGGATCTCCAGATGTTGCTGGCGCAGGAACATTGTAGGTAGATCGCGCCTTACCCACTAAGAAACCAAACACCATGTACTGAATTAGAATTAGACATGCGACAATTATAACGTACTCCATACTCTACCCCTTTTTATTGAGCGGCCCTGTGTGGCCGCAACTATTTTTAATTATCGATCCGTAATCGTTTGGAGACTGTTTTGCTCCGGGTTCTCTCTAGCTATTCGTTCAAGATAGATCTGAGAGTCTGTACCGGACAAAGTTTCGAACTTTATGTCTGGATGTAATTCACGCATACGAGCATCTAGTAACCCGTGTGCGGAATAAAGCATAGAATCCAAGATTATATTGTCTGTATCGCAGCCTCGAGCCAAATTAATCAGTCGGTCGAAGCCAGTTAGGAAATTTTCCGAATGACTCCGCCGAATTTCAGTACCATAGAAAAGGTCGAGGAAATCGTTGTCGTCGACTGCTGCCATAGTCAGAAAACGGCGTGAAAACACCTCACTATCGCCAGTTGCAAACTGCTTCCATAACTCTGCGAGCTCTTCAGACGATACATTATTATTTCCTACTGGGCCTTGGCTAGACAAATACAATAGCCCAGACACTGCGCCCAATTGCCGTCGAGTGGCTTCGGATATTTTAAAGAAAGTTTCCTGGCGGGCGTTTAATTCGGTTGCTGCTATAGCTTGGGTCTGTTTCTCTGAATGCAAATTATTGCGGCGAAGCTCTTCATTGTTTTGCGCCAAAACTGATTGTTGTATAAACAGACCGATAACCAACCAGAGAAAGGCTAAAAAGGCAAAGGCGCCTTCTAGAAACGCCCCCATTTCGGCAATAGGCAAATCGAGAAAGTAACTCCAACCGACGTTCTTAGCGATATAAATCGCTAGGAATACAAACCAAAGTAAGGTGAGCAGGAGACCTGCAGCGATTCTCCAATCCCTAGGCAATAGTGGGCTTGGGGCATCAACAAGGCTGATATTTTCTATTTCGTCAGTCATAAAGATCGAATTCTATATTGCAACAAAATGAGGCACTCTAGAATAGTTGGACGTTGAGAGTCAGTCAATTGCAATCTGAGAACTACTGAGTGCGCATTGCCTCCTGTAATAGTGGAGAACCTCCAATCCATAGACTATCCTTAAAGCTAGATCTGTATGAATAGTGAAAGGTGAAGCAGTTGCAAAATACAGCGCATGGATGGTTAAGAAACGAGCTAGATGAACTCAATGCATCGACTATGGAAGTAGACCGCATTCATAACTTGATTCAGAACATCAACAACAACTTAAAAGCTCTTCATACTAGCCCAGTCGATGCTCGCAAGCTTAATGACTTAAAGAAATTCTTTGAAAACGAACTTGCGAAGCGAGGAGTGCTTTAAAGCTAGCGTTAATAAATCTGCCGTAGTGTTCTTAAAAAGCATGAGGTACACTGATCCAACGTTAACTCGGGGAACAGCTAATGTCTCAAGCACTCTCAGAAGCCACTCTGCTGGAAGACGTAGTAACACTGCCCTGCCACATGCAAAAAATCTACTTGCAACTAATAGCAGCCATAGATCATTCTTTACAGAAGTTACAAACACGGGGCGCAAGACCAGATCACATTGGCGAAAATTTCATTGAAGGTTTAGTAAGAAAACTTCTAGAGCAAGATCTTACTCAAGCAGACCTTGAATCATTTATTGAACAAGAAATGCAAAAACAAATTCTAGAATCAGCCGAACTAAACACTGTTTCCTAGTTCCCCGCTTCTCAACGCCTTGAGCTGAACACTGTGCCTTAGATATCTGGTCTCAAGAACCCAGCCTTTCAGACTTTAGCAGCGCACCTTGCCGCTTCACTAAATATTGAATTAGAAACTCACTTATATTTTCACTCATATCACAAAAATTCACTCTCACGACATGAGTCAATGTTGAATCATCTTCTGCTAGAGTTTCATTATCCCGTTCACAGCCTATCACTTCTGCCAACAGGCTAAGGTGTTGGCGCCCTGCCTGCAGCACTAGATCCAAGTGCAGGTGTTCGCCAGGAGAGATCGCTTTTGAGAAAGGGAATGCCATACCTGTTGCGCTGATGTCGACTTTTGTTTGAGGAAACGTGTCTAAGTCAAGTAAACCTGACGCTATGTCAGTGTGTTCCAAGACTAGCTGAATTTTCTTGTTCAGCAGTTTGCCCAAATCGGCAACATAGGGCGATTTAATCTCAAGCCGACTCAAGACTAACTGAATCTCCTTATCAATTTCCGCGAGTTCGTCCAACGCAGGGACATCCGCCTGGCGGCTGACCTGACTAAGACGTCGGTATTCATTAGTATCAAGCTCTCGGCACTCGAACCCTATCCAATCGGTGATTCGAAAATATCCTCGATCTTCCTTTTCTACTCTTTGTGTACTCATAGCTTAAGCAGTTCCCACTTAACAGCGACCTTTCCTACAGCGTAGACTAAAAAATGCTTGATGGCGGTAAATTATAAAAGCCACTTTGCGTCTCCAGCCCAAAACTATTAAACAGCTCTGGATCGATATCTTTTAGTGCCTCGATTTGCTCTTCGAGACTAGGATCAACGGCCTGCCTAATAACAATTTCCACCCGTCGATTACGATCTCGGTTAGATGCAGAATTATTTGGCACAAGTGGTTTAGCATCGGCGAAACCAGTTACAGAAAATCGGCGGGAATCTAACACATTGTCGATGAATAGCTCTTGAGCCACCGAGACTGCCCGCATCGCGGATAAATCCCAGTTTGACCGAAACCGATTGCTTCGAATATTTATATTGTCTGTGTGGCCTTCCACGGAAACTGCACCTTCTCGCTTTGCGATGACTTCGCGAACAATTGCAATTACCGCGAAGTAATCGGGGGCCAGATCTGCCGTGCCTGGTGCAAAAGAGCCTTTCTCTTTAATGCGCACCACAATTCTTCTGCCTTCCGTTTCGACTTCAAGCTCTCCGCGAACTATTTGAATCTTGAGCGCCTCAGCGAGCTCTGCTGCATCTGATTGCGTTTGTTTTACGAGCTCTTCAAGCTTCTCAACAATTGGCAAGGCGACACCTTGAGTTTGCCCCTGCGTGCCCTGCTCCACATCGAAAACATCTGTTTCTTCAAAATCCAGAGTCGCCTCGGTGATATCACGAGTGGATTGGTAGATCTCGTTTATCGGAGTGGGCTCTGGAATACCTGGGCTAAACTCCTGAGCAATAATGCTGGTGCCTTTCGGAATATCATCCACATCCAATTGGTTCTGAACACCGAAAGCCTGAGCCATGGAACCGGCGAGACGTTTAAACTTGAGTGCGTCCATCTCGGAAAAAGACAGCAAAAGTACAAAAAAGCACATTAACAGCGACATTAAGTCGGCGAAGGTCATAACCCATGCAGGTATCCCGGCAGGACAGTCTGGACATTCAACTTCTTCCATAAAATGAACCCTTTTCCTAGTTAGGCAGGCGCTTCAACAGCACGCTGAGAAACAGGCAAATAGGTGCGAAGCATTGTGTCGATGACTCTGGGGTTTTGACCCGCTTGAATGCCCAACAATGCATCAATTACTAAAGACTTGATGGTCTCTTCCTCTGCACTTCTAAGGTTTAATTTGTCGCAAATTGGCAGTGCCAGCATATTAGCCATCATGGCGCCGTAGAGTGTTGTCAGCAATGCAACAGCCATAGAGGGGCCAATAGACTGAGGATCATCCATGCTGGCCAACATGCCTACCAAACCAATGAGCGTACCAATCATCCCCATTGCCGGCCCCACATCACCAACGGACTGCCATACTTTCTGCCCCCAGTCATGGCGGCTTACTGCCTGTTTCATGTCTTTAGTTAGCAGCGTCTTAACCACCTCAGGGTCATGCCCATCCACCAACAACTGTATGCCATTTTGCAAAAAGTCGTTGTCCACTTGTTTGCCTTCTAATGAAAGTAATCCGCCTTTTCGCGCTGCATCGGCAAGCTCAACAATTTCCGATATCAAGTCTTCTGGCTTCTCCAATTTATCTGAAAATATTTTCCCAGCTGACTTTAAAGCACCAAAAAACTGGCCCATGCCAAACTTCATCATCACCACGAGCATCGACCCGGCAACAACGATCAAAATAGAGGACACATTGACAAACATATACGCCGAACCACCCATCATGATGGTCACAATGATTAAAGCCCACACCCCTATCAAGCCTACTAACGTCGCTAAATCCATTGCTAAGATTCCTTAACTCTCACAAATTCAATTAATTCTATGCACCCAAGATGGCACATAGCCCAACAGCAGAGGCGAATAACAGAAATGCATAAGTCTGCTCCACGTTGGTAGGTTTTTCTCTTTTCTAAGTTTAGCTGGGAATTTAGCGAATGACGGGTTAACGCTGACTTTTCTTCCAAAGTAGGTTTTCATTGTGGCCAAAGAGCTAGAGATCAAATGATCCCTGCTAGATGCATTCAGGCCAGTTGACGTATAATCCAGTTTTTCCGCTAAATATTTTGATAGTTGGTAACCCCCATGGCCAAGAGTAAGTCCGACAGCTTCGATTTCGAAAAAGCCCTCGCCGATCTGGAAACTCTTGTTTCTTCAATGGAAGAAGGAGAGCTGAGTCTTGAGGACTCTTTAAAAGCGTTTGAAAAAGGCGTTAAGCTCACACGGGATTGCCAAAGCGCCCTAAAAACTGCCGAGCAGAAGGTGCAAATTCTTATCAACGAGCACGGCGACACAGAAGATTTAGATGTTGTTGATGCAAATGACTAAGGTCAATCCAATGCTCAAAGAGAGCGACTTTGTCTAGTTTCATAGAAATCCACAGAGAACGAAGCAATGACCTTCTCGCCGCCACTCTGCAACGAGATTATCCAAGCCCTCGTTTAGGGGATGCCATTAACTATGCCTGTTTAAATGGCGGTAAGCGATTACGAGCAGTCCTTGTTTATGCAAGCGCACAGGCGGTTGGCGGCAACATTGAAGCTGCAGATTCCGCTGCTCTGGCAATTGAGCTGCTACACAGCTACTCGTTGGTTCATGACGATTTGCCCGCCATGGACGATGATGACCTTCGTCGCGGCAAGCCCACCGTTCACAAACAGTTCGACGAAGCGACTGCAATTCTGGTGGGGGATGCTCTCCAAAGCATCGCGTTTGAGGTGCTTACTCGCAAAGACATCGCTGTGAGCCCCACCACCAACTTAAGAATGATCAAATTGTTCGCCCAAGCGGCAGGAGCCCAGGGCATGGTAGGTGGACAGGCGGTCGATTTTGAAGCAACTGGCCAATCCCTGTCTTTGCCCGACCTTGAAATCATGCATCAATTGAAAACTGGCGAACTCATTGAATGTGCTACCAAACTCGGAGCGTTAAGCTGCCCAGAGGTTTCAGAAGAGCAGATTAAAGCCTTGAGCAACTATGCTCGGCAAATTGGCTTAGCATTCCAAGTTCAGGACGACATTTTAGATGAGACCAGTGACACATCAACCTTAGGCAAACCTCAAGGCTCTGATAAAGCCATGGACAAACCCACTTATGTGTCGTTGCTAGGCCTAGAAAATGCAAAGAAGCGAGCAGACCAACTGAGAATCGATGCAATTGCTCACTTGCAACATTTTGATCACTCAGCCGACCCCCTGCGCGAAATTGCTAGCTTCATTACCAGTCGCCAAGCCTAGTTATTGCCGCCTCTGCGATATTCGAACCCAATAATTGACGTCATCTACCCATTTATTTCAGGCTAAATTTCTGAAAGCCTTGAAAAAGTTCTCTCCGAGAGTTGAAATACAGTCATGTTAGACGAAATACCAACAAGCAGACCCTGCACACCACTTTTAGATCAAATCAACAGCCCAAGCGATTTGAAGACTTTAGAGGTGAGTCAACTTGAAGAATTAGCAGAAGAGTTGCGTCTGTTCTTGTTGTATTCGGTAGGTCAAACCGGTGGCCACTTCGGTGCGGGTCTTGGTGTGGTGGAACTTACAATCGCGCTGCACTATGCCTTTAATACTCCAGAAGACCGCTTGGTGTGGGATGTGGGGCACCAAGCCTATCCTCATAAGATCTTGACTGGTCGCAGAGACCAAATGCTCACGATGCGGCAAGCAGGCGGCTTAGCGGCTTTTCCGAATCGAGGCGAAAGCCCTTTCGATACATTTGGAGTGGGGCACTCTAGCACGTCCATAAGCGCTGCCCTCGGCATGATGGTTGCCTCCCAGTTACAGGAATCTGACAACTATTGCATCGCGGTTATTGGCGACGGGGCGATGACCGCTGGCATGGCATTCGAGGCGCTCAATCATGCCGGCCACCTAGACAAAGACATGCTCGTTATTCTCAACGATAACAATATGTCCATCTCCAATAATGTAGGCGGGCTTTCAAGCTATTTTGCCCGCATGTGGGCCAGTAAACCGTACAATTTTATCCGTAAAGGCAGCAAGAAAGTGCTCGCAAAAATACCTCCTGCCCTCAAAGCCGCTCATCGAGCTGAGGAGTATATGAAAGGTATGGTCTCGCCTGGCACCCTCTTCGAAGAAATTGGATTCAACTACATTGGCCTTGTAGACGGGCACGACACCGCTGGTTTAGTAGAGATCTTAAGCAATATAAAATCACTACGCGGCCCTCAATTGCTGCATGTAGTCACCCAAAAAGGCAAAGGTTATGCGCCCTCCGAACAAGATCCTTTCGGCATGCATGCCCTTAGCAAAATAGAAACAGTCAAAGAGAAAGAAACGAAAAAGACTCACCCTAAAGATACGAAACCGTCTCCTACTTACTCCAAAGTTTTTGGTGATTGGTTGTGTCTACAGGCTGAGCATGACCAGCTAGCAGTTGGAATTACCCCGGCCATGGGCGAAGGGTCCGGCATGGGCGAATTCGCAAAGAAATTTCCAGAGCGATTTCACGATGTAGCCATTGCCGAACAGCACGCGGTTACTTTTGCTGCTGGCATGGCATGCGACGGCTTAAAACCCGTAGTAGCTATCTACTCAACATTTTTACAAAGAGCGTATGACCAGCTAATTCACGATGTTGCACTGCAGAATTTGGATGTACTGTTTGCAATCGATCGCGCTGGTTTGGTGGGCGAAGATGGTCCGACGCACGCTGGTAGTTTCGATCTGAGTTACTTGCGCTGCATTCCTAACATGTTAGTCATGGCACCTAGTGACGAAGCAGAGACCGCGCGATTGCTGTCCACTGGCTATCAATTTCGCGGCCCTAGCGCGGTCCGGTATCCGCGCGGGAAAGGACCAGGTACTGCCCCGCTTACAACGCTGGAAACCGTGCCGATCGGTAAAGCGGTTATCCGGCGCACCGGCCATACTGTAGCTATATTAGCGTTCGGAAGCATGGTGCAACCCGCTTTAGCTGCAGCACATGAGTTGGATGCAACTGTAGTTGATATGCGGTTCGTTAAACCCCTAGACGAAGAATTAATTGGCGATATGGTCACAAGCCACCAGCTAATTGTAACCGTGGAAGAGAACGCTGTAGCCGGAGGGGCGGGCTCGGCGGTCAATGAATTTCTACTTCAACACAACTATCAAATACCTGTACTCAATCTAGGCTTACCAGATTCTTTTCTGGAGCATGGCAAAGTTCCAGAAATGTTAGAAGCAGCAGCTCTCGATAGTTGCTCTATTAGTACAGCTATCAGCAATAAACTTCGAGCCTGCAAAATCCAATCAAAGGCCGTTTAAATCCTCCTGCCAGCCAGTTACGCTGTGCTTTCAGCATAGCGATTATCGTCGGCTAGTCACTTTCCTTGTGAAATAGAATGACGAGACTGGGCTATGACAGAGAGCAGTTGGATTACTGTGTAGCTTCCACGCCTCCCTCGCACCTCTCTTCCCGTAATCCCCATCCCCATCACATTGATGCAAATCGTCCCAGAGTTGATGCAAAACAAGAAATTCTGAAAGTTTTGCCTGAGAGATGCGCTCTTTTCCTATAGCGAGTTCACAAACACACTAAGACACAGAGGCTTTACGATGACAGTTCCACCGAAATTTACCCTAAGAAATTTATTGTTTCTCACATTTTTGAGTGCCGCAGGCTTTGCTTCAGGCCAAGAACTCGCCATTCAAGGTTATAGCCCTGTTTCATACTTCACTAAGGGAATTGCAGAGAAAGGCAGCGAGAAATTTGCGGCGGAGTATAAAGAATCAATCTACTACCTCAGCTCGCAAGATCAAAAGGACCTGTTCGTTGCCAACCCTGCGAAGTATGCTCCGAGGTTCGGAGAATATTGCCCTTTTAGCTTGCAGACTGGTATGCGAAAAGCTATCGACCCAACGAGCTTTAAAATTGTTGGCGACACTTTGCTTTTGTTTCACTACAGTGATCAGCTTGATGCAAAGTTAGAATGGAACAAAGGCGAAGACAACTCTCAGATTGAAAAGGCAAATGGGGAATTCGTCTTATTCACTTTCTGATTGGGTAATTCATGCACCAAAGCGAATCTGATAGCCCACTTTATCATCTGAAAATCCAGCTGATGAATAGAGCATGGCAGCCGCTTCAGTATTGTCCCTCGTCATGAGTGCGACTTTGTAACAGTTTTTACTTGCGGAAAAATGAGTGGAAAATAGCAGTAAATATTTTCCGATTCCCTTGTCCCGTTCGCTTTTGGTGACAATAAAGTTTTCGATAATCCCATAGGGTCTCCCTGACCAGCTCAGGTTCGCGCACACATTAATGGTGCAGGTTCCAACCATCTCCTTGCCTCGAAAAGCGCCCACAACCGCGCCTCCGTTGCTTCGAATCTTACTATAGATACTCCGAACATCGTTGCTGCTAAGTCCATCAACTTCTGCCAGACCAAACTCTTGTATTAGTTTCATCGCCGCCGCTAAGTCATCAACAGTAATTGGCCGCACTTCGATCCCAGCGCTTCTTCTCATCAAAATTACGTCGCCATTACTCTCCCTGAGTCGGTCTCGGCGATCAGTCAAAAATGACGGCGCCGTGAGACCCGCAATTTGCTGAAATCCTATTTCAACAAACGGGGCTTGAAGGGACCGCGGGCACAGACAATAGGCTTCTGCTATTCCAAGCTCATTGTGCGCCAAGTTAAGCAACTCTCTCGCTAAACCACAGCCCCTATGTTTTTCATCGATGTAAAGACCGCGGAGGATGAAAACACTGTTTTCAAATGACAGACGCAGCGCTCCCACAATTTTCCCTTCGACTGCTGCCACATACTCCTGATCGTCAATGGAGTGCTGAAATGCTTTACCCCATTGTTCAAACAGGATTTGTATTGCTGGAAGGTCGTCCTCGTTCGCAATCCGTATATCTCTGCTCATATTGATTTCCATACCGTATCCACTTTTACATTTTCAGCAGAGTTATCGCTGCTCATCCGGAACTTAGATATGATCGACGACTGTGCTGTTTAATAGACTTAGGTTTCGCCTCCATAGTTACAAAGTATTTTAAGTTTTTGAGTCCAGAATTGGTCCAGATACAGCTCAGCCGTGAAAAAGGCGACTTTTTTGATATGCGCAGGATTGGATTTTGAAAATGAAACAATTGAAGCCAGGGCCTTGCCAACACCAGCCAGTCCCCGAGATAGGTTTAGTGCGAGTTAGGTTTTCCCTTGAGGCAGGCTCATCATGAGAAAACCAGAGAATGCCGCACTATTGGGCGACAAAAGAGGGTCTACACTACTCTTCATCTGAGTGAGTTTAGCTCGGTAATCGGAATAAAACTCCCAACTAGGCTGAGGCCTGTAGACCAACCCTTCTAGTTCAAAGTAAGCGACAACGCCTTTGGCCGTGGTAGGTTTTACGAAGACTTCTTCTTGTGGTTTGTGATAAACCGGACAAATGCTGATCAGTGACCATTTACCGAGTTTATACATTTGCATGATACCCAGGATTGCCTCGAACCCTGTTTGCTCACAGCCATGGAGCTGGTTTTTCAGACCGGCAACTAAACGATTTTTCTCTTTCGGGGTAAGACTCCCAATAAAGTCCTTAAACTTAGGTTTTTCAAATACCGATACCATTGAGGAGCGACTAACGACTTTCACCCAATTTTCTAAAATATCGAGAGTGTCCCTGAAATTTCGCTTCGCAAAACTGGACTGGGTAAATTCGATCATCTTTTCCATTTTGTGTTTTTTACCGATTGCCACCATTTCAGGATGAGAAAATCCACCCGGATAACGCTCCAAGAAATTCTTTTCTGCAATCTTCAACTTTTCAATATTCATGCAGTACCTCAAACCGTTTCGATAGCAAGCCAGCAAAGCTCACTTATTATTGTCACTCAGCGGCCAATTTTCTAACTTACACTTAGATGGAGTAAAACCTTCCATTAACGCGATTATTTTGTGCAGCAAACGAGTTGAGAAAGGTGGTTTGCCGTCTTCGATAATACCTTTAAGTGCTTTAGCAATCATATCTCCTCCGCCGGTCATTTGTTTCTCTGTCTTCGAACCTTCTAACATGTCCTCGGAAATAAGTGTGAATTCAACCCCGCCATCCACCTCTTTTAACTTGTAGGTAACCTTACAAAAAGGGTCATCCAGATTTGTGAATTTGAAAGTATGCGAGAAGAGATAAGGAGGATCTATTTCTAACACTTCTCCCACAACCGCCACATATTTGTTACTGATGGATCGCATTTGAATACTCGCGCCTGGGCGCAGACCGGTGGTATGCATCACATTGTTAAAGAAGCATTTTTGGGCTTCGCCGGTTTTTGTAATCTCGCGCCAAACGTCATCAATTGATCCGGCGATAAAAATTGAAGAGATAGATTTAGACATTTTATTTTTCTCCTTCCACTGTGTATTTTATGTCCGCCATTTTCCCACTCCAGAAACTTCCATATTCATCGGTCCAGCGGTCGTAGATGAGTTGAATTGGAACAATGTTTAGATAAAGATGCCTGCTCCGCCCCACTTTTTCGTGGAGTAACAACTTACAGTCGTACAACACATTAAGATGCCTCATGATCGCCACACGACTGGTCTCAAACTGCTCCACTACTCGGCTAACGGTGCAGCCCGGCTCGTTGCGGACAATATCCAAAATCTTGCGCCTATCTGAATGTGAGAGCGCTTGCAGCACGGCATCTGTTTCGGTGGTGTTCATGGATCAACCTTAGGTAACACAAATATTACGTAACAATATAGTTACCTAATTGGCCACAAGTGTCAAGGCTATTCATAAGTTAGTGGAATTTGAAGTGATGGAGGCGCGACGAGGAAGTATATGCAAGGCTAAAATATAGATTGAAAGAATGTGTCGGACTGAGTCTGATCGGTATAGGCACCAAACGTAAACCGCCAATGTGATTTTCAACTCAAACTTATACCCTCAGAGCATAGACACTTCGAGCAATTGTCTTTAGAACCGTCTGACGGTGGCGTTCGCCAATATACCTGAAGTTAAATCAACGTTAGCCCTTGTCACACGTGTCTCACAGCCAATCAACGTACTTACTTCTTCGATGGTCGTATCCAGTCTCAGCTGTGGAATCGCTGCTAAGACTTCTGCGCGAGTACATTCTTGCTCAGGCTGCAGCTCATCCAAGGAAACTAACTCAAAAATATTGTTACCTTTTGAGTGAAATTCCAGATTATAAAAGTTTTCGAAGCCCGAGCTTTCACCGGGTATTGGCAAGACAAACACATTTGGAAGACGGAGTGTCTCACTCACAGTGTCGTAGTAGTTTGTGACGAGGGGTGCCCATTGCGCCTGACTGGCGGGTGAAAAAACAAGCGAGAATACCAAGACGCATAAAGGCCTTTTAAGAAATATTTTTAACATAAACTGATTCTCCGAGCATTGATCTCAATGACTACTGTCCCACACTATTCATTGCATACTGAAACAGTTCCGAATTCTTCGCAATTCGATAAATCCTTTGGTATGACACTGATCACAGTCTTTGAGAGTTCTTTACCCAAACTTCACCCTCTTTCGTTTTGATCGTTGGAGACTGCAGGGGGGCTTTCATAGCTCTCAGTTTTTGAAAGCCCAAAAAAATCCTGTAGACTAGAGGAACAATAAAAAGCCTTACACTAAGGAAATAATAATGACTTCTCCTCGTTTTCTAGTCGCGACCGCAGTTGCACTCTTGCTACCCTTTCTCATTGTGCCAGTCCTAGCACACCATGCCAGTGCCCCGTTTTATGACCCTGACACTCGTGTTGAGATCGAAGGGCCAGTCACTCGATTCGTGTTCCGAAACCCACACGCATTCCTTTATCTGGATGTAACGGGAGACGACGGTCAAACCGTTGAATGGCAGGTTGAACTGGGTGCTCCAGTAAGTCTGCGACGAGTAGGTTGGACGCCGGAATCACTGACTATTGGAACGGTAGTTAAACTCAATGGGCAGCGATCAAGAGCGGAAGGTTCTAACGGCGTTTGCTGCGTTAGAATGACTCGCGAAGATGGCAGCCCTATTGTAGCTGGCCGTGGCGTACAAGAGCGCGACACAAACCGCTAACTGAGAAGGATTAAATAAATGGAAATGACAACCAAACTGAAAACCCTCGTCGCAGCTCTTACAATTACAGCATTGACCCAAAGTCACGCCCAACGATTCGATACGATTCCCGATCTGGAACGGATTTGGGATGGAGGATTTAGTGTAAGGCCGGTCAATGGTGTTGATATGCCTTGGAATGAAAGTAATTTTCCAAAACTAAATGACCGCGCTAAAGCTTACCAAGAGGTCTGGGAAGAGATAGTCGCCCCTAAATATGATTGCCAACCTGCGTCTTCTCCGGCTATTCAATACGACCCTTATCACATGCAAATAACTCAATGGCCAGATCGAGTGCTTTTTCGCTATGAAAAGGATGACCAGCTGAGAACAATTTGGTTAGATGGACGCGAGCCTACAGCCGTCGATTTCAGCCTCCAAGGGTTCTCTGTTGGCAAATATGAAGATGATGCGCTCATCGTGACCACCACTCATTTTGTTTTTGATATCGCAGGGTTCGACGACTATAACGGTATACCTTCCTCTTCCCAGAAAATTATTACCGAAAAATATTGGCTAGACGGAGAACAACTCAACATGACTCTGACAGTTGAGGATCCCATGTTCTTGCTAGAACCTGCGTCCTATACCACACGATGGTTGCCAGCTTCTAAAGGCTACAAGTTGGATGTTTATGACTGTGACCCAGAAGCCTCTCGAGCATCGGTACGCTTTTTTCCGTCAAAATATGAATAACAGGTCAAGTAAACGAACTTAGCCGGTGCCCACATAAGGTATAAGCCGACCTAACAGCAACACAGCAGCCCACGTGGCAAGAGAGATCGAACCCGCCAATTTTACCTGAAAGCTTGGGGGCGGATTTCCATCGCCAGCTGCAATTGCAGAGCTCAATCGGAGATGAAAAAAAGCGGCATTGAGACCCGCAAAAAGGATTAATGCCATCTTAATTTGAAACCCAATGTTGACTGAATAACGCATGGGGTCCCCATAGAAAAACAGCACTCCAGTGATTGCATTGATTACAAACCCCAGAAGCACCACCGGCAGCATTTGATGGGTAGCCCTCAAATCGAGAGTCTGGTTCACCCCAATCATCCTAAGATCAACCACGAGCAAGCCGCCAATTAACAGCGACAAACCTAAGAAATGAACTATCTCAAGCACTGGCCAAAGCCAGTAGGTTGTTTGTATCCACTGATTTAGAAAACTACCCGCTGCAATGTCAGCTAAGAATTCCCACATTACTTTTGGCCTTTACTCTTCAAGGGACACTTACACTTCCTTTTAGACATAAGCGATTAACCTGCCAGCCACGATGGCTGCCAACCAAATTAAAAGTGATGCTACCGCCAATATTCGGTGTTGCTTACTGTTTTGCTGACTACTTTCCCCAGCAACAGCAACTTGACGGTTTATGATTATTGTCAGCACCATGCCAGCTGTTACAAGGCCAATTTTCAATACAAAAGGCAAACTCGAAATCAAATAGCTAGCCTGTGATGAGAAAAGCAGGAACCCTGAAAAGACGTTAAGCAAAAATCCACCGAGGGCAATGCGCTTTAGACCTGCCAGCTGATGTAGCTGCACAGCAGGGAACAAGCCAAGGAGTTTTAAATCCCGCATACTGGAGAGACCAACAACAATAGCCAAACCGATGATATGAACGCTTAAAAGCGCTGGATACGCATAGTAAGACTCTCCCACCCAGCGTGCAATTGAGGTTGTTTCTAGCCACAAAAACATTACGAAAATTAACTTCTCTTTTATTATTCTAAATTGAGCGCAAACAGTGGCGCCCATTGGAATGTTAAGTTATCAGCTTAACGACAAGAATTGAACATTGATTCCTGTTTGAGCATTTGAGCTAAAATTCAGAAACAGCGTTGCTAATGAGAATAGACAGTCCTTGCCTGAGCTAGTGCTTCACACATTAATTCAGCACCTTGAATAACCCTTGGAGCGTTTCGCTGTAGTAAATCCGCTGAGATAGAATAGAGTTGTTTAGTATCACTGGCTCGGAGGCCGGACCAGTCCTTCCAATCATCCAGCCATTCTGGGCGCTCATCTGCTAACCCACTTGCAACGATAACTTGAGGGTCAGCCGTCAGTACTGACTCAATACTCACTACTGGTGCAATAGGAACTGTTTCAGCGAAAACGTTTCTTCCACCGCAAAGCTGAATTATGTCTGAGATAAGATGCTCGCCATTTAATGTGGTTATCGGATCGTTCCAAACCTGATAGAACACATCAACAACTGAGCTATCACTGTATGCATCACGCAAAGAGTTAAGCTTGCTTATGAAGCTATCGGCCTCACGTGCAGCCACAATCTCGTTTCCGGTTAATAGCCCAAACCTTCTCAACGATGAAGGGACATCTTCGATGTCTCTAGGTTCGTCCAGAAATACTGTGAGACCAAGGCTTTTAATTCTCGATGTTATTTCGCTGCCGTTACCGCTAGCCCAGACAATCACTAAATCGGGGTTCAGAGTAAGAAGGGATTCATAGGAAACTTCATCGAAAGAGCCAATGATAGGAATCTCTGAGGCCTCTAAAGGAAAGTCACTGTATCGAACAGTGCCGACTATATTTTCACCTGCACCAATCGCATACAGGGATTCTGTAATATGCGGTGCCAAACTTACGATTCGGGTCGCCGGCTTTTCTAATCGAACACTGTTTCCTAGATCATCGACCACTTCAATTTGCGCTTGCACTAGGCTCGACAAGAACAGTACTAACGCACCAATAGCAACACTCACCGCTCGACTATTCAAACTTTTCCAAATTTTCACCTATCGTCACTCACTTTTTTTAATAATTTTCCCACACAGTTCACGCTACCTGGCATGCAAGTTAATCGAAAGCTATGTCACTATCATTGGCTTGCCAGTACGGGGGTTGCCAATAACCGATACGCTGGTAGAAAACACATCTTCTAACACTTTTTCACGAAGCACTTGTTCTGGTGCCCCTTGCACAATACAGCGTCCCTGCTTCAGCACTGCAATTTGATCCGCGCATTTAGCAGCCAAATTTAAATCATGAAGCACTGCCAGCACAGCAACTCCCTGATCCGCAAAAAAACGAAGCATGAGGGCAACCATTTCCTGATGGGCTAAATCCAATGATGCAGTCGGCTCATCGAGAATAAGACAGCGGTTACCGGTGGGCACTGGGTTCCAGATCTGCGCCGCAACCCGCGCAAGCTGTACCCTTTGTTTTTCGCCTCCCGATAGACTCACAAAGGAACGCTTTTCTAATTTTTCACAATCAACAAGCTCCAGTGCTTTTCTAGCGATGCGCTGGTTTTCACCGTGAGAGGTAGCATGAGGCGTTCGGCCCATCGCAACCACTTCTTGCACTGTGAAAGGGAATTCTAGCGAGGAGTTTTGAGGCAGTATCGCCAACATAGTCGCCCTCTCCTTTGCCCCCCACTGCGGCATTTGCCGATTATTAAACTCAACGCTGCCAGACTCTACCTGCAAATCTCCACAAACGGCCCTCATAAGACTCGTTTTGCCCGAGCCGTTAGGACCAATAACTATCGACACACTTCCGCTATCCACTTTCATGTCGATGTCTTGCAATGAAATCATGGAGCTGATTCTAGCGGACAATTTGTTGATTTTTAGCGTCATAATAATTCGGTGCTAGTTTAAAGTCGTTCTGGATTGCTAAGCGCTTTGTTTCTAATCAGTAAGTAGAAAAAAACAGGAGCGCCAACTAGAGAAGTCAATATGCCTGCTGGCAATTCTGCGGGCGCAATAATGGTTCTGGATATCATGTCAGCGACAATGAGTAATATGGCTCCAGCAAGGGCGCAGCTTGGAAGCAAATAACGATGGTCTGGCCCGATGAAACCGCGCAGTATATGAGGGACTAACAAACCTACAAATGCAATGTTACCTGAGATAACGACGCTCACCCCTACGGCTAGTGCCGTTAACAACACTAATTCACGTTTTACCCATTCAACGTTAACCCCTAGGTAGCGCGCTTCCGACTCACCCAACAAGAATGCATTTAGCGCCGTTCCGTGTTGAGGCAGTCGCCAAATTAATAGTCCCGCCACAACTGAAATTAAGGTGACCTTCTCCCAGTTTGCACCATCTAGATTTCCCATTTGCCAAACATTGATTCGACGCAGCATTTCACTATCCGCAAAATAACTGAACAGACTGTTTAGTGCGCTAGCTACGGCACCGATGGCAACTCCAGATAACAACATGGTGACGACCGAGGTACCGAATTTATTGGTCGCAAGTTTATAGACCAAAAATACCGCAACAATCGCGCCTGCAACGGCTCCGATACTCACCAAAGACAGCCCCAGAATCTGATTATTCTCCAACCAAGTGCTACCAAATACGATGATGAAACTGGCACCCGCCGATGCACCGCTTGACGCCCCAATTAGCGAAGGGTCGGCCAGCGGATTGCGAAACAAACCTTGCATAGCAGCACCACAGCAAGCCAAGCTGGCACCTACTAACGCTGCCATTATCACGCGAGGCAAACGAATTGCACTTAAAATCAAACTTTCTCGACTAGCAGTGGAATCCAGCTCCGTTGAGCGTTCAAACACGCTAAGCAGCCGAAGGGGAGATATCCAACTAGGACCGATTGCTAAGTACAGCAGAACCGCCACCGGCAGCGTGCACAGTAAAACTAATAGCACCGAGCGATGGTTCAATCGTTCCATGAAGTTGCCCCCTCTCCGCTTGGCCTTGCCTCTGCTTTTTCTATCGAGCTGTTTCTAACTGATAAGTTAAACAAATTTTCAAAATCTAGTTCTTCTTCCAACATATCGGCAAGCCGTTCAAGCTGTTGCTCTCTCACTTCGTCCACTTCAACAGAGTCGACGTCGTTGATACCCGCCCACGCCAGTAAAGCACGGCCTGAACTAGGGTTGTCTAATAGCCCATGTAAATAGGTTCCGATGATTTGGCCATCAGCACTTATTGCTCCGTCTACAGAACCATCATTGAATCGCACCAAAGGACTATCTAGCGCCGGACCAATCGATCGGCCGCTATGTATTTCATATCCCGTTACGGAAACGTCAGACTCCAGATTTAAATAGCCTTCTCTTCGCGCTAGTTGTTTACTGAGTTCCAATTCCGTCTCCATTTCCAGTAATCCCAAGCCCTCTGAGGATCCCGGTGTGCTTTCAACTCCTTTAGGATCATGAATTTCTAGTCCTAGCATTTGGAAACCGCCACAAATACCCAATAGCTTGCCGCCAAAACGAAGGTGCCTCAAAATTTTCGCTAAACCATCGTTGGTCACCAAGTTAGAAAGGTCTTCCCTTACATTCTTGGAGCCGGGTAAAACTAGCAAGTCACACGCTGGAATCCGGTCTTTTATAGAAACATAAATCAAATCAATATCTGGATGCAGTCGTAACACATCAAAATCGGTGTGATTGCTGATGCGGGGGAAAACAATCACGGCAACAACTAACTTAGGCTTGTTCAGGGCTAACAACTGTCTAGCATTGAGCGCGTCTTCAGCGTCCAAATAAAAGTCTTTCAAGTAGGGCAAGACTCCTAAAACCGGCTTCCCGGTTTTTTCTTCGAGCCAAGTCAGGCCAGATTTAAGCAGTTCAATATCGCCACGGAAACGATTGATCACCACACCAACAACTCTTGATCGCTCGGATTCAGACAGCAATTCAAGTGTACCCACAATGGTCGCAAAGACCCCGCCTCGATCAATATCAGCAACCAGGACTACTGGGCAGTCAACAGCCTCAGCAAACCCCATGTTCGCTACATCATTTTCTCTCAAGTTAATTTCTGCAGGGCTTCCCGCGCCCTCTACAATCACGTACTGGAATTTCTTCACCAATCTGCCATGGGACTCTAAAACAAAATCGATCGCTCTTTCTTTATAGGAGTGGTAGTCCTTTGCATCCATTCGCTTGAGCGCTTGGCCATGAACAATTATTTGAGCAGAACACTCTGCATCTGGCTTTATTAAAATAGGGTTCATGTCGTTCTCTGGATCGAGATAACACGCTTGGGCTTGAACCGCCTGCGCTCGACCTATCTCGCCACCTTCTTTAGTAACGAAGCTATTTAATGCCATGTTTTGTGGCTTGAACGGCACCACCTTCTCTCCGCGGCGAGCCAGCACGCGGCAAATTCCTGCCACCAATACGGTTTTACCCGCATCGGATGTTGTTCCTTGAATCATCAACGTGACACTAGACAAGATAAATCCTTAAATACAAAACAGCTTTCATGCTTACTTGGATCGGTGAGCAATATTCGACACAGAAAACACTTTTTATGATTGCCCATAGGAAACCATAAATTCCAAAAAAACGAAGAGAAGAGGAGAGAAAAAATCAGAATGGAGAAGATTACTGATTGATTCAGATAAGCCCTCCGCTTATTCATCAAAAACTCCAATCGTCATTATTAAACGTCAGAGCCACGTCAAGGCCGGTATCGGGCTTATCATGAATTTCCATGATATACCGTTGCGGGGGCAGCTCAGGCTTTAGTCTAATACAACACCTGATTCCCGTTTACCCTACACTGAGAAATCGCTCATGCAGGCACCTTGGACCAGATGATTATAGAGACAAGGGCTTTGAAGTGTCAAAGGCTGCGCATTATCACAAAATTGACTCACTGAAAGCTTCTCTATAGACTCCCCGCTGTTTGTTGGATCCGACACTGGATCAACGAACAATCTTTACTAGGTGTCAGCGCTAGACGGGCTGACTTAATTGGGAAGTTGGTTCAATTCCAACACTGCCCCCGCAACGGTAAGCTAATGGGCTTTCAACCGGAACAGGTAGATCAGAGTAATCTGATCGGCACTGGCCATTGAAATCTAACAGAAGCAAGTCCGATACCAGCCTAATAGAGTCACTAACAGATGCAGCGGAGGGCTTCATCAGTGGTAGAGTTCTTTACATTGAATTCTTCTGCCGCACCCCTCCCTACTGAACCTGAAACTTAATTTGCTGACGCATTTATGCATCCGCATGCAGATTCATTAGGAAATATAATGACAAAAAAAACAGTATCACTAACCGCTCTTGTGGCATCCCTGATCGCCACAAGCAGCAGCTTCAGTCAGTCTTCAACCGATCCTCTAGAGGAAATCATTGTTGTCGCGAACCGCATACCAGTCCCTTTGAAACAGATTGGCACCTCGGTTTCGATAATCGATCAAGCGGATATTATTGCCAGGGGCAATCAGACGATTACCGATGTTATCCGCCAGCTTCCAGCCATCAGCGCGACGCGCACTGGCGGAGTAGGCGCAGCCACATCCATACGAATTCGAGGAGAAGAAGGCTATCGTACTCTTGTCCGCTTTGATGGGCTGAAACTCGCCGACCCCAGCGGCGTTCAAGTGTTGCCGCAGATGGAGCATATTATGAGCTCCGGCATCGATCGGGTAGAAGTACTAAGAGGGCCACAAGGTCTCAGCTTTGGCGCGGACGCAGGCGGCGTCGTCAACATCACGTCACGCCGAGGTGGCGAAGGTATCAATGCTAACCTTGATACTCAAACAGGCAGCTTCGGCACAACTCAAGTATCAGGAGACCTAAGCGGCGGCAATGCTATTACGGATTTTTTTATTTCCGCCAGCTCTCTTAGGGTTGATGGTTTCAACGCTCGGGTCTCAGATAATGTACGCCGAGATGATGACGGCTATGAAAACGATACAGTTCACGCTCGATTTGGACTTAACATTTCAGAAAACTTAAGGGTCGATTTGGTTCATCGGGATGTTGATGCTGACAGTCAATTTGATGGCTGCTTCGGCGGTGACAATGATTGCAACTCAATCTATGAACTTCAGGCCACCCGCTTAGGGGCAGTATATTCAACCGATGCCATGAGCCATTCCATAGCTTACTCAACTACTGAAAGTGATAGAGATAGCTTAGCACTCGGAGTATCAGGTTTTTCCTCATTAGGGGAGTTACAACGTTGGGAGTATGTGGGGCAACTTAGTGACCTTTCTGGTTTCGATTTGGTCTTTGGGGCAGATTTAGAAGAAGAGAATAACAACGGCGTGACCCGCGATAACACCGGCTATTACGTTGAGGCTCTCAGCGATTTTTCAGACAAACTTTTTCTTACCGCTGGTATTCGGCAAGACGACAATGACGATTTTGGTGAGCACACCAGCTACCGAGCTACCGCAGCATACCTAATCGACATGGGCGGCAGTAATACTCTCAAGCTAAAGGCGAGCTTAGGAACTGGCTTCAGGGCGCCCGCCCCTTCTGAAGTTGCATACAACGCTGGCGCGTTTGCTTTTCCACCTGCCTCACTGGTTACTCTCAAAGAAGAGAATAGCCAAGGCTTTGAAGCTGGGATCGAATACTTTGGGGGATCTCGGGTAAAACTTGAGGCGACCTACTTCGACCAAGAAATTGAAGATGCCATCTTTTTTGATTTGGCTGGCTTTAGCGGCTACCTCCAAGATATAGGTACAAGCGTGTCGAAAGGCGTGGAGCTGTCTGGAAACATCATGCTGAGCAGCACTTGGAATGTTCAGGCTAATTATACCTACAACGACACTGAACGCCCCAATGGGTTGCAGCGTCTCCGCAGGCCGGAAGGACTTTTCAATGTAGGTGTCTCCTATGTGAGCAACAATTCTCGACTTCGCTTCAATGCGTTCTATCGCAGCTCAGAAGACTCTATCGATGAAGTCCGTGGCACTGTGGTCTCATTGGAAAATTTCGGCGTATTGGATATAAACGCTACCTATCAAGTTACTGAGAACGTCGAGATTTACGCCCGAGTAGAAAATTTACTGGACGAAGAATATCAAGAAGTATTCGACTTTAACTCAACGGACAGAGGGTCCTATGTGGGTTTCAGGTTAAACTTTTAGCCACTAGAGATTAGCACGGAGAAGATAATGTCAAAGCAAGAAGAACGAAATGAACGTCATAAAAAGGCTATGGAACGCAAGAAAGCCCACATCGATGGCAAGATTGCACAAGCCACAATCGATAAAGGTTTAATGATTGTTTTAACCGGCAATGGCAAGGGAAAAAGTTCATCTGCATTTGGTATGTTGGCGCGCAGCGTAGGCCACGGTTTACGCTGCGGTGTTGTGCAATTCATAAAAGGAGTTTGGGAGACTGGAGAACACCTTCTTTTTCAAGATCACCCTCAGGTAGAGTTTCATGTGATGAACACTGGCTTTACATGGGAGACTCAAGACCGAGACGCAGATATCGCCGCCGCTCAATCCACTTGGGAAAAGGCAGCAGAGCTACTTAAAAATAAAGAAGTGGATGTAGTGTTGCTAGACGAGCTTACTTATATGCTCACGTATGGCTACCTAGATAAAGAAACTGTCATTAGCGCTTTGGAAAACCGCCCTCCCATGCAACATGTTATTGTCACGGGTAGAAGCGCATCTAAAGAACTGATAGAAATAGCAGATACCGTCACCGAACTAGGCGAAACCAAACATGCTTTTTACGACGGAGTAAAAGTTCAAAAAGGCATAGACTACTAGCGCTACTTCAACGAGAAACTGGTTAATCAACTACCCAACAGTTGATAGTTACCCGCTGCATATTCGGCGCCATTGTGAAACATGAGCGCCGGGTGTGACTTCCCCTCCACTACATCAACACTAATCCGACTATAACAAGCGAAGGGAATATAAAGAGGAAAGCTTTTGTTCAGCGGCATTCCAAGAATAGTCGGCAACACCACACGTAAGACACCCCCATGGGTAACCACTAAAACATGACTTCCATCCGGCAATGTAGAAAGCTCAGAAAATGCGGCCTGCACCCTGTCTTTGAATGAAAGGTAATCTTCGCCATTCGGAGGTGCCAATGCAGACAAATCATTACGGAAAGCTTGGAACTGGCTAGCAGCGACCTTGCGCCATTCGCTTATTGGCATTCCATCCCAGTCACCGTAGTCAATCTCCTGCCACTGATCTTGCACTGAGATAGGCAACTGGACAGTGTCTGCGGTTTGTTCCGCAAAATCACGACAGCGCAACAAAGGCGACGTGATTATATGAGTCCATTTGGGAGTGGCCTCTGACACAGTATGATCAGCATTGAGCGCGGCAGCATTACGCATTTGCGACCACCCCTGCTCTGTTAACACAGGGTTCACACGGCCACGGAGAATATCACCACCCTCGGGTTCGCCATGACGAATGAAATCTAGCGTTATACGTTTTTTAAAGACAGACATTAGAGAACTCGCCGCAGGCTGTGTCTTATTTCAAGTGGCCAAGCTTGTCGACTTTAACCGCGAGGTAGCTTTCATTGTGAGGATTTGAACCCATATGGATAGGAACAATTTCGGTGACTTCCACACCCATACCTTTAAGCGCATTCACTTTTCGAGGATTATTGGTGAGCAAACGCACCTGCTTAATATTGAAGTGTTCGAACATAGGTTTGCAAATTTCGTACTCTCGCGCATCAGCCTCAAACCCAAGCTGTTCATTGGCTTCAACTGTGTCGGCACCTGAATCTTGAAGCGCATAGGCTTTTATTTTATTGAGCAAACCTATTCCTCGCCCCTCTTGACGAAGATACAAAATTATTCCGCTGCCTGCTTGGGCAATGGTTTGCATAGCGTGCTGTAATTGAGGACCACAGTCACAGCGCAAGCTAAACATGCAGTCACCGGTTAGACATTCGGAATGAACTCGACACAACACTGAATCAGCAGAGTCAATTTCTCCCAAGACTAAGGCTACATGCTCCTTTCCGGTGTCGGTCTCTTCAAATCCATGGATGGTAAAAAGCCCCCATTGAGTGGGCAACTGCGCCGATGCGGTAAAAGTAACTGGCAACGAATTATCCTCTTTCATGGCAAATACTCTTGCCAACTACATCACTCTTTATGAATTTAATACAATGCAACTGCTGCAATCTGTATACACAAAAACGCCATTATACCTGCTATTACGTCATCTAACATGATTCCGAGCCCACCGTGTACTTCTTTGTCAATCCAGCTGATAGGCCATGGCTTCCAGATATCGAATAAGCGGAATAACAAAAAACCTACCCCCACCCACAGCCATCCAGCAGGCGCCATAAACATAGTAATCCAATAGCCAACAAATTCATCCCAGACTATTCCGCCGTGGTCATGCACCCCTAAGTCTTTTGAAGTTTGACCGCATAGGTAAATGCCTACTAGTGTCGCCAAAAGCAGAAATCCCGCGTAAACAAGCACGGACAATTCCGGTAGCAAGCAATACAGCAATACCGCCATGACAGTTCCCGCCGTTCCGGGTGCATGAGCCGACGCACCGCTACCAAGACCAAAGGCTAGAAAATGAATCGGGTTTCGCCAAATAGATTTCGGCGCATTATTGGGTGAGTCGGCAGTCATGATCAATGTTTTGACTTGCAGTTTTGCCAATCAAAAACCTGGGTCCTTAATTAAACTTAGTTAAAATGCTGGTAGGCTTCGCCAACGCTGTTCACTATATCACCGGATGAGTCCAGTAAGCGCAAACTCTTTCCTGTGGTGACCTCACCCACTTTGGTAAGCGGTAAATTCACTTCTGTTGCTAGCGACGCCAACGCATCCGCATGCTGTTTTGCTGCAGTGAAACAAAGCTCGTAGTCATCGCCGCCATAAAGTGCAGCCTGCTGTCGAGCTTGCGGATTTAGTAAATTCTTCACTGGCTCCGAATAAGGTAGTCTCTCCAATAGAACATCAGCGCCTACTTTGCTTGCCCGAAGTATATGGGCAATATCTCCTGCCAATCCGTCTGAGATATCAATACAGGCATTCATATACTCCCCCGCTGCTAATGCAAACTCAACACGGGGCTGGGGTTGATAATAAGCCGCTGCCAGGTTTTCTCGTTGAGAGTCAGTGAGTCCCTGTGCAGATAACCCTTTCAAGCCATCCAAATGAGGTTTAATTCCTAGCGCGACTAAGGCCGCTGCTCCATCGCCGAGCGTGCCAGAGACATAAATATCATCACCTACTTCGGCGGTGCTACGCAGAACAGGCGACCTGTTCTGATGGATGCCATGAGCTTGAATTGCAATGACAGTTGGTGAGCCTGGCTGAGTGCGGGTTAAATCCCCTCCAACCAGTGGACAATCAAACTTCTGAGCAAGCTGACTAAGGCCTGCACTAAACTCTCGCAGCCAACCGTCCTCCACCCGGTTCAAAGTCAACCCCAACGTAAAACATAGGGGCTGCGCTCCCATTGCCGCAAGGTCACTGAGGTTAACTGCCAAGGCACGGTAACCAATACCAAACCCTTCTCCGTCCATGGGAAAATGGACACCCTCAACTAACAGATCCATAGAAATACTCATAGGACCCGCAGTCGGCTTCAATACCGCTCCATCATCTCCAATTCCCAGTGTAATGCCTTCTCGAGCAAAGCTTAACTTCGGGGAATCGAAGTAATGGGAAATGGTTTCAAATTCTGAGAGGCTCATAGTCGGCACTAACTCAAAGGCTGGGCAGTATAAAATTGGGAGGAGTGTTACTGTGCTCCAAGCTCAATAGCTCGTAGTGTGTTGGTTAACTTGTCCAACACACCATTGATATATTTGTGCCCATCTGTTGCACCGAACACTTTTGCCAGTTCAACACATTCATTAATGACAACTTTATAAGGAACGTCTATACGAAACGCCAACTCATAGGTTCCTAGATAAAGAAGTGCTTTCTCGATAGGATCCAGCGCTGTGAGCTCTCGATCAATAACCGGAACTAGATGCTGATCCAAGGTTTCAGCCTGAGCGGGGATTTCGATGAACACCTCTCCAAAATAATCCCAATCTACTTTGCCTTCTGTTTCTTCCCTATATTGCTTAGCAATGTCTTTAGGACTGTCCTGGGTCATTAGCCATTGATAAACAGCTTGCAGAATAACTCGTCGCGCTTTCCGACGTTGCGCTAGAGGTATGCGTTTGCGGTTAGAACGAGTTTTTGCATCCGCAGAAAGCTCTTTAGAAGAGTTCATTTAGCTTTCCAATTGACGAGATAGGCTCACCATTTCCATCGCGGTGAGGGCCGCTTCTTCGCCCTTGTTACCCGCTTTAGTTCCCGCTCTCTCAATAGCCTGTTCAATAGAATCTACCGTGAGGACACCAAAGGTTACCGGTATAGAGCTGTCTAGACTGACATGACTCAGGCCTTTGACACACTCACCGGCAACATAGTCAAAGTGGGGTGTGCCACCTCTAATAACCGCACCTAGAGCGATCACTGCATCGAATGATTCAGAAGCTAGGAGCTTCTTCACTGCAAGCGGCAATTCAAAGGCACCTGGCACCTTTATTATGGTAATGTCTTTTTCGGTGACTCCGTGCATTTTTAGAGCCTCAAGTGCTCCTTCTAAAAGGCGGTCAACAATAAAGCTATTCCAACGGGTCACGGTAATAGCGTATTTCGCCGAGGCGTTGCTGTAGTTTCCTGCAATAGTTCTTATAGTCATATTTCGTTCCTGTTACTTAGGACATATCCAAGCACTGTTCTATCGTTCAAATTCCACGAAGTCGGTCACTTCTAAATCAAAGCCGGAAATCGCATTAAATTTTGCGGGGAAACTTAACAAACGCATTTTACCCACACCCAAATCCCTTAAAATCTGCGAGCCGGTGCCTATAGTCAAATCACTCCCCGCCCTATTATTTGGCGGCGCTTCGCCCGGCGCCGCAAAAGCTGTAGCAAGATTATGTGCCATACCTTGCCCATAGTCCTCTTCGGACAACAAGACTGCAACTCCCTTGCCTTCCTCGTTGATTTTCTTCAACGCGGAGGCAAACGACCAGCTGGTTCGATCTGCATTGTACACTTCGCAGGTATCGCGAATTGTATTAGGGATGTGAACACGGACTAGTGTAGGCTCGGCGGTATTGATATCCCCTTTAACAAAAGCTAAATGCACACTACCGCTCAGAGAATCTTTGTAGGTATAAACTGTAAACTGGCCATGCTCGGTCTCAAGAACATTTTCATCTGTGCGCTCAACCGTGTGTTCATTCGCAATGCGATAATGGATCAAATCAGCAATCGTGCCGATTTTGAGGCCATGCTTTTTAGCAAATTTTTCAAGGTCCGGTCGCCTAGCCATTGAACCGTCTTCATTCATGATCTCAACAATAGCTGCAGAGGCTGAGTAACCTGCCATCCGGGCAAGGTCACAGCCCGCCTCTGTATGGCCTGCACGCCGAAGCACACCACCTGGCTGAGCCATAATCGGAAACACGTGACCGGGTTGGACGATATCGCTTGGCTGGCTTTCCCGCGCCACCGCCATCTGGATCGTTCGTGCACGATCAGCCGCAGATATCCCTGTTGTTACACCGGTAGCCGCTTCTATCGACACTGTAAAATTAGTTTCGTATGGGGTGTTATTGTCGTTCACCATAAGCGGCAGTTTAAGGAACTGACAGCGTTCAGAGGTCAACGTTAAGCAAATTAGACCCCGCGCATTTGTGGCCATGAAATTGATGTCTTCTGTGCGCACGCGTTCGGCGGCGATCACCAGATCACCTTCGTTCTCGCGATCTTCATCATCCATCAAAACAACCATTTTACCTTGGCGGATGTCGTCGATTATTTCTTCTATCGAATTTAGTTCCATAAGGAAAAGTCTACTGTGAGCCGTGTTGGCGTCAAACGTTGATTAAATTTTCTATTCGGCTCTATGTATTTGAAAACCCATGTTCAGCTAAATAGTCTTTAGTAATTTTCTCTGAGCCGGCCATCCCAGCGCCACTCATCAATCGTTCCAAATAGCGGGCCACAAGATCTACCTCCAGATTAACTGGGCGGCCAACTTGGTAATCTCCAATGATAGTTTCGGTTTGAGTATGAGGAATTACATTGATCGCAAAGCATTTCCCTGACACTTCATTGACCGTCAAACTAGTGCCATCAATACAAATCGAACCTTTGGCCGCTATATATCGGCATAGCTCGTCTGGCACTTCAAACACCAACTTCACGCTTTGCCCTTCAGGTGAACTTTCTATCAACTTGCCTACACCATCTACGTGACCGCTCACAATGTGGCCGCCAAATCGATCAGTTGCCTGCATAGCCTTCTCTAAATTCACTCGGCCATTCGTTTTCAAAAGGCTTAGCGATGTGCAGCGAAGCGTCTCATTAGATACATCAGCGGCAAAGCTGTCGGCTGTCATGTCAACAACCGTTAAACAGCAACCATTTACCGCGATTGAATCACCGAGTTTTACATCAGACATATCCAACGAAGACACATCAAGGGTAAGACGCCATTCAGAATTAATTTCCTGCAAGGTCTTAACTGTGCCAATGGCCTCTATAATCCCTGTGAACATAATTAGCCTTTTCTACCAATGTCATTCAATTTAGTGTGCCTATTTTTGGCCGCAAGACTATTTTAATATCTTGGTCTAGCTGGCTTAGACTACACACGTCAAACATTGGTGCATGAGATAGACAAGCCAATGATTTAATATCAAGAAGAGGTTTGCCGTCTCCTCCTAACAACTTAGGCGCCATGAAAATAACAAACTCATCTACTAAACCGGCATCAATAAATGCGCCCCCAAGCGTAGCGCCAGCCTCCACCATCACCTCGTTGCATTGGTTTTGGGCGAGGTATTCTAGCACAGATTGCAAATTGACTCTTTCTCTGCCCTGCAAACCGTTTGCAACCCCGCTCACTAACTCTACGTTGTCAGTCTCAGTCATCGCAGCCCTGTAAGCCGCTTGTTGCTCAGCAGAGGCTAAAGTATGGACGACCACCCTTCCAGAGTCGGTTGCGGTTCTGTATATTTGTGCGTCAGTCGGTGTTCTTAACTGGCTGTCCAGCACTACGCGCAGCGGCTGTTTTGTAAGCAAGACTTCATTACGCGCCTTTTCTTCCGAGCTCAGCTTCAAATCTTCTGGCCTTACATTCATTGAAGGATTGTCATCTACTACAGAGCCTACCCCTGTCACTAAAGCACTAGCAGAAATTCGCATTCGCTGAACGTCTTGCCTAGCAGCTGGACCAGTAATCCACTTGCTTTCTCCATTAGCTAGTGCAGTTCTCCCGTCTAAACTCATGGCCAATTTTAGTCTTACAAAAGGCAGCCCTTTTTCAAAACGCTTGAAGAAGCCCAGATTTACATCACGGGCAGGGAGCTCAAGGTCGGTTAGGTGGACAACTTCTATTCCGGCAGTTTCAAGAATCGCCACGCCCTTGCCAGCCACTTTCGGATTAGGGTCTAACGATGCGATAACTACCGTCGCAACACCAGCCTCAACCAATGCTGCGGCACAAGGGCCGGTTCTGCCTTGATGCGCACAGGGCTCGAGACTAACAAAAACAATAGCCCCCTCAACAAACATACCTGCAGCTTTGGCATTGCGAAGCGCCATCACTTCAGCGTGGGCAAGCCCCGGCGCCTCATGCCAGCCTTCTACTTGGCGGAGTCCGTCGGAGCTTAAAATGACACAGCCAACTCGGGGATTAGGCGCCGCGCTCAACACGTTCTGCGCGACCGCAATGGCCCTAGCCAAATGAGCAGGCCAGTCAACACGGTCTCCGACAAGATTAGCGCAAGTAGTTAAATTCATGATTAGGCGAATGTTTCACAGCAGCTTAACAAAGCCAAGCGCCATAATTTCAAATGTTTAGCTTGGTCTGAGCTTAGTCAGTACTATCGTTAGAAAGGCGGTCGATCTCCTCACGGAATTCGTTAAGGTCCTTGAAAGATCGATAAACGGAGGCAAAACGCACGAACGCAACTTCGTCTAATTGACGCAGCTCTTTCATAACCTGTTCGCCTACATCCCTGGACTGAATTTCACGTTCTCCGGTAGAACGAAGTGTGGCCTTGATCCGAGTCATGGCCTCTTCCAGCCTTTCGATAGACACAGGTCGCTTCTCAAGTGCTTTGCTGAAGCCTGCCATTAGCTTATCTTCGTTGAAAGGTTCCCGCACACCGCCCGCTTTAATAATTCGAGGCATAACTAATTCGGCAGATTCGTAAGTTGTAAACCGCTCTTCACAGGTAATGCACTCACGGCGCCTGCGAACGTGATTGCCCTCAGTCACGAGTCTTGAATCTATTACCTTTGTATCAATAGCACCACAAAACGGACAATGCATAAAAAACCTTTCGTTCAGTATAGTTGAAAAAGCGAGCTCTAAATATGCACGGCGTGCGACAATCGAATACTACTTACTTCCCCGAAACATAAACTGGAAAATTTGCACACAGCTTGAGGACTTTTTCTTTAACCTCATTTATAACAGTGTCGTCTTCAATATTGTCCAACACATCGCTGATCCAATTGGTGAGATCAGTAATTTCTGCTTCTTTGAATCCACGAGTTGTTATCGCTGGCGTACCAATGCGAAGACCGCTTGTGACAAATGGAGGCTTGGGATCATTGGGTACTGCGTTCTTGTTTACCGTGATATTTGCTCGACCCAAAGCCGCATCTGCATCTTTACCGGTGATTCCTTGACGGATCAGGCTGAGCAGAAAAAGATGGTCGTCAGTGCCGCCCGAAATAATGTCATAGCCACGCTCGATGAAAATCTTTGCCATCAACTGGGCATTTTTAACAACTTGCGTTTGATAGGCTTTAAAATCATCGCTCATGGCTTCTTTGAAACAGATCGCCTTCGCTGCGATCACATGCATCAGCGGACCACCCTGACTTTCAGGGAAAACAGCAAAGTTTAGTTTCTTTTCTAAATCAGGATTTGATTTCGCCAGAATGATGCCACCGCGAGGGCCCCGCAATGTTTTGTGGGTTGTCGAGGTAGTCACATCTGCAATGTTGACCGGGCTAGGGTAAACGCCAGCCGCCACCAAACCAGAAATGTGCGCCATGTCGACGAGAAAATAAGCGCCTACGCTATCGGCAATATCGCGAAAGCGCTGCCAATCAATCACTCGAGAATAGGCGGAAAATCCTGCCACGATGAGTTTGGGCTTATGCTCTTGCGCGAGCGCATTGACCTCATCATAGTCGATTTCACCGGTTTCGTTATTAATGCCATATTGAACCGCGTTATAGATGCGACCGGAAAAGCTGACGCTAGCGCCGTGGGTCAAATGCCCGCCATCAGCGAGGCTCATACCCAAAATAGTATCACCCGGCTTAATCAGCGCCATATAAGCCGCCGCATTGGCTTGCGAGCCTGAATGAGGCTGAACATTAGCGTAATCCGCGCCAAATAGAGCTTTCACTCGCTCGATGGCTAGATTTTCCACAACGTCAACATGCTCGCAACCGCCGTAATAGCGCTTCCCCGGATAGCCTTCCGCATATTTATTGGTTAGCACCGAACCCTGAGCTTCAAAGATAAGCGGGCTAGCGTGGTTTTCTGAAGCGATCAGTTCAATGTGCTGCTCCTGTCGAGTGCGCTCAGCTTCTATGGCTGCGCTAATTTCTGGATCTAGGTCAGAAATGCTCATATCGGAATTAAACATTGAAGTCTCCATGGTGGTTGAAGATAAATTGTGGGTGCGAAAAGTGAAGAGCATATTCTACATGATGCCCCTGCATTCAGCATTAGAAATCTAACCACACTTGCTGCTATTGGGCCCCACAGCCTCGCTAGCTATGGCATAATATGGGCTTAAATTTTTAGCAAGGTTTTGTGAAATGGCCCAGTTTGTATACACCATGCATCAGGTTGGCAAGGTAGTGCCTCCCAAGCGAGAAATACTCAAAGATATTTCCCTCTCCTTCTTCCCCGGCGCGAAAATAGGGGTATTAGGGCTCAATGGCTCAGGAAAATCTACGTTGCTGCGGATCATGGCTGGCCGAGACACTGAATTCAACGGCGAAGCCAGACCCCAGCCCGACCTAAAAGTAGGCTACCTGCCTCAAGAACCAGAGCTTGATGAATCTGCAGATGTAAGAGGTAACGTCCAACAAGGCATCTCAGAGATAATCGGGCTGGTAGACAAGTTCAATGCCATTAGCGATAGATTTGCTGAACCCATGAGCGATGATGAGATGACCGCTTTATTGGAAGAACAGGGCAATTTGCAGAATGAAATTGACGCAGTGGATGGTTGGCAAATTGAGCGCACGCTAGAGCGGGCGGCAGATGCCCTCAGATTACCTCCTTGGGATGCTGCTGTGGCAAATCTGTCGGGCGGTGAAAAACGCCGAGTCGCCTTATGCAGACTGCTGCTCTCAAAACCCGATATGCTGCTGTTAGATGAACCGACCAACCATTTGGATGCAGCTAGCGTTGCGTGGTTAGAAAGGTTTTTGCAGGAATACACAGGCACTGTAGTGGCGATAACTCACGACCGTTATTTTCTCGATAATGCCGCCGGCTGGATTCTGGAACTCGACCGGGGCCATGGTATTCCTTACGAGGGTAATTACACCACGTGGCTGGAAGCCAAAGAAAAACGACTGGAAACCGAAGCCAAACAAGAAGCGGCCCATGAACGCACTATTAAATCGGAACTAGAATGGGTCAGGTCCAACCCTAAAGGCCGCCAATCCAAAAGCAAGGCTCGAATCGCTCGCTTCGAAGAATTAAATTCTCAGGATTTTCAAAAACGCAACGAGACCCAAGAGCTTTATATTCCACCGGGGCAACGGCTTGGTGACAAAGTCATTGAGGTCAACAATCTTAGCAAAGCGTTTGGCGACAAAACGCTAATCGACGATCTGAACTTCTCCGTACCCAAGGGCAGCATCGTTGGGATTATTGGCGGTAACGGGGCTGGTAAAACAACTTTTCTTCGAATGCTCGTAGGCACCGAACAACCTGACAGCGGTAGTATTGAACTGGGTGAAACGGTAGAGCTTGCTTACGTTGACCAAAGCCGTGATGAGCTAAATGGCGCTAACACAGTATGGCAAGAGATATCTGATGAGCAAGAGCAGATTCAAATAGGCAAATATGAAGTGTCATCTCGAGCCTATGCCAGCCGCTTTAACTTCCGCGGTGGCGATCAGCAGAAATTTGTCAAAGATCTGTCTGGAGGAGAACGCAACAGACTGCATATGGCCAAGCTACTCAAGCGCGGTGGCAACGTTCTTCTGCTAGATGAACCAACCAATGATTTAGACGTGGAAACCCTGCGGGCACTGGAAGAAGGCATCTTGGCATTCCCCGGCTGCGCGATTGTTGTTTCTCACGACCGTTGGTTCTTGGATCGAATTTGCACACACATCCTTGCTTTCGAAGGCGATAGTGAAGTGGTATGGCATGAAGGCAACTACACCGACTACGAAGCCGAGCGTAAAAAACGTTTGGGGGACGGTGCCGAACCCACTAGAGTCAAATACAAAAAGCTAGGTGGCTAAGGCAGAAGAGGCAGTAAATTTCTTGTCCCTTTGAGATTTCGTGTGCCAAGAGCTTGGGGATTTTCACTGGCAGGTCATTTTCAGAATGGGGATAAATTACTTTAAACTAGCCGAAGGTTGAGCTGTTTAAAGCCAGCTTTTTGTTCTGTTTCTCGACTCTTCGCTGGCAGCGATGATAATAAATGATCGCTGAACAACGGAATGCCTGACTCTAATGTTACTGGCATTTGGCTAACGCTCACATGTGTTAGTAAGCCTTCTGCCACAAACCAAGAAGCCAGTTTCCCTCCACCAACAAACCATAAATGTTTTAGACCAGCGGCCTCGGCTTCAGCCACTATCTGAAGCGGAGATGCGGCGATACTGAGCTTTGCTCCTTCAAGAATGCGTACAGAATTGCTAGTACAAACCCATGCAGGCTTATCTTCATAAGGCCATGCCCCATAATCAAATACAAAATCATAGGTTTTGCGCCCCATAATCAGGCCATCAACAGAGTGAAAAAATTCTTCCGCACCGGTTTCCGAAAAATCAATATCGAGATCATCAAGAAAGGATACATCTCCGTCTTCCCTTGCAATAAAACCATCAGTACTCATCGCCGCATAGTAAGTAATTTTCATAGGCAGTTCTCAAAACGCGCGTGAAGGGGGGAAATACCTTTGATAAAGAACCAAAAAAACGATAATTCCAATAATTGGAGACTACACTAAAACCGAAGCGTTCCTCTACTTTTCGCATCCATAATAATTATTGCCATACTGGTCTACGAATGCCTTTGAGAGCTTTAAACCAGCCAAACCTAACTGCTTCTCATATTCATCTATTCCAAGAGAAATAGACTCCCTACCGGTTATGGTGTCGCTCCAAGATCCCCTCTCCACAGGCGCCGTAAATAGAAATTTGCCCTCAGTTTCTAATGCCTGCGAGACCTTTTCGAGTAATAGAATTTGGCTAGATCGAGACAGGAGAAAGACCAAGCCGATGGATAAGATTCCGTGATATTTCTGTTGAAAAAAGTCAGAATGTTCTACCGCCTCGCATTTCCCATTAACGGCAGGATAACGCTTCTTTAGCTGGCCCAGCATTGCAGCCGACGCATCAATAGCAAATACTTGATGGCCGGCCAGTACAAGTTGATTGGTTATGGGGAAACCTGTGCCACAGGCTAAATCTAGGACCCTAGAGCCAACTGGCAGGCGGCGCGCCCATTCCTTTACTTCGGGCACATTAATGGAGTCGCTTCGAGTGTTGATGTATTCAGCAAAATGCTCTTCATAACCATTTGAAAAATCCATCAGTTTCTCCCCACCATGAATTTACATTTTGAAGCTGAACCTTGAATCCGGAGGCTCTCTGAAAACTTTACCGATACCTCAGAAAGCCAAAACCCTAAAGGCCAAGCTCGGCTTTAAGAGCAGCAACTCGCTGTTTTTTTTCATCAGTAGACAAGCGACGAGATACCTTTTCAGGAATCGGAGTTGGTTGGTCTATCAACAACTCTTCACCTTTTAACACTCTCTTACAGAGAAGCTCATAGTGATATTGAAACAAAGGCAGCGCGACTTGCTCGGGCTCGCTCGCGAGCAAAAACCAACCTGAGGACTTACCCGCAAGATAGACAGCCTCATGAGTCCAATCATAATCCACTTTCGGCGAAGGTGCCGCGCACGCCTCAAGATACGCCTGGCGTGTTGAAGGCAATCCAAATAAATCTAAACCTTCTTCACAGGCACGAATAAACGCTGCAATAGACGGCAAGAAATCCTGAGTACTGATCACGCGTTTTGCAGCATGAACTATCTGCGCCGGAGAATAACTCTCTAAGCTGCTAAGCCAATATTTTTTGGCAATTACCAAACTCTCAGGTGCAGAAAACGCCTTATGAAATTGATTGTGATAGGCAAATTCAAATTCAGCAAACACTTGATTAATGGCATCCACATGATCGAGCTCATTCTGCTGTGAATAGTCCGGGCCCGTTTCACGCACACGCTCGACCATCTCTCGACTGGGACCGCTTGCTCCACCACGCTCAATGATTGAGCTAGTCTGCCCAGCTTCGGTCTGCGATCTTTTGGAACCGCTCTTTAATTCTTTGTTGGCTCGATCCAGCAAAGGGTTGATTTTCTCCATAAGACTCTTCTGTTGATTGATTCTTTAAGCGTCTGGCCCAATCTTGTTTAATGAATTGCAAAAATACTGTATTCCAAGACGATTTAACTTGTTGACTATCGCGCCAATACAAAACGAACTCCGGCACACGCCCCCGCGCATAGTCTTCGTCTATTTCTGCCAACGCTAATACTTCAAAACAATCTGCACTTGGCTGCCAGTCGCTGGGAATAATCTTGGGCGTATCATCACGCCCAAAGGATGCTGAATACTTAGCCCACTGCCTGCGAATATGCTCAATAAATTTTGTATTCCACGCACCGTTTACCATACCGCGCTCGCGCCAGTAGAGCACAAACTCAGGGATAGCGTCTTCTAAAAAGCTCCCACTGACTCCAGAGTTTTCTAGTATTTCGATTGCATCCTGACTCGGCCGCCAGCTCTCCGACATTTGCGTAGACAGTTCGTACTTGCCGACTCTGGTTTGTTCATTACGCCACTCTTTTAGAACATGTTTGTAGAACGCATTGCCCCAGGAAAACCTAGCTTGGCCTCGGTCTCGCCAATAACCGATAAACTCTGGCACCAATGCATTTATAAAATGATCTGGGATATTGTGCTGCCGACATTGCTGAATCCAGGTGTCATCTGGCTGCCAGTTAGAAGCAATTAGCGTCGCACTACCGGGCTTGACCGCAGGTTGAGGTTTCGGTGGCGCCGCCGACGAGGCGGCTTGCGCATTCCCACTGCTATATTGAGGCGCCGCAGCTGTTCGAGAGGTTTGTGCACTTGAATCATCAACCGCGATATAAAAAGCATCTTCAGAATTGGGGATGGCTTCAATAATAATTAAGCCCAAATTTTGCAAGCTTGCCTGCACCCGACGAATGTCTATCGCTGCCCAAAACGGAAATAAAACTCTGAAGTCTTGAGCATTGAGTTCAACCCATTTCAATGCTGACGCATGCCGAGTTACATTAGCTCTTTGACTGATGACATCTGCGAGAGATTGCAACATGACCGCCTCTTCTAAACCAATAGTCGCAGCCAACGTTGGCGAGATAACCAGCGGTCTTTCTGGCAACAGTGAGGGGATATTTGATGCAGACATAGCGGCTTGTATTTCAGATCTTTTGGATTAAATGATAGCGATCAAGTTTGAATTTTGAAATGGCCCCAGCCTGAACCCTATGGAAGGGTCAAAACCAATGAAGGCAACTTCAAGCGCAGGGAACTGATCACAGCGAAAACTAAGAATAGCATTATGCTACCAAAGAAAAGCAGCGCGCACATGAAAATATCAGGATGAAATGGTTCTATTTTCAGTTAAGCTAGATCGCTCAATTTTAAAGACTAAGTAGCCCAACTTATCATGAGTTCAAGCACAGACTATCCACAGCTTATCCATCAATTCATTGCAGATGAACAGCTCCCCGCTGAGTTTGAAGAAGATGCCATCCGCTGGTTCCTTCCGCTGAAAGACCGATTGTTGAACTCAGTCCGGTCCCACCCTGGCAATCCCAGAGTTATCGGGATCAATGGCGCACAGGGAACGGGTAAATCGACCTTAGCCAAATTGTTGCAAATTCTTTTAAGCTCAGACGGTCTAAATGTCGCAAACCTTTCGATTGATGACTTTTACTTCTCAGTCCACAAACGACAGGAACTCGCTGATTCAGTCCACCCGCTCCTCCGCACAAGGGGCGTTCCCGGAACCCACGATGCCTCCCTTGCCATAAACACTCTGGACACATTAAAAGCCTTGTCCTCAATCGAGACCTTCGCCCTACCTCATTTTGATAAAGCCCAAGATGAACCCGCTCCTCACGATGAATGGGTGAGCATCCAAGGGCCTGTGGACCTGATAATTTTGGAAGGTTGGTTTGTCGGTGCGGCAGTAATGGAGTCTGAATCGCTTTGCGAACCGGTTAATTCTCTTGAAACCGATGAAGATCGCGACCTGACATGGCGGCAGTTTGTTAATCAGTCCCTTGAAACTGATTATCAGCCCTTATTCTCTCGATTGGATGAGCTAATACTGTTGCAAGCACCTAACTTTGAGCAAGTCTACTTGTGGAGGTCTGAACAAGAGAGAAAACTCAGAGACAGGCGCGGTGATGCCGCTGGCATCATGGGGGAGCAAGAACTTGAACGATTTATTCAACACTTTGAGCGGCTTACCCGCCACTGTCTAGCAACCTTGCCCAATAGAGCAAGTGTCGTGTTTGAGCTAGACAGCAGCCACAGAATCAGCACTTCCACTCTTTCTCACTAACTGTCTTCTCGTTCAGCTTGCTGGCACATCGGCGCTTGTGGGTTCTGCGGCGGTGTCTTTCTTCTTAAGCGAGAACCAGGGTTGAACATAAACACGTAACACTAAGCAGGCCAATACAATCGCCGCTAATTGTCTCCATACGGGGTAGCTCTCTCCGTGTTCCATCATGCTTAATTGCAGCCCCCAACCAAATTGGGCGTATGCGGTGTTTAGCAATAAACCGCAAACAATAGCAGTGCCGATAACCGAAACAAGATAAGCCACTAACGCTTTGAATCCTAACTGCTCTTTGATTACACCCATGGTTGCTATGTTAGTAGCCGGCCCCGTTAACATAAACACTAAAGCAGCGCCGGGAGAAATGCCCGCGAACAGTAAACTGGCAGCAACTGGGGTCGACGCCGTAGCGCAGATGTACATAGGCAGCCCTACGATTACCATAATGACCATCGCAAGCAATCCATCGCCCCATTGCAAAAAGAATGACTGAGGCACAAATGCTGTGACAACTGCAGCGCCTACCAACCCAATCACCAACCATTTTGCCGTATCAGAAATCATGCGACCGTAGCCATAGCGAAATGCTGCCAGAAATTTTTCAGAAAAACTTAGCTCGGCCGGCACTGTGCTTGTTTTACTACAGCAACTACCTTTGGGAGAGACAGGCTCATTTTGACTTTCGTCTTTATCAATAGCAGATACCATAACGCCGGCTACAATAGCGCTTATTAATGCCCCTATTGGCCGTGCAATAGCGAAGACTGGGCCGAGCACAGCATAGGAAAACGAAATTGAGTCTACTCCTGTCTCTGGGGTCGCCACTAAAAAGGCAGAAGTGGCACCTTTTGAAGCGCCCGCTTTCCTTACCGCCAACGCGGTAGGAATAACGCCACAAGAACACAAAGGTAAAGGGGCGCCGATGAAAGCGGCTTTGACAATAGAGCCCATCCCCGGCGACGACAGCTGACTCTCCACCACGCTGTTCGGTATTAACTGCTTAATTACGCCCGCTAAAAAGTACCCGAGCAATAACCAAGGAGCGCTCTCAATCACTAAATTCCAAAATGCGTCTAAGAAGCTCAACATTGACTCTGCCTCGCTGTTCTCACCTGGCCTTCCTCAAGCGCTTCCATGATAGAGCAATGGGTGGCGTTTTCCGGCCCACCACAGCAGCTATCCAAAAGTATTTGAAGGGTTCCCTGCATAGATTGAAGCTCAGCAATTTTGCCGTTTACTTCGTCCAGCTTATGCTGGGTAATAGTTGCCACGTCTTGACAGCTATGGCTTGTTTTATCAACACGAATAGAAAGAAGCTGACTGATGTCACCTAGGGAAAAACCGATATTGCGGGCTGTCTTCACAAACTCAGCTCGACGCACATCCGCCTCATTGTAGTAGCGATAGCCGGCGTCACTGCGATCTGTTGCATTGATCAGACCATGCTTTTCGTAATAGCGAAGGGTGTGAGCTGAAAGCCCAGTTTTCTCCGCCAACTCACTAATTTTTAACATACTGACACTCCTGTACTACCTTTCAACCTCAAGATAAAGAACGCTTAACTGACGCTTTTCAAATGATTCTGAAGTGAGTTTAACCTTAGAGTTGGGTCTAAGGTCAAGAGTTTAGCTTATGTCAGTGTTTTGCCAATCCAGACAGCAATGTCGGCGATCTGCTGGGGACAAACTGCATGTTGCATGGGGTAGCTTTTGTACTCAGGTTTAAAGCCCTTAGCTTCTAGAGACTCTTTGGCCATCAAGCCCAAAGGCTCGACCACGACAGGGTCTTGGCTGCCATGACAGATTAGAATAGGAATCGATTCTTGAACTGGATCAATCTTGACTGTCGTTGCAGTCGGAAAATAAGTAGAAAGCGCCATGATTCCCGCAAGAGGTTCACCATAGCTTAGAGCTGCCTCGTAACTCACCGCACCTCCTTGGGAAAACCCCGCCACAATAATCCTATCACTGGGCACTCCTCGCTCTACTTCTCGCGAAATCAGATCATGCACCCAGGCAGCAGATTGTCCTAACTGCTCGTTGTCTACATGGCGATCTACATCCATCTGCTTGATGTCGTACCAGGCAGGCATAACATAGCCATTATTAATGGTGACCGGTATTGAGGGAGCATGGGGGAAAATGAAGCGAATCCCTAAACCTTTGGGTAATTGAAGCTGAGGAACGATTGGCGCAAAGTCATTCCCATCTGCCCCGAGTCCATGTAACCAAATAACCGACGCATTGATTGCTTCCCCCACTGGAGACTCCATTTCTATTGCCGGTAAATATTCCATTGTCTAGCTCCAGTTCATTAAAAAATTGAAAGAATCTTGCCGTTCAGGCACTTTCGATACAGGTAATTTACCATAGCCCGCCCCGAATAATCTCTCTATGTGACTTCAATCACAGGCAATGAAATTGCATTTCAGCCACAATGTGTTCCATGATGACAGCAGATAATAACAACGTTGGCAAAGTGCCCACGGAAAACACCAAACAGGACGAAGTATCCCAGAGGTCAGCTATGCGTAAACTATTTACATTGTTACTTTCTTTTGCCTCACTCTTTCTAGTCTTTCTAGAAAACGGCATTGCCCAAACTGCAACTTTTAAAGACGGTGTTCTAACGGTTCCTCACGCTGCTGTTTTGAAAGCCGATGGCGTTGATTATTTTGCTGACATTCAATTGAAGTCGGGTGAAGATGGGCGCTTTGAGTTGCTTGGGGCAGACCCAAGAAACCTTGTTGACGTTGAATCCATCGCAGTCAATGTCCAGGAATCGCTGCCTATTCAAGTGACCGTGGTAGTAACTGGTAACAAATCTCTTCCCTGCACAAAACTATTGGAACCAGGGATCTTTACTGCCGATGGTACATTCACTATTGCTTTGGCCGAGAGCAAACTAGGGCCTGCTGAAACCTGCATCGCCGTAATCGACCCTTTTGAAACCACTATTAATCTGGATATTTCTGCCTTAGCACCGGGAACCTACTCGGTTAGTGTGAATGGCGTTTCTTCTGAATTTACGCTCTAAAAGGTTACGGGCTCATCCTATTAATCTGAACACGGAACTCGAGCTGAGATAAGCAACTCAAGCCGGCACTAGAGTGGGCCGGCGTTGCAGATGACTGGTGACGTTTTCATAGGCCAGAGCAAACTCCAAAACCCTTTTATCGTCCCCGTAGCGCCCCATAATTTGCATTCCCATCGGGCGACCTCTGTCGTCAAAGCCAACCGGCACATTCACGATGGGTAAGCCTGACAAACTACCCATAATCACCGATTCCATCCAACGATGATAGGTATCCATTTTCTGGCCATTTATTTCATTAGGCCAATGCAGTTCTTTAGCAAACGGGAAAACCTGGGCTGTAGGCAATGCTATAAAGTCGTGGAGAGTAAACAGCCGATTTAGTTCGGCGTACCAGCGGGATCGAATCTGATTTGCTCTGTATATATCTTCCACAGAGAGTTCGTAAGAACGTTCTATTTCCCAAATTAGTTCCGGCTTTAGCTGCGCTCGGGTATCAGAATTTTCATAGTAATCCCGATAGCTTATTCGCGACCAGTTCCTAAGTGTTAGCCATGCTTGCCATAGTTCACTCAAGTCAAACTCAGGTAAGGTGGGTTCTACGCTAGCGCCAGACGCCGACACCTGCTGCAAACTAGACTCGCAAAGGTCTAGTATTCCGTCTTCCATCGCCAAATAACCACCACAATCGCCTAGCCAAGCAATTTTGGAACGCTTCAAATCTTCTGGCACAAAATACTCGGGACCCGGTAAGGCGCTATGGAGTGCATGTGCTTGTTCCTGGTTGGGCTCGCTGGCGATCACATGGAGAAGACCAATAAGGTCCTCTGTGTTTCTAGCCATAGGGCCGGCTGTCGCCAAACTACGGGAAAAAGGATCACTACCGCCCATCAAGCCAGTGCTAGGCCTAAATCCGATCACATTGTTGAATGCACCAGGATTTCGCAAAGACCCCATCATGTCGCTGCCATCGGCGACTGGAAGCATATGAGTACCCAACCCGGACGCTGCACCGCCGCTACTGCCACCCGCCGTTAACGCTGGATCATATGCACTGCCAGTGGCGCCAAATACTGGATTATAAGATTGAGAACCGAGGCCAAATTCAGGAGTATTCGTTTTTCCGATAAAGATAGCCCCACTGTCCCGCATCCTCTTAACCATGGCACTGTCTTGATCAGCAACCCGGTCAGCGAACATGGGTGAACCGCTAGTAAAAATCAGACCCTTGACTGGTGCTAAATCTTTGACTGCGTGAGGGAATCCATGCATCCAACCTCGATAATTACCACCGGCAATGTCAGCGTCCGCCTCTCGGGCCAGATTCAGCAAGTTATCGCTTTCCACTCTGCCGACAATGGCATTGTAAGTGGGATTGAAACGGTCAATATGAGCTAAATAAGCCTGCATGGTTTCCACGCAGCTCACATTGCTCAACCGTATTGCTTGAGATAACTGGGTCGCGGTGAAATCAATAATGTTCGCTGGCAGAGACGCAGCAAACCCGCTTGGCGCGTTACCTATGGCGCCAACACCTAAAGCGAGGATCGAGGAGTTTTTTATAAACTTTCGGCGGTCCATTGGCTTTCTCCTAGCTCACTATTTACCTTCATTCGCTCTCGCTGAGCATCCGAATTTCCCGTTGTGGGAAAGGTATCTCAATACCTGAGTCTCTCAAGGCTTCAAAAATAAGCTGATTACTAGCAAATTTAACCTCATAAAACTGAGCGGTTTTAACCCAGCAGCGCATTTCAAGATTAACCGAGCTATCACCGAAAGACTCGATACCTATTTGAACTGGGCGGGTTTTACTCATTCCTTCAACATCCGCCAACTTTTCTGCTATCGCCTTAATAGCGGCAGTGGCATCGCTACCGTAGGCAATTCCCACGCTGAGCTCCAGCACTGTATCTTCTTGAGAATTGTGGATAATCTCACCGACAATATGTTTATTGGGAATAGTGATAATCTCACCGTCTTCATTAGTTAGCATAGTGAACGCTAGATGCACTTCTTTCACTATCCCCCAAACTCCCTGGACCCTGATTGTATCTCCCACTACAAAAGGGCGAGACAAAATAATACTCAAGCCCGCCCCATAATTTGCCAGCAGCCCTTGGATCGCTAAACCGGCACCTAGTCCTAAAGCACCAATTGCAGCAATAAATGGAGTGATCTGAATGCCCAGCTTTGGCAGAGCAATGACGAACGCCGAGGCCACCACCGCAATGCGGGTGCAGCTCGCAAAAAATCGACTGAGAGTAATATCTAAACTGCGTTTCTCACAGACCTTAAGCACAATATTGCTTAGCTTACGTCCTAGAAAAAAACCAATAATCAGAACGATGACCGCGCCAAATATCTGAAAACTATAGGTCACTAAATAGGTCACTATCAGGTTATAGACCTCTGTGACTTGCTCTAATTCTTGATCCATTGCTGCCTCTCGATTTCACACAACTGTACAAACTAATTGTGGGTTTTTAGGTTAAACTACTTACTGTCTGGGAAACACTAGAAGACAAAAGAGTTTAAGCTGCGACTTTGAAGCAGATTACCTTTTTTAGGCGAAAAACGGAATGCCAACACCGATAACCTGAGGATTCATTGCATTGTCGGGCAAACCGGATTTTTCCTGCCAACACTTTGATCAACTCATTTTTGTTCAGACTTGTTACTATTCGATCTATGAAGCTCAACTCCTTACGACACAGACTTATCGTCCTCATCTTAATCTGCCTGATTGCCATGCTGACACTGGTATCGAGCCAAATTTTTTATATTAATCGGCTTGTGCAGGCGCAAACTGACAGTACTGTGTTACTCCAACTGAATGCCGAAATTCTGCAATTGCGGCGGCATGAAAAAGACTTTATGTTGAGATTAGATCCTATCTACGCCCAAGAGTTTGAACAAAGAGCCGTTGGTCTTAGAACGGAACTCATTGGACTGGGATCCATAGTCGACAGTTATACACTTCCCCCCCAGCAATTGGTCAATATCCAGAAGAGCTTCGAACAATACACCGGTCAGTTCGCCAGTCTCGTGCAGCTAAAAACCGCCATAGGCCTCGATGAGGTAAGCGGTCAACGGGGTGAGTTTCGCCGCAACATCCATCTACTTGAAGATGCACTGGAACAAGCGGATCTTAAAACGCTGAGTTTGCTTATGTTGCAACTACGCCGTCATGAAAAAGATTTTTTATTGAGACAAGAATTGTCCTATGTAACACAGGGACAAGAAACCTATGAACAGCTGAGAGAGTTGCTGTTGCAAAGCGAGCTTGCTGATCAAGTTGCTGTGTTAGATAGCTACCAAAAAGGCTTCACAGATATTGTGACTTCTTATACAAGTATCGGACTCACACCCGACTTAGGTCTACAAGGCGAGTTCCGCGATGCAGCTCATGAATTGGAAGATCAGCTTACTAACCTAGGCATGACCTTGAATCCGCTCATTCAACAAAGAGAACAAGATGTCAAAGTTAATGGGTTTATTATTACGCTCGTTACTGCAGTTATTTTACTCACTCTATTAGTGAGAAATTTCATTAAGTTGCAGAATGCACTCTCTAGTTTCTTATTGTTTTTCCACCAATCAAAGCACAGCTACCAACCCCTTGATGTGAAAAAAATGGGCTATGCCGAATTCGAAACTTTAGCGTCGGTAGCAAACGAAATGATAGATTCTCGCCGAGGAATGGAGGCAGATCTTAAAAAAGCCGAAGAAAGCGTGGCATTACTAAAATCCCAAGCCTCCAAAAATTAACTCTCCGCCAGCAATCTAAAGTGCCATTGCTGAATGAACTTAAGCTACGTACACTTGGGTTCATGAATTCCAAAACATCAATTACGGTCATCGCACTTTCAATTACTCTAGCCTTCGCTGCTGCGGCATACGCTCAGCCAGACGCAGGCGAACTTTCTATAGTAGGAAGCTGGGAAGCACCGATTCGTATCAACCGAAATGAAACGAGCATTGCACTCACGTTCTCAATAAATGACGGTGAGTTACAAGCAACCCTCACTAGCGATGGCCTAGGAGTCTACGGGCTACCTGCAGACACAGTCACGCGAGACGGCTTACGTCTGACATCAACCTTTACTAGGTTAGGTGCTGAAATATCAGGCTGGCTCAGACTGGACGATGCTAAAAGCGAAGTAATCAGAATCGATGCGGATTGGTTTCAGAGTGCTGAGCTAGTGCCCATTGTTTTAATGCCTTTGAGTTCAAATTCGAATTAACGTTGTTTGAAGGTGTTTACGTTTAATCAGTGGCTTTTCTGGCGAGGTGATTTACCCGCCTAAATGTAACGGCTCAATTCTCTATTAGCCCTACCTAGCCTCTCAGCTAGCAAGCGGACTATGTAAGTATGTAGCGCCGCGGTTGAGGCTGGAAACTGTTTAGCCATGTTATCCATGCTGTTTTTATCTAAGCGAAAAAGCAACGCATCGGATTCAATTCTGACACTAGCAGTCCGGTTCTCACCTGTATAAATTGCCATTTCTCCTAGAATCGCACCGGCCTTATACTTTCTTAGAATACGCTCTTGCTGGCGTGGGATTTTCATCACTACCACGACGGTGCCAGATCCCACAAAAAAGAGGCTCTCGCCTACATCGCCTTCTTGAAACAAATACTCGCCCGCTTTCTTTTTCTCAATCACAAAAAATTCGGCAAGTGAGAGCACATCTGATTCATCGTGGGCAATTCTTCGTATAATATCAGGCAAGCTAATATCGTAATCTTCCGAATTCAGTTTAAGGTCCTGTAGAATTCGGCGCTCACACCAATCAACAGCGGTGTCCAATTGTTCTTTGTAGTGCCTTTCCCAAGTTAGATCCGCGAAGGTAAAAAAGCGATGCTTTGCCAACTGCTTGATCGAGTTTTCGTCAGCACTGCTGATAATAACGTGAAATCCCACTCGTTCACTGAGCTGAGCGAGTTTGCTAAAAGTCACTATGGCAGAAGTGTCTAATTGACTAACGTGATGAAAATCGAGAACTAAATAGTCGAAACGACTGCCCTCTTTATCCATAATCCGGCTACGAATTGCACTGATCAACTTATCTGCAGTGCCAAAGAAAATAAAACCCTGCAAGATCAAAATAAGGACCCTATTCCCTTCCTTATTGAGCAGCTCTCTGGTTTCTAAATCCCGGTCAACATTGCTGGCATGATCGCTAGCATTAGTTTCAATTTTGATAACACTTAATTGTGAGTAATTGATAACAAATAAAATTATCGCGATAAAAAATCCGAAGGTAACGCCTTGTAAAATATCGGAGAAAATAATAACTACCAGTATCACTAACACTACAATGTAGTCGGATAAAGGAAGCTCGTCCCGTGCCTTCCAAACCCAATCGATAAGAAATTCAAGGCCCACATAAATGAGCAACCCACCCAAAATGAAGGTAGGAACTATTTCCATAAAATCGGCGCCAGCGATGATGGCCGCGGCAACCAAAACAACATACACAAAACCGGTTAACCGATCTTTGCCTCCTATTTTGTCTGCTAGAGCAGTATCCGATACGTCATGAACACCAGGAAAGCCCCCCGCCAAGCTGTTAATCACGTTTGTGTAACCCATGACTTGTAATTCGTGATCCGGATTAAGATCTTTGCGGGCAATGAGTTCGATTCCAGAAACGTCAAGTAGCAGCATCATTGAACAGAGGAGCGACACAACCACGATACCGCCAATTTGATTCGAAATAGCGACCCAATCAATTTGTGAAAAATACTCCCATTGGAACACTGGAAAAAGCGGCCCAGTTTTTTCGATCTCCGGAAGCAACCCGCTATCAACAGCTTGATCTTGCGTAATACCCGCCAAGGACAGCACACCGTAAAAGATCAGCATAGATAGTAATAAGATACCTGGTACTGAAAGGCTGTTGTCCTTAAACATCTTGCCCATGATTAGGCAAAGCGCGAGCACCACCGCTGGAATAACCAATTGAATAAACTGGGCATCCGCGAATGAGGAAATGTCTGGCTGGACACCGGCAGCTACTGTCAAACCACCCTGGACAAATATGTAGCCGATGCCTGCAAAGAACCCACCGGTCACGGGATAAGGAATATAACGGACTAGATTGCCCATTTTTAATCGACCGAGTAAAAGCAAAAATAGGCCCGCTACCATAGTCGTCAGCATTATCGCCGCGATTATTGTGGCTTCCGCAGCAACCGAATACTCAGAACCAAAACTGGTATAGATACTTCCAACCATTACCGCAAAGACTGGCACAAGCCCGTTGCGTGGAGAGCAAATCACAGCTTTGTAATCGCTAAATAACGAACCCCCCAAACCAGTAATGAGTGTGCCCATCAGTAAGATGGCTATGCCGGGAACTAACAGTCGAGGGTCCACTTGAGCGAATAACAAGGCGGCGACCGAAACGGCCACGGAAATATTAACCAAGGCAATTAGGCTACCGGAGAGGACATTGCTAAAAACGCTAGACTGCATCTTATTAGGCTAGATACTTAGATTGGGGAGGATGAAGGATACTACCGGCCTAGCGCGGTTACTAGCTGTTAACTGATCTGCAGATGCAGAATAGCCCTGTATGTCATCTTTTTTGACCGTTAAGCGTTGTAATACCTATCTGAGACATGGCATTCGCCTGCCGCTTTCGCTTTTTGCGAGCCAGATCAAGCTAATTCAAGTTGTCTCTGAAACATTCTTGCCCTGAAGCCTGTCTAACCTACAGGGCCTAACCTATAATCAAGATGACTTAACGAGACTTTCACTATGCGTCCATTCAATTCAGTGCTTCACATCTTAGCTCTTGCTGGAACTCTGACTTTAGCACTGAGCGCACACGGGACTACGATCATCGGAATGGATATCGATGAAGTGGCCCAACAGGCCGAAATGATATTCGAAGGCGAAGTCATTCAAAGCCAAGCTCTTGAAGACACCAACACCGGCATTATTAACACTTACATCACGTTTAGAATCATCGATTTAATCAAAGGCGACACGGTTGGTGAAAACCTTGAATTAAAATTTGCAGGTGGCGAGCTCAATGGAGAAATAGTCGAGGTAAGCGGATCAACTCTGCCTCGGCTCGGAGAGAATGGCATTTATTTCGTGGAATCTGTCAGTGAGGACATGCTCAATCCTTTGCTTGGTTGGTCCCAAGGCCATTTCCTGATCAATACTGAACAAGGCCAACGTCGAGTGCACACTGTGAGCAATAATCCAGTCACTCAAGTGCAATCAGTGTCAAATATTCCCCGCTCTATAAAAGCCCCAGCGGAGTTGATTCAGGACGATGAAGGAATTGCAGCAGGGGTTACTGTTCAGCCACGAGCCAGATCTACCAGCGAAGCACTGTCTGCCGATGAATTCAAACGCCAAATTCGTACAATGTTTGATAACTGACAATGTGGGCACAGACATAGCCAACCGGAGCTTGTTGGCCACCGCCTTCCCTACAAATCCCGCACACTGATTTCTTTGAAATAAACAATATCTTCTGCACCGTGGTTTTGCACACCAATGTAACCCGACATTGGCCTCGGACCACGGTCTGGTTCATACCACTCTTTTTTTGCAGGCACGTCATCGCCTTCCAAGAAATCCGTCACCAACACTCCGTTGACCTCAACCGTAGTTCGCGGACCTTCTAAACGGATGATCATGGTATTCCATTCTCCCGGCACCGATGGCTGCACCGCTGCACGTGTCAAAGAATAAAGCACACCGGTAGCATGAAACTCATCGGCATTGTTGTCGATTTGCACTTCATAGCCCCGATTTACAGGCATCCAGGGTTCGGTTGGCTGTTCGGGGATTCGAATAAAAACACCGGAATTCTTGCCTCCGGGGTTTCTGAAGACCACGCGGATTTCAGCATCGCCGATCTTTTTTGGAGTGTACCAAAGCAAACCCATGCCACCGGAAGACTTAAGCAGGCCCTCTTCTACGGAGAACCCACCTGGGCCAACCTGTTGCCAATCACTCAGATCCTCATCACCGCTAAACAACGGTCGCCAGTCGGATTCTGACCCAAGGGCGGCCACCGCAGCGCCTAAACTCAAGACCGCGCTTATTGATAATGTACTTAGCAGAGCTCGCGTTTTATGCACTCTCAAATACCTCAAGGCTAACCGATTAATCGGGAGCCGCCGCAAGGTCAGCACGAAGCGTCCTTGAGGCCAGGTAAAAGTGGGTTGAAGACCAGAATAGCACCGAAGGAATCAGATACAGCATCGCATAGCGAAGTGATTCCACGCCCAAGCTATCAGACAGATAGTCACTCAGCATACCTACCGACCAAGGACCTAAGCCTAATCCGATGATGTTCAAGATTAAAAACAAAATAGCTGAGGCCGTCGCTCGCATTCTAGAACCAACCAAGCCATGGGCGGTCGCAATTGAAGTGCCGAGATAAACATTGAAGAGCAAGCCCGGTACAAACGAGATAAGTAGCGCCGTGTATTGACCAGGAACGAGAAACAACGCTATGGAAAAAGGCACCGCAAAAAAACCAACAGCGGCAGGCAACCATACATACCAACGCTTATCTCTAGGTGCTAATTTATCGGCAATTACGCCGCCGGCGAACACACCAATAGCTCCCAGCAATCCAGTAGACAAAGACAACCATGTGCCTAGTTCGCCAGTGCTCATACCATGGCTGCGAATAAAGAACGACGCAAGCCAGTTAATCGATGCGTAAGCGGCAAAGGCGTTGAGTCCCGCCCCTAATGCCAAATGACGAAATGAATTGCGACTCCATAGCAGCGAGACCACCTCCAAAAAGGGAACCTGCACATCTGACACCTGTTTCTTTTCCAGCAATCCTCGAACAGGTTCCTTGAGAGTGAAGCGAACCAGTATTGCTATCAGTAGTCCTGGCAGGCCAACAACCATGAAGGCAACACGCCAACCAAAATATTCATTAAGCCAACCGCCAAAAAGGAAGCCAAACAAGATACCGATATTCACACCTGTTGAATAAAACGCTAAGGCACTCGCTCGTTTCTCAGGTGGGAAAATGTCTGACACTATGGAATGAGAGGGAGGACTGCCACCGGCTTCGCCAACACCAACACCAATCCTTGCGGCAAGGAGCTGGCCATAGTTTTGCACCAATCCGCTTATAGCTGTCATGAAGCTCCACAGTCCGATTGAAACCGCGACAATGTTCCGGCGGTTAGAGCGGTCAGCGAGACGAGCTATGGGAAGGCCTGCGGTGACATAAAACATGGCGAAGGCGAATCCAGTCAATAGCCCCAGTTGACTATCAGAAAGTGATAAATCAACTTTTATTGATTCTTGCAATATTGACAGCAGCTGCCGGTCGATAAAGTTAAAACTATAGACAACTGTCAGCAATCCTAAAGCGTAATTTCTTGCCCGCTTCGATGCATAAGGATTTGATACTGGCGTTTCTGATTCATTGAGATCTGTCATTTTTATCCTTTTTCTCTTCTTCAGTTATTTTCTTTAAGCGTTTGACTTATCGTGCGTTTTGGCCAATTTGGGAGCCACAAGCGCTAGACTTTACACTAAGCTATTGAAAATCACACCTGTTGAGCCATTATTGAATTAGCAGCCCTGTCCGTTGATCTGAGTTTCAAATGAAGTGTCTGCTAGAGTGGACCATAAACCAGCAAAAGCAGCCCAAGAAAAAGCCGAAGTCACCATTAGATGAATTCGGCTTTTATCGTTCAGAAAAGGGTGAGAACTTTAACTTTCAGACACCGCCTGAGCGGGCACTTCATCTGAATCCGAAACCTCGTCAGATCTCAGAAATTTGGTCGTTACCATGCCTGCAGTGATAGAGCCATTCACATTAAGCGCGGTTCTGGCCATATCTATTAATGGCTCAATAGAAATAAGTAGCGCCGCCACAGTAACTGGAAAGCCCATCGCTGGAAGTACAACTAACGCTGCGTTGGTCGCGCCGCCTCCTACACCCGCAATACCGAAAGAGCCAGCCGCGATAATAACAAGTAGCGATGCTATAAACGCAACGTCAATTTCCACACCCATAGTAGGTGCAACCATAGTCACCAACATGGCCGGATAAATACCAGCACAGCCATTTTGACCAATCGTGGCTCCAAACGAAGCAGCAATGTTTGCGATTGTAGGGGGAATTTTCAGGTCTTCTATTTGCGTGCGGATTGTTAACGGGATTGTTGCGGCTGAACTTCGGGTAACGAATGCGAAGGTCAAAACCGGCCAAACTTTTTCGAAATAAGTTTTAACATTTGCACCAAGCATAGCGATCATTAAGCCGTGCACCGCGAACATAATGGCAATGGCTATGTAAGACGCAATCACGAACCCAATAAGCGTGACAATGGCATCACCATCGGATGCAGCAATCACCCGCGTCATTAGCGCCAGTACCCCATAAGGAGTGAGCGCAATGACTAGCTTCACTAAGCGCATGACCACCGCTTGTGCCGTATCAACGAATGAACGAATTCTATCACCATGTTCTTTGTTCTCTTCGGCCACGAGTAGTGACGCGATACCGAGAAGTAATCCGAAAACAACAACAGCGATGATCGACGTGTCTCTACTGCCTGCTAGATCGGCAAAGATGTTTCGTGGCACAAAGCTGGTGAGCAACTGAGGGAAACTCAAATCTGCTACATTTCCAATTCGAGATTCCAGCACTTCAGCCCGTGCCATCTCTCTAGCACCGCTGGCCAATTCGCCGGCGTTCAAACCAAAGACTGTGGCCATCATGATACCGATAAGGGCTGCGATTACTGTGGTAAAGATAAGCACTGCCACAACCGTGCCGCCAATCTTACCAAGCGATCTGATTTCTTCGGCCTTCATCACCGCCGCCAACATGGTGATAAGCACCAGCGGCATGATGATCATACGAAGCAAATTCACATAAGAATTTGCCACCATATTGGTCCATTCCAGTGTTTCTGAAATGACATCGGATGAACCGAAGGCAAGCTGCAGATAGAAGCCGAAAATTGACCCTATGACTAAACCCAAAAGGGTTCGCCGAGAAAGACTCATATCCCGCTTAGCCATTTGAAATAGGAAGCTAAGCAGTGCTGCAAAAATCACCAAGTTTACAATCGCAAGCATATTCATTGTTGTTGCTCCTGAGTACTGAAGTACCTGAAATGTTGTCACAAGGGTGGCCTAAGGGCCGAACTTGCGATAAATCCTTTATTTTTCTGTTAGTTACGGATGTTACAGGTTTGTTATAGCAAACCAGTATATAGCCCGAGCCTGTAAAGACCAAGTTCGGGTCTGGTCTCGTTCACCCTATCGATAAAACTTAGGGCAGATGCCCCCAGTGCCGGCTCAACAGATAGCCAATTTGGGCGATTTGACCTACTCTTAGCGAGTTCACAGCCTGTTTAAATTTACTGCTTTGAGATCACTCACATGAAACTTGATGACTACTATCCCGAACTAATCCGTAACTTGCCCGCTTTTGAAGGCAGGTTTGCTGCCACCAAACTTGAAGCCACCAACTGCGATGTGTTGTTTGCAAGTTACCCTGGTGGCACAGTCATTGAACCCCACAGCCACGATACCGAAAATGTAGGAATTATCACCAAGGGCGAACTTCTACTAACCATGGACGGAAATACACAGCGCATTAGCGCAGGCGAGTGGTACCACGTGCCGGCCAATAAAGAGCATGCTGCCGAATTTCCTGCCGATACTGCCGAAATCGAATTCTGGTTTCGAGAATAAGCAGCTCGCGCAGCACCCTAGAGTTCAACGTCATTCTCAGCCAACACTAGTTCTGCTCAATAATTGCTTGATGGGCCAGCACCTGAAAGTCTTGACGAATGTTCATGTGGTTATAAGGCCTAACTTGCGTCATGAGTATTCCCACGAGCTCTTCTTCTTTGTCTATCCACGCCAAAGTGCAATAAGCACCACCCCAATAAGCTGAGCCTTCACTCAAGGGAGTTGCGGCTTCGCCCCGATCTTCTACAACCGCCCAACCTAGACCGAAACCCATTCCGGGGCCCGGCAACCAAAGCGGTAGATCGCCAGTATGATTTTCCATCATTAGATCAAGGGTGTTCGGCGAGAGCAGACGAGCTCCATCCAGTTCGCCTCCATTGAGCATGGCCTGCTGGAAGCGCATATAGTCATGGGGAGTAGAAACTAAGCCACCAGCACCGGTAAACACTGATTTGTTTTCGCTGTTTATCCAACGGCTCTCATTAGAACCTGGGTCAGCCAACTCAATTTCATTGTTATTTGAACCCGGCTTGTATTGGGACATCAAACGCCCCCCTTTATCATCATCCATGAAGAAGTGAGTATCTGTCATGCCTAAAGGCTCAAAAATGCGCTCTTGCATAAATTCTTCTAGGGTTTGGCCTGAGATCACCTCTACCAAACGACCAACAACATTGGTGGCTGCAGAATACTGCCACTGGTCACCTGGCTGATAGTTCAGTGGAAGGCTGGCAAGCCTATCTATATAGGACTCCAAACTGTCATCAGGGTTAACTCGAATGTTTTCGCTGTAGTGCTCAGTGTTGCCGAAATAGCTGTTCGACAGCCCAGCTGTGTGGGTAAGCATGTCTCTGATAGTAGCGGCACGGGTAGTTGCAACTAATTCACCCGAGCGGCCACTAGCATCACTAGTAGTGGAAACCTGTTGATTGGCGAAACTAGGAATGAATTTGCTCACTGGGTCTCGCAGCTGAAATGCGCCTTCTTCCCAAAGCATCATTAACGCCACCGAAGTAATCGGCTTCGTCATAGACGCTATTCTGAAAATCGCATCCGCTTGCATTGGCTTGCCGCTTGCAACATCCATATGCCCCTGAGTTTCAAAATGAACGATCTTCCCTTTTCGTGCCACCATAGTAATGACACCTGGCACTAATTTGTCGTCGATATACTTCTGCATCGCAGGGCGAATTCGTTCGAGCCGCTCAGCAGACATCCCAACTTGTTCAGGGGTAGTCATGGGCAAGCCCAAATCCTGAGCATGGCCGGTACTGGCAATCAATAGTGCAGCTAATAAACCAAGGGTTCTGGTGTTTACCTTAATGCTTGTTTGAAAGTTCATCTTGTTCCCTCACGCTTGCTAATCTAACGTTTAATTTTCGTGGTTCACACTCCGCCGCGCCGCTTTTAAGGCGCCAAGCTAGATCGAGCTTGGGTTCCCCAATGCCCATCCACCTTGGTAACAATATAGAGAGATTCATAAGTGCCAATGACTTCGTTAGCGCGATTAAAACGCTGAAAAACGGTGGCAATATGGACTTTACCTGGAGCGGCTAAGGTAACATCCCGAGTCAACCAGTGGGAGTGATCCCAGCCAGAGTCTGGCAGGTTTTCAAAAGTTCTCGCTTTGCCAAACTCCGCAGCAGATTCCCATACGGTTACCGTGCCACTGGCAAAGCGCACGTGTGGATAATTCAAAGATTCTGCCCACTCCTCCATGTCCCTAGCATTGAACGCTAGCATAAAGTTATCCATAGCCTGCATAGCGCCAGCTATCGCTTCATCAATTTCATCAGCAGACTGAGCAGAGACAGCAGTTTGAATAAAAACTGTGAATGCAAAGACATAGAGTCGCGCTACTAATTTTGAAACCTTAAAAGACGTTCTCATGACAGACTCCCAAATTGAACAGTCATTGCTGCTCAAGCATGTTGTTAGTTTGACTTGGAGAATAGCAGGATTGTTTGCAGAGCTAAAAGGCTTGTGGGCCGATTGAGAATTAAACTTAGCCTTTGCCAGCGGTGTTTTTTCATCAACAGATAGCCATTGAATGTGGTCTTATTTGACTCAATCTAAAAGGCGTAGTGGGAGGAAGCCGCAAAGTATAACGGGTTGAGCCTAGTTCAGTGACCTAGACCCAAGCCATTCATCAGAAAACAATGACGTTTACAGCACTTCTTCCCGAGACCCTTATTCCACTGTTTGTTACGCTCTTTATTGCGATAGGCGTGTATAGATTTCTTGTTCCAACAACTTATCCGTAGCTTGGTGCATCCCTCGTTGATTGAAATCGGTTTTCGTCACCACAACAACAAGCTCATATGCAGGTAAGACCGCGACACGGTTGCCACCATTGCCAGTCATATAGTAGCTATTGTAACGCTGATCTGAGACTGAATAAGGCGCCAGCCACCACAAATAGCCGTATTCAACTCCTGAGTCACTATACACAACCGCTCTAGGCGTGACCGCTTCGCGAGTCCATGACTCAGAAAGCACTCTCTTGCCATTGTATGTGCCGCCATTTCGCTGCATCTCCGCTAGTGCTGCTAGACCTCTAGACGTGAGGCCTAAACCGCCGCTTTTGTGCGCGCCTCCTAAGCCATTTTCCTGAAACTTAAATTGATCGATGCCCATTGGTTGAAATATTTTGTCCGCTACATAGTCCTGAAACCGTATTCCAGTCGCCCGTTCGACCGCCTGTCCGGCAATTTCAACGCCAGCAGAGCAGTAGGCAAATGCGCGGCCGTATTTAGCTGAATCTGGAGTTTCAACCCATGAAGGGAACCCTCGAATTGGCAAATCCCAGTAAAATGACGTCCAATCTTCGACGATACTCATCCTCGATTCGTTGCCTCGGGAATAGGAGTCATTGTCATTGCATTCGAGAATACTGCTCATGGTTAGCATGTCTTCGATGGTGATCTTTGACTTACGGGGGTCAGGGTTTTCAAAAGGTTGGATATCCGAAAACAACTCAGCGGCGGGGCTCGTGATTGAAAGCAAACCTTCATCCACCGCTGCGCCCACCGCCATGGAAGTAATGGTTTTGGTCACTGACCGGGTATTGTGCAAGGTATCTGCGGCAGCCTGGTTAAAATAGCCTTCATACACAACCTCGCCCCGCTCCATAATCAACACACTAGTGACTGTGCCGTAGTCGCCGGCTTGCACATTGGCTTCTAGCTGGTCGAAATTATCCCAGTTTTCACTGGCCATTAAGGATGTGCTTCCAAATAGCCAAATCCCAAAAATCATCACTAGTTTATTCATCAATGTCTCCTGCTGTTAGAAATAGTCATATGTAAAAACAGCAAAGAGCATGGAGTGCTGCAGGAATTTAGTCACTTGAAGAAACTTGAATGAAGTTGAAGCTGCATTTCAAAATCAGATAGACTGACCATCATGCGATATACCTTCAAAGACCTTACCATTGATACCCTAGCTCGCAGTGTTCGACGCGGCGACAGTGATATCAAGCTTCCTGACCTCAGTTTTGACGTTTTTGTGAAGCTAATTAGCACCTCGCCTAAGCCTGTAAGCGTGGAAGAATTCTCCAGTAGTGTCTGGCGAAGTGGCTTGGTTAGCGAAGAAACCCTCGCCCAACGAATCACCCTCCTGCGTAAAGCTTTAGGCGACAATCCAAAAGACCCAAGCTATATCCGCACTGCACGGGGCTTAGGCTATGCAGCAGTGGGTACGGTTTCGCAAACTGGCCCAGAGACCAATGCAAATATTTTTGCAGGGTTAAGGCGCCACAGAAATTTTTCCACAGCATTGGGGTTTGGCATTCTTTCATTGGCCGTTGGTTTGTTTCTGATTGTCGACGAAGCACAATTAAAACCTGCTGATGTAACCGTAATCGCCGAACCAAAATCGGCAACCACCCTGCTATTAGAAAGAGCCAGTCAGCAACTGCGAGTTCATCAAGCAAGAGAAACAGATCGTGCTATTTCAATGCTGCGGGAGGCATTGGCACAAGAACCGGAAAGATTTGATGGTCGCCTGACACTAAGTTTTGCGCTTTCTACAAAAGCCACTAAGTTTGGCGGTGGCATAAAAGAAAAAAAAGAAGCGGAAAATCTGGCTCGCGCATTGATTAATGAACAGCCTGAAAATAGTAATGCATGGTCGGCGCTCGCTTATGCATTAAGTGCACAGGGAATGATTGATGAAAGTTTGCCCGCCTATGAACACGCGTATCAGTTAAACCCTAGCAACACGCCGGCGATTTCAAGCGCCGCTCATTTACAACTTCTTTTGGGGAATTTTCACAAAGCACTATCACTAGAGAATCAGGCAAAAAAAGCCGGTGGCAGTTCTCGCTATGCTGAAATTCAGATAGCCCAAACATTGGAATTCATCGGCCATGAAGCCGCCGAAAACTGGCAAGCAAAAGCCCTCGCAATCAATCCGGGACAGGTTGTCATCGTTAGTGAAATTGCGAAGTCCTATTTACGCAAGGGAGACCTTGCCGCTGCATTGAAAACTCTCGCACAAGCCGAAGGTGAGGATGCCCAGTCACCACAAATTCTTCAACTAAGAAGCAGGATCGCAATCATTGAGGGAGACTTTAAAAAAGCGCAGCGCTTATTAGAATCCACCGGTACTTATGGAGAGTTTGAACTCACTTTACTTCAAGCGGCCAACGGCGATTTAGGTCAAGCAGAAGACTTGCTGCGCCGTAAACTCAGCCACGTTCAAACTCTTCCAAACGCTGAAGACTGCGTGGCACTTGCCGAACTTGCTGCTGCCCTCGGAGAGAATAACGATGCAGCTGCGTTAATTCTGAAAGCAGTTAACCTAGGTTGGAGAGATGCTAACTGGTTGAAATATTCACCTTACCTCGCGCCTTTAATGGCATCAGATGCTGGACAAGAAATAAAAGACCAAATAGCGTCCGAAGTGAATTTTCAGCGCGAACTTATCGAGAAGACTCCCGAGCTTACTGTCTTTATTAATAGTTAATGCTTAGAGCCTAATATTGTGAGCTTTCAAAGCTAGGGAAATATCTGCTCTTTTAACGACGACTCAATCTAATCGCATGAAAGAGTCAATTGCAAACCCAGCTCCTTCCATCAAGAGTTGCTCTTTGCTAGTAGACAAATTAAAAGCCCACAAATCGTTAGTCTGCCTAAAGTTCTTAACCCTAGCCTTTTGAATTATAAGGCTATTTAGCTCTTCAACGTATTCTCCTACGTTTAAATAATCATCGAAATCTAATACCACTTCTTCTTTGTCGTATAACCCCGTTAGATAAAAATAAGTGTCAAATCTATTGGGCGTGATTTTCTGGCAAATCACTTGATCAGTCTTACTGACCCAAGCGTTTACTAACCGGCAGTCACTGATATCTATTTGAAATTCAGAAATCAGGGATCACCGAGCCAATTAGTGTAAGAAATATTAGACCGGACTGGAAAACTAAGACTATTTCAACATTAGTTTGGATGGAAGAGTTTGCACTTTTCTTATTTGCGAAGTGCTCTATT
>JBGCEK010000001.1:0-6413 GCA_045106275.1 Pseudohongiellaceae bacterium | reverse complement strand
TAGACACTGATTGGGAAAAAGAATTACTCAACTGTCGTGCAAACGACAAGTACAAAAGCGCTTAATCTTAACATCAATAACTGAAAGCCAACATTCACTAACGAAAACCTCCTCACTGGAGAATTCTCATGCGATGCCACGCTAGAAACTTACACACAATTCCCATTCTATTAACCGCCTTCGGTTTTAGTCTTGGTGATGTTGTAGTTAATGCTCAAGGACTAGATAGTCATGTGCATGGCATTGCTGAACTAAACATAGCAATGATCGATCAGCAAATTCAGCTCGAATTTATCAGCCCTGCTATGAATCTACTTGGTTTTGAACGCGCACCGAGCTCTGCTAAAGAAAAAGCGCTGTGGGAAAAAATAATCTCTGACTTACAAACCAACCGATGGCTACTGGGCGATGCTTTTGGTGACTGCCGAAAAACAACACTTTCATTTGAGGCACCCGACTACGCCGAAACACTCAGTCATGAACATCACAATCACGAAGGTGAATCTCATGGGGATATTCGTGTGCAGTACCAGATTGATTGCCCGAACAAGCCTGCAAAAGATCTTTCAATTGCTGCTTTTAGCAGCTTTAGCGGCCTGAACAGAATTAATGTACAGTGGGTTACCGAATCTCAACAAGGCTTTGCAGTTCTAAACCCCAGCAATATCAAACTTACCTTGGAGTGAGACCTTGAATCAAAAATCACAACCTTCTTTAAAAGGCGCTTTAACTTTCGGCGCGAAGCATAACCACTCGAATTGCATCGAGGACGCCATCGAAAACGCAAGTCGGGTTTGTGAGGAAGGCGGCGAACGATTTACTGATCTTCGCAGGCAAGTATTTGAATTGATATGGGCCGAACACAAACCAGTTAAGGCTTACGACTTATTATCTGCTCTAGCATCAAAACGCAGCGGCGTGGCTCCGGCGACGGTTTATAGAACACTAGACTTCCTTCAAGCTCAGGGCTTAGTTCACAAGCTAGAATCTCTCAATGCTTACTTCGGATGCGCGCAACCGGAAAAAGACCACCAAGGGCATTTTCTGATCTGTGAACAATGTGAGGAGGTTCGTGAATTAGAGTCATCCAGCTTTAGTCGCTCCGTTATCGAAATTGAAAAAGCCCAGTTATTCAAAATCACGCAGATGACAGTAGAACTGTTTGGCCTTTGTAATGAGTGTCAGCAAAAAAGTCTTACATCCGTCTGACTCTTTTTTGATCAACGAAATCATATCGTTGTGAACTCCCCTTGTTCGACCACTTTCTCCCAACTACGTGGTTTTAAGAGGAATGGAAGCCCCCTTTGTTCGTCAACAGGCGAACCGAGTATTCCAAGACTCCTTTGACGAAAGCGTTTTAAAAGCAGGCAAAAAATCGCTTCGGCCTTTAACTTTAGTGTAAAGACTGGCTCGCTAAACGAATGCACACAGGGCAGACGTGCTGCGAGTCAAAGTAGGAGAAACACGTAGGTTTGCCACAAGGTCAAAACAGCATCTTCGCTGAGAAGGGATTTCATAAATATAAGTGGTGCGGATGGGGAGACTTGAACTCCCACACCTTTCGATACTAGAACCTAAATCTAGCGCGTCTACCAATTCCGCCACATCCGCACAAATTGAGGGTTTACCTCGATGGGGCGCGTATTATACCTAAACCCTGACATTTGCCAACTGCTGTTTTGACAGAAGATTTTTTTAAAGCACAGCGCTATACTAAATCCATCGAATTCAAACAAAATCCCTTTAAAAACAAGAACTCCGAAAACTCTATATTAAGGAAGTTTCCATGTCAGATTTAGAAGTCTCCATTGATGGCGGCATAGCCACCCTCACCATGAACCGCCCCGAATCCAGAAATGCACTTAGCATGGAAATGCGATCCGCCCTCTCTAGCTCACTTCACGATATTGAGAGAGATGAGTCCGTCCGCTGTGTCGTCCTGAAAGGCGCAGGCGATCACTTCATGGCAGGTGGCGACGTAAAGGGTATGGCTGAAACTGTGAAAGTGAAAAGCTCTGAAGAAATTCGAAAGGAGTTCATCCTGCGAATTCACGATCTCCACACCATTATGTTTGCTATGCGTCGAATGCCAAAACCAATTATCGCTTCTTGCAAAGGTGCGGCAGCGGGAGCGGGTGTCAGCATGGCACTGGCCTGTGATCTAGTTATCGCTGAAGAAGATTCGTTTTTCACATTGGCCTATTGCAAAATTGGCACAAGCCCAGACGGTTCCTCGTCTTTCCATTTGCCCAGAGCGGTGGGTATCAAAAAAGCGATGGAAATTGCTTTGTTGGGTGACAGGTTTAGCGCTCAAGAGGCAAAAGACTGCGGGATGATTAACTACGTAGTTGCCAATGGCGAACTGGAAGCAGAAACCAACAAGTTAGCAACTCGACTCGCCAACGGCCCCACCCATGTGTACGGCAATACCAAGGCGCTATTCTATCGGTCATTGGAAAGTGAATTTGAATCTCAACTACAGGCTGAAGCAGAGTATTTTTCTGACTGCGCTTCGCAACCGGATTTTGCCGAGGGGGTGACTGCATTCGTGGAGAAAAGAGCGCCCAAATTTACCGGGCGCTAGGCTATATGATTTAAGGCCACTGGAGGACTCTTTATAAGCCACCACCGTTAGAGAGAGTTCTCTGCAGGGCTTCCATGTTTTCTTGAAAGCGGAATAAACTCTCATTCACTTGAAGTCGGTGAGCGTCCACCGACTCCATTCGCTCTTCCATATACTCAACTCGCCCAACTAACCCAAGCACCGTACTATCGCCACTGTTGAGGGCCTGCCTGATTGCTTCGATATCGCCTCTGAGAGCGGCCAAATCGGCAATGTTCGCATTCATTGCAGCGACTGACTGGTTTAGCTGACTATAATCACTGGTGAGGCTATTGAGGCGGGATTGAGTCGTTGTAACCTGCTCATTTGTCGCCGCCAAAAGTTGGCTGTTGTTTGCAGCAACCTCGTCTTGGCCTTCGTTGACCAATTTGAGTCTCGCAACCTCGCCTTTGAACTCTTCAAAAGTCCGGTTGTTGTTTCGCCAATTTGCCCACAGCAGATCGTATTGTTCAATCGTCTTTTCAATGTTCTCCATCAGCGTGTTATCTGTTTCTTCCGAAGACTCCCCCGCGATAGCCAATCGAGTTTCTAGATCGCTAATCCGCAGCTCCGCTCGCCGAAGGTCAGTTTGGTATTGCTCATAGAAAAAATAGCCAGCATAGCCGCCCGCACCAGCCGCACAAGTTAGCAGCAGCAACATAATTCTAACTGGCCAAGTACTGACTTTTACCCTTTCGGTATTATACGTCGGGCGCACTATGTCGTTGCCTTGAGAACGCCTGTTGCTGAGGTGAGAATCAACATCATCTCTGTCAGGCACCATCGGAGGTAGCTTACCTAGATCGTCATCTGTATTATTCATAGGCGTATTATCCTTGAAAGATCGTTCCCGTGCCATCCCCCCACCCCACCTAGGATCTAATTGATCACAAGTTATTTTCCCCTACTGCCCGAAACCACTAACAAAACAACATTACCTAAGACCTAGACTAATATTCTAAAGCCGGAAGCCCAGCGGCGTTCAATTAAGGCCTAATTCTGCTAGAATAGCGCCTTACACGCTAATCTAACTTTGCTATAAAAAACGTAGTTATCCTAAGACACTGCGGGATCGGCAAATTTATTTCTCGCGCTCAACAAACGAACCTTCGAAAACGGAAAACGAGGCCCCTATGACTTTACAATTACCAGAATTGCCCTTTGCAAAAGACGCTCTAGAGCCGCATATGTCTGCCAACACCCTTGACTTTCACCATGGCAAACACCACAACGCCTATGTCGTAAAAGGCAACGAATTGCTGGCAGATGCGGGCATTAGCGGTGACAGCCTAGAAGACCTTGTAATGGCAACCGTCGCTGCAGGTGGACCTCTATTTAACAATGTAGGGCAGTGCTACAACCATACCTTTTTCTGGAACAGCTTGAGCCCAAATGGTGGCGGTGAGCCAACAGGCGCAATCGCCGCAAAAATTGCTGAGGATTTCGGTAGCTTTGAAGCCTTTAAAGCTGAATTTGTAGCAGGTGGTGTAGGCCAGTTTGGTAGCGGCTGGGTCTGGCTTGCGGCAGATGGTGGCAAGCTCAAAATAGTCAAAACCGCAAATGCAGCAACGCCTCTAACTGATGGCATGACACCTATTCTGGTTGCTGACGTTTGGGAACATGCCTACTACCTTGATTTTCAAAATCGCCGCCCAGATTTTTTGGCGTCGTTCCTTGATAATCTAGTGAATTGGGATTTTGCGAACGAGAACCTTGCTAAAGCCTAAAAGGCTGCGCAGCGTGATACAAAAAAGCCGAGCTTAGCTCGGCTTTTTTGTAAGCAGAGTTAGACTAGGGACTTAAAAAGAATACCTTAACCCCACCTCAAAAGCCTGGAACTGATTCTCAACATCGACCGAACCTGGAAGTAATTTCAACCCAAGCGTAGGGTCATTGGCTCGAAAATAGCGATACTGCCCGAAGAAAGAAACAGTAGGCGTCGCTTGATATTCAACGCCGCCTATTAATTGCCAAGCGAATCCATTGTCCTTATCACGCAGCAAATTACCGCTTTGGGTGGTGAACAATACATCCTCTTCTGCGTTTCCTATGCCAACGCCCACATAAGGGTTTAGATCACCACCAAAATCGAAATCATAGTAAGCGTTGAGCATCACAGTGGTTGTATCCATGCGCCCTCCGCCCGACAAGAACAAATCTGAGCTGACCCCAATATCATTGGTATTGCCCGTAAGTAACACGCCAGCATCAACGGAGCTCAGATCGGTTGCCCCAACAGTTAAATCGGACTGACCACTGACATTATTAGAGGACCGATGATGAGCGAGCTCAAAACGAAATTGGTTGTAAGTGTAGCCAAAGGCTATTGAATAGGTCTCACCGTCCGAGAAATCAGTCTCCCAGCTAAATGGAGTCCCGCTGGCAAAAGAGACTGGAGAGGTAAACCCTGTTACTTGCCCCGTTGTAAAGTTGTTAACAAAGTTACCAGAACTATTCGAATTCTGCTGATCGTTTATTCCCACGCTACCGGATACGTAAAAGTCTTGTGCTAACGCGGTGCTGCCGAAAAATAAGGATGTTGCTAGGCTAGTTGCTATGAAGATACTGCGGCGGTTTTGATGCTTCGAGATCACTTTATTTGAAGACTCCATCTGTCTTCCTCCCTCTTATCTACTTTATTTTGAGGGTTTAATGTAACAAGAAAAAACCGATTAAAAACTGCGGAAGAAGCGATATTAGGCTATATAAAAACCTGATAATAAAAAGCAATAGTGATGATTTTTCCGAAATATAAAGTCACAAAAAAGCCGGGCAAACCCGGCTTTTTTGTGACGATTAACCCGGCCTAGTAGACCGGTTTAGGGCAAGACTACATCATGCCAGGCATTCCGCCCATTCCGCCCATATCTGGCATTCCGCCGCCGCCCATTGGAGCGCCTTTCTCTTCTGGAAGCTCTGCGACCATAGCCTCGGTTGTGATCATGAGACCAGCAATTGAGCCTGCAGCTTGAATTGCAGTTCGAGTCACTTTTGCTGGATCGAGAATACCCATTTCCAACATGTCACCGTACTCACCAGTGGCCGCGTTAAAACCAAAGTTTCCTTCACCTTGCTTAACTTTGTCCAACACAACTGATGACTCTTCGCCCGCATTAGCAACGATTTGACGAAGTGGTGCAGTAACAGCTTTGAGAAGTAGACCGATGCCAACGTTCTGGTCTTCGTTATCGCCTTTAAGTCCTTCAACTTTTTGTAAAGCGCGAACAAGAGCGACACCGCCACCAGGAACAACACCCTCTTCAACCGCTGCGCGTGTTGAATGAAGTGCATCTTCTACGCGGGCCTTCTTTTCCTTCATTTCGATTTCCGTACCAGCGCCAACTTTGATAACGGCAACACCGCCAGCAAGCTTAGCTACACGTTCTTGAAGCTTCTCACGGTCATAGTCAGATGAAGTTTCTTCGATCTGAGCACGGATCTGACCGACTCGGCCTTCGATCTTAGTAGCCTCACCTGCGCCATCAATAATTGTGGTGTTCTCTTTGCTGATTTGGACTCGCTTGGCAGAACCAAGATCTGCTTCCGTTGCGCCCTCAAGATTTAGACCAACTTCTTCAGAAATCACTGTACCACCAGTTAGGATAGCGATGTCTTCAAGCATTGCCTTTCTGCGATCGCCAAAGCCAGGTGCTTTAACAGCAGCAACTTTGACTATGCCGCGCATATTGTTGACAACTAAAGTTGCAAGCGCTTCGCCTTCAACGTCTTCAGCAATAACTAGAAGCGGACGGCCCGCTTTAGCCACAGCTTCAAGCAATGGAAGCATGTCGCGAATATTTGATATTTTCTT